>JAZLBF010000001.1:0-28823 GCA_045613565.1 Bacteroidaceae bacterium
ACGACGTTGATAGGAGGCAGGTGTAAAGATGGTGACATCAAAGCCGAGCCTTACTAATTGCCCGAAAGGCTTTCGCATCGACTTGCAGGTTGTTTATACTGTCAGCTTAATTTAACGATGAGCGATTAGAGATTAGCGAAATAGCGAAATCTCAGAAATGGAACAAAATCGTTCAACGTTAACCGCTCAACGCTAATCGTTCAGAACAAAGTGTTCAATATTGTCACCATATTCAGGTGGTTATAGTGTCGGGGTTCCACCTCTTCCCATTCCGAACAGAGAAGTTAAGCCCGTCCGCGCCGATGGTACTGCACACCCGTGGGAGAGTAGGTAGCCGCCGTTTTTTTTAAAGAGAGAAGACCTTGTGAGTAAGATGCTTGCAAGGTCTTTTTGTTTATTGGGTGATGAAGAGGATGCTAGAGGATACTAGAGGATTGAGAGAGGAGAAAAGTGAATTGGATATAAAATCCTAGGATGAGGAGAGGAGAGTGATACTATAAAGCTATAGACTTAATTAAATAAGTACTATATATAGAGTATAGAACTACCATAAAAAACGGATAGAAGCTAGAACTAATCCCAACTTCGATCTACGATTTTTCTGTCTAGCTATATTCCGAGATAAAATATTTGATATTATTACTTTATCTTAATAAATGCTTCAAACTATCAGCTTTTGCGATACTATCTTGGTGATGTGTAAATTCAATGGCATCTTTGTGACTATGTGCATATACTTCTCTCTGTCCCAGGGAAATTAAGTGACCTCTTCGTTGCATGCGGCCATATGCCATAGGTATATTACGTGGACCAATATAAATTTCTTTATTTAATGGTCGCTCCTCATCTGTTATACTATGTGAGAATAACCATTCATATACCTCATTCATGTAGAATAGTCGTGCAGGTTGGCTATGGTTATATCCGATTAGACGAGAATATATTAGTCTAGTGGGGGAGGTTTTTCTTTTCATTGCGGCAACAACTCTATCGCTACAACTAATAGGAACAGCTACGTCAGCAGTACCATGAAATATCCATAATGGTACTTCATTTAGGTTTTGAATGTCTTTTGTTGTAGCTCCTCCACAAATTGATACAGATGCAGCTATTCTTTGTGGATAGGCTGCGGGTAGATCTAAGGCTCCATATCCACCTAGACTCATACCTATTACATATACGCGTGTGGTATCAAGATTTTGGTTTGTTCTAGATGCCCATTCTACAATGTTCATCAGTTTTGTAGGATTCCAAGCTCCACCAGGATTTTGAGGTGCTAATACAAAGGCATCTAATTGCAGTCCCCTGTCCATTGCATCCAATGTTCCATATTTAAGGACTTGTTTGAGATTATGTCCGCATAAACTAGCTCCATGTAAGAATATTACTAGTGGCTTTAATTCTTTTTTACGTTCTTCTTCTTTCTTTGCTTTCCAATGTAGCCAGTCGTGTGCTTTGAGGTGAAAGTCATGCTCAAGTATTAAGTGTTTTTGATATTCCGTATCGCTAGGCAGCATGGGAACAATTGTAGGTGGTGGTGCTTCTGGCGAATAGAACCAGAAATTATATCCCCCGTCATCTAAATTATTGTAGGAGTATAATTGTTGCGAACTGACACCTGTTGTACCTAGAATTAAAAGTACAACAAGTGCCAAAAGATATCGCAAGAATGTAATATGAGTTTTATTGGTAATCATAACTTGCAGTATTATCTAGGCAAGTTATATCTAATACCAGCATATATCATCCAACCATCAATAGGTCCCCATGTCATAGTAGGATCAAATTCGTCCCCCCATGGATTATCAGCTGCAATAATAGGATTCTTCTGGGTAAAGTTTGTTAGATTCTCTCCGCCAACATATACAGAAAAGTTTTTACGGATGTTATATGTTATCTGTGCATTGAGTTGAGGGAATGCATTATATTCTTTTTCCCACGACCATTCTCCATTTGCTAATTTGTATGGCTCAGGCATACGGCCAGGTCCATTTATAGCTAGAGTTGCATCAAATTGGAATAAATTCTTGGGGGTCTTATATTGTACAGAGGCAAGTCCTTTGTATCTTGAAGTCAATGGACGTTCTCTAAGTTCCTTGTTGCCATTAGCATCAATATATGTGGTCTTAGAATCAGTGTAGCGATATGCTAGAGTTGCACTAAAGCCTTTGAAGAAGGGATATGTAGCTTCTAGTTGGAAGACGTGTGAACGGCTCTTTCCATCTAATTGATAGATATATACAGAATGAGCATCGCGATCCATATCAATTACTGCCTGCTTTTGAAAATCTGTGTAATAATACTCGGCGGTAAAATTTAGTTCTTTACCAAATACTTCAGGCTTGAACATGACTGAAGCACCAGCATTCCAGTCCTCTTCGCGTTGGGTTTCACTATCCATATATACCTTGCGAGAACTAGAAAGAAGGTAATTGTTTTCATCTAAAGTAAATGATGTTCTGTAACCCTTGCCTGCTGAAGCGCGTAGATTTAACCATTCTGTAGGAGTCCAACGCAAATGAAGTCTGGGAGTTGCAAATACACCCCATAGATTGCTATAGTCAACACGGATGCCAGGTTGAATTAAGAATACACCATCATGACCATGGTCATCAAAAATAGAGAATGTATATTGTGCGTATCCACCACCAGTTATTTCATAACAAGAAGGATGTAATAGCGATGTGTTTATTGTTTGTTGTAAATTAGAATTAGGCATACGATTGTATCCATCATAATTCATAGATAACCCAACAGACAATTTATGACTTTGTGTCCATTGTCCTTCATATATCAGCGAAGCATATGCATTGCTCTGATCAACATCATAATGTTTCGTGCCGAACCAATTGTTTTGACAATGATATGAACCTGATAAGATTAATGCTAGGCTACTTTCACGTGCATCATTCCACATAAAACCATTTTTCATAAATCCTTCTACTCGATTGGTTTCCAGATTTATCAAATATGGATTTACATAACCAGACTCTAATTGTCCACTTTGTCGATTTTCATTCAAGAAACGTGCGCCAACTTGAAATTCGTATGTATCAGATAAGAATGTCCATCGATTCATTACGTTTACCTGTTCTGTCTTTGGCATATCTTGGAACCCGTCGTTATTCTCATCGTGAGTAGTCAGGTCTTTGTCATAATGAACCAGGAGGGTAGTTCCCCAACGAGGATCTTTCATTTTGAAGGTCGCATCTGCATTTCCTTCTATTCTACCTTTGCTATTGGTGTACACATTTAGATTTATCCAATCTGCTTCGAGCATTTGAGGCTTTCTATATTCAATATTAATTTGACCAGTCATAGCCTCATATCCCTGCTTGACACTAGTGATACCTTTACTTACTTGAATTGATTGCATCCAAGGGCCAGGTACGTATCCTAAGCCAAAAGGTGCTGCAACTGTACGGAAGTTGGGAATGTTCTCTGTTAACATTTGAACATACGTTCCACTTAAGCCCAAAAGTTTAATTTGCTTTGCACCTGTAGACGCGTCAGTATAGTTTACATCTACTGCTGCTGTACTAACAAAACTTTCTCCAAGATTACAACATGCAGCATGTTTTAGGCCTGCAGAAGTAATAAGTTCGCTGTTTTCTGCAGAATGCCACATCTTCATATTAGTTTGTTGGCGACCTAGAACTTCTGTTTCGTGTAAATCGGTAGCAATTTCTTTTAGTTTAATTATTAGAAATTTTGCACTATGAGAGCATGTGGTGTCGTTCTTGTATCCCATCATGCTAGTTACTACTTCATGCAAATGACCGTTTTTCTCTAATTTGAATTTGCCATCTGCATCTGTTGTAGTGCCAACACTTGTTCCTTCCCATCTTACGGTTGCTCCATAGATTGGTTCACCGCTTTCGTCTATTACTCTTCCTTCTGTTTGCGCCATTAGAGTGGCAGAGACGCAAATCATAAATGCTAAACTCGTTATTCTAAGTGGATTCATACCTTATTTAAATTTATTATTGCGACAAAGATAGCGTGTTTTAGTTGCAAGTAGAATGCAAAACTTTATATAAACGGATATTGTATTTACCAAATATGTAAAAGATTAGCTGAAATGATGTAACAAGTAAATGATATTTTTATTTTTTATCAAAATATGCATTGTTAATGAAAAAAAAGATGTACCTTTGTGCCGATTTGTTTACTTATGTAAATAAGTCCAAGTATATAGTTAGATAATTAATTTTAAAACAACATTTTTTATTCTCATTTTAAAAGAGGACAA
Organism: Bacteroidaceae bacterium; assembly: GCA_045613565.1. Taxonomy (GTDB): domain Bacteria; phylum Bacteroidota; class Bacteroidia; order Bacteroidales; family Bacteroidaceae; genus Physcousia. The sequence goes on from JAZLBF010000001.1 coordinate 4,253, forward strand.
TTATGAAAAAAAACTTTTTTGGTAAAATTCTCATGATGGCTTCGTTCGTAGTCATTTTGGGTGGATTAAGTTCTTGTAAGGACTATTCAGAGGATAGGTATTCAGACCTATTGAGTAAATTAGAGGATCAAAACACTTCATTGAGTGATGCTCTTAATGTACAAAAAGATAGCTTGCATGCTATGAAAGAAGCTTTTGAGGCTGCTCAACAGGCATGTAAAGATTCGTGTGCAAAGAAGAGAGAGGATTTGGAGAAAAAATGGGACAATAACCTTGCTAACGAAGTTGCTATTCTGTCAGCTGTAGACTCAAGTCTTCAGGAGCAGATTGATGCTATAAACAATTTTATACATGTTGATACTGTTTCGGGAAAGTCTCCTCTTGATCAGGTTGTTGAAAGCAACGTAATTGTTATTAATGCTGCTGCAAATGCACAATCTGCTCTTAACCAATTGCAGATTATTGAAGATAAAAAATATGATGAGCGTATTACCGCTCTAGAAAATTGGCAAGTAGAGGTTATCGGCTGGAGTGATCGCTTGATTAAGGTTGAAACAGATGCAGCTAAAGCTTTGGCTGATGCAAAGGCTAATGCTACTCGTATAGAGGTAATGGAAGAATTAGCAAAAGCTAATGCGGAAAGATTGGATAGCGTAGTCAATGCATTAGCTGATTTTGCTACAAAGCAGGAGTTAGAAGCTGTAGAAAAGAAAGCTGAGGAAAATTTTGAAGCTGCGAAGAAATACGCTGATGATCAAATAGCAATTTTAAAGGATTCTGTTTTGAATACTATCGGTGCTCTTGAAACAAGTATGAAGGCAGCTGATGCAGCTCTTGCTACACGTTTGGATAGTTTGGAAAGTGCAGTTGCTGCTTTAACTACTCAGATTGCAGCTAATACAACTGCTATTAATAACTTGTCTGATGCGGTTAAGAAGCTAATAACTAGTGTTATCGTTCAGGGTACCAAGAATCCTATCATTGGTTCATGGGCAACACCTTTTGGAACTCGTTCAAACATCCTTGCTGCATACTATGGTTATGCTGGTGCTACAGGTGTAAGATTCCCCACTGATTTGCCTCGTTTTTATGCTGATAACAGCAATGTGTTGATGACAGCAAAGGACCTTGAAATGCTAGATGTTACTCCTATCCGTATTGACGCTGACGAGATGATTATCGGTGAGGAAGGTAATGCTGGTACCCTTTACATGACTGTTAACCCCAACACTGTTGATTTCTCTGGTACTTCATTCTCTTTGGTTAATAGCCAGGATGAGTTTGCAGGTGTTACTTTGAGTGGCATTGAGAAGTCTGACGCAGTATTGAATTTTGGTTTCTCTCGTGCTGCAAACAATGGTTTCTACGAGGCTAAGGCTACTATTTCAGAAGCAGATATCAATGATGTTAAGCTTTCTCTAAATCTTCAGGAAATTAAGGAAGTTGCACAGGATATCGTTAATGGTAATGGAGTTAATGTAACTAACGTTGCTACTACTGTTTACAATACATTGTCTGCTTTCAATATGGAAGCTAATGGTATTAAGGCTTCTTGGACAGATTCAGAAGGCGAACACAGCACTTACTCACAGTATGCTGTTGCTGCTACTGCTATCAAGCCTCTTTCTTATGCTTTTGGTAAGGATTTTGATTATAACACTATTCCCGGTGTTGATCGTGTAGAAAACTTCATTAACACTATGTCTGACAAGGTGTTTGATAAGATTTCTAGCATGATTCCTGACTTCAGTGGAATGTCATTTACAGCTCCTACCATCAACAAGATTTCTATTCCTGAATTAGATCCAGAGGATTGTAAGGTTACATTTGTTGTTGATATTAAGACAACTGTTCAGTACGAGCTTAATATGACTGTTCCTGTTGAGGATGTTGTAATTAAGGATATGAATGGAGAGACTCAGTCTGTATTTGTGAAGGTTCCTGAAAAAGCTCATACTGTTGATGTGGAACGTGAGGTTGAAATTGCACCTGGTGTAATAGAAACAATAAAAGAAACACAGATTATTACTATTCCTGCATACGAAATTGAAGTACCTGCAACAAACTTCACGGTTGATGGTCAAGTTGTACACATTTCTGATGTTCAAATTAATAAGCTTCTAGAAATTCCAGTAGAATATACATACACTGGTGAGCAGAATATCTATGATGTTGTTAACAAACTATATGGTAATATTACTGGTTCTATTGAAGGTGTAAATGATATGCTTGATCAGCTTGATAGCTTCATGGGCGATGTTAACAATATGCTAGACGAGTTGAATAAGATTAAGGATATTACAAATAAGATTGATGAAGCAAAGGATGAAATTGTTTCTCAACTTACAAAGTATCTTGATAAGTTTAACAATAAGTTCTGCAACTTAATTAACTCTACTAATGATGCTCTTCAGCCTGTTATGTTCGTTAAGACTACAGATGGCTTCAGCAAACTTAGCCAGGCTAAGGCAGCTCCCACAATGTTCTCTAACGGTTCAGTAACTCTTATTCCTACATCTTACACTGCTGAAATTCTTGCTCCTGCATATAAGAAGCTAGTTGGTGTTACCAATGTATTCAAGGGTTCTGCAAGTGCTCAAGCTGGAAACTCTGAGTGTGTAGCTGCTCTTAAGAAGGTTAATGATCAGATTGCAGAAATTCTTCCTGGTGATACCTATACAGTGGCTGCTACCTTTGATGCTGGTTATGTTTATGAGGTTGTTTATACAGCAGTAGACTTCCATGGTATGGTAAATACTAAGAAGTTCTATGTAACTGTTAAGTAATCGTAAACTACTCTATAAATAATAAATAAGGTAATTAATATGAAAAAAGCAATAGTTTCTTTGATGTTCGCCATGGGTTTCATGGCTGCATCAGCACAGGAACAGCAGCCTAAGACCGAGAACGTATTCAACCCCCATTGGTTCGTTCAGGCTCAGGGTGGTGCTCAATATACTTTAGGTGAGGTTAGCTTCGGTGATCTTATCTCGCCCAACGTTCAGGTTTCTGGAGGTTACAATTTCAGTAAACTTTTTGGTGTACGCCTTTCTGTAAATGCTTGGCAGAGCAAGGCTGGTTCTATTAGAAATGAGCAGGAGTATCAGTGGAAATGGAATTACATTAATCCTAATGCGGATGCTATTTTGAACTTGTCTAATTTGATCGGTGGTTACAAGGCTGATCGTTTGTTCAATGTTAGTGCATTCCTAGGTTTAGGTGTTAATGTTGCATGGAACAATGCTCAGGCAGCTTCTGTTAATGATCAAATGATGAATAACACTCTTTCTGGTCAGACGTCAAATTATGCAGAGAGAGGACTTGTATACCTATGGGATGGTACCAACGCTTTCTTTAGTGCAAGAGCTGGTTTGATGGGTGATTTCCGAATTACTGATAATTGGAGTGTGGGACTTGAAGTAAATGCTAACATTTTGACTGATAGTTATAACTCTAAGAAGGCAGGTAATGCGGATTGGCACTTCAATGCACTTGTAGGTGTTAAATATGCATTTGGTAAGACACATACAACAAGAGAAGTCCCCCCATGCTGTGAGCCAGAGATTCGTTATGTAGAAAAAATTGTTGAAAAAGTAGTTGAAAAGCCTGTAACTGTGGATGCCGTTAAGGTGCTTAAGGTTGAGCCTCTTCGTCGTGATATCTTCTTTGCTTTGAATAGCACAAAGGTAACCGAGGTAGAAATGCAGAAGCTTAAGGAGGTTGCAGATTACTTGAAGACTAATACTAATGCAAAGGTTTCAATCGTAGGTCATGCTGATAAGGGTACAGGTAATGCTGCTATTAATAAGCGTATCTCTGAGAAACGTGCTCAAAAAGTTGCTGATGTGCTAGTACAGAACTTTGGTATTTCTGCTAATCGTATTGATTTCAATGCTCTAGGTGATACTGAGCAGCCTTTCGCTGAGAATTCAATGAATCGTGTATGTATCTGTATTGCTAAGTAAAGTAAATTTATTGTAAAAATTTAATAATCACTCTATCCTTTATATAACAAATTGTTATTTATAGGGTAGAGTGATATTTTGATTATGAAGAAATTTCTACTCTTTTCTTTTGTTTTTATCTTTCCATCAATATTGTTTGCTCAATTTGTTGGTAATGGTTTCTATCGTGTGAAAAATCGTGATACGCATAGATATCTTACCATTGTAGATAATAGAGCTGATGTTAATATAGCAACAACAGAGCCTGATCTTGCAGCAATTTTGCCTATAAAGGATTTTAATAAAATAGTAGGTAATCCCGCGTCTATCATATATATAGAAAATGTCAATGGAAATGATTACATTCTCACTGCGCAAAATGTTAATACATATGATCTTGTTGGAGAGTATCTAAAGCTACGTAAGATGAGTGATGGCTCGTATTATGCTTATGCTGCAGCTAAGGGTATGACAAAGTATCTCTGTGATGAACAATCTTCATATGATGAAGGTTGGTTGATGACTGGTACAACTATGAGAAATTGGAATATCATACCTGTTAATTCTGATTCAGATAATTATTTTGCTGCTATACCAGAATTTGAGCATGATGGTATTTTTTATACAACTTTGTACGCTTCATTCCCTTATAAGACTAAGGATGAATGTGTGGAATTTTTTTATGTAAATAAAATTGTTGGTAATTGTGCTATTATAAAAAAGATAGACACGAATACAGTCGTTTCTCCACTTACTCCTGTTGTTGTTAGGTGTAAATCTTCTAATTATGAGGATAATAAAATTGATGTTGTGGCAGTAGAAGGTACTCAGTTGGATTACAACCACTTAGCTGGTGTCCTTTTTGATAATAGTAATAAGAAACATTTTAATCGTCTTGCATACAATCCTAGTACGATGCGAGTTTTGGGTAAGATGGAGGATGGTTCTATTGGTTTTGTAACTGCAGATATTAATTATTTGCCTGCTAACAAAGCCTACTTAAAAGTGTCTGAAGGAACACCTGCGGAGTTGAGAATTCTTACTGAGGAAGAGTACATGACAAGAATTGATGACGTGCCATCAGTTTTGAGTGACAAAGACGCATATTATGATTTGTCAGGAAGAAGAGTTAGTAAAATGAGTAAGGGTATATATATATCTAAAGATGGTAATAAAATTTGCAAATAAAGTATTAAAATATTAATATGTTTATTGAGTACCATTCTTTTGCTAATTTCTAACATAATATACCATAGAAATTTATCCCAGAGTCTAATGGCTCTGGGATTTTTGTATTTAACCTTATTGGTATATGCAAATATCTCCTTTTGTAGATTTCTATTTTGTTAGATAGTGCTAGAGCGGATATTTAAGAAGAGATTGTTGTTCTAGAGTGTGTGTTGTAGAGTATAGGAGTTCGCTAATTGCACAAGATGTATATAAAAGAAAAACGCTAATAACTTTTGATGTTATTAGCGGATTTTCTGTGGTGCCACCAGGGCACCACCTAAAAAGGTATTTATCTAATTGATAAACAATAACTTAATTCTTAAAGAACGATTTGAAATGCACACTTTTGGTACACTCTAATGAAAACAATATCGGTTTTCTTGTGTGCAAAGGTATAACGCTTTTCTCAAATAACAATACGTTTATAATGATTTTTTGTTGAGGCTGTTGTATTGTCGCTCCCAGAAAATTCATTATTACGCTATTCTTTTTATGGTCGTAGAGCACACTTTAAGGCACAATCCAAAAGAATGGCTTATATTGAAAATAAAAATAAGGGGGTGGGTGTCCTCTCTGGTGCGGATGGTATATATAATTTTAGCCTAAAAATTTTCAATCTCGTTTTTTCAGCCTCAACATCTACCTAAAAAGTGGTAACAAAAACGTGTTACATAGTAAGCACAAACCACAACAGAATTATATTTAACACGAACAGAAAACACCCTATAACAAACTTTGTATTATAGCTTAAAGTCTGTTTGTCCGTATGGGGTGTTTCTGTTATTGTATTCTTTGTACTTTTGCTCTTTTTCTTTGCTTGTGCTTTCCTCTTACGCTCAATTCTTTTTTGCTCCTTAATGATACGCTCTTTCTCTTTTATTTGCAGTTTCAAATAACGTATTGTATCATCCAACATTTCGTTGGTATCTTTATATTTTACAACATTTTCCGTTTCTACCTCTTCTATGTATTCATCTGGATATTCTTCTGCTCTATCCTCAAAATATTCTGCACCCTCTCCAGTGTGCATATATCTGTCGTACATATCATCGGTATAATCGTTGTCGTAGTAGCTCATTGAAATCTGCTGTTTGATTGTATGATATTTTGCATTAAGCTGTCTATTTCGCTTGCAACGCTTTTACTCCAGATTGTAAGAGATACAAGCATATTAGTTGGGTTGTTTGTTCCTATAAGCAAAATACAAGGATCCGAGGCATTTTCTTGCTCACTACAAAGATAAGGAGCATTCTCTATTCTGCAAGAAAGTATATCGTTGAAATTATACTTTTCATCGTTAACAAATAGCACTCTGGAGTATGCAAATTCTAAGATATATTTCATTCTCTTTTTGCTAATCCAAATTAGATTTGTAACCTTTCCGTACTCTTCCGAAAGAGATTGTACATAATTGTTCCACTCTGTGCTCATATCTGTCTTAATCTTCGTAGTTTTCTAATTTGATACCACCTACATAATTACCGCCTCTTTCTTCTGTTTTAATAGTCTCTTGTTCTTTAGGCTTATTCTTTGATATGGTTGTGATATTATGATTAACCTTAAACGACAATATTTGTAGTTTCTGCATATCGCATAATTGAGATAAGAACACGCCCAGCACTTCAATAATAAAAGATGCTACTAATAAACCGCCACCAAAAGACAACCAAAAAGGAGACCAAAAATTATCTTCTGCCCAGATACCAACAATAGCACATACAACACTTAACACAATTCCAATAATAGAGGAAATTTTATAGTTCCTGGCTTTCTTACTTTTAGAGTTGCAATTATTCTCTAATTGTAGTAATTCATTGCTTGTGCTTTCTAATAGTTTCATTTGTATAATAACTTTTGTGCCTCAATTCCCCAGATAGGCGGTTTCTAATGGCGAAGCGTGGGAACTGTTAGTTATCACTTCGTCGGAGGCTCTGGACTGCCTTGCACCTAATGATAACAACAGCCCACGCCTCTTTTATTGCATATCTGAATAATATACAACATAGACGTAAGCATTGTTTGTTATCGTCTTAGGCACTTTGGAAATTGTCCAGATTTCCGACAAAAGACAATATACTAAACGCTTACACGTATTTACACCTCATTCGTTGAGGTGCTGCAAAATTACAAAATTTATTTGAGAAATAAGAAATGATAGGATTTTAATAGGCAAAATATCCCCTTTTAGAGTTGTCTGTGGGGGCTTGTGTTAACAAGCGCACACAAGGGAACTCCTTACCAGATAGATTAAAGAGTTATAAAAGATAATAACCTTATTACTATCTGGAAATCGGACTGCCTTACTCCGTTCCCAATCACCCATACCGTATGGCTCAGCAGTGCGAGTAAATAATGATTAAAAGAATTGCTCCCTAATGCCCACGTGGGGAATGGCGGTATTGTACAAGTATCGCTCTTGTCCTAACATTGGAGATTCTTTGGGTTGCTTTTCCAAACCGAAAGTATGTTGATTTGGTCGGTACTTGGTGCTTAATATTTTGCTGTGGTGTACCGTGCAGACCTCACTATCTACACTTATAAATAGCAACACCGTTATAAAAAAGTTTTCGCCACTCCCAGAATTATACCAGGAGTGGCGATTTTTAAATTATAGATTGTTGTACATTGATTTGGTCCTTTCGTGATTTATGCTATTATTTCCGTTGTAATAATGCTCTTGTATCATTTCAATGCTCGTTCCGGCTGTTGAGGCTACATAAGAAGTAGATAAACCTTTGTCTAATGCCGTTGTTATTGCAGTATGGCGAAATACGTAGGCGTATAAGTCAAACTCCGTTTTGAGCATTCTCCCAACTGCTTTTAGCCAGATATTAAGTTTTTCTCTAAACTTCTTAAATAGATAGTCTTGTGTGATATATTCTTTTGCTTTGCTATCGTTCATTATAGGGAATATATAGCCGTCTGTGGAGTGTCCTTTATACTTGCTTATAATCTGCTCCATTTTATCGCTAATAGGTACGCTTACGGCTTGATGTGTCTTTTTTCTTTTAACTTTGATTTCTCCTTTCTTGATGTCGGAATGTTTAAGTTTTATCACATCGCAAGGAGCAAAGAATGAATGTAGCATAAAGACACAAAAATCGTAGTAGAGTTCAACGGTTTTTCTATCCTTGTATGTGGGGGTTAATTTCTCAATATCCAGCGATAGAAAGCGTTTTAATTGCTTTGGATTTAATACATCTGGGGATTTCGTTTCTACTTGGTCGCGCTTTGGGTTGTAGTGAGCAAACTTAAAATCGCCTATTTGAGTAAGAGAAAATGTAACATTATTATCGTTGCTTGCTTTACCCAGTAGATTACGGAACGATTTAGATGTACCTTTATAGCCATCGTACTTTGCAAATATCTTGGCTATTTGAATACACTTATCACAATTCAGTGATGAGAATGTGAGTGTTGAAAATTCTGGTATAATCTTACGACACTTAGATAATAACTTTGCGTATGTTTCAAAGTTACACCCCGATTTCGCCTTTTCTCGTTCTATAACGATTTGTAAATACTCTTCTACTAAATCACATTGATTTGCGTTTAGATTGTTTCCAGATATGCCATTTCTTTTGTTGTCGTAATAATCGCTTACTTGTTTGGCTGAATACTCTGGGTGTTCTCTTGCTACTCTGGCGAATTGCTCTTTGAATGCCTCTAACCTTTTATTGTTTTCGGCACAATTCACTGCATTGTTGGTAAAGCGTTGTTTGTCCTCGTCCCAATGCTTTGCAATGTTCGGATTTCCCAATAATAGGAATTTGACACTTTTGTAGTAGCGGTCTTTCTTTTCGCTAATTCTTAACGATAAATTGCCATTTTTGAAGGCATAATTTAATTTAACCATAATTTTTGGCTTCTTAATTGAATTATACAAAAGTTTGAATCCGAATTGCTCCATAAGAGAAATGCACACTTTTTGCACACTCTTTTATTGTTTCTTTAAGATTTGAGCTATTGAGCAATTTTCATTTTGATTGATTCCGCGTTTTGATACTTATGTTCAAAACTCAATTAAGCAGCTCATTAATAATGGTTTACCTCATAAGACAATTTATTTTTAGGTTTAACAAAAAAAGACAACCAAAAAATTGATTGTCTTTTCAAGTGGTGCCACCAGGAATCGAACCGGGGACACAAGGATTTTCAGTCCTTTGCTCTACCAACTGAGCTATGGCACCTTGTTGCTAATTTTGAAGGTTGGTGGTGCCACCAGGAATCGAACCGGGGACACAAGGATTTTCAGTCCTTTGCTCTACCAACTGAGCTATGGCACCATTATCCTTTCTGTTTAGCGAGTGCAAAGGTAGGCTTTTTTTTTGAAATGCCAAAATATTCTAGTACTTTTTTTGTTTTTTACTTGAAATTAGTGTTTGTGCGGTGTTAAATCAGTTGCAGAGATTGTCATTTTAGCGTTTTTCCGTATCTTTGTAGAGCTTTTCGAAGCATTCGGATAGTAGCGCAGTTGGTAGCGCACTACGTTCGGGACGTAGGGGTCGGGCGTTCGAGTCGCCTCTATCCGACATGATTAGTTTTTACAGGAGAATAATTGTCCGCATGGCTATGCTTTTAGGAGCATGGTGTTGCGGATTTCTGTTTTATTTTCTTGTTGGTAGTAGTATGAGCTTGTCGTGGACGGAGTGTAGCCTTGGCGATTGGCTTTTTAGCTTTTGGGAGAAAATTGCCATAGTTTTGAAAGCTAGGTTGGAGGCTATGCAGATGAGTGAGCAGACATACGGACAAGTTTTAGCATTGACACTAGGTGATAGGTCGTGTTTGACTACCGATATCCGAACCCTTTATCGTCAGGCTGGTGCCAGCCATGTCTTAGCACTTTCTGGTATGCACTTGGGTATAATATATGGAGTTTTTAGGGTGTTGGTAAATAGAGTACTTTACACCAAGGCGAAGTGGCTAGTCTTTGTGCTTGTTATGGCTTTGTTATGGTCGTATGCGATGATGACTGGATGTCCTAAGAGTTTGATAAGAGCAACGCTGATGCTGAGTCTTTCGCTCTTGATACAAGTTTTTGGTGAGACGCGCAAACCGACAGATATACTATGCGTGAGTGCAGCTTTGGTATTGCTCGTTGATCCTGCATCTGTTTTTGATATCAGTTTTCAACTCTCGTGCGCAGCTATGCTAGGCATTATCGTATTGGGTATACCTATGTGTGAGAGATGGAGGAAGATGCCATTGTTGATCAAGTTTATCCTTAGTACTATTACCATATCCCTTGCAGCGCAGTTGGCTACAATGCCACTTACGTTGCTCTATTTTCAAAGTATAGCCACCTATAGCGCGCTCACAAGTATCTTGATTATTCCATTGACGACTGTGATACTCTACACTAGTATCTTCGCTTTTGCTGGTGCTGCATGGGTTCTGCCATTGCTGGAGATGATGATATCTTTGCAAAGCTATGTGATGAGATTTATTGCTCAATTACCAGGAGCCTACATTACTTTTTAGGTTGCGATGTGTGGAGATGGAAGATAGAGCTAATTATCGTTGCTTCCTTATTCAAATGTAAATCATCCGCAAGACCTCTGGAGTTCGGTCTTGCGGATGAATGTGTCTATGTTGTATAATAAGAAAGAGGAGTGGGGTGGAAGTGGGGTAGAAGAGTGTTATTCCTTTCTAAGAACAAAGTCAGAAGCTGATACCCATGAACACTCTGGAGTTTCTCCTGTAATATCATAGTCGGTGGTGATACCATAGCTAATGGTTTCGCCTTTATTTACTCTGATACCCTTTATTGTAATGAGCGACCATCCAAAACCTACCTTGTTGTTAGCCATAGCAATAGAGGTACGAGCTGAGTCGGTGCAGAATTTTGGGTAAATATTTTCGATATCATCAATCTTTTCGTTTCCGCAAGCCCACTTCCAGAGGTTACCACCCCTATTGTCATTATCAGGTATCGGCTGCAAATTTTCTGTATATCTGTTGTGCCTAGGTTCATTTTGCTCCACTTTCACATACAGGTAAGCACCAGGAGCTTCTGCTCTTACTAAGGCCGTTAGCGAGTAGGTGCCAGGAGCAACAGAATCGGTTTTTGTAGCCGTAAATATCAACTCATCATAATTGCAAGCATCGAGATATCTAACTGACGAATCTCCGTTGGGATAGTCACCCTTCCATGTGCATCTGGTGGTATTGTTAGTAATGATGTCGAAACCTGTATGTTCTAGATATGGCACATCCACCTCTGGCTGAGCCTTGAAGGCAAAGTTGGTGCGCATATTTCTATTCCTGCGCCAATTTTTCTCTATGCTATCCTTCAGTACTATGCCATCCATTACCGTTGTGGTGGTAAAGTAAGCACCACAAGCCAGACAACCTATTATCATAGTTATGAGAGTAATAATTAGAGCCGTACGCATGGGTTTGTGCGAGCCAAATATCCATCTAGCAATCAGGTAAAAGATGATGAGCAAGATAGCCACCACACATGCCACCACAATGGTAATGTTAATACCAGTAATATTGAGCAACGAGGTCACAAACATTGCGTCTGGATCACCAACGAATACGTTGTTAGGAACTACACCATCAACGAATACTTCGCCTATACTTCCCACTAAGCCAAATACAATCATGCCAGCTATGATAAGTCCAATCACTATGAGTGCAAGAGGTCCTAGTAGTAGAAGTGCAAAGAGGTAAAGCAAGCATCCCGATGCACCTCTCCTTTTTTGTCCCTTAGCACCCTGCTCGCTGATGCTCTTGTGGTCTTCGAAAATCTGCTGGTTAATGTTCTCTGGAGTCAGAGGAATACCTTTCATCCTTAGTTTATCCTCTGGTTTGCGAGCCACAGGGATAATAATCCATAGTATCAGATAGAGCAATAAGCCTACGCCTTGCATTATGAACAGAAGTATCAAGAGCAAACGCCACAATATAGGTCCGCCAAAGCCTAGGTAATGAGCGATACCAGAGCACACGCCACCTATCAGCATATCGTCTTCATCGCGAAAGAGAGCTCTCTTGGCAAAGTGTTTCTTCATTCTCTCCCACAAGCTATCGCTCTCGTTAGCTTCGGCCTCCACGGAGCACTCCTCCTTTGAGTAAGCACCCTCTTCTTCGCTGGCACACTCTTGAGTAGTCTGTCCTTCGTCGGCTATCTGCTCCGCATTGCCTATCTTGCCAATAATTTCCTTGATGATATCAATGTTGATAGCCTCTATTCCTTGCTCCTTCTTCTCCCAAAGCAGTTCGGCCACACGGTGCTCTATATCGTCAGCTATGTCGTTGTCCTCACTCTTGTTGCCAAAGTATCGCTTCATGCTCTCCAGATAACTATTCAGCAACTGGTAGGCATCCTCATCAATATTGTACAGCGTACCAAAAAGGTTGATGGTAATATTCTTTTTCATCGTCTTGAAATGTATATTGAGTTGTTATTTTATTTTCGGATAAGTTTTGTGTAATGGAACTATTGTTCGTGCAACTTGTTCACCGTATTGCTAATTTCCAACCAACTGCTATTCAGTTGTCTTAGCACCTCCTCGCCATCCATCGTCAGCGAGTAGTATTTCCTTGGAGGTCCCTGTGTGCTCTCCTGCCATTCGTACTTTAGGATATGCTCCTTTAGCAGACGGTTGAGCAAGGGATAGAGTGTACCTTCCACCACAATCATGTCCGCCTCCTTCAACTGCCTAATGATGTCGTTGGCATAGCACGAGCGCTGTTTCAGTATCAGCATGATGCAGTACTCCAGCATACCCTTTCTCATCTGCGCCTTAGTATTTTCAATATTCATAAATTGTCAGTTTTTAAGTTTCACGATGCAAAGATAGGTATAATTCTGGTACTATGCAATACCAAGTACTATATTTTACAAGCAATTTGGTGAAAAAAAGTAGACGAATTGACAATAATGGCAAGGGTAGACATTATTAATTTAGTTTAGGCATGAGATGAGTAGCGATTATTGTTTAGCGGAGTATTGCAAGACAAGATAGTAAAACTGTCCAGCCTTGAAAAACGTTTGCTGATGGTCCGCTGGCACTTTCCAGCCTTGAAAAACGTTCGCTGATGGTTAGCTGACACTTTCCAGCTTTGAAAAACGTCTGCTGATGGTCAGCTGGCACTTTCCTGCCTTGAAAAATGTCTGCTGATGGTTAGCTGGCACTTTCCTGCCTTGAAAAACGTCTGCCGATGGTTAGCTGGCACTTTCCAGCCTTGAAAAATGTCCACTGATGGTTAGCTGGCACTTTCCAGCCTTGAAAATGTTCGCCTTGTGGTTTGTGCTCACTTTTCTTCTTCCTCCTCAGATTCTTTAAGTGCGGCGAAGGGTGCAAATTGTGCAGCGCGTGATTCCATGCTCATGCGCTTGCGGTGTTTGGGTTGCCAATGGGGGAGGTTGATAATGTCATCGTAGTTGCTCATTTTTGGTGTCCTCCTATTTGGTTATTTCTATCTCTAGCAGTGGCTCCGTTGTCAAAATTTACTCCTTTTAGTAGAGCGTTCTTGCCATAGCGTTTGCGGATGGCTAGAGAGGCCTTCATAAGACGTTGTTCCTTCTCCGTTTCTTCTGAGGGATGCTCTTCGCCAAAGAGTTGATTGATGAAATCTAATTGTAGTGGTGGGGTGACGTTTTTCTGGTTCTCATTACGCACATTGGCCGCTGTGATGTTGATGCGCCTGACTAGGAGAGCAGGTGTTATGATGCGCCAGAAGAGTTGCATAGTGGTTTCGGTGATGTGGTAGGCAGAGCAGGTATGCGATGCTAGCTTTTGGCTACCATGAGCATGTGTGGGAACTTCTCGACCATAGTAGTCAGTGGTAGTGCTACCTTGATATAAGTCGCGGATCTCCTCGTGCTGAAGCGACTCGGTGTCATAACCTATGGTGAGAATTATTTGGTTGGTGGTAAGGTGCTTGGCCATGAGATCCAGAGCGAGTGCTTCTGCCATTTCGCGCACTACAACTTTTGCCATCTTGATAGGGTAGGCATAGCTGAGTACTTGTCCTGATGATATGGACGAAGAGTGTGGTTTATAGGCTTTTATGTCGCTGATGCGGCATGGTTCCCATCCCCAGGCATGGTCGATGAGAAGTTCTGCATTGACGCCAAAGAGTTTGAAGAGAAGGTCCTCGCTAGAGAGTGATGCACGTGCCAGTTGTCCCATTGTGTGGATGCCATAGCGAGCCAGTTTTTCCGCCGTTCTTCGGCCTACTCTCCAAAAGTCGGTAATAGGTGTGTGGTGCCATAGCAGGCGTCTATAATCCTGTTCATTGAGCTCTGCTATACGCACATCGTTTTCGTCGGGTTGGATGTGCTTGGCCATAATGTCCATTGCCACTTTGGCAAGGTATAGGTTGCTACCGATGCCAGCTGTGGCTGTGATACCAGTGGTGTGGAGCACATCAAGGAGGATGCGAGTGGTAAGTTGGCGTGGTGTGAGTTTGTATAGCAGATTGTAGTTGGAAACGTCCATAAACACCTCGTCAATGGAGTATTTGTGTATGTCTTCCGGAGCTACATACTTTTGATACACCTGCATGATGCGATTGCTATACTCAAGGTATAGTGCCATGCGCGGAGGTGTGATGATGAAGTCAATATTTTTTGCTTTCTGTCTAACCTCCCATAGTCGAGGTCTGCCAGGTATGCCATAGGCCTTGAGAGCTGGTGTGACGGCAAGACAAATAGTCTTGTCCGTGCGGCTCTCGTCAGCTACCACTAGAGGAGTGGTGAGTGGGTCAAGTCCACGTTCTACGCATTCTACGGATGCATAAAAGGATTTTAGATCTATGGCGATGTATGGCATTTTGAAGCGGAAAGGTGCGAAGGGAGAACGGAAAACGGAAAACGGAAAGGTGAAATCGGAAATCTGAAAGGTGAGAACGGAAAGCGGTGAGCGAGGAGCGGATTAATAGGATGCTAGAGGATTTGGGAGTAATTTTTGGGAAAGCAAATCAGCTTGTCCGTTTATCGTTAGCCTCTAAACGCTAACTGTTAACTGTTAACTGTTAATCGCTTCTCGTTCACCGTTTCTCGTTCACCGTTTCTCGTTTACTTACCTGCTTTACCTTCGGTGGATACCTTTTGTGAGGGGTGTGCACCTAGGAAGCCACGATTCTTGAGAAGGCCATCGATTTTGGGGTCGCGGCCACGGAAACGGCGGTACATCTCATCGCCAGGAAGGATGCCACCAGGAGTAAGGATTTCTTCACGGAATCGCTTAGCTACCTCTTGGTTGAAGATATCGCCAGTCTCCTTGAAAGCTTCGAAGGCATCAGCATCTAGCACCTCGGCCCAGATATAGCTATAGTAACCAGCACTATAACCACCTCCCATGGTGTGAGAGAAGTTGGTGACACTATAGCGAGGAAGAATCTGAGTGGGGATGCCACGCTTGTTCATCTTCTCGGCTTGGAACTTCATCACGTCAAGCTTCTTTGGCATTTCGGTGAGTACGTGAAGGTCTAGGTCGACGTATGAAGCAGCAAGATACTCTACGGTAGCGAAGCCTTGACCGTACTTGCTACTAGCATCTAGTTTGTCCACTAGAGATTGAGGCATAAGTTCGCCTGTCTTGTAGTGACGAGCATATTGGCGAAGCACTTCTGGTTCGAAAGCCCAGTGCTCATTGATCTGAGAGGGAAGTTCTACGAAATCGCGCTCAACATTGCCAGTACCCTGGTACTGTACATCGCGGAAGAAAGAATGAAGAGCATGACCAAATTCGTGGAACATGGTGAGAACGTTGTCCACAGTTTGCAATGCAGGTCCACCCTCTTCGGCAGGGAGGGTCATATTGCACACGTTGGTAACAATGGGTTGCACGCGCATGGTACCATCATAAGACTGAGGACGGAAGCGACCACACCATGCACCAGCACCCTTGCCATCACGAGGGAAGAAGTCGCTATAGAAGATGGCGATGAGGTGGCCATTCTCGTCGATGACATCCCAGCTCTGCTGTTGCTGATGATACTGAGGATAGTCTTCGGTACGCTCGCGGAAGGTAACACCATATAGCTTGGTAGCTGTCCAGAAGATACCCTTGATGACATTGTTGATTTCTAGGTATTGGCTTACTTCTGCCTCGCTGATGTTGAATTTCTCCTGCTTAGCCTTATCTAGATAGTACATGTAATCCCAAGGCTTGGGTTCACCCTTGATGCCATCCTTGCGCATCATCTCCTTGATGTCGCTGAGCTCGCGGTTAGCAGCCTCTACGGCAGGTGTCCATATCTGGTCGAGAAGATTGTATACGTTTTCTGGCTTCTTGGCCATACGAGTTTCTAGTTGCATATCGGCAAAGGTATTGTAACCCATGAGCTTAGCCACCTCTAGGCGTAGTGCCACAATCTGAGCAGAGATAGCCTTATTGTCGTACTGGTCATTGTGATTGCAACGGTTGTTGTACATCTCGTAAACCTGACGGCGGAGGTCACGATTCTTGGCATACTGAAGAACTGGATTGCAACTGGGACGCTGCATATTGAAGCGATACTTACCCTTGGCACCAGTGCGCTCAGCTAGAGAAGCAGCCTTCTGAATGTCACCCTCAGAAAGACCTTCCAGATCGCTGACATTGTCTACGGTGACATAGCTCTGATTGGTGTCGTGCATTAGGTTCTGAGTGAATTGCAACTGAAGTTTAGCCAACTGGAGGTTGATCTCCGATAGGCGTTGCTTTTGAGCCTTATCAAGCAAGGCACCACCACGTACGAAACCCTTGTAAGTCTTTTCCAAGAGGCGCTTCTGCTCGGTATTTAGAGAGAGAGAAGCCTGCTGGTCATAGACAGCCTTTACACGCTTGAATAGAGCCTCGTTCATATTGATGTAGTCACTATGAGCAGAGAGTAGTGGAGAGAGTTCGCTCTCCAACTGCTGAAATTCGGGTGTAGAGCAAGAGCGAGCCAAACCACCGAAGACACCAGCTGTGCGTCTGAGCAGTTCGCCAGAGCAGTCAAGCGCAAGGATAGTATTCTCGAAGGTGGGAGCCTCTGTGTTGCTGACGATAGCGTCAATCTCCTTCTTCTCCTCCTCCATACCACGGAGGTAAGCCTCGCGATAGTTGTCGGTGGTAATCTTGCTGAAAGGAGCTATCTCATGTGGAGTATTGAAACGGCGCTCCAAAAGTGGATTTGTTGTCTGTGCCATAGCACTAAGTCCGAAGGTCATTGCTAGTGCAGCGGCAATAAAGGTTTTCTTCATAAAATGGAAATGATACGTTATGTTTGTTATTATTTATTTTTCGAAAAGATAAGTCTACCTACTTCTCCCACCACCAATACTGGTACGGAGAGAACTAGTGCCATGAGCCATGCGTGTGCATTGAGAGGCACCACATTGAACATCTTGCCGCCGAAGGTGACGATGAGATACTGGCCAGCGACAATCAATAGTGTCACCCACACGAAGCTCTGGCTATGTATGAGATTGGCAAAGGCTGAGCGACCAGTCATGAAGGCCTTGGCGTTAAATAGATTCCACACCTGAAGCATTACGAAGTAGGTGAAGAACCAACTGAGTTCAGTAGCAGACAGTGTTCCATCGCTCTTCATGTACAGAAGGAGAGCAAGCAATACGATGGTAAAGATGAGGCCTACGCCAAAGATAGAAAGTGCCATGCTACGATTGATGATGAAGTCGCCATCCTTACCACTCTTGCGAGGCTTGTCGCTCATCACACTCCAACTGGGAGGCAATGAAGCCAGAGCACCAGCAGCAAAGGTGTCCATGATGAGGTTGACCCATAGCATCTGAGTGATGGTGAGCGGAGAACTGGTACCTATCAATGAGCCAAGCAACACAATGGCGCACGCCACCACATTGATGGTGAGCTGGAATAGAAGGAAGCGCTGAATGTTCTTGTAGAGAGAACGTCCCCACATCACGGCTTGCACTATGCTGGAGAATGAATTGTCTAGGATGGTGATGTCGCTAGCCTCCTTGGCCACCGAGGTACCATCACCCATGGAGAGACCAACCTGAGCCGCCTTCAATGCAGGAGCATCGTTGGTACCATCGCCAGTCACTGCTACTACGGCATTCTGAGATTGAAGCAATTGAACTAGGCGCTGCTTGTCTGTGGGACGAGCACGGCACATTATCTTCAGATGCTTGATGCGCTCGGAAGCCTCCTCATCGGAGAGAGCCTCAAAGTCGGGACCAGTGATGATGCATCTATTGTCATTATTGTTGTTCTCACCCCAGATACCTATCTGACGCGCTATCTCGCGAGCTGTAGCAGGAGTATCGCCAGTAACAATCTTGATGTCGATGCCAGCCTTTTGACAGGCACCCACGGCACGAGGCACATCGCTACGCACGGGATCGGAGATAGCGCAAACGCCAAGGAAAGTAAGGTCGCGGATGGCGAGTAAACCATTTTCATAAGGAGCATCACCCTCGTTGGCATCCAGCACCTTGTAGGCAAATCCCAATGTGCGCATGGCCTGATTTTGATAGTTGAGCAGTTCAGCCTCTATCTCTTGGCGATGCTCGGCAATAGGCATATTTGTAGTGTCGGAAGCAATGTCCGTACAATAATTCATTACTATCTCAGGAGCACCCTTGACGTATAATATTCGCTTGCCATCGATGGTAGAATTGACCACGGTGGCCATATACTTGCGCTCGGTGGAGAAGGTCAACTGACTGATAACCTTAGCCTCCTGACGAAGGCGACTGAAGTCGACACCCTGTTCGTCTAGCCATAGGAGAAGAGCAGCCTCGGTGGGATTGCCTAAAGTCTTTGTTGGCTTGCCTTCCTGCTTCTCCAGGTTTGCGGTAGAGTTGACAGAAATACCCTCGTGAATGATGCTGTTGAGCTTCGTTGTTTTGAAAGAGGTAGAGTTGACGCGCATCTGATTTTGAGTGAGCGTACCAGTCTTGTCAGTGCAAATCACGGTGGTAGCACCCATCGTTTCACAAGCGTGCATCTTGCGCACCAGATTGTTAGCCTTGAGCATGCGGCTCATACTTAGAGCAAGGCTCAATGTTACGCTCATGGGTAATCCTTCAGGAACGGACACCACAACGAGTGTAACGGCAATCATAAAGTTGTTCAGCAAGTGCTCGATGTAGTAGAAATTACCCATGTCGCTTCCCTGGATGAATACCTTTGCTGTGAGCACAAGGAAGGTGAGTATGGCTATGCTATAACCAGCCTTGCTGATGATGTCAGCCAAACGCTTGAGTTGTAATTGCAGAGGAGTGTCTATGTTGTTGTCCATCTGAGCACCCTGATTAACCTTGCCATACTCTGTAGCATCACCCACGGCAGAAATCTGCATGATACCATGTCCATCCACTACCGTAGTGCCACGCATAGCGCAATTGGAAGGATATGTAGCTTCATGGTCAAATTCCTCCTCGCGTGTGGTCTTAGAGATGATGGGTTCGCCAGTGAGAGTTGATTCGTTGATTTGCAAGGAAACGGCCTCCAACAGTGTTCCATCGGCAGGAATCTCATCGCCGGTGTTTAGCATCACGATGTCGCCAACTACGATTTCCGACCTCTTCACCTCGGTGACTCTGCCGTCTCTCATCACCATCACTGGGATGTCATCGTTCACCTGATTAAGCATCTCGAAAGCCTTGGCCGCCTTTACCTCGAAGATGAATCCGATGGAGCTAGCCAGCATGATGGCAAAGAAGATACCCACGGGTTCGATGAAAGCCTCCCAACCAGCCTGTTCTGGTCCCCAGCAATGGTATGCCGAGATAATCATAGCCAGTATCCAAGCGCAAAGTAGTATGCGAATGATAGGGTCTTCAAATTTCTCTAGGAATTGCTCCCAAAGCGAAGCCTTTTTCGGTGGAGTGAGTATATTGATACCATGTAGTTTTCGGCTCTCTTCTGCTTCTGCGGAAGTAAGTCCACGGAGAGTTTTTTCTTGTGTCATATAATTTTATTCTAAAAGAATACTTTTCGCGCACAAAGGTACGATTAAGCGAGCGAAAAAACAAATTTATTTGAAGGAAATATAAACCCGACCTTCTTTGTTGGAAAGGCCGGGTTAGAGTGTTATTATGAAGAAATGTTTATGGGTTCATTACCTCGTCTTCGACAAAGACACTATCTGGCTCAGCAGCAGCAACCTTTTCTTCTGACCATGTCTCCTCTAGTTCGTCAGGAACTTCAAATTCTTCCTCGGGGTCATAACCCAAAGAACCATCGGCATATACCTTCTTGAGGAATGTAGCTGCCACAGGCAATGCAGATGCTGCACCCTGGCCATAACTCATAGAACTGAAATGAATGTCTCGCTCGTCACCGCCAACCCATACACCAAAGGCAAGGCTAGGAGTGTAGCCAACGAACCAACCGTCTGAATTATCGTTAGTAGTACCTGTTTTACCAGCCATAGGTGACTGGATATTGTACTTGAAGCGCATTCTAGAACCAGTACCTCCATCCATCACACCACGCATCAGTTCTACCATCTTCCATGCGGCATCTCTGCTGATAACGTGCTGAATATTAGGAGCGAAGGTGGCCAAGACATTACCCTCGCTATCTTCTATCTTGGTAACGAAGCGAGGAGCACGGCGCATACCTTCCTTGGCAAAACCAGTGTAGGCACTTACCATCTCGAGCACGCTGATTTCGCAAGCACCAAGACATAGTGACATGGTGGGGTCAATCTCCTTGTTGAGCACACCAAATTCATGTATTAGGCTTACCAGCAATTCAGGACTCAGCTGGTTCATCAGCCATGCCGAAATCCAGTTGTTGGACTGTGCCAATCCCCATTTGAGTGTCACCATTTCGCCTATTCTCTTGGAACTAGCATTGCGAGGTGTCCACTCCTGGTCGCCAACCTGATATGTAACCTCCACATTGGGAGCTAGGTCGTAAGGACTATATCCGCTTTCCATGGCCAAGGCATAGAGGAAAGGCTTAATGGTAGAACCCACCTGGCGTCTGCCTTGTCCCACCATATCGTAGCGGAAGTGAGAGTAATTGATATCACCCACGTATGCCTTCACATCACCCATTTCGGTGTCCATACATACAAAGCCAGCGTGAAGGAATCCCTTGTAGTATTTGAGCGAATCCAGGGGAGTCATCAGAGTGTCAATGTCACCCGAAGGAGAGTAGATGCTCATCTCTATGGGAGTGTTGAAGGATTCTTCTATCGCCTTGTCGCTATATCCAGCAGTTTTCATGGTTACCCATCTTTCGCTTTGTCTCTTGGCGCGCTGAATATCGTTTTTCACTCTGTCGGCAGGTAGTTCGCGGAAGTAGGGACGACGAGGATTCTTCTTCTGCTCCTTGTCAAAGGCAGGTTGCAAGTATCCCACAACATGGTCCGCCACACTGCTCTCGGCATAGGCCTGCATACGGCTATCGATGGTGCTATATATCTTTAGGCCATCGGTGTAGAGGTTGTAGTAACGCCCCTCCTTGTTCTTATTCTTATGACACCAGCCATAGAGAGGGTCTTCCTCCCAGGCAAGAGAATCTTCGTAGTATTTCTGAGATTGCCAAGCCTCATAGTTGGCACGCTCAGGTTTCTTAGCCATCAGAGCGCGGCGTAGATGCTCGCGATAGTACATGGCTATACCGCTCTTGTGGTCATTGCGACGGAAGTCCAGAGTCAGAGGTAATTGCATCAAGCTATCAGCCTCTTCCTGAGTGAGATAGTTGGAGCGCACCATCTGACCAATTACGGTATTACGACGGTCTTTTGTACGCTCGTTTCTGCGCACAGGATTGAAGTAGGAAGGGTTCTTACACATACCCACCAAGGTGGCACACTCCTCAATGGAGAGATGCTGAGGCTCCTTGTTGAAATACGTGCGTGAAGCACTTTTGATACCCACTGCATTGTAGAGGAAGTCAAAATAATTGAGGTACATTGTGATGATTTCCTTCTTGGTGAAGGAGCGCTCAAGTTTGAGAGCTATCATCCATTCGATGGGTTTCTGGAATAGTCGTTCCATCGTAGTCTCTGCACGCTCGCTATATAGCTGTTTAGCCAACTGCTGAGTGATGGTAGAACCACCACCGGCACTCTTCTGTCTGAGCAATCCACGCTTCACGATAGCTCTGAAGAGAGCCTTGAAGTCGATACCAGCATGGTCATAAAAGCGCTCGTCCTCTGTGGCTATCAGTGCTTGCACCATGGCAGGAGCAATGGAGTCATAGTCGGTATAAATACGATTAGTTTCACCATAGCTATACGTACCCAGAAGTTTGCCATCGCAAGTCATCACCTGGCTAGCAAACTTGTCCACGGGGTTGGACATCTGCTCCATATTAGGCATGTATCCTATGCGTCCATCGTTGATGGCCCAGAATACCCAACCAACGGCAACTGTGCCACCAATGAGCAGTAGCCATAGTAGTATGAATATCGCCTTCCTCATGTGAGTGTCTCTTATATACTATATAATGTATTAAATATGCGGGGTGGGGGAGAGTGTGTATGTCTGTGTGCTTTATTCTACGATGCAAACATCCTTGAGGTCTACATCCTTGTTGCAATAGCTGCATCGGATGATGCTACTACCAGGAGAGGTAGTTCTGAAGCGAGTTTGCATAGGTTCGTTATTGGTAATGCACTTAGGGTTGGGACAACGAACGATGCCAACCAACTTTTCAGGCATCACCACCATGCGTTTCTCTATTATTTCGTAGTCTTTGATTACGCAGAGGCTGATGTTGGGAGCTACTACAGAGAGTTGATTTAGTTCCTCGTCGGTAAAGTACTTGTCAGCTATCTTGATGATGCTCTTTGTACCCATCACTGCACTTTTGAGGTTGTAACCGATGGTCACAGAATTGCTCATCTTGTCCAGGTGGAGCAGACTCACTACGTCAAACA
Organism: Bacteroidaceae bacterium; assembly: GCA_045613565.1. GTDB lineage: Bacteria > Bacteroidota > Bacteroidia > Bacteroidales > Bacteroidaceae > Physcousia. Next base: position 27,238 of record JAZLBF010000001.1, read on the forward strand.
ATCTGTCGCTGGGAATATGGTCTAGTACGGTGCCGTTTTCGATGGCGGCCACCATCATTTCCTTCTTGTTCATGGATATTGTTTTAGTTTTACAGGTATTACATAATAGTGCTATCGTTGATTACCTCGTCCAGGGTAATGCCCAATACATCGCATATCAATGCTTGGCGAGCATAAAGACCATTCTGTGCCTGCTGGAAATAGTAAGCATATGGTGTATCATCGATAGAGTACTCTATTTCGTTCACGCGAGGTAATGGGTGAAGTATTTTCATATTTTCACGAGCCTTCACTAGCATGTCCTTCTTTAGAAGGTAGCGGTCCTTGACACGTTCGTATTCGTCAAGGTCGGCAAATCTTTCCTTCTGCACACGAGTCATGTACAGGATGTCAGCATCGCTGATGGTGTCAGCATCAAAGTCCTGATGCTCCACATACTTTATGCCAAACTCTTCGCAATAGCGTTTGTACACGGCAGGCATTGCCAATTCGTCGGGAGCGATGAAATGGAATGTGGGGTTAAAGTGGCGCATAGCCATCAGCAGCGAGTGTACTGTGCGTCCGTATTTCAGGTCACCCACCATGTATATGTTCAGATTGTCCAGAGTGCCCTGTGTCTGATAGATGGTGTATAGGTCTAGCATCGTCTGTGAAGGATGCTGATTGGCACCATCGCCAGCATTCATGATAGGCACGGGAGCTACTTCGCTAGCATATAGTGCAGCACCCTCCAGATAGTGGCGCATTACTATCACATCGGCATAGCTAGACACCATCATGATGGTATCCTTCAGTGTTTCACCCTTGGTACCACTGGTCACCTTGGGGTCAGCAAAACCAATCACTCTTGCGCCAAGACGATTGGCAGCAGTTTCAAAACTTAAACGAGTACGTGTAGATGGCTCGAAAAACAATGTAGCCACTACCTTGCCAGCCAACAATCTGCGGTTGGGATGACGTTCAAACTCTTGAGCCATCTGGATAAGATACTCAATTTTCTCTCTCGAATGACCAGCCAAGGTCACTAGACTTCTATTCTTCATGGTACGATACCTTTCACTTTTTCATGCCAAAGGTACAACTTATTATATAGAAAATGGCCTCTTATGGCATGCAAAATGAGATAATAGAGAAAAAACACACATTTTTTATACTATTTAGTTGGATTTTTTCATAATTTTGTACCCACAATATTTCGGCACATATCTCGCTGAAAGAATTTTTTATTTTGGCGAGGGGGAGAAATCACATAGAATAAAGGTATAAAAGATTAAACAATATTACATTTTATGGACAAGACAGTCTTTGATTTGATTAGCGAAGAGCGCGCGCGTCAGATGCGTGGCATTGAGCTTATCGCAAGTGAGAATTTCGTTTCCGATCAGGTGATGCAGGCTATGGGTAGCGTGCTTACCAACAAGTATGCCGAGGGTTATCCCGGCAAACGCTATTATGGCGGTTGCCAGATTGTAGACCAGGTGGAGGATTTGGCTATTGAAAGACTGTGCAAGCTTTTTGACGCAGAATATGCCAACGTACAGCCTCACTCTGGTGCACAGGCCAATGCTGCTGTTTTCCTGGCTTGC
>JAZLBF010000002.1:0-12193 GCA_045613565.1 Bacteroidaceae bacterium
TTCAATATTGTCACCATATTCAGGTGGTTATAGTGTCGGGGTTCCACCTCTTCCCATTCCGAACAGAGAAGTTAAGCCCGTCCGCGCCGATGGTACTGCACACCCGTGGGAGAGTAGGTAGCCGCCGTTTTTTCAAAAAGAAAGAAGACCTTGTGAGTAAGATGCTTGCAAGGTCTTTTTATTTTTGGGGTGATGGAGAGAATGCTAGAGGATGCAAGAGGAGGGGAGAGGATTGAAAGAGGATTGGAGAGAGGATGCAATAGGTTTTATAGGAGCAATAGATATTATAGATTCTATAGGTGGATTAGATATGATATTATTGTTGGTGGGAGGATTTGAGGGATGAATATAGAAAAAATCGTTTTTTTGTTTTTACTTTTGTAGGTCTTTTGCGACGTATATGTAGAAACATAGATATATGGAAGAGAAGGAATTTGAAGAATTGTCAGTAAAACTGAGGCCGAAGTTAATTTCTGTTGCACGAAGGTTTGCTTTAGTTTCTGGGATTGAAGTTGACGATGTTGTGCAAGAGGCAAGTGTGACGCTTTGGGAGTTGCTGGGTAAAGGTTATCCAATTAGGAATGCAGAGATGCTTGCAGTGAGGATAACAAAGAATATTTGCATTTCGCATTATCGCAAGGCACATTTGGATACTAGTACTTTGGTACATGATAATTATCTTGGAGGTACTGAGGCTTCAGATTTAACTGATAGAGATGATATAGAGACAATTAAGAAGAAGATATATTCTACGTTGTCAAAGACTCAAAGGGAGTATCTATTTCTGAGAAATGATGAAGGGATGACGCTTGATGAGATCGCAGAGGTGACTGGTAGGCCAAAGACGAGTATAAAGTCGACTATTTCTTCAGCAAGAAAGCAGATGTTGGATTTATTAAAGCGAGAATTATGATTGACATAGAGAAGAAGGAAATACGTAGAGAAATAGTTTCTAGATATTTGGAGGCGGAGACTTCGATTGCAGAGGAAAAACTCCTTGCAGACTACTATGCTAGTCATGAGGTTGACGAGGATGAAAAGGCTTTTGCACAATTGATTAGGATAGAAAGTGTTAAGCTTGATGTTCTTTCAGAGGAAGGAGTAGAGGAATATGATAGAATCGTAGGTGAATCAGCAAATATCGGTGTGAAAAAGGTGACTTTGCGTATAGTATCTTGGTTGAGTGCTATAGCTGCGTCTCTTGTTTTGATTTATGTACTTGTTTCTCCTTCGAAGAATGAGTCTCAGACGATGGAAATAGCACATACTATTCAGCAAATAATGAATGTGCGAATAGATGGTATGGTATCTATGACGGCAACTCCGATAGGTGATTACATTTGGGTAACTGCAGAGATGGAAGATGGTACTACTCAGGTGTTTATTATGAATAGTGAAGAAAAGAGTGATGCAACAACATTATTATCAATATTATAACTAGTCAAAAAGATATGAAAGCAAAATTATTTTTAATTGCCTTGTGTGCGTTGTCATTGAGTAGTCAGGCTCAGGAGGTTAAGAAGGATACTGTTGACAAGTATGTCATAGATAGAGAGCCTATTGAACAGTTTGATGGTAGTCAGTTAATTGGAAAGACTATTTTAAAGTACAGTATTAAATACCATGATTTGGGTCAAGTGGTTCTAAGGCAGCATTCTATTTTTACTGGTGATAATCATCTTCGTATAGCTCCTACATCAAGTATAAGTATACGTACTACAACAGAAACAAAAGGGCCCGACCCTCTGATTGTTGTAGACGATAAAGAAATCACGAATGCAGAAATGAGTCGTTTGACAAATGAAGATATTGCCGAGGTATTCGTATATAAACCAGGTTCTAAGGCTGCCGAATCCTATGGAGATAAGGGTAAGAATGGAGTGGTTTATATTAAGACAAAAGCTACTAAGGGTTCTGCTAATATTTATATCGTTGATGATAAGAAGATGACCGAGGCAGAGGTGAAGAAAATACCTTCCGACAAGATTGCTTCTGTAACGGTGTCAAAGAAGGAAGGTAATCAAGTAATCCTTATTACCACTAAGAAGTAGATTTTGGCATTTCTGAAATGTTGGAAGTCATCTTTTGTGAGCAAGATTGCATTTCCGAGGTTTCGGAAGTCCATTTTGCACCAAGAAAAAGATATTACTCGTAGGCTAGATGGCTTTTTGTATAACAAAATTGTTTAAGAACATCCCTGCTTTTGAAAGAGAAAGTAGGGATGTTTGTTTATGTGCTCATTAGTGCACAATGTCAGTTTATTGCGGGTCAGATTCATTCTAGATGATAGAATTTGAGCCATCTCTTGGCAACTTTCTTTTAGCAAAGGTAAAATTAAATTACTAAATTTTGCTTTTGCGCTCACTTATTCGTACCTTTGTTGCGCGAAAATTAAATCATATATTATAATGGCAAAAGAATTGGATTTCCTTACAAAAAGAAGTGAGGACTACTCTAAATGGTACAACGAATTGGTAGTTAAGGCTGACCTTGCAGAACAGAGCGATGTTCGCGGTTGTATGGTAATCAAGCCTTATGGTTATGCTATCTGGGAGAAGATGCAGCGCGTGCTTGACGACATGTTCAAGGAGACTGGTGTGCAGAATGCTTACTTCCCCTTGCTTATCCCCAAGAGCTTCCTTTCAAGAGAGGCAGAGCACGTTGAGGGCTTTGCTAAGGAGTGTGCCGTGGTTACACATTACCGTTTGAAGACTAACGAAACACACGATGGCGTGGTAGTTGACCCCTCTGCTAAGTTGGAAGAGGAGTTGATTATTCGTCCTACCTCTGAGACTATCATCTGGAATACTTTCAAGAATTGGATTCAATCATATCGCGATCTCCCCTTGTTGGTCAACCAGTGGTGTAACGTAATGCGTTGGGAGATGCGTACTCGCTTGTTCCTTCGTACTGCTGAGTTCCTATGGCAGGAGGGTCACACCGCGCATGCTACTCGCGAAGAGGCAGAAGAGCGTGCAAAGCAGATGCTAAAGGTTTATGCTACCTTTGCTGAGAACTACATGGCTGTGCCTGTTGTTCAGGGTGTAAAGAGCGAGACAGAGCGTTTTGCTGGTGCTCTAGATACATATACCATCGAGGCAATGATGCAAGACGGCAAGGCTCTACAGAGCGGTACTAGCCACTTCTTGGGTCAGAACTTTGGTAAGGCATTCGATGTACAGTTCCTCAACAAGGAGAACAAGCCCGAACATGCATGGGCTACCAGTTGGGGTGTAAGTACACGTTTGATGGGTGCTTTGATTATGACCCACTCAGACGACAACGGTCTTGTACTTCCTCCCGCTTTGGCTCCTATTCAGGTAGTGATTATTCCTATCGGTAAGCCTGCACAGATGGAGCAGTTGGATGCTAAGGCTACTGAGATTATGAACAAGTTGAAGGCAATGGGTGTAAGCGTTAAGTATGACAACGCTGACAACAAGCGTCCTGGCTTCAAGTTTGCTGACTATGAGTTGAAGGGTGTACCTGTTCGTCTTGTACTTGGTGCTCGTGATTTGGAGCAAGGCTTGATAGAGGTAATGCGTCGTGACACTCTTGAGAAGGAGAACAAACCCGTAGAGGGCATCGAGGAATATGTAAAGAATTTGCTAGACGAGATTCAGCAGAACATCTTCAAGAAGGCAAAGGATGCAAGAGATGCACGTATCTACGAGTGTGACAATTACGAAGAGTTTAAGGAGCGCGTTAAGGATGGTGGCTTCTTCCTCTGCCATTGGGATGGTACAGCCGAAACAGAGGCTAAGATTAAGGAAGAGACACAGGCTACAATCAGATGCGTGCCTTTTGGCGTAGAGCAGACACCTGGTGTGGATATGGTGAGCGGCAAGCCCTCTGTAGCTAGGGTTTTGATAGCTCGTTCTTATTAATCACTTTCATCGCTATAGCATCTATTATTTCTATAGCATCTATTTTAAAAAAAATAATGAAACCAAGCAACGAAGGCGGATTGTGGACAATCACACTATTTGCTGCTAACGAGATACCATCGGTGGTGGTGACCTTCGTAGCCTTGATAATATTCCTGCAAAGGGGCGAAGGGGTGGCCATGTCCACCCTTTTCGCTTCTTTGTTGCTATTGCCTTGGGTTGGTCAACCGCTTATGCGCAAGTGGTTGCCTGGCATAGCAGGAGGCAGAGGATGGTTGCACGTAGTAGAGATATTGCTATGTGTCGTATTGGTCACTTTTGCCTTGACAATGACTAAAGGACGATGGTGGACAATGGGGATGCTGATGTCCATCAGTGTGCTCAGCGCTTGGCACGATTTGTTGGCCAATAGATATTACATGCGTCGCACTCAGTTGGCTCAGGAGAGATACCATAGCTTCTTGCGCACCTTGGCATCACAAGCCAGCACCGTCTTTACCTATGGATTGATGATAATGGCCGTAGGAGCCCTTCAGATATATTTCCGCCAGAGGTCGACCACATATTCATGGTCTTTGGGAGTGTATGTGCTTAGTGGAGCATACCTGCTTCTCACTCTGGTCAATCTACTTCTATTAAGAACACCACAAAATACAAGAACTCACTTACCGCATCAATGGCCTTGGCAACAAGCCAGTTGGAAACGAGATACCCTCGTATTGATGCTAATGCTATTGCCCCAGGGATTGATGTTCTTCAGTAGAACGATTTTCTTGTTGGCTCGTCCCCAGTATGGAGGCCTAGGATGCACATTGCAAGAGATAGGCTTTGCGCAAGGAACGATAGGCGTGATAGCCTTCCTCTTTGGCGTGACCATAGGAAGATTCATGCAAAATCAGTGGGGAGAGGAAAGATTAAACTGGCCATTGAAGATAGCTCTTGGTCTCTCGCCAACAGTTTATCTGCTCATGACATGGCATAGACCTGAAAATCTGTTTATGCTATCAACATACACATTCCTTGCGCAATCATTGTTTGGCATAGGACTAAATAGTTGTCGCCGATACATAGAAAGAATATCTGGCGTTAGATACCAAAATGCTGTGAATCCGATGTACATTCCGATCATCAGCATGTGCATCATGATACCAATGGTGGCAAGTGGTTTCCTATTGCAAGCGCTGAGCTACAAGCAATTCTTTTGCATTGATGCTCTATGCGCGCCAATTACATGGATATTGATTTGGATAATAACAAGAATTAAATGAAGAATAATAAGAAAGCTAGTCCTTGGGCATGGGTTCCTTCGCTATATTTTGCAGAAGCCATCCCCAATGCCGTAATCATAGGTATGCTCCCCATATTGTACGAAAATATGGGACTTTCCAATACAGAATTGGCATTCTACACCTCTTGGCTCTCTTTGCCATGGGCCATCAAACCCCTTTGGAGTCCTTTGGTGGATAGTTTGAAGACCAAGCGTTGGTGGATTCTTATCATGCAATTCCTTGTTGGCTTGTCCTTAGCCTCTGTGGCCTTGACTTTACAAACAGATATGTGGCTCAAACTCACTTTGGCTTTCTTCTGGTTGATGGCATTTACCAGTGCTACGCATGATATTGCCGCAGATGGATTTTATATCCTAGGTTTGAGCGAGAAAGACCAGGATTTCTTTGTTGGATGGCGTTCTACCTTTTACAAGATAGGAAATATCTTCTGCCAAAGTGTGCTTATCTCTTTGGTGGGAGTGCTAGACAAGTTCTATCCCACCACCGTTTCCTGGACAATAACCATAGGACTCTTGGGCGCACTGATGATAGCTCTAATGGCGTGGCATAAGGCTATTTTACCTAAGGAGAAAAAACAGGTATTACCCAGCATGGAACAATTGCAGGAGATGAAGGCCCATGTGTCACAAAGCTTGAGCGAAAAGCTAAAACTAGTATTCAATTCCTTTGGAGATACCTTGCGAGTATTCTTCTCCAAGAAGGGAGTTATACCAGCCCTTTTCTTCATGCTTTTTTTTAGATTCCCAGAGGCACAATTGGGTATTATCAGCAAACCATTCATGCTAGACAGTATGGAAAACGGCGGGTTGGCCATGACAAAGACCGTTATAGGTATGACATCAGGCATCGGCTTGTTTTCACTCTTGTTGGGAGGCATTGTCGCTAGTTGGCTGATTAGTAAATATGGTATTCGTAAGTGTTGGTGGTCAATGATAGCAGCCATTTCCTTGCCCGATGCGGTGTATATATACATGGCCATGGCGCAACCCACCAATTTCTGGGTAATTAATTCTTGTGTAGCGGTAGAGCAGTTTGGATACGGACTTGGTTTTACAGCTTATACACTATTCTTGGTACATTTCTCAAAGGGAGAGCGAAGCACCAGTGTCTTCAGTATCTGTACTGGTTTGCAAGCCTTAGGTATGATTCTTCCAGGTATGATAGCAGGTTATTTGGCCGACTTGTGGGGCTATGCCACCTTCTTCTGGTGGGTGATGCTCTGTTGCCTAGTTACCGTGGTGGTAAGTGCCTTGGTTAGACCAAAGGAATGATGTTGGAAATTGCACTAAATAACCTTTTACAAAAGAATAATAGACAGATGCATATCCTTCTAGATATTGGCAATACCCGAATGAAGGCCTCCATTGCTGATGCAGATGGCATTAGGCCTACTGATGAGTGGGTGGAATACATAGACAAGGCAGATAGTGTGCTAGTGAGCAATGTGACTGGACATGATGCCTTGCCAAAGATACTTCAAGGTAATCCCAAGTGTAAAGTGCTTACTCGAGATTCTAGCGAAGCACATCGTTGGCTCAAACAGATACCAGCGGGAATGGGAGCCGATAGAGTTGCTGCTGATATTGGTGCCAGAAGTATTTATGCTGATCGTCCACTCTTGGTAATAGATGCAGGCACTTGTATCACCTTTGATGTGATAGATGCAGATGGAACTATCTTGGGAGGAGCTATTTCGCCAGGTATGCATTTGCGTCTAAAGGCAATGCACGAGCATACCGCCGCCTTACCTCTTCTAGGTATAGATGGTGAGCACCCAGTGATGGGATATAATACGGAAACAGCTATGCGTAGTGGTGCCATCAATGGAGTACGTTGGGAGATAGAAGGATACATCCGTCATGTCCTTGCTCTCCGTCCTCAATTGCATGTTTTCTTTACTGGTGGTGATTCTACTCAGTTTCCTGCCGACCTTCAGCAAATTATCACCGTGGACCCCTTGCTCGTGCAGAGGGGATTGCTTGCCGCCTTTGTTTAGTTAATTACATTATTTCTATCCAATTGTAATTGCGACCGGTATTGATGGTTTCCCTTCGAGCAGAATAGAATAGGGGAGAGGTCATTGTATCTATGCTGGCGATATGAATATCAGTAACTCCTAGTTGTTCTAATATCCATTGATTGGCTTTCCAGAGGTCGATATGCCATTTTTTGATACCAGTTTGCGCATTGGACATTTGGCAAGCTATTTCCTGCATCGGGAAACCAGCATCAAGGAATTGCTGATACACTTCTTCTCCCACCTCAAATGATTCCAGCGAAATACCAGGTCCGATGATGGCCGAGAGATTCTTTCCCTCCGAGCCCATGGCTTTGATGGTCTTCTCCACGATTCGTTTCACAGTTCCCTTCCATCCGGCATGTATAGCTGCGATAGAGCGCAACTTGTTGTCGTAGAGGAGCACGGGGATACAATCAGCAGTCTTTACTGCTAGACAAACGCCAGGCACATCAGTATATACGGCATCGGTGTCTGCAGGTCTACAACCATGAGTGACATAGCAGACATTGTCAGAGTGCGTTTGTCTAGGCAATGCCAAAGGATTTATGGGATAGAAGCAACGCTCCTCGTTCAACTCTTCTCCCTTGCCAGTTGAACCAGCCATCACCCACGTAGGGGTATTGTATTTGAGCATAATCAGTAGTTAAAGGTAACAGGGAGTATTACTTGGCGCTGCCCTCCTTGATATTCTTTATTCCACCAGTATGCTGGAAGAAGGTAACACTGGTTGTAGCCTTCTTGTCGAAGAGCACGTTGGAGAGTATTTCTTCATAACCAAACTGAGCTATGGGATGCTCAAATTCCACGAAGGTCTTTTCTGCATTATACACCTTCATCTTGGTGCGTGCAGGAACATTGTAGCGTACAGCAGTGAGCATCTTACCCTTCTGAGCGGCGATCTTGATATCTTCCGATGGCTCAGGCAAGTCGCCCATCTTTTCTATGCTAATGTAATATGGTACGCCAGACATATCATCCAAATCAACCATACCGGTCCATTTAGAGAAACGGAAGGCAACGGTCTTTTCAGTTGTGGCATTGGGGACAAAATCCTTTACGTATGTCACCTCAGAAACCTCTGTTGTGCCAACAAATAGGCTAGAGAGAGTATTAATCTGCTGTTCCAATCCGTCTAGCATCAACTTCAGTTGCTGACCATCCTTTGGGGTGTTGTCAGCCTCGCCACGCAATAGTGCATCGCGGCTCTCGCGTATGTCGTATATCTCCTGGGCTACCAACTCTGCCATCTTTGCATCTGAGCCAGCCTGAAGCATATCTCTGTTCATGTATTTCTGTACATCGTCATAGGTCACGGCCTTGCTTAGGAGTCGTGCCTTAGGTGTTTCTGGCAAGGTGGTTTCCTCTACCTTAGCATTTATGCCCAAGAGTATTCCGTCCTTGGTCATACTTACCATAGGAGCTATTGTATTGCCCTTGAGTTTGATGGAATATGCCTTTTTGCTATCTGGTATGGAGAAAGGAATAATCTTGATGTCTTTGATACTCCATGTGGTAGATGCATGTACAGGTGTATCTTGTGTTCTGAGGTATTTATAGGCGTATTCGTGATATTTACCAGGAGTCACTACGGTTCGCTCTGTGGTAATGACCAAACGGAAAGCAGTGCGTGGCAAGAAATAGTTTACTCCCTCTAAAGTGGAACCAGGAACGAACTTGCTAACCTGTGTTTGAGCCATTGCAAACGAACTAAATAAAATACCTGCTGATATCAGGATGCCATGCCTCAAGATGCTATAAACTTTCATATGATTATAATTGGTCGTGTCTATTTTTGTACAAAATCGTAACAAAGATACAAAAAATCTGAAAACTACGATACTACACGCGTGCTAGTTTAGAGTTTTTTTATTACCTTTGCCTATGAAAGTTTTAAACAAACCTATTGTTAATGGCTCAGATTCAAGTTTTAGATAAGGTTTTTACGCCAACTATTTCCGCTGAGAAGATTAAGGAACGAGTGGCAAAGGTGGCTGCCGAGATTAATCGTGACTACGAGGGCGAGAAGCCTCTTTTCTTGGTAGTACTTAATGGAGCCTTTGTTTTTGCAGCCGATTTAATGCGTGAGATTACATTGCCCGCAGAGATTTCGTTTGTCAAACTTGCTTCCTATAGCGGAGTAGCCTCTACTGGTACTGTGCGCGAGCTTATTGGTTTGAACACTGATATTACCAATCGCCACGTCATCATCGTAGAGGATATTATAGATAGTGGTGTTACCATGGTACACATGGTTGAGACTTTGAAAAAACAGAATCCCAAGAGCATACAGATTTGTAGCTTACTTGTCAAGCCCGACAACCTAAAGGTGCAGTTGGATATTAAATATGTGGCTATGGAAATCCCCAACGATTTCATCCTTGGCTATGGACTTGATTACAACGAGCAGGGGCGTGGCTTGAAAGATATCTATACATTGGTTTCAGAAGAATAAACAAATAACAAAATACTTAAATAACACATGAAGAATATTATTATTTTCGGTGCACCAGGTTCAGGTAAGGGCACTTATAGCGATGAGATTGTAGCAAAGTACAACATGGGTCACATCAGCACTGGTGATGTGCTACGCGCTCAGATTAAGGCAGGTACAGAGTTGGGTAAGACTGCTCAGAATTATATCGACAATGGTCAGTTGCTTCCCGACGAGTTGATGATTGATATCCTTGCAGATGCTTACGACCAGTTCCCTGCAGGCCAGGGTGTTATCTTTGATGGTTTCCCTCGCACTATTCCTCAGGCAGAGGCTCTCAAGAAGATGCTAGCTGAGCGTGGTCATGATATGGGTATGATGATTGAGTTGGTTGTAGGCGAGGATGTTTTGATGCAGCGCCTATTGCATCGTGCCGAGGTTCAAGGTCGTGCTGACGACAATGAAGAGACCATCAAGAAGCGCTTTGCTGTATATCACTCACAGACAGCTCCTCTATCAGAGTGGTTTGCCAACGAAGGCATTCGCAATACATTCTCATGGGAAGAATTAGGTAGCAAGGAAGGTATGCTTGAGGCTATCTTCAAAACTATTGATGAAAAGGCATAAGGAATAATGGAGAGTAATTTTGTAGACTACGTCAAAATCATTTGTCGCTCAGGTAAGGGCGGACGAGGCTCTATGCATATGCACAGAGCTAAATATGCTCCCAATGGCGGTCCCGATGGTGGCAACGGTGGACGTGGAGGTCATGTCATCTTGAGAGGTAATCACAATTATTGGACTCTCTTGCATCTAAGATATGACCGACATATTTTTGCTACACACGGAGAAAATGGTGGTAAGTGTAAGTCAACAGGTGCCAATGGCGAAGACAAATACATAGACGTACCCTGCGGTACAGTAGTCTACAATGCTGAAACTGGCGAATACATCTGCGACATCAAGGAAGATGGTCAGGAGATTATTCTACTCAAGGGTGGTCGTGGTGGTTTAGGCAACTGGAACTTTGCAACTTCTACCAATCAGGCACCTCGTTATGCACAACCAGGTGAACCTATGCAGGAGATGACTGTTATCATGGAATTGAAACTCCTTGCAGACGTAGGTTTGGTTGGTTTCCCCAATGCAGGTAAGAGTACCCTCTTGTCTAGTCTTTCTAGTGCTAAGCCCAAGATTGCCGACTATCCATTTACTACTATGGAGCCCTCTTTGGGTATTGTGCCTTATCGCAATGGTCAGTCTTTCGTTATGGCAGACATTCCTGGTATTATCGAAGGTGCTAGCGAGGGTCGTGGCTTAGGTCTCAGATTCTTGCGCCATATTGAACGCAACTCTTTGCTTCTCTTTATGGTGCCAGGCGATACAGACGATATCAAGAAGGAATATGAGATTCTGCTCAATGAGGTAGCAACTTTCAATCCCGAATTGATGGACAAGCAACGTGTTTTGGCCATCACAAAGAGTGATTTGCTAGATGATGAGCTTCAGCAAATGCTTTCTGAGGATTTGCCTACTGATTTGCCCGTTGTTTTTATCTCTGCCGTAGCACAAAAGGGCATTACCGAGTTGAAAGACCTCCTATGGTCAGCCCTCAATGCCGAGAGCAACAAGATAGCAGCGATTACTCACGAGGAAAGTATCGTTCATCGCAATAAAGACATTGCCACTCTCCAATATGAGATGCAAGATGAAGGCGAGAACGATGAGATTGAATTCCTTGACGAAGACGAATACGAGATCGAAGACTACGATGAGGAAGAGTGGGATTAACCACACCTCCTTTTCGCCATGCTTTCATAAGTATATTCTTACAATTCCTAATATTAAAACAGATTCTCCGTTACTCCACAGAGTGGCGGAGATTTTTTATGTTAGCACACAGAAATGTTATAACAACAGGATGGCACACGATTAAACACGATATACCTTACAGTTGCACTTTTCACACGATGGCCATTCGTAGCTTTGCACGATGGCTTACGAAAATTTAAATGTATATGTCCTCGCTCTGAAAATTAATACTATACCGCGCCAGCAAACTGTCCCACTGAGACAGGGGGACGAGGAGTGAAACGACGGAGGGGGTGGAAAAGAAAGGTCATAAAGAGGAAATAGGTGACGTAGGTGTTGGATAAGAATAGGTAGAAAGGGAACATTACATACACAATGTTTATCCACCCCCTCCCCACTTCGTGCTACTCCCCCTGTCTCAGGTGGAGAGTTTGTTAGCGGACGGAATTTAAACACGATGTGGATGAGGAAATAGTAATTGGTAGTTACTTTGGCATCATGTTTCATCTCGTTTAAATCAGTTGATGATATTGTTTGATTGTATTTCTAGCCAGAAACATATTCCCGAAGAGTTGGAAATGCAATTTTGTGGCTAAAAACCGATTCCCGAAGTCTTGGAACTGCAATTCTGAGGTCAAAAATCCATTCCCAGAGTCTGCGGAAGGCAATTCCGGATTGCGAAACCTATCTCCAAAGTTGTGGAATGCTGGCGCAAAATGCGAAACCATTCCGCAGAAATGAAAAGTCTAATCGC
>JAZLBF010000003.1:0-14737 GCA_045613565.1 Bacteroidaceae bacterium
CCGCCATCGTGGTAGAGGTTCTGCATTGTTACCTTGCGAGTCAGATCAGAGAACATCACCACACAATAGTCGGCACACTCCTCAGCACTAGCATTGCCAAGAGGAGAAATACGTTCTGCGTAGTCAAACAACTTATCAATGCCTTTCACTCCGCTACCAGCTGTTGTCATTGTGGGTGACTGAGAAATAGTATTGATGCGCACCTGACGCTCACGTCCATATACGTAGCCAAAACTTCTTGCTATTGATTCTAGCAACGACTTAGCATCAGCCATATCATTGTATCCAAATACGGTGCGCTGTGCAGCCATGTATGATAGAGCTACCACTGAACCATATTGTGCTATGGCATCCTGCTTCTTAGCCGCCTGTAGCATCTTGTGGAAAGAGATGGCGCTGATGTCCAAAGTCTTGTTGAGCATATTATAGTCAAGGTCATCATAAGAGCGACCCTTGCGCACATTGGGTGACATACCTATTGAGTGCAACACAAAGTCAATCTTTCCACCCAACACCTCTTGCGAGCGCTTAAATACCTCTTCCAAGTCCTCAAAACTAGTAGCATCGGCAGGGATAACCTCGCAATTCAATTGCTGAGCCAACTCATTCACCTGACCCATTCTGATGGCTATGGCGGTGTTTGACAATGTGATGGATGCACCTTCTTCCACGGCCTTTACAGCCACCTTCCATGCAATGGATTGGTCGTTTAGTGCTCCAAAAATGATACCTCTTTTTCCTTTTAATAGTCCGTAATTCATATAAGTTTTTATTTATGGTTATTAAATCAATGACAAAGGTACGTAATTATATTCAATTTTACACAAAAATATAGCACCTTGTGCACAAAAAATAAAAGGACCACGGCAAAACCATGGTCCTTTATATATAAGAAGGTATAAATTAGAGGCCTAGAGACTTCTTAATATCCTCTACCTTAGCCTTAGCCTTCTCTACCAAAGCTGTGTATTCGCAAGCGCAAGACATGGTGTCCTTGATTTCGCAATAGAACTTGATCTTGGGCTCAGTACCAGAGGGACGTACGCTGATCTTGGTACCATCCTCGCAGAAGTACTGCAATACGTTGCTAGTAGCGGGGAAGTCTAGCTTTGTCTCGTTGCCAAGGTTGTCCTTTGCAATGAGTGTCTGATAATCCTTGGTCAATACCACGGGGCTACCAGCGATTTCCTTAGGAGCCTTATCACCGCGGAAGTCAACCATCATCTGCTTGATTTCATCAGCACCAGACTTACCAGGCTTGGTCACATTGATAGTGTACTCGAAGCTGAAGCCATACTCCTTATAGATATCCATCAACAGATCATAAAGGGTCTTGCCCTGATCCTTAGCCCATGCTGCGATTTCGCAAATCAAACAGATACTTGCTGGAGCATCCTTATCGCGTACCTTATCGTAGGGCAAGAAGCCGAAACTCTCCTCACCACCACCGATGTACTTCTGTACACCTTCTGATAGTGCTATCTCGCGTGCAATCCACTTGAAACCAGTGTAGCAGTCGCGCAACTCTACATTGTTCTTCTTAGCCATCTCTGCGATAACTTCAGTGGTAACGATAGTCTTTACCAAGAAGTCAGAAGGCTTCAACTGGCCTAGAGCAATCTTGTTCTTGATGATGTAGTAAACAAACATCATTGCTGTCTGGTTACCATTGATTATCTGCCATTCGCCCTGTGGGTTACGACATACGATAGCCAAGCGGTCAGCATCGGGGTCGGTAGCCACTACTAGGTCGGCGTTCAACTTAGTTCCAAGGTTCATACCCAAGGTCATTGCCTCTGCATTCTCGGGGTTAGGACTAACCACAGTGGGGAAGTCACCATCCACGATCATCTGCTCGGGTACCACGTTGATATTCTGGAAACCCCATGAGCGCAAGCACAAAGGCACGATCAAACGACCAGTACCATGCATAGCGCTATATACGATGTTGAGATCCTTCTGGCGCAAGATTACCTCCTGGTCAATCATTGCCTCCTTCACGGCGGTCATGTAGTCATAATCCATTTCACCACCGATAATCTGAATCAAATCCCAGTTGGGCTCAAACTTAACGTCCTCAATCTGTACCTTGTTCACCTCATCAATGATACCCTTGTCGTGTGGAGCCAATACCTGAGCACCATCTGCCCAATAAGCCTTATAGCCATTGTACTCCTTGGGGTTGTGAGAAGCAGTTACGTTCACACCTGCCACAGCACCCAACTGACGGATAGCGAAGCTGATTTCAGGAGTAGGACGAAGGCTCTCAAACAAATAAGCCTTGATACCGTTAGCACTGAAGATAGCAGCTACACTCTCAGCAAACATACGACCGTTGTTGCGGCAATCATGACCCACTACAACACTCTGTCCGCCTTCGGGGAATGCCTTGTTGATATAGTTAGCAAAACCCTGAGTAGCCATACCAACGATGTACTTATTCATACGGTTGGTACCAACACCCATGATGCCACGCAAACCACCAGTACCAAACTCTAGGCTCTGATAGAAAGCATCAATCAATGGAGTCTTGTCCTCGTTTTCCAATAGAGCCTTAACCTCTGCCTTGGTTTCGGCATCATACCTGTCACTGTCAAGCCACTTCTGAGCTTCTGCCTGACAACGTAGAATCAATTCTTGGTCCATAGTAAATGTTGTGATTTTATGTTTGTTTAATGTATTTTTTTGCATTTATGCACGACAAAGTTATACAATTTATTCAAGCAAAGCAAAGTTATCATCTATTTTTTTAGGAATAATTTCTTTTTTCCTCTTTGTTGCATTGTGAGAGGAAGCGGTTGAGGTAGAGGAAGCCTGCAACAGTGAGGCCGGTGGGAAAGCCCCACCAGATGCCTACAGCTCCGCCATCGAGTACAATACCCATGAGATAGCTGGCTGGGATGGTGAGCATGCCGTAGCAGATGAATGAGTATTTTAGCAACTTTTTCACGTCGCCTATGCCTCGGAGAGCATTGACATAGCACGTTTGCATGCCGTCGCCTACCTGATAGAAAATCATTGGCCACACCATGGCTACTACGGTGGTGGAGATAGCAGCAAAGAGCACAGGGTCGTCATTGGAAACAAAGAGGGCCGTGATGTTGTGTCGGAAGAGATAGACAAGCAACGTGGCTATGAATCCCACCATCAATATCAAATGATAACCGGCATGTGCTGCGTGACGTATGCCTCTCCATCCTTTGAGCCCATGATAGTGTGCCACGCGAATGGATATTGCTGAACCTATACCTATATAGAACATGTATATAAAGGCTGCTATCTGGCATCCCACCTGATGTGCTGCTAGTGCAGAGGTTGCATCCCACGAAATGCCTCCACGACCCAATGTCAAGGCTATACCTGAGAAAGCTGCTAGTTCAATGGTCAACTGCAGGGCTATGGGCCATCCCAATTTGTTGTGCCTTACGAGCGATTGACGAGTGACAATGGCGGTGCTCCATAGATTGCGATAGATGGCATATTTCTTTCTCATGAGGAATACTCCCATGTATATAGCAAGCATTAGCAGACGACTACTTACCGTGGCCCATGCGGCACCTGCCAAACCCATTTCAGGAAACCCAAGTTTACCAAAGATCAGTATCCAATTCCATGCTATATTCCATAGATTACCTGCGAGTACTATCCACATTGTTGTCTGCGTGTCACTTAGACAATCGTAAAAATTCTTCATGCCCGTGCATAGATTCAATACCAACAGTGAGGGGATTACGATGAGCAGGTATTGACGGATCAGGGGAAGCAATTCTGGCTCCACACCCATGAGAGGAAGCAAAAGGTATGAGGTGTACATCAGTAGGCATACGAGCAATCCTTGTAATGTGTCGGCAAGGAGGGAGGATTTCAGTTCGCTAGCAATATCTTGATGCTTGCGCTGACTGTATAACTGGCCTATCGTAGGTACTGCCGCCATGCAGAAACCCATTCCCAGAAGTTGCGCCATGATGAGGAGCGAGTTGGCAAAGCCAGCAGCAGCTAATTCCTGAGCCGAGTGTTGACCCAGCATCAGTGTATCAGCCGTGCCTTGTAGCGTGAACCCCACCTGAGCTATGGTGATAGGTATGCCTAGGCGTATAAGGTGCTTGTATTCGTTGATGTAATTATTTTTACTCATAAAGAAGAAACGTCAAGGTATTTCTCTAAATCTTCGGCAGCCATCCCCCTCCTTTGTGCATAATGATGTAATTGGTCTTTACCAATAGTACCAATATTTATATGTCGGCACTGAGGGTGAGAGAGCATCAAGCCAGAGGTGCTGGCATGAGGAATCATTGCTCCATTTTCCGTTAGTGTGATACCCATGCTCTTGAAGTCAAGAATTTCTCCAAGTAGAAAATTAAGGCTTTGGTCGGGTAGGGAAGGATACCCCACGGCAGGACGTTTGCCCTGGTAATGCTCAGCAAAGAGTTCCTTGGGAGTAAAGTTTTCCTCGGGTGAATATCCCCAAATCTTCTTGCGTGTAATCTCGTGTCCAAGTTCAGCAGCAGCTTCTGCTAGGCGGTCGGCAAGAGTTTGTTCGAGAAGGTTGTCAGTGACAATGTTGGCCGTAGATGCAAATACCCCCACTGTACTTCGTCCATTGCCAAGAGGCGCAACAAAATCGGCAAGGCAAAGGTAAGGCTCGCGCTGTTGTCTGAGCAAGGGTAGGGTGTAGAGCTTTTTCTGGGAATATCCTCCATTGTCGCTCATGTATTCATATAGCAGAATGTCCTCATCTACAGAGTTTGCACTGAAAAGTCGCACTCTGAACGTAGCCGCCTTATCATCATCCATGCACCACTTGGCAAGCATTCTTTCAGCCTCTTGTTTTAGCTCAGTGGCTTGTTCCTTGTTTACACCCCAGGCATGGAAGAAATATATCCAATTGATGTAGGGGATTAGGTCTATGACTTTGAGGCGTATCGTAGTAGTCATGCAATGAGATTTTATTGAATCATGGCAAGGAATTCCTCCTCGGAAACTATCTTTACGCCTAACTTCTGCGCCTTCTCTAACTTGGCAGGCCCCATATTGTCGCCGGCCAGGATAAAGCTCGTCTTTGCAGAGATGCTACCCACGTTTTTGCCACCATGCTGCTCGATGATGCGCTTGTATTCGTCACGTGAATGATGGGTGAAGACACCAGAGATAACTATACTCTGTCCGCTCAGTGTATCGCTTTGAGCAGAGAGTGCTTCCTCGCTTAGAGCAAATTGTATGCCAACTTGCTTAAGTCTTTCTATTAGGGCTCTGTTTTCGGCGGATGCAAAGTAATTTATCACACTCTCGGCTATCACCTTGCCGATACCATCTACTTCTAGCAACTGTTCGGCAGAGGCCTCCATGATATTATCTATGCTCTTGAATTTGCGTGCCAATGTCTTAGCTGCAATTTCACCCACGAACCTTATTCCCAGGGCAAAGAGCACACGTTCGAAAGGCACCTGAGTACTTTGAGCAATGCTATCAACTATCTTCTTGTCGTGAGTGATGCTATAGAAATCAGATATATCATTTAGCAATCCCTGGCGATGATATTGTTGTATCAATTCAGGGCCAATGAGATTGATATTCATTGCCTTTCTAGAAACGAAATGCTCTAGTCGTCCTATTATCTGAGGTGTGCAATGAAGGTCGTTAGGACAATAATGTGATGCCTCCTCTTCGCCTCGTATCAAAGCTGTGCCACATACGGGACAACGCTGAATAAACTGGATGGGAGAACCAGTTCCGTTGGTGTTAGCAAAGTTGTCATCTTTTCCAACTATCTTTGGGATGATTTCGCCACCTTTTTCTACTAAGACGCGATCGCCAATATGAAGGTCTAAAGAAGCAAGTATATCGGCATTGTGTAGAGTGGCACGATGCACCATAGTGCCAGAGAGCTGAACGGAATCCATATTGGCAACGGGGGTGACAACACCAGTGCGACCGACTTGGAAAGTTACTTCGCGCAAGATGGTGCTAGCTTGTTCGGCTTGAAATTTATAAGCTATTGCCCATCGTGGAGATTTAGCGGTCATACCCAAAGCCTTCTGTTGAGCAATGGAATTAACCTTGATGACGATACCATCAGTAGCTACGGGCAATTCCTTGCGATGAGTGTCCCAATAGGTAATGTACTCCCATAGCTCATCCAAGGTGTTGCACAATCTCATATCGCGGCTCACTTGGAAACCCCATGAGCGAGCAATATTCATATTCTCATAGTGTCCCTCGTTGGGGATGTCATCGCCTAGGAGAAAATACAGATAAGCATCAAGTCCTCGTTGACTAACCACCTTTGGATTTTTGCTCTTCAAGGTGCCAGATGCAGCATTGCGAGGATTGGCAAAGAGGTCTTCGTCGTTTTGTTCGCGCTCCTTGTTGAGTCTTTCAAAACTACTCCAAGGCATGAGTATCTCTCCGCGAATTTCAAAATCATCGGGGATATTTGCGTTGTCAGAATTTAGGACAAGTGGGATGGATTTGATAGTGCGCACATTGGCCGTAACATCATCGCCTTGCACACCATCACCACGGGTGACGGCTTGCCTTAATTCTCCCTTGTGATAATGAAGAGAAATAGAAAGGCCATCATACTTCAACTCAGCACACACCTGAAAGGGTTGTCCATGCAAAGCATCGCTCACACGCTGATAGAAGTCTCTTACCTCCTCAATGTTGTAGGTGTTGGCAAGCGAAAGCATGGGACGAATGTGAGCCACCGTTTGAAACTCCTCGTTCAAGTCGCTACCCACTCGTTGTGTTGGCGAATTGGGGTCAAACATCTCTGGATGCTTTTCTTCCAACTCCTGCAATTCCTTTAAAGACATGTCAAAATCCTTGTCAGAAATCGTAGGTGCAGAGAGAACATAGTAGTTATAATTGTGCTGATGTAGTTCTTTTCTCAGCTCTATGATGCGTTCTATTTCGTTCATGTGCAAATCAAATTTAGTCGCAAAATTAGTAAAAAATGCCTTATTCGCATCCGCTATCTCATGAAAAATTTGTAATTTTGTGCCCGATTAATATATTTATAAGAATTAACTGAACCAACCGATAGTATGGCTCTAAATAAATTTAAGGGTTTAGGTGTAGCATTGATTACGCCCTTCAATGCAGATGGAAGCATAGATTGGGATGCCCTTTTCAGATTAGTAGAATATCAGATATCTCGTGGCATAGACTTTTTGTGTGTCATGGGAACTACAGCAGAAACTCCCACACTTACAGCTGAGGAGAAATTGCGTATACGCACTGAGATAGTGCAACGAGTGGGTGGAAGAATACCCATTTTGCTAGGATGTGGAGGCAATAGCACAGCTGCCGTGGTGCATGAGTTGCAAACCACTGACTTTACTGGCATAGATGGTATTTTGTGTGTTTGTCCATATTACAACAAACCCTCGCAGGAAGGTATTTATCAGCATTTTGCTGCCGTTTCTAAGGCAAGCCCTGTACCCGTGGTGCTATATAATGTGCCTGGTCGTACTGGTGTGAATATGACCGCTGAAACCACTCTCCGCCTAGCTCGCGATTTTGACAACGTAGTAGCTATCAAGGAGGCATCTGGTAATATCAGCCAGATGGACGAGATAATCAAGAATAAGCCACAAGACTTTGATGTAATCAGTGGCGATGATGGTATTACCTTCCCCCTCATCACCTTGGGTGCCGTGGGTGTAATCAGCGTTATTGGTAATGCATTGCCCTACGAATTTAGCCGCATGGTGCGCCTAGCTCTTCGTGGTGAATATCCTCAGGCATTGGAGATACACCATCGCTTTACAGAACTGTTCAGCCTTCTTTTCGTAGATGGAAACCCCGCAGGTGTGAAAGCTCTCTTGAGTGAGATGGGCTTGATTCAAAACGAGCTCCGTCTGCCATTGGTACCTGCTCGACTTGGCACAGAGAAACGTATCTCTGAACTTGCCAGGGAACTAGGAATAAGGATTTAATTCCCCAAACTATAATATTAACCTAACCTAAATGAAACACAGAGACTATGGTAACTATTAATTCGTACGAAGAATTTCTTCCCTATGAGGGTAAGGAAGTTGGAGTTAGTGAATGGGTAGAGATTTCTCAAAAGAAAATCAATCAGTTTGCAGATGCAACCGACGACCATCAATGGATACACGTCGACACTGAGAGATGCAAGCACGAGAGTCCCTTTGGTCAAACTATTGCTCACGGTTATCTCACCATCAGTATGATTCCCAAGATGTGGACTCAGATTCTAGAGGTCAACAATCTTGAACGTATGATGAACTACGGAATGGACAAGATGCGCTTCGGACAACCAGTTTTTTCTGGTCAGCACATCCGTTTGAGAGTAGTTTTCGATGAGATACAAAACTTGCGTGGTGCTATAAAAATCAATGTCAAGTTTACAGTAGAGATACAAGAAACGGGCAAGAAAGCCGTAGATGGACTTGCCACCTTTGTATACTATTTCAAGAAATAATATTTAAAGTTTAGGGCCATATGATAGAGAATATTCGGGAGCACACTTGCAAGGCTTGGAAACTCCTCTCCCGCATCGGGAATGCTCTTTCAAATGGTTCTAAATGCATTTTGTTACAACAAATCACTCTTTACATCAATCCTAAATAAGATTTCACATCGAAGAATGAGAATTTTCGCAACGATATTACTATCTGCTCTTTTTCTAGGTCTCAGCACTAACACATGGGCGCAAATCTCTGCCATCAAGGAGGATTTTCAGCGCTTTGGCTTCCCCAGATATGAGCATTGCGATATGAAATTGCTTACTCCAGGCAAGGAGAAATTTCGTGCTCTGGAAGAAGATATTCTCAAGGCCAAGCATTACATACACATAGAGTACTACAAGTGGTACAACGATAGCATTGGCAGACATATTTTGGATTTACTTGCTCGTCAGGTAGAGCGTGGTGTGCAGGTGAGAGTGATGTATGATGCCTTCGGATGTAGTGGTAAAGAACCTAAAGTTACACCAGAATTCTTAGAGTATTATCGCTCCAAAGGCATAAAGTTGGTTAGCTTTGACCCTATGCGATTCCCCTATGTCAATCATGCTCTTCATCGCCTTCATCGCAAGATGGTAATTATAGATGGTCGCATGGTGTATACTGGCGGATTGAACATTGCTGATTATTACCTTCATAGTAAGCCAGAGATAGGACTTTGGGCTGATATGCATGCTCGATTGACTGGGCCTATCGTTAGTGAATATCAAAGTCTCTTTGGTAACTTGTGGTATAAGGAAACGGGCGAATATCTTGATTCTGCTGCATATTGTGCTTCCCGCCACGAGGCAGAGGGTGGATATGAGGCCTATGTTGTCGACCGTGAGCCAGGCAAGAAGAGTGCTCGTATTCGTGAGAGCTATATCTCATGTCTTGACAATGCTCAAGAGCGAGTACGTATCATCAACCCCTATGTCATCCTTGTGAGTAGTGTGCGTAAGGCTTTGCGTCGTTGCATTGAGCGTGGTGTAGAGTTGGAGATATTGTTGGGACATAAAGGCGACAATGTAATTAGTGAAGTGAGTACTGCTCGCGAGATATACAATCTAGCACGCCGTGGAGCTAAGGTTTGGTTGTGTCAGGAGTGTTTTCATCACGACAAGGTAATGGTTGTGGATGACTCCTTGTGTACCGTTGGTACGGCCAATCTTGATGCTCGTTCGCTCAGCTATGATTACGAATTGAATGCCTTTTATTTCTCAACAGAGCATTGTCAGCAGTTAAATGAATACTTCGAGCAACATAAGGCTAAATCCATACAACTTACCGAGGACAATTGGACAGAAATGTATCCGCGTAATAAGCGCAGACTTGGTTGGTGGACAAAAGGCATACGTGGCATATTATAGGTAAAAATAATTTTCTGAATAAGTTTGATTATGAATGAGATTATAGTTAATTGGCTCAAGGATTGGGGTGTTAATCCCGACTCTATTTATTGGTTATATTGGATAGTGATGGTTCTTCTATTGGCCGTGATTATCTATGCTTTGCACCTTAGTTTTACCAAGGGTTTAGTACCATTAATTAGAAAGGTAACTAGAGGAACTACCTCCAAGTGGGATGATATCCTCCTCAACGATACCTTCCTCTCTGATGTCAGTTATCTGATTCCTTCCATCGTCATTGCTTGCGTCTTGCCATTGGTGATACCTTCATCAGATATGATTTTGGAGTTCCTTCTCAAGGTCAACTATATCTACATGATTGTGGCCGTCACCAAGATGCTATGCACTTTCCTTAACTCTCTCTATGCCATTTCTAATCAGACGGACAAGCTTAAGAATCACCCTCTCAAGGGTATCTATCAGATGCTCAAGATTGTTGTGGTGTGCGTGGCGTTGATTATCATCATCAGCATCCTTATCAACAAGAATCCTGGTTATATACTCACGGCCCTAGGTGCCTCTGCCGCCGTATTGATGTTGGTGTTCAAGGACATGATAATGGGTCTTGTTGCTGGTGTACAACTCTCTGCTAATGATATGCTACGTCCTGGTGATTGGATTTCTATGCCAAAACATGGTGCTGATGGTTCAGTCATTGAGGTAACACTCACTACCGTTAAGGTACAAAACTGGGATAAAACCATTACCACCATCCCTCCATATTGCCTAATCTCAGATTCTTTCCAGAACTGGCGAGGCATGAAGGATAGCGGAGGTCGACGTGTCAAGCGCTCCGTCTATATTGACATGCGCTCTATTACTTTCTGTACTAAGGAGCAGTTAGCTGAGTTTAAGAAGAAAGGGTGGCTTGATGGAGTAGAGCGTGAAGATCAGTTTGTTGTCAACCTCCATGTTTTCCGCAACTACCTTGATCAATTCCTTCGTCATCATCCTCGCGTTAATCAAAATCTAATGATAATGATTCGCCAGCTACAACCCACGGCGCAAGGTCTTCCTTTGGAACTATATTTCTTCTACAACGGCACCGATTGGGTACCCTACGAGCATCTTCAATCCGAGATTTTCGAGCACGTCTTTGCTATGCTACCCACCTTTGGCTTACGTGTGTTCCAGGCTCCTATGGGTATTGACTTTCTTAAGTCATACAACGATTAAAGTCAAGAGGGTAAACCTATGATACGTCTCATCATTTTTGACCTTGATGGTACTCTGCTAAACACCTTGGGTGATCTTACCCGTGCCGTAAACTATGCCTTAGAGCAATGCGGCTTTACTTTGCGACGCACTCAAGATGAAGTGCGTACTTTCGTGGGCAATGGTATTGGCAAACTCCTTGAGCGTTCCCTCCCTGAGCATCATTGTACAGAGGATATTATGCAACAGATGCGCCAAGCATTCTTTCCATATTACCAAGAGCATGGAGCGGAACTCACGGTTCCCTACGAAGGTATCATACCCCTCCTTGAGCAATTGCAGGCAAAAGGAATTCATCTGGCCGTGGCTTCAAATAAAGTACAAGATGCAACAGAAACCCTTGTACATCATTATTTCCCCACAATACAATTTGCTCATATCTATGGCCAGCGCCCTAATGTGCCTATTAAACCCGATCCAACTATAGTGCACGACATTCTTAAGGAAGCTAGGGTTGAGAATTCTGAAGTCTTATACGTCGGCGATTCAGATGTTGACATGCTCACGGCACAAAATGCCCATGTATCTGCCATTGGTGTTTCTTGGGGTTTTCGTCATCCATCAGACCTCCAACCATATTCTCCCCTTGCTATCATAGACAAAGCAAACGAATTACTAGACTATATCGATTGAAATAGATACGACAATTGTGGTTATAATCTTTATGCTCTTATCTAATTTTATTTAGGAAAATAAATGATCTATAAATTGTGTGAATATCAGCATATGGCATAATAATATTTTCACTCTAATAGATAAAAGAAAAGTTCCCCTTGGCCTTGTCCTAAAATGTAGGTGGGGAGACTAGGGGAACTTTGTTGTTGGTATGTGTGTGGGGTATTATTTTACAGGGAGATGGTTTCGCGCATGAGTGTGATGTCTTCTTCACTAATACCTAGGTTGATGAGCACTTCGTGGTCATTGTCGAAGGCTTGGAGATTGTCTGCATGCTGATTGAGATAGTGGGTGTAGAGGCGTGATGCTTCTACAGGGTCACCTGATACCCATGCACTATGTCCAGCATTGAGGAGGTCTTCCCAGCTAGGGCCGCCTTCCCAATTGAGCAGTTTGGTATAGTAGCGTTGTGCGCGTGTGTTGTTGCCAGTGAGCAGAGAGCACCATGCTATGGCGCGTGCTGAGCCACGGAGATAATGCTCCTTGACCTCGAGGTGGAAGAAGCGTTGTAGGGCTTCCTCGTAGCGCTTCTCGTTGATAAGGCAGAGGCCTGTCTCTTGCACCAAATGTAGGTCGTCGGGGTGTCTCTTTTCTAGTTCTTCAAGGCACTCTAGGCGTTCCTTATTCTCACCACTATGCTTGTAGCAATGTGCCAGGAGTTCCAGTGCTTCGTCGGTTTTCTCATTGCGTTGTATCCACGAGCTTAGGTGTGCCTTGGCATGGTTGTAGAAGGAGTTGTGTACAAAGAGCTTGGCTGACTCCATGAGGAAATCATCCGTAATCATGGGAGATAGGATGGAGTAGTCGGCAAGGAAGGGTTCTAGCTTGAAGGGATTAACCAACT
Organism: Bacteroidaceae bacterium; assembly: GCA_045613565.1. Lineage (GTDB taxonomy): Bacteria > Bacteroidota > Bacteroidia > Bacteroidales > Bacteroidaceae > Physcousia. The sequence continues at coordinate 12,615 of JAZLBF010000003.1, forward strand.
CGGCACTCCATGGCGAATAGAGGAAGAAGCGGAAGAGTGTCTGGAAGGTATAGCGATAGGCATTGCGCTCTCTTTCCTCGAGGTGTGCATCTCTGATGTAGAAGTCGTCTTGCATCTGATTGAGCAAATCCACGGGGAGCTGATTTAGGAGTGCTTCGGGAACTTTCAACTTGTCCACCATGAGGCTCATGGCGTACTTGTCCAGGTCGCACAGTTCGGCATGGTTGAAGAGTGCCTTGGCAAGGGGGAGCTTGTCGCCTAGCTTCAGGAGTTCGGGGTGGTCTATTTCAAAGTCGATAAACCAGTTTTCCAAATCCTTGAGAAAGTCGATGGAGCGCAACTGGCCGAAGGTGGAGACATTCATGTCGATACCATCCTTGGCAAGATTGCTTAGTTTCTTGGCAAAGGATTGCATCTTCTTGTTGCCTTCCTCGGTGAGTTCCATGCGTGTTTCTTCGTCGTCGGTCATGCCTAACTTGTCGCGAAGGATTTGTTGCTCCTTTTGCAATTTGACGAAGACCTCGTCGTGTAGTTTCTTCTGTATCTGAAGACCTGTGACTGAGGTGATGTAGTATTTCTGTACTTCGATGTATTCTTCCTTGAGGTGGTCTTTCTCTGCCCACATCACAAAGGCATCCCTGACAAACTGAGGCAATCTATCACCAAATCTCAATACTAGCATGGTGACACCTATGAGAGCCACGCTACGTGTCTGGCGGTCAACATTGCGTGCCATGTCTATGAGCTCTTTGGCTTGCACGGTGGGGAAGAGTGATTCGTCCTTGCCATCCCACAACCAGATGATGAGGAAGTGTATGTAGGCGGAGTATCTGCCAGGAAAACCATCATCCGTGTACCATTTGGTATAGAGATAGGTCAGCTGGAGCGACAAGGGCAAATTGGCGTGTTTATCCATATAGGTAGAATTATATTATGTGTTTGTGGAGGGTTAAAAAAAACTTGTGTGGTATCAATTGTCGGTAGAGGTCAATCGGGTGAGTGCCTCTAGGTAAACTTTCTTGAGAAGTGTGGTTTGTACTTGCTTGAGCGAATCAGCATTGGCACTGGGGGTAACGAAAAATCCCATGCCGTGGAGGATTTCTTCCTCGATGATGGTGTGACCCAGTTTGGTGGTAAGAGAATCTGCCCAGGGGTGGGGGAGAATAGCGGCATCAATGAGGCCACCATGAATCATATTGAAGCGGAGGGGGATGCTGTTGATCTGAGCATGAAAGACGTCCATCTGCTCAAGGCCAGAGGCATCGGTCATCTGTATCAACCATTCCTCTAATTGGCTCCATCTGGTGATGCCTACCATGTAGGTTTTCAGACTCTTGATGTCGGTGATGTCCTTTTCCTTGTTGGCAATGAGTGACACCTTGACGGGTACAGGGAGAAGCATGGTGGGACGAATGGTGTCTTGCTTGATGCGACAGATGCGCAGAGAGTCTTCAAAATAGACATGCGCCACACCTGACAATATAGCGGTGTCCACATCCATCATCGCATCAAAGGGGATTAGTTCCAGAGACAAACCCATCTCTTGAGCTATGCCACTCTCCTGGGCATACTTGAGCACGTCACACTCCTTGATGGGGAGTATGGCTACACGAAGTGCGTTGGAGTCAATAGGCAAAACATTGATGGCATCTGTCTGCTCTTTGGATTGTGTACAAGAAAAGGCGATGCCTAGAATGAATGCTATGATGGAGATGAAGCTTGCGCGACGAAACATATATATATGTGTAATACTTTAAAAAGGATGTGTGTGTGTGCGTGAAATGTCTCTTGGAAAAATGAGGGACGCGCATCGTGCACGCCCCTCGAAAGAATTATTTAATACTCGTATATCGATATACGCTTAGCCCTTGATAGCAGCTACACCGGGAAGAACCTTACCCTCGATAGCCTCCAACAAAGCACCACCACCAGTAGAGATGTAAGATACCTTGTCAGCCAAACCGAACTTGTTTACACAAGCTACAGAGTCACCACCACCGATTAGAGAGAATGCACCCTCAGCAGTTGCCTCGGCAATAGCGTTACCGATAGCGCGAGAACCGCCAGTGAAGGTCTCCATCTCGAATACACCTGCAGGACCGTTCCAAAGGATGGTCTTACAA
>JAZLBF010000004.1:0-26676 GCA_045613565.1 Bacteroidaceae bacterium
TCAGACCAGATGTTTGCCGCCAGCTTCCTTCAGATTCCACCTCACGATGGACACCCTTGCCTTGGGCTATGCGATTCCCGCTATTAGGGCTCGCTCGGGACTTGCACCCGGTAGCTAATGCTCATGCTGAGCGTACAAAAAGAAGCCCACCCTTTCTGCCAAAGGGTAGGCTTCTCTCCGCGTTTCCTAATTATCGCAGTCGGGAAAGACGGCTCATAATGTTAAGGTAGGTTCTATAAATTAGTTATAATCTTTAATTCAGTAAATTCTATTACTTTTGTTCTCTAATATCTCTTGCACCATATCTTCTTCATTTTTACTTACTCACATAGATCACTATGCTCGTAAGCTCAAATTTAAAATCTATGGCACAATAGATATTATATAACGCAAAGCTAATTTATAGAACCTACCTAAATCAAAAAAACTTTCATTTCATTTACTCCGTACGGATACTCTCTACGGGATTTAGATTAGCCACCCTGTAGGTTTGCCACAAGACGGATACGATGGAGATAATTACCGTGAGGGCCATGCTGAGCACCAGTATCCACCAGGGGAAGTCGATACGATAGTAAAAACCGTTGAGATAGTCGTCTATCTGCCATATTGCCACGGGCATGGCTAGGACGGCGGCTAGAACGGACAATTGCACAAAGGGGCGAGACAATTCCCACACCGCCTGAGGCACGGTAGCTCCCATTACCTTGCGCACGGCTATGCTTTTGCTCTGACGCTGGGTGTATGAGATAGACATGGCCAACTGGCCCAGGACAGATATCAGCACCGACAGGCACATGAAGCATATAATCAATTTCATGGTATTGTTCTGCTGGCGCATGGGAATTTCTATGGATTCCTGTATGGTATGGATAGGAATAGTTACTTCCCTATTCAAGAATTCATGTCCAAATTGTGTACATACGTCGTTGATAGCCTCCTTTGTGGCCTTAATGTCATTCCAAGCATCGTCTGTCAGTTCTATTATCATTAAAAAATAATATCGAGAACTATTGGTAACACCTACTATATTATGAGCATTGCTCACATTTGGCCCGTTGATGGGATCTATAGTTACAAAATCTTTTATTACACCGCACACCTCATAATCCCATGCACTTGAATTCCATTCTGTTATTTCAAGTTTTTCGCCAAAGTAGGGATGCTCCGATGATATGCCATAATAATCCCTTGCCTCTTCTGTAACCCAATACTTGCCGTCAGTGTCTGTGGTATATTGCTCCAGTATCTCGTAGCCCAACATTCTTATCACAGCAGTGTCATGAATGCAGATATTTACCCACGACTGCTCTGCTTCTCCCGAGAAATCTCTACTCTCATCATTTACCATAATTGCGCTTAATGAATATGGCATAGACCATGTCCATCCGATGCTTTTTACCTGCGGCATCTGCCTCAAGCGATCTTTAAGTATTAATGGATCCGAACCTGCTCCCTGAAGAGGATATACTGCGAGCTGCAGCATCCTCTCCTTATTATATCCCATAGGCAGATTGGACACATGGTGCATCTGTATGCTCATGGTCAGTCCCACGGCTATGAGTGCGGTACTGATGAGGTTTTGCAACACTATGAGCACATTGTTGAGCTTGGTCTTGTTTTGCAGACAGAAACTACCCTTGATGACATCTATGGGCTTGAAGTGCGACACCAGCGCTGCAGGTATTATGCCAGAAATCAATGCTACCAATATCATTGTTATCAATGCAGACGAGATGGAGATACCATCCAGAGGGAAATATATCTGAGCATCCAGTAATTGCTCAAACCATGGACGTAGCACGATAGCCAGCATGCATCCAAAAGCAAAACAAATGCTAGTAAACAGGAACGACTCTGTCAGGCTCCTCATCACCACGTTCGTCACCTGGTCGCCCAGCAATCGTCTGGTGGCTATCTCCTTGGCGCGCTTGCCCACCAGGGCTACCGTCAGGTTGACATAATTGAACACAGCAGATACCAGCAATATCAACGCCACCACCATCAGGAAGATTGTATTAGTCCTGTTGCCACGACGCAGAGTAGTCTGAAGTGTATTCTGGAAATAAAACTTGTCCAACCTGGTCAACTTTGAGCCATAGTAGGCAGCATTATCTGAGTGCTCACGCGACCATACATCGTACGTATTGACATACCTGTCCAGCAGCGCCTCTTCCACCTCCTCTATCTTAGCTCCCTCTGAAATGGTAATAAAATTATATACACCGCCATATGTAGTACCTGTTCGCACATAACCAGCTTTTTCACTTGGAAGAACAGACTCGAGGATGTCCACGGGCTTGAATATATCATCCTTGTCAAAATCCTCCACTATTCCCACAATGGTTTTTGAATGAATTCCAAATTGCCTGATAGTTTTTCCGATGGGGTCTTCATCTGGAAAGTATTTGCGCACAAAACTTTCGCTCACTATTATCTCATCGTCCGCAGGCAAAACTTTCCTGCGATCCAGACCCACCAGCTTGTAATCAAAGAATTGGAAAAAGTTGGTATCTATCTCCATCGAACTGAGTCGGACCATCTCTCCTTCCACGGAATATTCGCTTGAAGAAGTATTTCCTGCACGTGTCCACCCCTTTATTTGTGGCACGTTGGGGAATATATCGGGAGCGGTTTTGGCTCTCATGCCCACGGTATTTTCACCACCAGCAATGTACAAATCCTTGCACATGGGCTGTGTAGTACCCACGGTAAATTCTGTGCGAACATGCGATGCCAGCAGTATCACAAAGCCCAATGCCACGCTCAGACCGAAGGCCTGTATGGCAGTGTATAGCTTGTTGCGCTTTAGAAAAACGAAATATGATTTCATACTCTAAATAGATTTTAGGTAGATGTTTAAATGGCCAACTCGTTCACCACTGCACCGTCCAGCATGTTGATGGTGCGCAGGGCATAGGCAGCGTCACGATTGGAGTGTGTCACCATCACCACGGTGGTACCCTCTTGATTCAGTTCCTTGAGCAGTTCCATAATCTCCTTGCCATTCCTTGAGTCAAGATTACCCGTTGGCTCGTCCGCCAAAATCATCTTGGGCTTACCTACGATGGCACGAGCTATTGCCACACGCTGCTGCTGACCACCCGATAGTTGCTGGGGATAGTGCTTGGCGCGATGACTCATATTCACACGTCTCAATATGTCCAGCACACGCTGTTTGCGCTCCGCCTTGGGCACATCCAGATATTTCAGTTGTAGGTCCACATTCTCCTCCACAGTCAATTCGTCTATCAGATTGAAGCTCTGGAACACAAAACCTATGCGTCCCTTGCGCAATCGTGTGCGCTCGCTCTCTTTCATTTTAGATACATCCTCGCCAGCCAGGACGTACTGTCCCTCGGTGAGATTGTCCAACAAGCCAAGGATATTGAGCAGGGTAGATTTGCCACAGCCAGAAGGACCCATGATGGCAACAAATTCGCCCTCCTTCACCTCGATGTCCACACCGTTCAGAGCTATCGTTTGCACCTCCTCGGTTTTAAATATTTTAACTAGTTTTTCTGTCTTGATGATATTATTCATGATTGATAAATTGTTTTAGGATTTAACATCAGTTTAACTTAGCTAGCTGACACAAAGTTATAACACTTTCTTCCATTCCGCACAAGAAAAAAGGCACAAAAATGGCCACTGTCAAGTATTTAGACACTAAATTGTATGATTTCTTGACACTTTTTTGTCAACCGAGTTCTCAAAAAGTATAGTTTGTGTCGTTTTATAGTAGCCGAAGCGACCAAACTTCATAAATCAAAAGCGTGCCTACAAAACCATGGTTAGTTTTGATAGGCACGCTAGATATATTATAAAATTCAGTTCTGTAATTGTGTTGACTAACTATTCAACTAGTCATTATGAGGGCAGAAAACCTCATCCAAACCTAGAGCGGGTATCATCTAATCTCAAAAGTAGTGTGATATCCAGGTACAGGGCGTGATGCTAGAAATAGGTTCATACCCTGCTTAATCATCATCTGGCGAGATAGGGAGAGACCTATACCAGAACCCGTCTTCTTGGTAGTAAAGAAGGGGATAAAGATATCCTGAGCCACATCATCGGGAATGGGTGTACCGTCATTGCTGATGCAGAGCGAATGTTGATAGCGCAAGTCTATCCTTGTGGCACCAGCCTCGATGGCATTCTTGATTAGATTTGTCAATACCTGACGCAACATACCCTCATCTGCATTGATATTGCGGTCTAGATTGTCGTTGATATTCCACGTGAGACTAGGGTATAATTCTCGCATCGATGTAGCAATATCCATCAGGTTCACCAGTTTCATAACTGGTTCCTGTATGCTGGTAATCTTGCGGAAATTCTGTACAAAGTTAGCCATACCTTGGCTAGTCTGATGTATAGCACGTATACCCTCCTCAAATGGACTATTGGTTATATTCGGATTGGACAGATAAGCCTGGCTGATACTACATATTGGTGCTATGCCATTCATTATCTCGTGTGTCAACACACGGGTAAGGCGTTGCCAAGACTCAACCTCGTTTTGTGCTACCAACGCGCTGATGTCCTGACTGAGATTGTTGACCGTATCCTGTAGGGCACGCTCTCCAAAGAAAAGTCTTTTGCTGGGTAGGCGAAAGGTAAAGTCACGATTACGAATGGACTCGCGCATCATATTGGCACGCTCTGCCAAAAGGCACTGATGACGGTAAAACCAGAATACCAACAACACTGCCCCACCTAGTATCAACCCTCCGCAAACGAGATGAAGTTCTTCGCTAGTCATTTCTTAATCCTGGCATAAAGAGTTTGACGACTAATGCCTAACAACTCAGAAGCACGACTGATATTGCCATGACAATTATCTATCACGCGCTGTATATGCTGTTTTTCCAACTGTTCCAGAGGCACCACCTGCTTGCTTGCATCAACAGCATCCTTTAGTATGCGTATCAATTGGTCATTATCCCAGGGTTTGGTGACAAAGTCGGCAGCCCCTAATTTCAGACCATTAACAGCCAACTGAATATCGGCATAGGCAGTAATCAATACTACTGGCAGATTAGGATATACCTTGCGTATGCATCTCAGCCACAGTAATCCGTCCTGACCTGAATTTACTCCAGCGGTAAAGTTCATATCCAGCAATACAATATCCACACTCTCCTGCCTTATGGTATCAATGATTTTCTCTGGCGAAGACAGAGTGAAGACATTCTGAAAAACATTCTCCAACGTAATCTTTGTTGCCGTAAGAATAGCAGGATTATCATCCACCACCAGTATAGTACCGTATTCCATTATTATATTATATTGATTGTTATGCTATACTTTATCCTAATTTGACTTCAAGAAAGAATAATCCTCGGAGGGAGTGAATATATCTTCGATAAATATGTTTGTATCTCAGCCTTCGTAATTGTCCATCAGCATAGTTTCGCCATCCCATACAGCATAGGTGAAGCTCTGCATCCATTCGCCAATAATGAGTAGGCGCGACTGACGAGAAAGCATCATATCCAACTCTATATGGCGATGTCCAAAGATGAAGAAGGCGGTGTGAGGATGTAGTTGGAGGTGCTGCTTGGCATAGATGACCTGTGGTTCCTTGTCCTCGCCCATGAAGGTGGCTTCAGGCACGTGATTCTGGGTGAGAACATCGCCCAACTGATTGGAAATTGTGCCATCTTCGGAAACCTTGAGCATATCGCCATTCTCGGCAATAGCATTGCGGCGGTGCTTCAGTCGGCTAGCCTTTGCCCAGCGCAAACCGAACTCCATACCCCAATCGGCAGGGAATAGATTGCGGAAGAGCCACTGGCAGAGGGGCGAATGAAAAATGGAGCGAATGAAGAGAAACTTGCGGTCCTTATCGCCAAGACCATCACCATGACCGATGAATGCCACTTGCGAAGAACCATCCACGCATGGAAGAAGGATTTCCTCGGGCTCGGGATGAATGGTCATGCCACACTCGTGGTGCAGATAGTCGAAAGCCCACATATCATGGTTGCCAACATAGAAATGAAGTTCGATGCCCTGGTCGGCAAGTTCTGAAAGTTTTCCCAAGAACCTTGTATAACCCTTGGGCACCACATTGTGATACTCGAACCAAAAATCGAACACATCGCCCAAGAAATATATAGCTTTGGCATCGTGACGAATGGAGTCAAGGAAACGACACAATTTGCGCTCGCGCTCGTGAGTATCGTTGGAGGCTCTGCTACCAAGGTGTATATCGCTCAGGAAATATATCTTCTTCATCTCGACAATGTGAATATGGGGTGCTCTCTATAATATATATATAATGGTAAGGAATGGTGGGGAGGAGAGAGTGGTTAGAGGAAACCTAGTTCCATCTTAGCCTCCTCGGTCATCATATCCTTTGTCCATTCGGGTTCGAAAACGAGGTTGACATCCACTCGCTTAAGTCCGCCGATGCATTCCAACTTCTGACGAACATCCTCGACAATGAAATCTGCCGCAGGACAATTGGGCGCCGTGAGGGTCATATCTACTTCGAGGAGGGTATTGTCTTCCTTCAACTCGATGCGATATATAAGCCCGAGGTCGTAAACATTGACGGGTATTTCGGGGTCGAAAACAGTCTTTAGCAATTCGACTGCTCTTTCCTCGATAGAGAGGGATGATTGTATATTGTTGTCCATTATTATTATCTAGTTAGGGGATGAGGGGATAGAGGCTATAGATATTATAGATGCGATATCGCTAAACGCTAATCAAAGTTTCCCTTCATCGGCATAGGAGTAATAGGTGTTGTCGCCTATGATGATATGGTCTAGCAAACGGAGCTGTACCGCTTGACATGCTTGATTGAGGCGCTTGGTCAGTTCATCGTCTTGACGACTGGGAAGCGGATTGCCACTAGGATGATTGTGTGCAAGTATCACATTGGGGGCCCCTGCCACTAGGGCATGGCGAAGAAGCAAGCGAATATCCACGGTGGATTCTGTTATGCCTCCCCTGCTGAGGAGATGATGCCCCATGTATTGGTTCTTGATGTCAAGCAAGAGGAGATGGCATTCCTCATGACAGAGGTCGCGCATCTTGATGCGGAAGAACTCTTGCACATCATTTGAACCGCTGAAACGATGACGCTGAGATTTCTCTTCAAGCATGAATCGCTTACCCAATTCGAGTGCCGCCTGTATGGTCACGGCCTTGGCGGGACCTATGCCATTGTACTTCTGTAGTTCCTGATTGGTGAGAGTACCCAAGGTGCGGAGGCTATCTCCATGGTCGGCAAGGATGTTGCGCATCAAATCCACACTGGTCACCTCGGGCGTTCCGCTACCTATCAAGATAGCAAGCAATTCGGCCGAACTTACGGCCTCTGCCCCTTGAGTCATGAACCTCTCGCGAGGCCTTTCATCGTTTGACCAGTCCTTTATCTTCATGGAACAATGGATTACTGATAAAAGTTGTCCTTGAAGGCTTGCAACTCTTCATTGCGACCACATACGCATCTCAACCACCATGCACGAATGAAACCTGTACCATAACCCAACAATTGGATGAACGATGCACCGATGCTGAGCCATGCCACCTTGACAGACTTGTTCTTCATCAACGAATCTACGAATATCAAGACAGAATACATCAGCAATGGTATCAGCGAGCAAAGCATAGAGGTTATACCCAGATATGTACCCACATATAGCATGCTCTTATCCTCAAGCGCAGAGGTCAATATTCCATATACATTGGCACCAGTGAGAGCTACTCCTGCCAAGAACATAAGCATCAAGAAGAAGACACCAACGGTGAATACAGCAGGGAGCATATGCACCAACTTCATGCTACCAGGATGGCGTTTCATGAGATTGATACGAGCTATACCGCTATTGTGCACCTGCTTGAAGAACTTCTTCATATCTGTACGACGCTTGTGCCACACCCATGCTTCAGGGAATAGTCGGCATGAAGCACCACTCTTGAAGATACGGATACTGAAATCTATATCCTCGCCAAAACGCATGGCAGAGAAGCCTTTCAATCGGTGATACAATTCGGCACGTATGCCCATATTGAAGGAGCGGGGGTAGAACTTGTCCAACTTCTTCTTACCACCTCGGATACCACCAGTGGTAAAGAAGGATGTCATGGAATAGTTGATAGCCTTCTGAACGGGAGTGAAACTATCATGCGCACGATCAGGACCTCCGAAGGCATCACATGCTTCGCGTGTCAGTTCATCATCCACAGCTTGCAGATAACCTGGAGGCAACACGCAATCGCTATCAAGCACTATGAGGTATTCGCCTTGCGAGCGCTCGGCACCATAGTTGCGTGACTGACCAGGACCACTATTCTCCTTCTGAAAATAACGCAGCGCCAGCCTTGAAGCATGCTCATTGACAACATTCAGACATGGTATTGTAGAACCGTCTTCTACCACAACCACCTCAAAGTCCTTCAATGTCTGCACCTCTAGGCTGGCTAGCAATTCGTCTACCTCGTCAGGACGATTGTAGACAGGTATAATGAGGGAGTATTTCATGTTTCAAATCTCTCTCCTGCGCTAATATAACCTAAATCGGTCATTAGACAAATCAAGAAATGCTTCGCCTACAAACGAGGACGAAGAACAGCTCCCTCAATTTCCTAACGACCGACTTAAATTGTGTATTAGGCGTGGTTTGTATTATGCTTTTACACGACCCAAGTAGCTACCATCGCGAGTATCAACCTCAACGATTTCGCCCTCGTTAATGAACAAAGGAACACGGATATCAGCACCAGTTTCCAACTTAGCGGGCTTCAATGTGTTGGTAGCTGTATCACCCTTCAAACCGGGCTCTGTCCACTCGATAGCCAAATGTACCTTAGCGGGCAACTCAGCGTAAAGGATAGTCTCAGTGCTAGCATCGGTAACAACCTCTACGTTCTGACCTTCCTTCATGTACTTCACACCAGTAATCTGATCAGCAGGAATTGTTACCTGCTCGTAAGTCTCATTGTTCATGAACACGAAATCCTCGCCCTCAGCATATAGATACTGATAAGGACGACGCTCTACGCGAACATCCTCAAGCTTTTCACCGATGTTGAAACGACGCTCCAATACACCACCGTTTACTACGTCCTTCAAAGTAACGCTCATGATAGTGTTACCCTTACCAGGCTTGCGGTGCAAGAAGTCGATACAGAAATAAAGCTTGCCATCCATGCGGATGCATGTTCCCTTTTTAATGTCTTGTGAGTTAATCATATATTCAAAATTTATTGTTTGGTTTTTGCTTCTCAGATATATATAAGGTTGAAAACAACCATTTTTTCACTTGCAAAGGTACGACTTTTTACACAAAAAACAATAAAAAAGAAGAGAAAGGTTTGGTCATTTACAAAAAAGTATGTAATTTTGCACCCCGAAACGCATAGGGTGAAAACAAATAAACAAAAACATAGCTATGAAAAGAACATTCCAACCCTCTAACCGCCGCCGCGCTAACAAGCACGGTTTCCGTCAGAGAATGACTACTGCCAATGGTCGTCGCGTATTGGCAAGCCGCCGCGCTAAGGGTCGCAAGAAGTTGACCGTATCTGATGAGAAGCATGGCAAGTAAGCAACTAATTGCTTTCACATAAGAGAAGAAGTAAGGTTCGCCTTGCTTCTTTTTCTTTTTTTATTCACTTCTCATTCACCTACCACTCACTAATCAGTCATCGGAAAACATCAACCACTAACTACTCTCAGAATTTACTAAACGTTTAAACGGAGAGCACTTCCGAGCGTTCGGAAATGCATTTTGGTGGACAAAAATCGACTTGAAAAGGTTTTTAAGTGCGTTTTGCAATCGTTTCACGAGGTTTTATAAAGGTTTATTTGTTTAATACGCCACGAATTGTTAATTTTGCATAGGAAAAACCTAAACAAAGCATATAAAAACAACTTACTTTTTTACTCAAAGAAAACCATGTTAAAAAAGATATTTAGCCTAACGGTCTTCATCAACCTCCTATGCATGCTCCTTTTCATAGCTGCCGTAATCTATGGCGCATGGCATGCAACGATGAAGTACACCCACCACGGAGAGATAATTTCAGTGCCCGATGTCACTAGAGCTCACTATGAAGATGCCGCAACTATTCTTCAGCAATACGGATTGGTGGCTCACATTAGCGACTCTGGTTATAATAAGAACCTTGCCCCTGGTTGTGTATTAATACAGCATCCACAACCTGGCACTGAGGTAAAGAGCGGAAGAAAGATTTATCTCACCCTCAACTCCACCAGCGGCCCCACACTCACAATACCCGATATTGCGGACAACTGTGATGTATATGAGGCAGAAATCAGACTTCGCACCATGGGTTTCAAGGTGGGTGAGAAGGAATACACTGAGGGAGATAAGGATTGGGTGATTAGTGTAAAGTGCCAAGGCCGAGAAGTGAAGGCTGGCGACAAGGTTCCTGCCGATGCACCCGTAGTACTAGTAGTTGGCAACGACCTCACCGAGGACGAGCAATGGATAGAGGATAGCCTAAATAGCGTCAATGGTGGTGTAGAAGAGGAAGAATACGAATACGAGATTGGCTCAGCATCAGATACAGAGACAGAATGGTAAATCAAGACGAACTTTGGAGCGAAATAGACGATTCGGAACTAGTTGACCCTTTCTCCGAAGCTACTGATGGTTCCTCCCCTGAAGATGGTGGAGAAAGTGAGCTTTATGAGCATCGCCGAGTAGTGGCGGATAGCGGACAAAATCCAGTAAGAGTGGACAAATTCTTGATGGACCACCTCAGAGATACCAGTCGCAATCGCATACAGAAGGCTGCCGAAGCTGGATACATCCAAGCCAATGGCAAACCCGTAAAGAGCAACTACAAAGTGAAGGCTGGCGATATCATCACACTGATGCTCGACCGACCAAAGCGAGATTGGGAAATAATTCCAGAGGAGATTCCCCTAGATGTTGTCTATGAAGATGACCAACTCCTGCTTATCAACAAACCTGCGGGCATGGTGGTGCACCCAGGATGTGGCAATTTCAGTGGTACATTGGTAAACGCTCTTGCTTGGCATCTGAAGGACGACCCTCGCTATGACCCTAACGACCCAGAAGTGGGACTCGTACATCGTATTGACAAAGACACTAGTGGTCTGCTCGTTGTGGCCAAGACACCCGAAGCTAAGACTTCACTTTGCAAGCAATTCTTCTATCATACCACGCGCCGATTGTACAACGCACTGGTTTGGGGTCCCTTCCCACAAGATGAAGGTACTATCATTGGCAACATCGGACGTGACCCAAAGGACAGATTGAGCATGGCCGTATTCCCAGAAGGAAGCGAAGTAGGCAAGCATGCTGTCACCCATTGGCGAGTACTTGAGCGCTTTGGCCCTGTCACACTGGTGGAGTGCCGATTGGAAACTGGTCGTACACACCAAATCCGTGCTCACATGAAGCACACTGGACATCCACTCTTTGCAGACGAGCGATATGGTGGCGACCAGATACTCAGAGGCGAGCAAACAGCCTCTTACAAGGCTTTCATCCGCAATTGCATGGAACTTTGTCCTAGACAAGCCTTGCATGCCAAAACACTAGGTTTCACTCACCCAACCACGGGCGAGGAGATGGATTTCCAAAGCGAAATAGCCTCCGACATGCAAGCCCTCATAGAAAAGTGGAGAAAGAAGGTGAACGACCAACGATGAGCAGCGAATGGAAAGGGGAAATCTGCGAGTGAGCGAGAGCAATGAAGTTTGCTTTAATTGCAGAGCGAGAGCAGATTCAACGAAGTCAAAACGGGAAACGAAGTACATTACTCCTTAGAGCCCTTAGTGACCCTAGAAACTCCTAAATTTCCCTCTCACAACTAAAAACAAAGACACATTCAATAAGAAAAATATGAAGACAATAGCAATCATCTGTGGTGGAGATAGCTCTGAGCACGACGTAAGTATGCGTAGTGCCGCTGGTATCGAATCATTCATAGACAACGAGAAATACAAAACCTACAAGGTGGAAATTCAAGCTGGCCTTTGGGAAGCCATTATGCCTGATGGTAGCAGAACCACCGTTGACAAGAATAACTTTACCTTCCGTAACGAGGAGGGCAATGAGATACGCCCTGACTTTTGTTACATTACCATACATGGCACTCCTGGTGAAAATGGTGTTCTTCAGGGCTACTTGGATTTGATTGGTATGCCATATTCTACTAGCGGAGTTTTGGTGGAGGCACTTACTTTTGATAAGTTCGTTTTGAACAATTATATGCGCTCCCTAGGAGTATCCGTGGCGGATAGCATGATATTGCGCGTTGGTCTTGAAAATGAGGTTAGCGACGAGGATATCATCGAGCGCATTGGTCTTCCATGCTTCGTAAAACCTGCACGTGGTGGTAGTTCTTTTGGTACCACAAAGGTAAAGACAGCAGAGGCACTTCGCCCTGCCATCGAACTAGCTCTCAAGGAGGGTGAAGACGTGATGATTGAAGCCTTCATGGGCGGAACAGAGATTACTTGCGGATGCTATAAGACTAAAACCGTTAGCCATGTATTCCCCATTACTGAGGTGGTGACCGCCAACGAGTTTTTCGACTATGATGCCAAGTACAATGGCCAGGTAGAAGAGATTACTCCTGCTCGTATTTCAGATAGACTTACTCAGCGAGTACAAACCTTAACTTCTACCATCTATGATATCCTTGGTTGTTATGGCATCATCCGTATCGATTACATCATCACTGAGGGCGAGAAAATCAATCTCCTCGAGATTAACACCACTCCTGGAATGACGGCTACCAGCTTCATTCCTCAGCAGATACGTGCCGCTGGCCTTGATATCAAGGATGTGATGACAGACATCATTGAGGGAAGATAATCCCCTTCCCCTCGAAAAATAAGTAAGACTCTCTACGAAACAAAAATAATCGACTACCTCATGAACACACACGAATTTGACGAGATACGCCCATACGAAGAGGGCGAGATGAAACAAGCGCTCAATGACCTGCTCTCCGACCGTCATTTCAATAAGATGATGCAAGGCATGGCTCCCTGGTTGCCCAAGGGAATCAGAAATGGTTTCTTCAAACTGATGTTTGTTGGTGTGAAGACTCCTCTCGACTTCCAATTGCGCTTCATGAAACACATAGTACGCTATGTGCTCAGGAAATACGCACGCGGCTACTCGTTTGACCATAAGAGCATTTCCAACAAGGGCAACTATCTCTTCATCTCCAATCATAGAGATATCGTTCTGGATAGCGCCATCCTCGACCTGATGCTATACGAGGCAAAATTCCCAACAACGTGTGAGATTGCCCTTGGCGACAACCTGCTCATCTATCCATGGATTAAGATACTCGTTCGCATGAACAAGGCCTTCATCGTGCGTCGTAGCCTCAAAGCCAAGGAGATGCTAGAAAGCAGTGTGCTCATGAGTAGATACATGCACTATTCTATCACTGAGAAGAAGGAAAACATCTGGATAGCTCAGCGCGAAGGTCGTGCCAAGGATAGTAGTGACCACACCCAGGATTCTGTGCTCAAGATGCTTGCCCTCGGAGGAGAAGGCACCATCGTGGAGAAACTCAAGGAACTAAACATCGTACCCCTAACCATCAGTTATGAGTACGACCCTTGCGACTATCTCAAGGCTCAGGAGTTCCAACTAAAGCGTGACGACCCATCGTGGAAGAAAAGCAAACAGGATGACTTGGACAATATGCGCATCGGTATCTTTGGTTTCAAGGGACATGTGCATTACCATACAAGCACTCCTATCAACACATGGCTAGATGAGCTCAAGGACCTTCCGAAGACTGAGGTGTACAAAGAAATAGCTCAACGACTAGACAAGGCTATCCATGCTGGTTACAAGTTATATCCTGGCAACTATATTGCCTACGATGAGCTCAATGGCACTAGCACTTTCAGCAAGCATTACGGCGAGCGCGAGAAGAAGGTGTTTGACAAATACGTGAGCCAACAGATTGCTAAAATCAACATCCCCAACAAGGACGAGGCATTCCTACGCGAGCGTATCCTTACCATGTATGCCAACCCAGTGGTAAACAAACTACAGACAGAAGCAAAATGACACATCTAACCCATCATAAGGGCAAGCATCACCTGGTCAAAGGTATGCTTGCCTTTGTTTGCTCCATAGCCTTGATGGCTTGTTCATCTAATGATACGGAGCCATACCCCAACCTGCTCACTGAGTTTGCTGATATACGCACAGATGCCCAAGGTATGTTTATCGACTTTACCACCGACAATGGTAACTCATATCAAGTGCTCAACACCAACATCATGCCTCATCAAGCGGACACAACATATCGCGCCATCGTGGGTTTTGTCCCCAAGAGCACCAACCAACCTCTCTCCGCACAAATCTACACACTCATCGGAGCCAGAGTGCTTGGAGATAGTACCGCTTGCCTGCTTCATCATCCCACGGGCATAGAGAGCATGTGGAAGCGTGGAAAATACATCAATATGCAACTCACGGCCAAGAGTCAAAGCGGCATACAGCATTGGGGATATGCCATCGACTCGGTGGAAACCATTGGACAGAAGGCTCATCACCATCTTTCCATCCATCACAATCAAGCCAATGACCCACTCTCCTACTCACAGACATACTATGCCTCCATACTCTTGGAAGACATTCCAAATTATCAGGATGGAGATACTATCACGGTGGGGGTGCATACGTTCAATGGTGTCAAGACATGGCAATTCTGTAGATAAGAAAAGGAAGGCAAAAATTATCAAATCAATGGCGTGCGTATAAAAATCATTGTCAATTCTTAAAGGCACTCTTGTGATTTTATAAAAAAGTTATCCAAAATATCAAAAACCAACGGCGTACCTTTAAAAAACGTAGTCAGTTTTTATAGGCACGCCGTTGATTCTTTAAAAATCGCCTGTATAATGATATAAACTAGCGATTTAGATAGTCCTAGCAAAGGCAGAAAGCCTCATCTAGGTAATGTATGCCGAATTACTTCAAGAACACGAAGTAAACGGCCAAAATCATGCACACGAAGGCTGCGAGGTGATTCCACTGGAGTGTTTCTCCACGGAAGCATGTCACCGTATAGATGGTAAATACCACCAGAGTGATAACCTCCTGAATAATCTTCAATTGGAAGAGCGTAAATGGGCCGCCATTGCCACGGAAACCAAAATGGTTAGCAGGAATCATAAAGCAATACTCCATCAACGCAAGACCCCAGGAAATGAGGATAACGATGTAGAGAGGAGTGTTGCCATGTAAGATGTTCATGTCCTGAAGCTTCAAATGTCCATACCAAGCCAAAGTCATGAAGATATTGGACACAATCAATAGGAGAATGGGTAATACGTAATTCATCTTATTCTTTAGTTTTATTTTTGAGTATATTAATTATCATCTAGTGAGTGCAAACTTCATGCTCACACCAAAATCTTGAGTCACCGTGGGGTAAGCAGAAGATGAGAGCAGAGGAACGGAGCGCTGACGATCGTAGAAGAGTGTCATGGTCACGTACTTGCTCATGCTATAATCGGCACGGAATGATGCCTTCACGGCCTTGTTACCCGAAGTAGCCTCGGACAATCCTGTTTGAATATCACGACGGATGGCGCTCTGATTACGGATAGAGAAGTCAAAGCGCAAAGATAGAGCATGAGCAAAGGTACCACTACGCTTTACATTCTCGCGACCATCGCTACTAGTAGCCTTACTCTTGAGAGCACTACTCTTTGCCGTAGAGCGAAGAGCCTTCTGACTGGCCTTCTTCGACCCAAACACGCTAGCCAATCGGAAGTCATTAATCTTGTGACCCCAACCAATCACCAAGTCGTTAGAACCCGTTTCTGTCAACTGTGCACTGGTAATAGAGAGGTTCATCACACGTGTGGTGCGATACTCCGCCTTCAAGGTCATATTGTTGTGGAAAGTCAGATTCAAGCCAATCAGCGGAGTGAAGCTCTCATTGATACTCACCGTGCTGATATCGTAGCAAGAACTAGGAGCATAGCTACCAGTAGTCTGACTAGCAGTAAAACCAAGGTCTGTGCCATGCATGAATTCCATCCATGAAGCATAGGAGTTGTAAGAACCTACTGCATAAATACTCTTATAACCATGAGTAACAGTCACGCTCTTGAAATAGTCGCGCACGAAGGGTAGATTGGACAATCCCTTGTAGGTCAGCGACCAGTTGGGGAGCATTCTGCTTAGTGTGGGGAATATATTCAATTCTCGTGTGGTTCCTCCACCAGTATATGCTGCTAGGAAGGCAGGTATCATCACATCGGCGCCATATCTATTAGCAGGTGTAGTATTACCCTTGGCTGGGTCACCTTTGCTACCAAGATAAGTATGTCCCAATGGGTCCTTGCCTCCGATATACTGAGCCTCTACCCTCTCCTGGAAAACGGGGAGCATGGCGCGGAAGTTCTCGAAGGTGGAACTATGATATCCATTGGAGGCATTGCCACTACCAGCAAAGGCCGAACCAAGAGAAATGATAGTCATATTGAACGAACCAGTTCTAGTAGTAGGAGAACCCTCATACATATACTGAATGCTCTGCGAACGATTTACTGTGCGCGACATGTTCAGGTCTATCTTTAGGTCAGAAATGGGTTCCAAGGTGGCCTTAATCTGAAGGTCCTCGGTGGTAGAAGATGTTGCTGGAGTAGAAAGACTATCTGCACAAATCAACCATCCGCGCTCCTTGGCTCTCTCGATATAATCATCACCTACGAAGCCAAAGCCAAAGTCCACACCTGGTGCAAAACCATAGTTGGAAGTCATGCGCTGACCAAACATATCCCCTGCATCAGGACGGAAGCCAGACATGGCCAAATTATAACTATTACGATAAGACACCGATACACTGCGAACTGTCATAGCCAGACGAGAAGCGGCTTGTGCCCACTTGTACCAGCTCTCCTCGCTCAACTTGGGCTTTGCTATCACATTGATGCGCACCTTGGTGGTGTCCGTTGATTTGGTGAGGAGCGATATCTTATTGTCGTCTATCTTCTTGTACTTCACCTTGTAGTCATGACCCTTAGCATCCTGAATTCTGACAATCAAGCGTTGCGACTTCTGATTGTGAGTAATAGTCATTACGCTATCAGGCATGAGTTCTATCTCCTTGGAATAGCCATTGGTCTTCTTCTTTGTAGACTTCTGAGCCGATGTACCCTTGGCATTCGACTGAGTACGTGCCATGATACTATCCACGCTCTCGCCAGTTCTCTTTGACTCTTCCTCTGCCTTGAGGCGTGCTTGCTCTAGTTTCTCCTTCTGAGCACGTTCTTTTTCCTTCTCGCGTTGCTTGTCATTGCGCTTCTTATTGGCCTCGGACTTGACATTCGAAGCTGAGAACTTACGATTGACCTCCTTGAGGAATTCTGACTTGTTGTAGAGATTCTCCAGGTTGAACTTACCATTTACATTGAGCGAACGCTGTGTGTTGATAGAATTACCCAGACTACTACCATCCTCTAACTCTGCACCACGTGCCCAAGAATAACTGCTATTGTAGCTAGCATCCGAGGTAATCCAATCAAAGATGGGTAACTTGTTGATGGGTAACTTGTACGAAGCAGAAGCCGTCTGACTATAATCTAGAGGACGACCAAAGCTAGCCAAACTCATATTCACGCTATCCTTCCATGCTTGGTATTCATCGGGATAGAGGTCCTTATTGACAACTACATTGGGTTGCTCCACCTCGGCATGAGTAGCACTCTGGAAGTTGATATGCAAGGCCTTGAACAAATCCCAGCGCAAGGAGAAATTACGATTCCATAGATATGTACTGCTCCATGTCACAGGTAATGCCTGAGAGTTGGAAATATCCTCCAAGTCACGCTCCTGCAACTCGTAGTATGTACGACCCAAATCGGTATTGAATGTTATGCTCTGTGGAGCAAAGGCAATGTTCTGCTCCTTGATAATCTGAGCCCACTTGCTCTTAGTTTGCCAGTTCTTGAATGGTTCCCAATTCTTCCAATTAGGAGACCAAGCATAAGCCACTGATGCCTTCCATGCTTTGCTATACTCATAGACGGTGGTTTCGCCACGATTCTCACTCTTCTGATTAGAATAAGAGAATGTAAAGTTGGCAGGGTCATAAGGCATGGGATGCTTCTTGCTGGCAATATTCACCTTGGCTCCGCTGATGGAGAAGTTCTCATTCACGTTGCTAGTAGAGGTGAGAGAAATGATAGAATCCTTCTCTGCCTGAGTCTGTGTAGCATCCAAAGCATCAGAAAGGAGCATATCCGTATCCAAGGGATTGTACTTGGGCTTGACGATATGCTTGTTGTAACTATAATATATAGGTACGGACACCTTGGCCTTCTCGGGGAGCAAGCGTCCTAGGTCTGCACTGGTGGTGAACTGATATTGATAATCGTCCTTGTCACTACGCTCAGATACACTCTGTTCTATGCCACCGAAGCCAGCCGTTACCATCTTGCCTTGAGCAGATACAGAACCGATATCGGAGAGCTGAATGTTAAGGTTTCCTTGAGCAGCCCAACCACCCTCATTGGTAAACTCCTGTAGGCGCAACTCATTGACCCACACCTCCACGCTACGATTAGCACTAGCATGGTTGCGAATACCAATCATGATGGTCTTCACCTCTCCCAACGAAGGATTACCAATCACGGCAATGCGATTGCTAGGCTTATTGGGGTCATAACCAGTATAGAGCTGATTGTAGGAAATACCATTCTTGTTACGCAAACGCTTTAGGTCTACAAGCATGTCCAAATCAAAGTCGAACATATTTGCCTCTGGCCATACTGCTACCCTATCGTCATAGGAATTGTTACTATACTTGCCAGAAGACTTGATAGGAGTCAATTCCAAGGGTATTTCGTATTCGTAGTAGTTGTTGCGATAGTCTGAACCCAAGCGCAGGAATACGGTCACCTCACCGCTCTGCAAGGCCGTTGCATCGGGGTCGCTCATCTCCAGTTGGTTGGCATGAGCAAAGAGTTGCAAGTGGCGATACTTGCGCATATCATACTTGACACTCTTGTACACGGCACGAGCATCATTAGGACCAAGATTCTTCACCGTCAGAGCCAATGCCTGCTCGTTGCTCTCCATCAGAGTGCCACTACTAGCATCAGAGACACGAGAGATGCCTGGAGGCACCACATAGTTGACAGGCACGCGGTCATTGTTCTCCTCGATATTTACGGCGGTGATGGTAAAGTCGGTATTAGCACTAGCCACATTGCCACCGTGGAGTATGTTCTCATAAGTGCGCCAATCGCCATGCACCAAGTCAAGAGTACCAAAGCGAAGGATTACCTCGTCCGTAAAGTTGGTCATAAACATACGCATGAAGCGGATGTTGGAGAAGTCAGAAATACCTCCCACGCTCTCACGGTCAGAATCGTGCAAGGGGATGCGAATTAGGTACCAATCTATGTTCTCTATCTCGCCATTGCGCAGAGTCACGGTAGCTGTACGCACGTCAGACACGTACTTGCCTCCGGGACGCAGATTCTCTGGTGTGATGGGTAGATGATATTGCCAGTACTTCTCGCTCTCACCTAGGGTATAGTCCGTATTGATATCCTCTATATCGGGAGTATTCTTCCAGGCTGTCTCATAGCTTTCAGGCGAGTTCTCGCTATCTGGCGAGTTACCCTGTGGCATATTGATACGCTTGTATCTATCCAGTACCGACACCTGCTGTCTATCATAGTCCGAGCCACGGAAATAATGATAATTATCGTTGGCGGGGTCTTCTAGCAATTGCAGGCGAACGGTGTCTGGCAAGCCAGCAAGAGCACCAGCATTCAGTTCATTCCAGAAGTTCATGTATGAGCCATAGGTCTTCTCCTGCTCGTCGTTCAAACCATTTAGACCCAAATCCTGCTTAGACCTGGCACCTCCCTCATTGTTAAAGGCATAGGTGATGCTGTTGGTCTTAGGTACATAACCCCAGGCAGTTTCCTCGATGTAACTCATATTACCATCGATGGGTAAACCGCTCTCGTAGGCCTTCTTGCCGTCCTTCAGGATATCTTCGCTTATCTCACCCAGATTGAAATACAGGTCACCACCCAATTTCTTCTTGTTGGTACCATCGCGCTTTTCATAGAAGAAGGGATCCATCAACCAGAACTCGATGTACTCAATGTTTTGAGCCTCAAAGTCGGTATTGTCCATCTTGCGCATCATACCTCCCCATCTAGTTTCTGGTTTCTGCAGGTTACCCTTAGCATCCACATCCAGGCTCAGGTTGTAGGGACCTCGTTCCTGGGGATAGAATGCCATATTGAGGACATTCAGGGTGGAATTGCTATTGTAAGAGGTTTGTGATTTGTTGGGATACAATTCCAGTTCGTAAATAGCACGCACATAGTGGTTGGACAACTGGTTCTTGTCACTCTTGATATGACTTGGAGTCAGAGTAGAACTACGATTGGTGAATATGGGGTCCACACAATACCATGCCAGGAGAGCACGATTGTATCCATAGGCCACATCATTACTGAGTCGACTTTCCTGGAAGCGTCCGATAAGGTTGGAGTTCCTAGAAGGACTAGGCACAGAGGACAATTGCCAATATGTTGGCTGAATGAGTGATGTCTTACGCTTGGTGTCTTCAAAATCATCCAGATAAGAGGCTCCACCCTGTGCCGTACCGCTCTGACCTGCCACGAGTTGAGCCACCTGAGCATCAAAGTTGATCTGACTAGGCTGAGTGGCATTGATAAAGGGGATAGCATCTATGGCATTGGTCAACCATTGCGCCTTGTGCTTCCAAGAGATGTGCATACCCCAAAGGAGGTTGTTCAAGGCCTCATTACCCATGCTCACCTTGGTGGTAAGAGGTTGCTCAGAGAGGTATTGCATGGTACCTCCGATGGTCAGGTCTTTGTTTACCTGATAATCGGCATTTACACCAACGAATGTCTTGCGCTGCATGCCAAAGGTTTCGTTGCTCTCCACCGAAGCGCTGATGGGTGTTCCTGCATCAATAATGCTCTGATTGATGATGGTCACACGACCATTGTGATAGTCCACAATGTAGTCTGTATTCTCCACCAGGGTCACACCACCTGCCGTCACCACCACAGAGCGTGGTGCTATGTTCGTAGCTCCTAGGTCTATCTCATTAGCTGCAGAACCCTTGAACTGACCTGTCAACAAGAACTTGTTCTTCTCGGCCATCTGCTTGGCTGCTGTCTTTGTGGTGTCGTATAGTTCTTCAAAGACATACTTGTCTGCCATAGCCTTGCCTCCTCGTGCTTCAATCCATTGGCGCAGATGCTCACCGAAGGGTTCAGCCACGGGAAAGAAGATACGGCCTTTGTAGACGGTGTATCCATCCACAAAGTCGAACTGACCATTGGCGTGAGGCTTATTGTTGGCATCCAGGCGGTCAAGGTTCATGGCACGCAATAGGATGGTATTCTTCAGTGTGTCCTCGGGAAGATAACTGAGATACACGCCACTGGAATCTGATTGGAATTTAATATCCAGGCGGAATTTCTCCTTCTGCAAAGTGTTGGTACCCAAGGAATATACGTTGCGCATCATCAACTTCCATGTTGGCAACGAGGGGCTATTGGTACTTCCCTTGAGCATCTTGACCATCAGAGCCTGATTGGTGCTGGTCAGGTCGCTCGAGAATTCACCCACCTGATAGGTTTGCGCTCCGTAGGTATACTCGTATGCCACGGCCAAAATATCGTCGGGTTGAAGGGCTGTATTCAGAGTGATGGTACCTAGTTCGGCATTCAAGTGATACTCGCTGGAGGAGAGCAGACGAGCGGATTGCAACTTGTCATAGTCAAAGGAGCCTTGCAGACTGTATTCGCCATCCAGAATATTGCCCACCTGACTGATGTCACGGATATTGGGATTTTCCACCAAAGTGGCATACTCGTTGTTGGCGCGGTTGTGAGGCACAGTGCCTCCTGCTCCTAGCCATGGACCACGTATGATTTGTGGTTCTCCCAAGTCGGTCAGAGCTATGATGTTTCGGGTATTGGTGGTAGTACCAGTCTTGTTGGTAATCCACACCTCTATGCGCTTAATATTAATGCCACTGGCTATAGTAGGCAGGGTGCGCATATTCTTGTCGTAGGTTTGGCGGAAGTGCTGACCTAGATAGAAGTGCTTGTTCTCTTCATAGTCAGTAACTGATATCTCATAACTGGTGGTGTTCGAACCTCCGCTGCCAGATACGCTCTTGCTGGCCGACTTCTTCTGACCAAATACCGTCTCCAGGGTCAACTTGCCAAATTGTACCTTCGTGTGCAAACCAAACAAACTGCTCACACCTGGTATTAAGCTCATATTCGAAGGCATGGACACATTACCTGCCTCTACGAGCTTGATTATCTCGTCCTCCTTGCCATCGTACTTCAGCTTCAAGTTCTGCGCATCATAGTCAAAGGTCGCATCCGAGTCGTACTTCAGGTTGAGGTCTACCTTATCACCCACCTTGGCCGTAACGCTCAGGTTTATCTTCATGTCGAAATCTAAGCCAAAGGACTTTCTTCGGCTAGCTGCCAATGTGGGATTGTCCGTGGATTTCATATTACCACCAATCTTCAACTCTGACGAACCTTGGGTACGGATGTGCACACCTCCAGGACCAAAGATTTTCTCTGCCTGACCTAAGGAGAACCTCATGTCGGTAAAGTCGAACTTATTGTTGGCTTGATTTTGGAACAGTTCCTGATTCCTCTGCCTGTAATATTGTGCCACGCTCCGGCGAAGGCTCCAGTTCATGTACTCATCGGCCGTCATGGTCATAGGCGGAGTGAGATAACTAGTTGCCGTAGTAAGGTTCAAGCCAAAGGGATTGCTAGGCAGAAAACTGCTCAACTTCACGTTCGTGGCATGCTTGTCTGCCTCTGCTCTAGCAGAGCCGGATTGCCTATTGGAACTGCTGGTGGAGGTGGTAGTGGAAGTCGTCTTCTTGGCAGAAGAGGCATTCTGCTTGTCCACCTTGGTCAATGTGGTACCCACGCTGTAGGTATTGTTCACCTCGTCATACGAAACCTCGGTCTTCAAGTTATCGGGGTTTCTCAGGTCGGTAGAGCGATAGTGCACATCGTTTTCGGTTTCTGTGGAAGTACGGCGCACGGAATAGCGTGGCTTCTTTGTCTTAACTGTATCTGCAGCACCGGCACTCTTGCCCTTGTCTTCTGAGCTCACCTGTGCGTATGCACGCGTAATAAAAAAAGGTTCGCAATCAGGCACAAAAAACCTGGTGATAGACGAAATTACGGCCATCACCAGCGACAAGAATATGATTTTCGTTCGCCTGTTCACGATATATAAAACGAGGTTCTGTCCTTGTTTATTGTGCTCAGAGCATTTTTAATGCCATTTTTATGACTTTCTCCACGGGTGCCGAGGGTTCGTCGGCCAAAATCTTGCTCACCACCTTGGATGTAGGTGCAGGAGCAAAGCCCAGCATCACCAGTGCCTGCATGGCCTCATCTGCCACCACACTGTTCTGTACCACCACGGTATTGCCAGCGCTCTTCTGACTGCTGGTAGCATCTGCTGCCACCGCCATTATCTTGTCTCCCAGATCCACGATGATACGCTGTGCTGCCTTGGGACCGATGCCTTTGACCTGAGTCATCATCTTGGCATTACCACTGGAGATAATATTGCACAATTCCTGCGGAGTAAGGGCAGACAGTATCATACGAGCCGTATTTGGTCCGATACCGCTCACGGTGATGAGCAAGAGAAACACCTCGCGCTCCACCTTGGTATAGAAGCCCCACAACTGATGTGCATCCTCGCGGATAGACTCGTATATCCATAGCTTTACCTCGTCCCTACCCTGTATCGCAGCATAGGTATTCAGGCTAATGCTGGCACCATAACCCACTCCCATACACTCCACTATCGCCATCGTAGGCTCTAGCTCGGTCAATCTTCCTTTCAGATATTCTATCATAGTTTGTATCAAATTCCGTGCAAAGATACAATAAAGATACACATTCTGTCCCAACTTGACGAAAAAAAAATATAAGGTAGGTTCTATAAATTAGGGATTGAGTTATATGATTTCTATTACGCAGAAGATTTTTATTATCTGAGAGCGACAAAACAATTTATAGAAGCTACCTAAACACGAAAGGCAGATAAATTTACCCTTTCCGCCTCCTCTTTCCGCTTTCAAATGTTAAAGTTTGTAAAAATTACAATCTTTATGCTAAAAGATGTTAAAAGTCAGTACCTTGATTTGGCAGTTAGTACTAATTTTATATATCTTTGCAACCGAAAGAGATAAAAAAACTAATGTTTAACCAGCCACTAAAAGAAAGGAGTAGAAAACCAGGTGGCACTACTGAGATAAATAAAATATGCAAAAAGTGCTTAAATAGCGTCGGGACGCCCGAAAGCATAAAAATAATTATTAGAGCACCGTCGGGCCGCCCGAAAACACAAAAATAATTATTGGAGCACCGTCGGGCCGCCCGAAAGCATAAAAATAATTATTGGAGCATCGTCGGGCCGCCCGAAAGCATAAAAATAATTATTGGAGCACTGTCGGGCCGCCCGAAAGCATAAAAACATTTTTCAGACCGTCGGAAACTCCCGACAACAAGTTAAAAACACTATTTGAGTTGCTTCTTGTACGTCTGATATAACCCTTAAATAAAGATAATATTATGAACAAGGTAACTATTTTTGATATTTCACGCCTACATCAGATGGCATTATTTGACTTCCTTACCATTGTTGATAGTACTGCTACTGCTGTAATTACAGATGAAATAGGCAAAGCGCTTCTAGTTCCCCTACACGAAGCGATAAACAATTATGATGCAGCTCTAAAGCAAGCAAGAATCAACGAGATGGTGAAAAAGGTAAATGCTGCAGACAAGGTTGCCGATGACGCTTGGCGCTATACACGTGCCTACCTAAAGGCCATGCAACAGCATCCCAATAACACCATTGCCGAACTAGCACGTTCTACCTACATTCACACTTTTGATAAGTATGGCGACATAGCTAATATGGGAGAGAAGGATGAATATGGTGCATACAAGAACCTACTTGGCGACTTGGCAGCTATTCCTTCCGACACACTTACAACTCTTGCTCTTGGGCCATGGGTAGAAAACATGACTCTAGCACAGGCTAAGCATGAAGTGCTACGTAATCAGCGCGTCAATGAGGATGCAACTTACCAAACAGGTCTTGCCAAGCAAGCTCGCCTGGATGCAGAAACTGCATACCGCACCTTTGTAGAGAAGTTGAACGCACTCATCATCATCAATGGTCCAGAGCCCTATGCATCCTTCGTTAATTCAATCAACGTGGTAATTAATGAGCTGCTAACGACAATGAAGGCCAACGACACTCGCAACAAAAACAAGAAGGAAGACCCCACCAAGCCAGAGACTCCAGACACACCAGAAACTCCCGAAGGTGGAACCACTCCCGAAACCAGCGCATAGTCATTGATTAACATTATTATTTAAGAACAGAGCAGTGAGGAATCCCCCCACTGCTCTGCTTGTATATGATATCTGTCCTTTTACTCGTTCTAATTTAGGGATATAGTCGGTAACGTAAACACTGCGCTAGCAACTGTCCCCCTGAGCAGGTGAGCGAAGAGGGTCTTTAGAAGAATGAGTCAATGTCATTCTGTGCCCTCTGAGGGTTAAACTCTCCAGTTTAACGCTGGGTAAGGAGCGTAGCGACGGAGGGGGTGGATAGTTTCGTCATCTGTACTCTGTACTCTGAATACTCGCTAATCGCTAACCGCTCATCGCTCATCGAGTAACCAGCCACTCCTCTATGTTGCGAGTTTCACGGCTTACATTAGCACCGATTCGGATGATTTCTCTGCCATCAGTGGCAAAGGGAAGTGCATAATCCTTGGATTGGATTTGATGCAGGGCTTCTTCGGCACTGCCCTCGAACTTTAGCTCTATAATATATATGTACTTGTCTGTACCGATGAGCAAGTCAATGCGACCACGACTGGTGCGATACTCTGCCTGAACGTAGAAACCCATCAGTTTGGTAATGATGTACATCACATTCTGATAATGGTTCTCCAACTCGCGTATCAGTTCGTAGGGAGTATCTGCCAAAAGCGATTGCATCAGTTTCATAAACTTGTCTGCATTGCCACCTCGAAGGCTCAGGACAAAGTCTCTGACTATTGTCTTCTGAGCAGAAGTTTGGCAATATGTATAATACGGTAGAAGGAACTCAATAAAGCCTTGACGAACTTCTTCATTGGGATAATCTAGTTTGTAAACACCAAACTCCTCGTCATATCCTTTTATGGTTAGATAACCACTCTGAAAAAGAACAGGCATAGGATTGATCTCAGCGCGATGGATACTACTTAAAGCACTTTCTGACGTTTCATAGTTAGACAATGCTTGAAGTTCAAATCCTGACTTCTTCAATAACTCCACCAAATACGTTGGGGTGCCTGTAGCAAACCAATAGTCCTTGTACGACCTCTTCTCTAGGGTATTGAGCACACTGAATGGATTGTACATGCCAAGTCGGAGGCCAAGCGGTCTTAGGAAGACAAGTTAAGGTGACAACTCCTTGGCTCACAGAACGACATGGCTACGATCCGACTTAAATACGTTGGGGTGCCTGTAGCAAACCAATAGTCCTTGTACGACCTCTTCTCTAGGGTATTGAGCACACTGAATGGATTGTACATGCC
>JAZLBF010000005.1:0-6854 GCA_045613565.1 Bacteroidaceae bacterium
CCCTACCCTTACGGTACCTTCGGTAAGCGGTGTGATACCGATGAAGCACTTCAGCAGCGAAGTCTTGCCGCAGCCCGAGGGGCCAACGATGCACACGAAAGCTCCCCGCTCAATATGGCAGGCGAAGCGGTCGAGCACATGCTCATCACCAAAGTGTATCGATATATTATCAGCTTGCAGCATCAGACATTATGGCTTACGGCATACAAAAATACGATTTTTTGAGCAAGCGCACAAATATTACTTGGAAATAAGCGGCTCAGCCACGACTCCTGCAATGAGCGGGACTCTTCATCGTGCCATGAATATGATTTTGTGTATTCTGTATTTCGTGTGAGACGGATATCCGCGAGGTGAGATAGCGAGGGAGGAGCGACTCGCGGAAACATGTCTAAGTTCGTGTTGAGCTTTATTTTGTCAACGTGATGACACTGAACTTAAACTGTTTCTTTTCTCGCGGAGCGGGCATCCGGATGGCCAGCGAGGGCGGAGCGACTCGCTGGTTTGTGTTCCTGGTGGCCTCAGTTAGAGGAAACTAAAAAAAATAAAAGGTGCGCCATAGACGCACCTTTTATCTGTATAATCCTCACGGTTGGAAGAGGAGGGTGAGGCCCCACTCTTACTCTTCGCCTTGGGCCCAGAGGTTGCCCCACTCGCCGCGACGGCCGGGACGGTAGCTGTTGCTGAGCTGGTCCTGTTCGGTATTAACCTCATCGCCACTCAAAGAAAGCATGAGCACCTCAGATTCGAAGAACTCTACTTCAATTTCAGGTTTGATATATTTTTTCTTTTCCATAATTGATTCTTTTGAGGAGTTCAGGAGTCAGGAGTGTAGGAGTTCAGACAATAGTTTCGTTAACGATGATCGCTACACTACGCTATACTTCTGACTACTGAACTTCTTATATTACTTATTTCAACCTTTAACTTATTTACTTAATCACTACCTTACGGCCATTTACGATGTAGATGCCCTTCTCTACGATCTTCTCGATGCGGCGACCTGTGAGGTCGTAGATGACTGTCTCGCCCTCGAGCTCTACATTGTCGATACCTGTGGTACCACCCTCAATATCTTCACCACCACGACCGAAGCTGAACATGGCGGGAGCCTGAGACTCTATTGCGGTTGATACAGGGAGATATACCTTGTTAGCACCGTTGAGGAAGGCAGTACCATCATTCTGGTTGAGAGCAGCCTTGTAGAGACCAACTTTATCGTTCTTCTTGGCAAGAACATAGTAGTTGGTGTTATCCTCTGCGGTAACAAAGGTCTTGGGAGCAGCACCACAGAGAAGACCCTTCTCAAACTCTGCAGGTATATTCTCTGTAACGATATCAAAGTTATATGTACCTGCCTGAGCCTGCAGGATGAGACCAGTACCCGCAGGTACAACACCAGTCACCTTTTCGAGCACTACCTCGTTGCCGTCAATATCTGTGATGATAGAAGCTGTAACATCTTCAGGTATTTCTACAGCCACAGGAGTATAGAAGGTTGCATAGTCTTCATCACCTAATTCTTTAATGGTCACGGGAAGGGTGGTTACCTCTTCGACGATGAAACGGTAAGATGCATCGCTAGTAATATATGCAGCATCTCGTCCAGAATTAGTACTTCCTACACCATTAGAATACAGGTATCTATGCTCTGTTGTATAATAATGTATCTGGAGTCTATCAGCTACGGCAGAGCCAACAAAGTCAAATGAGATACCCTCACCAGGATTTGCCGCATACTTTAAGTGGCCACCATCCTTATCAATATACATACCATTGTCGTATGACAAGAGTTTGCGATCGCCATCATAATAGAATATGCTGCTTGCTGCATCTGCGATACCAGCCACGAATTGTGTACGGCCAGATGTTCCTGAAGAGAGATAGCCTGTTTCGCCATTGTTCTTGATGCGATAGAACTTACCTCTTGTGGGAACTACTGGGCTCGGGGTTGCGATGAATGTAGAACCCGCATCGTTTAGACCATAATATGCTACCTTTCCGCTCTGTGAATTCAAGTAATTGTCGCTGTCGGGACGCTTCATGCAGAAACCGCCAGCAACATTTTCACTGCTTGTAGACAACACAAATGCTGTACCTTCTGCCAAGTTCGCCATTGAAGGATTGTCGGCTGTCATCTTCAGTGCCTTGGTAGTTCTGGCAAAGAAGTTAATCATTTTGAAACCTTCAACCACATTACCTACGAAAGCCCATGAGTGGCTAGCAATATCGCTATCCTCACTATCTGCATCAACAGCTCCATCAGCCCATTCTATATAGTTCTGGTCTGACAGATACTCAATATACTTCTTATTATTTGAGTTCATCTGCAAGTAGTACCAAGTTAAAGAAGGTATCTTGCTTTCGTTCATTGTAGCCTCGAAGGGGAGGTCTTGGTCAATCTCTACATCGATGGTCGCGTTTTTCTGAATGTTTACTGAGCATGCGCCTTCGGTAATCGTCTGTGCCGCGTCGTTCACCTTGCATGATGTCACAGAAGCAAAATCGTATGAGAAGTTAAACACAGTGCCAAGAGCCACACCATGAGTCTTTGTGAATGTCTGTCCATCTACCGTATAGTTGATAACAACCTTTCTCATAGACTCAGCTTCATCAGGATTAAATGTGCCTACCTTATAGATAGCCCAACGGTTACCCCCGTCTTCAGTTTCATATTCAGTGTATATACCATTAGCACCTGAATCTGATAAATTCATTTTCTTATCATTCAATTTTATCAGCCAATCATAATCTGTTGTCTGGGTTGCTGCCGCCTCAATCGTCATTGCATGTTCGGGGTAATCGGTCAAAGCCACAACATTGCCACTCTTCATCACAAACTTCTTTGCACCCACATTGTAGAGATATTTTTTCTCGTCAATTGTAACAATTGCGAAGTGTTGCTTGTCGTTAATGGGGTTATATCCTGTAGAAACTACGTTAGAGCCCTTCATAATGCCATCATTAGCCACATAGATAAATCCGCGCTCGCCATAGATTCTATAGGTAGCATTCGCGTCAATATCACCAATTGCAGTCAGAGCATTGCTTGCGGGAACTTCGTCTACAGCTTCAAGATACCAAGCATCATTTGCATCATTTTGGTCACAACGATCAAGCTCTACTTCTCCATTATATATTTTATAATGCAGATAACGATCAGACATGATAGTATAGGCTCCAGCTGCATAAGTAGATGCACCAAAAGTCATTGTCGGAGCATTTGCAGCATATAGTTGGAAAGTATAATTAGCACTATTCAATCCTACATATAGACCACTTTGTACAGCTCGCAACTTACCATCCTTATAGTGGAATACTGTAGATTCGTCCGCTTCGGCTTGAAGTGCTATACGACCACCGTCAGCATTTGTCTTACCTGTCAAGTAGTAAGCATAGGGACTAACATTTTGGTTTGCACCTTTTATACGATAGTAACCCTCGGAAGGCTGATTGATGTTGAGCTCAGTTTCTGTGATAGCAGTGGTGTAATTTTGAATTTGCTCTAATGTTATTTCACTTTCTTTTATTTCAGTTAATAGTGCAGCAAAACCCAGACTTACAGTTTGACCTCCATAGAGAAGAGCATCTTTCATCGGATCCAAATCTCCTTGATATTGCCCAAGACCATTGCCTTCTTCAGCATAGAAAAGGCCATAATTTGTAATAACCGCAGCTTCAAGATCGCTGAGAGCTGAAAGATATGCATCAGTCAATTGGTCGAGGTCATAAGTATTACCTACATACTCCACTCTCCAAGCTGAAGCCTGACGGTCGTTATTTTGTGCGGGATGCCAATTTACAAGGGCACCACCCTGTTGTGCATGCTGTGCTGCATCTTGACCACTCGCAGCATATTGCAAACTATAAGCACCCTCCCAATTGGGGACCTTTACAATCTGCACATCCTTGCCACGCATCTTGGTGCCGGTGAGATAGTCGCAGATAGCATAAGATGTTCCTGCAGCGTCATAAGTATCAACAACGGGTACATTTGCCTCTGTGTATCCAGGTATAGTCATCCACATCTGATGGTCAAATTTATTTGTCTTCTTCCACTTCCAAGCGCCATCATAGTAGATAGATGATCCGCCAGGATAGCCAGCATCCCAAGCACTGGTGATGATGTATACAGGCTTGTTGAGAGACTTTTTGAAGTTGTCAATTGCAGTGCGAATTTCGGCCTCCGTTGTACCATTGTTGCAAGCATTTCGCAATGCCTCGTAAGTAGCAGTCGGATACTTGCCAAGAGCAGGCGTTACTTCATACTTATCCGCATTGGCAGTCAGAAGAGCATTTGCCTCTTTCTTAATGTTAGCCAAAGCCAAAGTGTTCTCTGCATTTGTCAAGGCTGAAGCAGCAGCAACCATACCCTCATCAGTGATGCTCAACGATGCAAAAGTATTGTAATCATCCACAAGATCAGAAACACCATAACCTGCGGGGAAAATATAGAATTCAGAGAAGGTAAAGAAGGGATAATCGGGATCTTGATTATAAGCAGCATTATTGTTTGTTTCTTTCACCACAAAACGAAGATGCCTCACATTCTCTGTTGCTGTAATTTTAGCTGAAAGATAGTCAATATCGTTCGCATCAGTAGGCAATCCACTATTGATTGTCGTAATCTTAGTAAATGTCTGTCCGTCGGGACTACCCATAATATCAATCTCGGTAGGACGGTTGTTATTATTACCTTGACGCTTCTTGAAATAGAAATAGAACTCAGTACCCTCTTCGCTCAACTCTGCTTGCAAATAGTGATAATCGCTAACAACAGTATTGTATGTTGAATGAAAGTATGATTTCACACCATTATTATTATCATCGTAAAAATTATCAAGCAAACCCTCGTAAGTTCCTTCATCCGATTGCTTTGCGTTAGAAGAGAACTTTGACGGATCCTTAACCAAACCATAAGCCTCTTGGATAGCCCAAGGCAGTGCAGCACGAGCTGCTGTAGCCGCCACATATTGGTCACGATCAATTACAATGGGGTCACATGCTATGACTTTCCAAATAGACGCATCCGAAGTGTTATCATTCCACTGAACAACACTTCCCCATCCATTAGCATGCAATGTGTTACCAGCATTCATCAAGCTAGAACTATTCAAGAGATTAGCGTTATTGCCAGCTAAACCATTCATTCTGTAAGGTGTTGCTGCTGCAAAATCTGCACATGTCGTTACACGACTGCTCTGACCTGAGGTTGTGCCCAGATATAAATCACTAACAAAATTATACATTTTGAAGCCACCATACCCTGCATCGTATGACAATTTCCAAATACCAGCATCGCCTGAATTTGCAGTTTCACTACCTCCTGCAGCGACAGCAGTAAGGTCTACACCTCCATTATTCGTATTGCGGCCATAAGTTGTAAAACGCACATACTTGCCATCAACTTCACTGTATACGCCACCTAAAATACCATCCAAGGTTTCCAAAGCCTCTACCACCTCTTCCAAAGATCCAACATTCGCTACTGTCACATTGTCTACCTCTGCTATAGCAGCATCGAGGTTCGCTTCTGTAAAGAGTGCTGTAACATTCTTTAGACCTGTAAGATTTTCCTTAGCCGCAGTTTTCAAACCCTCTACACCTACAAATTCTGCAAAATCAACAATTTCAGTAAATACATATTGCGAACCAGTACAACCAGTAGAAAAAGCGTTTGAGCTATTCCAATAAGCTAAATAACCATTGCGCTGATTCCACCAGTCATTGCCAGATCCATGATTTTTCACAAAAGCATAACCTGTCTGTCCATCAATAGCCTTAATATCAAAGCTACGAGTAACCCCCGTCTCAGTGCCAGAAACATCATACATCTTCATGCGGCCATTGTCTTCGGTACCTGTAGCGCCCAGAACTGTAGAAACACCACTTTTGTAGTTGTAGAACTGATAGCCATTATTCTCGTCACCAACCACACACCACAAACCTTCGAGACCAGGCTTGGTGGTATTATTAAGCTTAAAATTACCATTAGCATCAACATAGTTAAGGCTAACATACTTTCCGCCATCACCCGAGATGGTATACCATCTAGTGTCGGCATTCCACTGACCATCAGCAGGTGCAGTAGAAGTTACTGGCATCTGCGCCCACGCTGTTCCTATCGTTAGGAACAGCGAAGCCAAAAGCATTGTAAACTTTTTCTTCATAACTTTTAAGTTTTTAATTAATAGTTTGTTTTTTAATTTGTTATTTAGTTTGTTTCTCATTCTTCATATCATGGCATACGCCTCGCTCCGCGTGTGCGTATGTACCTATATATTATAATAAGCGTGCAAATTTAAGCAAAAATTATGATATGATAACAATTTTGTCATGTAAAAGTTGCAAAAAAGGTTAAAAAAAACAAGGAAGAGGGGGGGGGGGACCTCTCCTAAGTCCTCTCCTAAAGGAAAGGACTTACTGCATCGTGAATGCCTGTCTCACACAAAATACACTGACTTTTTATCTCGCAAAGTGGTTTGTGTTGCCCACGAATAAGCACTGATTGTCACGAATTAACGCATTGCTCCGCTCGCGTAGTCGGCTATAATGCCGAATGTAGACACTCCGTGAGAGAGAAAACAGTGTCATCCTTTAGATTTGCAGAGTAAAAAACAAAGGCAGAGAAATAATCCCTACCTTTGTAAGAGTTAACCAAAGGAGAGAGGTGAACTAGTGTGTCGTCCAGCCTCATGAGCTATACACAGAAACAGTCCTCTCCTCCTTTCCGTTGAACGGAAGAGCCAACTATATTTGTAGGTTTCAAGACCTAATAAAGGATGCAGTTAGTTCAACTCCCGGTTAACATAAACTTATAACAATGCAAAGATATGGAAAAAGATCATTACATC
>JAZLBF010000006.1:0-6232 GCA_045613565.1 Bacteroidaceae bacterium
ACGGCTTACATTAGCACCGATTCGGATGATTTCTCTGCCATCAGTGGCAAAGGGAAGTGCATAATCCTTGGATTGAATTTGATGCAGGGCTTCTTCGGCACTGCCCTCGAACTTTAGCTCTATAATATATATGTACTTGTCAGTACCGATGAGCAAGTCTATGCGACCACGACTGGTACGATACTCTGCTTGAACATAAAAGCCCATCAACTTAGTAATAATGTACATCACGTTCTGATAGTGATTTTCCAGCTCGCGTATCAGCTCGTAAGGAGTATCTGCCAGAAGGGATTGCATCAACAGCATGAACTTGTTGGCATCGCCACCTCGAAGGCTCAGAACGAAGTCTCGGACTATTGTCTTCTGAGCAGATGTTTGGCAATATGTATAATACGGTAGAAGGAACTCAATGAAGCCTTGACGAACTTCTTCATTGGGATAATCCAATTTATAAACATCAAACTCCTCGTCATATCCTTTTATGGTTAGATAACCACTCTGAAAAAGAATAGGCATAGGATTGATCTCAGCACGATGTATACTACTTAAAGCACTTTCTGACGTTTCATAGTTAGACAATGATTGAAGATCAAAACCGGATTTCTTCAACAACTCTACCAAATACGTTGGGGTGCCTGTAGCAAACCAATAGTCCTTGTACGACCTCTTCTCCAGGGTATTGAGCACACTGAATGGATTGTACATGCCTACTGAGTTTTCACAGAAATGATATCCGTCATATCTTTTGCGTAACTCTGCATAAGCCTCTTCTTTAGTTTGACGATTCTGCTGTGCCAAAGCATCTATTTCCTCATCAAAATATTGGTGCAATTCTGCCTCTGTAATACCGCATACTTCAACAAAGCGCTCGTCCATTGAGATATCATTCAGATTGTTCAAGTCGCTAAACACGCTTACTTTGCCAAACTTGGTCACACCAGTAAGCATGGTAAAGCGAAGGTCGGCATCGGCGCTCTTCAGTACTCCGTAGAAGGCCTTCAGAGTGTTGCGGAACTGGTCCTGCAACTCCTCATTGCCAATGGCCTGGAGTATGGGTTTGTCATATTCGTCGATGAGAACAACTACCTTCTTGCCCGTCTTTTCTTTGATAGAACGAATCAAATGACGGAAACGTCCCTCCGAACTTTTATCTACTGCTTCGCTATTATACTCTCGTTCATATACCGTTAATTGCTCATGAAGCAAGTCATGCAGGTCCTGCAACTTGGTGAAAGGCTTGGCATTCAAGTCAAGGTGTATCACTGGGTACTCCGTCCAATCCTTTTCCAAGTCAGCTATGGCTAGTCCCTCAAACAGTTCCTTCTTTCCCTCGAAGTACGCCTTCAAGGTAGAAAGCAACAAGCTCTTTCCAAAGCGACGAGGACGACTGAGAAAGTAACAAGAACTCTCATTCACCATCTTATACACCAGAGCCGTTTTGTCTACATAAACAAAACCCTCCGAACGCAACTTCTCGAATGTCTGAACACCTATAGGATACTTCATAAACGCTATATCTTGAAAATTCAGCAACGAAGATACAAATATTTAGCCAAATTCAGCAAGAAACTACTGAATAATAACAGAAAAACGTATGTAAACACATGTAATCTGCTCATCCGTACTCCGTACACTTGGATAGTCACATAGCTACCACCATCTAAAACTAAGAGCATAATAAGATAGACAGGTAGTGTTTCGTAAGAATAAATAGATTATAAGTTTTTGTATTAGTTCATAAATTTTAATTCCATTTCATCAAAAATGCTCTAGATATTTATTCTATGCCTTTCTTGGGTTTCATCTCGAAATGTAATCTACAACTCACCCATCATCTCTCCTCAGAGAAAGCGGACTGATGGGACCTGTGACTATTCACAAGTTTCGTGTATCAAAGGTAGCATCTATAAATTAGTCTATCTTTATCTCTGGTAGAATTCTTACTACTGCTCGCTCTTACATCACCGTGGAGCAGAAACGATGTATGTGCACGACTTTGCTCATTTTTGCAGAGGTGCTCAGAAAAAAGTGTCAAAAAATTGGACAATTTTCACTTGAAAAGTCATTTTGTGGGGTCTGTTTTTTGGTGGTAAGGAAAATTATGGGGTAACTTTGCACTAGCTAGCTGAGATAAATGAATTAAAAAAACTAAAAACAGACTACACATTATGAACAGTATCATTAAGACTGAAAAACTGGTTAAGATATTCCAAACCGAGGAGGTGGAAACGATAGCTCTGAACGGCGTGGACATCGAGGTGAAGGAGGGCGAATTCGTTGCCATTATGGGGCCTTCGGGCTGTGGCAAGTCTACCTTGCTCAATATCCTTGGCTTGTTGGACAATCTCACTGAGGGACAGTACGTCCTGGCTGGCGAGGATGTATCTAAAATGAAAGAGAGCGAGCGCACCAGATTGCGCAAGGGACGCATAGGTTTCGTGTTTCAGAGCTTCAATCTGATAGACGAATTGACTGTGGAGGAGAATGTGGACCTACAACTGAAATACCTGGAGGTGCCCAAGGCGGAGCGCAAACAGCGTGTGCTGGATATATTGCGCAGGGTGAATATGAGCCATCGCGCCAAGCACTATCCTCAGCAACTATCGGGTGGTCAGCAGCAGCGTGTGGCCATAGCTCGCGCCATCGTAGGTAAGCCCAAGATGATTTTGGCGGACGAGCCAACGGGTAATCTTGACTCAAGGAATGGCAAGGAGATTATGGAACTGCTCAAGGAACTCAATCAGGAGGGTACCACCGTGGTGATGGTGACACACTCCAATCGTGACGCTGCCTATGCCCTGCGCACTATCAACATGCTGGACGGTGCAGTGGTGAACGAGTTGGCCATCTAATCATCTACCCCAAAACTTACTTAGAGTATGAAATCATATTTCGTTTTTCTAAAGCGCAATAAACTATACACTGCCATCCAAGCCTTTGGCCTCTCGGTGGCACTGGGCTTTGTGATATTGCTGGCATCATACGCTCGCACAGAGTATATGGTGGGCAAGACTCAACCCATGTCGGACAAGCTCTATGCAATGGGCTTCAGTAGTGTGATGCCATTGACTGTGGGTAGTGGTCCCGAAATTTGTCCAAAGATTCCTCAGATTAAGGGATATACTCGCGTGGGTAGTACCCGTCCATGGGATGTCATCGTAGGCGAAAATAGTTTTACTGCCAATGCGATGGCTATCGATACTACTTTCTTCCACTATTTTGATTACAATCTGCGTGGTTGTGACAAGGATAGGGTGCTCGCTTCTACCACAGACATACTCATTAGCGAGGAGTTTGCTAAAAGAGCCTTTGGCAAGGAGAATCCCATTGGCAAGAGCATCACCCTGCCGGGGCAGAACGAGGCTCTGACCATTGTGGGCGTGGTGGAGGACTTTGGGGCCGACGATATCTTCGAACCCACGGAAATATTCTTCTCCATGATAATAGAGGAGCAAAGCCGTTCGTGGTTGGATAATTTCGGTACTATCTACACCTTTGTGACTCTGAATGAAGGAGCATCCATAGAAGATACCAAAAAGGCTTTGCAGGATAAGTACATGGAGCTGTGGAGTAGTTTTTATAAACCTGAGGCTAGTGATGAGTCCAGACTGAGCGGTGTTTCCCTGACTCCCCTAAGTGAAATTTACTTCTCCAATGTGGCAAGAGGCAGAGGGTTACGCAGCGGCATGGTAGATTTGGTGTGGATACTGGTTAGCGTGGCCTTGGTACTATTGTTTAGCGCAGTATTCAATTATATCAATCTCACCACGGCCCTCCTGGGCAAGCGTGCCAAGGAAATAGCTATGTGCCGCCTGCTGGGCGATATGATGGGCAAGGTAGTATGGCGCAATATGATTGAGTCGTTTGCCTTTACCAGCATCTGTTTTGTGTTTGGATGTATGGTGGCACTGATAGCGCGACCATGGTTTGAGCAATTGCTGGATGCCCAGATATATATCTTCTCAGACCTATTCTCGGTAGTCGTAGCCATAGCTCTTTTGCTGATTGTATCACTCCTTGCTGGTTCTATCCCTGCATTCATCGTATCACGCTTTAAACCTATTGATGTGGTAAAGGGTTCGTTCCGCTTTCAGAGCAAGATGCGACTGAGCCGTGTGTTTATCCTTATCCAAAACACCATCAGTGCCACTCTTATAGCCATTGCCCTGCTGATGGTGGCACAGATGCACCATCTGGCAACACTGCCCATGGGTTACCGCACAAAGGGATTGGTGCATCTGACTACCTACTCCTATTCTACCTATGTGGAACAACTACGTCCCATTTACGACCGACTTTTGGCTATGCCAGAGGTGAAGCGTATTGGTTGGGCAATGAATTTGCCATGGAATAGCCAGACCAATGGTGTGCAGGAAAAGAGCGAAGGCGAGGAATCAGTCACTTCGTGGGTGTTTTATTCCTCTATGGATACCACTTGCATGAGCATGCTTGGATTTGAGGTATTGGAGAAATATTGCGAGCCTGACAACGATAAGCACTGGATAACAGAGGATACACGTGACAGATACGGAATCAGTGCCGACAATCCGAATGTGGGTGGACAGATAGAGGGTACTGCATGCTATCCCGTCTGCGGAGTAATCAAGGACTATCGCTCCTTCGACCCCGTAAATGGCAACTCCATGGAAGATGGTCACAATATCATAGAAGTGATGATGACCGTCAATCGTGCCATGTGCATGCTGATAGAACTCAGCGACGAGGGACTGGAAGATGTGGAGAGAAGCAAACAACGAATACAGGCTACATGCCGTGCCGTAACCAAGGAAACTGTGGGATTGGAAAAAGATT
Organism: Bacteroidaceae bacterium; assembly: GCA_045613565.1. Taxonomy (GTDB): domain Bacteria; phylum Bacteroidota; class Bacteroidia; order Bacteroidales; family Bacteroidaceae; genus Physcousia. Next base: position 4,813 of record JAZLBF010000006.1, read on the forward strand.
TCTATATCAACACCGTGGACGAGGCTCTGTCAGAACCTATGAACGCGTTGAAAGACTTGTTTGCCATGGTACTGTGCTTCATGTTCATCTCGGTGCTAATTTCTGCCCTTGGCCTCTTTGCCATGTCCATCAATTACACCGAGCAGCAGAGCAAGCAGATAGCCCTGCGCAAGGTGATGGGAGCAACGGTGATGAATGCTTCATGGCATCTGGCACGCCCATTCATCCTGCTATCACTGCTGGCCAGCATTCTGTCATTGCCATTGGTATTGAAGATTTGGGAAAAGTACCAGGAATTATTTGCTAACAGGATAGACTTCCCATGGTGGTTATTCGTTCTGGCAATAGTTATAACCATAGCACTCTCTATAGTTTCTATCATTTGGCAAACATTAGGTGTAGCACGCCGCAATCCTGTGGAGAGTATCAAGACAGAATAAACGTGGATGTTTTTTAGATGTAATAACATATTGAACCGCTCTCTCGGTTGTGATAATTAGGAGGCGGACTAACCTTGGAATAGGAGGAAGACGTGATGTTTTCTTCCTATTCTCCTTCTTTCAGACACGCACACCATCATACATACCTTGGAGCACATTTATAAAAGCTGACAATATGCGGCGACCCCTCACCGACCTGTTTCCTGACTTCATCACTTTTTGCTGCAACATTATGGCGCTTATTGTTTTTCAGCTAGTTACGACAATTTATTGGGTGGTTTTGGGTGGCGCAAGCATAAAAAAGTGTACTTTTGTACTATGTATATACGAAAGAAACATAATAGGTCGAGAACAATTAGTGTTGTTGTCGTCAGTAAAAACGGTGGAAAATATAAAGAAATCAAATCTTTTGGATGTTCATCGTTAGAGAGTGAAATAGAACTACTCTGTGAAAAGGCAAGAAGGATCAAGTACTTGAGGCAGCAAAAACAATTACCACAATAAGAGTTAGATTACCAGAACATGGGAGTTTCTTCACCAAAACACTCTTTTTGACAGAAAAACATTTGACAATAAAAACTCTTGCATTGACGAAGTCAGGAAATATCGCGATATTCACCTCGGCTACCACGGTGGCGACCCAAAATATCGCGATATTCACCCCTACTACCATGGTGGGGACCCAAAATATCGCGATATTCACCCCGGCTACCACGGTGGCGACCCAAAATATCGCGATATTCATCCCAACTACCACGGTGGCGACCCAAAATATCGCGATATTCACCCCGGCTACCACGGTGGCGACCCCAAATATCGCGATATTCACGTTTTTACACCCTCTTCTATTAGTTTCCTAACTACATTACTATCTTCTGCCATCAAATAGTTTGTACTGTAAATTAGAAAGTTGACCATTTTGATATGTGACATTGGATGGCGCATTGACGAAGTCAGGATATGCGGCGACCCCTCGCCGA
>JAZLBF010000007.1:0-14106 GCA_045613565.1 Bacteroidaceae bacterium
ATTCTAATTTCGGATTCTCTATTTTCTTTTCATCAGTTGGTATCACCTGCATCTCTAGCGGAGTTTCTAGGGTAGGTTGTGTGGTATTATCTTCCTTCTTCCTGTGTGCCAGGCGTTGCTTGTATTCCGTAGTGATGTCGCCAACTTATTGACAACAAATGTGTACTCCGCATAGTTACATCTCTTTGCTAGTGTAAAGTCTTTCAAATCAATATGTTTTATCATAGTAGAAGTATTTATTTTTTGTAAAAATACAATATTAGTCTAACACTTCCAAATCTTTTTTCGAGAAATTGTTTTTCTGCTACAATCCCCTAATGAAATGGACATTTTGTCAAACAGCAAACATTCTTGCACAGTGTAACCTACTGTTGCATTTCTGCAAACCATAGCAGTCACACTGATACCATATATTGCAAATGTGCAGAGTTATTCTGCCATACTGACACGATAGTTCTGCACTTTTGCAGAGATACTATGGCATATCGACGTACACCTTTCACCATTTGCAAAATCACCATGATATAGTGACGGGGTACCTCCACAATTTGCAGAAATACGCTGTCACTACGTCGTGCTATTATTTGTATTTGCAAAATTGACCTGTCATACTGGCGGCATATCTTTTCAATCTTGCATTGTATTCCGTCACCTCTGTATTCTAATTTGTGTTTTTTGAGTTTTGTATTCACTCGCACAAGGGGAGGGGGGATATACTGAATTATTGGTGTCCTAATATATTTCGATATAGTTATTTAATTAAAGGAGGATGAGAGATACTTTGGGTTCTGTATTTACTGTTCGTTTATCATTGTAGTTATTTGGTTATTTTGATAAAATAACGTACCTTTGTTCTATGTAAATCAATATAACGGTCTATTATATGCAACAGGTTTTGATTAGCGCAGTAGGACTTTGTGGTGCAACATTGTTAGGCTCGATACTAGGATTTTTTATCAAGAAACTACCACATAAGGTCAATGATACGATACTTGGATATTGTGCCGGCATCATGTTGGCGGCATCAACAATAGGTTTGATAGTACCAGCATTTCAGTCGAAAGGTGATATGCCCTGGTGGGTGATATGCCTGGGAGTAATGGTGGGTGCTATATTCTTGAATGTCATTGATTTCTTTACACCACATTTGCACACCATTACTGGCCTCGATAGTGAGGAGCATCACAATAATGCATCTATTAATAAGGTTATGCTCTTCGTCTTAGCTATTGCCATTCATAAGTTGCCCGAAGGTATTGCTGCAGGTGTAAGTATGAATGGTTCGGAGCTAGCATCGTGGAGTGTCACTCTGGGTATTGCTTTCCATAATATACCAGAGGGAATGATTATCATAGCACCATTACTGTTGGCAGGTGTGACTCATGTTCGTACCTTTGTCATCTCTTTGGCTATTGGCTTGCTGGAAGTTGTTGGAGTCTTTATCGGCTATGGCCTTGGTGTAGTTTCAACCACCTTGCTACCCGTGATGCTAGGTTTTGCTGGTGGAGCTATGCTCTATGTTACATCTGACGAGATGATACCAGAGACACATGCCCATGGTTATCAGAAACAAGCAACATATGCACTTCTTTTGGGTTTTATGTCAATGCTCCTTCTTGAAGAATTATAACTAGAAAATGCTTAATATGAAGAAGATTCTTTTTGTATGCCACGGCAATATTTGTAGAAGCCCGATGGCAGAGTTTGTGATGAAACATCTAGTGCATGAGGCAGGTAGAGATGACGAGTTTGAGATAGCCTCTGCCGCAACCAGTACTGAAGAGTTGGGTAATCCTGTCTATCCACCATCACGCAGGAAGATGGCAGAACATGGTATCGATTGTAAGGGCAAGACGGCTCGTCAGATTACTCGTGCCGACTATGACTATTATGATATGATTATAGCCATGGATGACAATAATATTAGAAATATGCGTCCTTTCTTTGGCAATGACCCTTTAGGAAAAGTGCATCTGCTTCTGGATTTTACCAACCGTCCAGGTTATGTGGCAGACCCATGGTACACAGGAGATTTTGATGCTACTTGGCGCGATTGCATGGATGGATGTACGGGGCTACTTGAGCATCTTTCGTGAGATAAATATAATATAATATAATAAGGAGAAGCTGAATTGATAAGACTTTCTAGCTTCTCCTTGTTTATTGGAGTATCTTGCTCCTTTAAATATTATATCAGAACTATTAGCAACCAGTACCATCTATGCTACATGATTCTCCTTCGGTGGAGATGGTGGAGTTGGATTCTGTTGCGGTAGATGAAGTGAGCAAAAGTTCTTTGACTTCGTCGTATGAGAAGGATATACTTTCATCTTCGAGGACGAAGCAAGGGATACCTACTTTGCCAGATTGACGAATGTTGGCAAAGGCTTGATGAGTGTCACGAAGCAAGAGAAATTGCTTTAGATTGCGTACATGCTCGCCAATATCTATTATCTTTAGATTGGTATAGTTGGGAGCTTCGTTTTTCACTAATGTGCAATCGGGACAAGATTGCATTACGTATGCTATAATCATAATATATGTCTTTTAAAATTCTACGTTTACTCTGAAATTAACCATACGACCAGTTAGATAGTTGGGTACGGCGTACTGGTCGTTCTTTACATCTGTTACCCAATAATAACCACTTACATTTTCGAAGCCAAAGATGTTGAGACAATCAAGGCCAAGCCAGATGTTTTTGATAGGATTTCTGTGCAGATGGCGGTCCTCATTGTTCAAGGCGCGATAGTTCAAACCAACATCCACACGCTTATAAGCAGAGGAGCGGAATACGTGCTCTTCAAGTCCTGTGTGAGGAGTACCGAAAGGCAAACCACCAGCAAAGGAGGCTTTGAGATTCATCTTCCAACGAGTGGTGTGTGGGAAATAGTCGCTGAAGAACATATTCAAAGACCATGTTTGGTCAGTGGGTTGGGGGATATTCTTTCCGTTCAGATTCATGCGAGCTCTCATCAAAGAGAATGTCAACCATGAGTCAGTACCAGGGACAAATTCGCCGTATAATTTGAAGTCGGCACCCATTACATTACCCGTGGCACAATTTCTACCATAATATACAATCTTGGTGTTGTCCACGGTGTAGGGGTTCAATCTGTCTTGTGCCTTGTAGTACAATTCGGTGGCAAAGAGGAAGGGACGATTGGCAATCTTGAATCTATATTCGTAGGCGGCAATAACCTGGAAGGAGCGTTGAGATTGGATGTCCTTGTTCAACTCAACAATGGTTGTTGCACCGCTGGATATTGTATCGCGAAGCTCTTTATAAAATGGTCTTTGATAATATAAACCTGTGGCAAGACGGAAGAGCATATTGTCATGTTTTTTAGGTATATATGCCATGCTGACACGAGGTGAGCAAAGCCATTCATTATTCCATGACCAATTGGAGAGTCTTATGCCATAATTGAGATTGAAGATACCCTTGTCTGTCTCGTGGCGCCATGTGTCTTGAGCGTATAGTTCAAAGTGATTAGAACTGATATTGTTCTTGCTCTTGAGATTGTAGATGACCTCTAGCTTTTCGGGGTTATGAGGCATGGAGTATCCAGAACTATCACGATATTCCCACTCTCTAGAATGATCGTCGATAACCTCATGTCTGAGGCCAACGCCAGCTTCGAAATGATGAGATTTGTGTCTGAGGTCGTAGGCAAGTTTTATGTTATGCTGACTACTGCTGAGAGTATTTCGTGCATGCTCCATGTAGGTGCCTACGGCTAGTTCTGTGGCGGTACTGGTATTAGAAAGCCAGTATTCGCCAGAGATGTCGTATGTTACATTTTCGTTGGTGGCAAATGCGCTGTAATTTAGTGAAATATTCTGTTTGTCCTTAATCTTATAGTTAAGTTTAGCAGAGCCGTAGAAGGTTTGGAATAAATCCTCTTCCCAGCCATCGAAATATACCTTGAAATTATGGATATTCTCCATGGTACCAAAGCTAGTTTCGCGGGTAGCAGGGATGAACTTGTAATTGTTGTGCGAGATGTATCCGATGGCATCGAAGGTCAATCTCTTGTTGATATTCCATGATAGGAAAGCCTGATAGTCGACAAAGTTTGGAGCATACTCGGCATCCGTCTCTAATGCACCAAGCATATACGAGTTGGTTTTGTATCGCAAGCTATGAGATAGAGACACCTTGTCATTTCCCCAACCCATATGAGCAGAAGCGCCAAGAAGAGATGCTGAGAGTGTGCCTTCCCATTTGCGAGGCTTACGGTATTCGATATCAAGTACGGAAGACATCTTGTCGGAATATTTCGCTTCGAATCCACCTGCGCTAAATCGTACTTTCTCCACCATGTGAGGGTTGATAACGGAAAGCCCCTCTTGCTCGCCACTACGAATGAGGAGCGGGCGATACACCTCGCTACCATTGACATAAACGCAATTCTCATCGAACGAGCCACCACGCACATTGTATTGCGAGGATAGTTCGTTGTGCTGAGACACACCCGCCTGAGTGGCCACCAAATCCTCCACGGCATTGCCTGTGGTGCTGGCTATGCGCTTCAGTTCATCGGTGTTCAACTCATGAGTTTGTCCCACTTGGCGGCGCAGTTCCTTAATCTCAAGTTCGTTCATGTCCACGGTGTTGCTATACATAACGATGTTGAGAGTGAGTGTACCCTTGGGCTTTTGGAGTACTCGACGACGAGTGCGATACCCCATCATCTGATACACTATGGCAACAGAATCCTGGCTATTGAAGCTAAAGCTGTATTTGCCTTCGGCATTGGCGGTGGTGCCTACGGCTTGTCCCTCAACCTTTATTAAACAAAAGCTGACGGGTTCGTTGTTTTCATCAAAAACCTTACCTTTCAGAGTGACTCTAGTAGTGTCTTGTGCATATGAAAGACAAGGAAAAATGAGCAAGAATATATATAGTATCAAATGTTTCATGATGCTATAACGTAAAAAACGGTCATTTTCTTATTCGGAAGTGCCATTTTTTTCATATCTTTGCGTGCAAATGTAAGAAAGCATAGAATGAAACAATTTTTAGAACTAGTTGTAAACCGTCGTTCTCACAGAAAATTCACTGATGAAATCGTTAGTGAAGAGCACATCCAACAACTACTTGACGCCGCCTTGATGGCCCCCACAAGCAAGGGTTTGCATAGCTACTCTTTCTGCGTGGTGGAGAATAAGGAACTGCTCGTTAGACTTTCTCAAGCCAAGGCAATGGGAAGTCAGTTTGTGGCAGATGCCAAGTGTGCTATCGTGGTGATGGCAGAGCCAGAAATCAGTGATGTGTGGATAGAAGATGCATCTACGGCGGCAATGACAATGTTGTATCAGGCAGAGGACTTAGGCCTAGGTGCATGCTGGGTACAGATAAGAGAAAGACAAGATGCCAACGGCGTGGATAGCGAATCTATCGTAAGAGAAATCCTAGCGTTGCCAGAAAACAAGAGGGTAGTGTGCCTCATTGCTCTCGGACATAAAGGCATGGAGCGCAAGGGTCAGAATCTAGAGAAGATTGCTGCGTTGAAGGCAGAAAAGGTAGTTCGTCTGTAGAATTATTTCATGAAGATAGCAATCATAGGCAAAGGCAGAGTGGCTACCCATATGTCCAGAGCTTTGCAAGAGGCTCAGCACGAAGTGGTGATGTGTGGTGGCAAGGAACGAATTCAGCAAGTGCCGGATGACACGGATGTGGTGATTCTCTCCATCAAGGACGATGCAATATCTGGTGTGGCACAAGAATTTGCTCAATCTCAAGCCTTGGTTGTACATACTTCGGGAAGTGTGGCCATGGATGCAATTCCCTCTAAGCGTAGAGGTGTCTTTTATCCCATGCAGACGTTTTCATTGGAAAGAAGTCTCAACTTCAGAGAGGTGCCTCTTTTCCTGGAAGCCTCATCAGACGAGGAGATGAAGACGCTGAAGGCCTTGGCTCAGTCAATATCCGATAAGCATTACTTGCTCAGTAGTGAGCAAAGGAGATACTTGCATCTAGCAGCGGTGTTGTGTTGCAATTTTGTCAACCATCTGCTAGCACTCTCTCATGATGTGATGAAAGAGAAGGAGATTCCCTTCGAGACGCTCTTCCCTCTGATAGATGAAACTATAGCAAAGATACACTCACTAGCACCAGCCGATGCACAGACAGGACCTGCGGTGAGATGGGACGAAAAAGTGATGGACGCTCATGTGAATATGCTGACCAACCCCCTGCACAAGGAGATATATCAGTTGCTGAGCAAATCCATACACGAAAAAGCACTTCAGAAGCCTTGAAAGTGCTCTCCCGATAAAAAAATGGATAAACAAAGCTTCGGAAATGCTTTTCGGAGCACAAAAATGGAGTAACGAACCTTCGGAAATGCTCTCCCGAGCACAAATAACAGTACGCAAAGATGATTAACTACGATTTGACCAAAATTAAACTCATTGCCTTTGACGTGGACGGTGTGTTGAGCACATCGGTCATGAGCATTGGTGAGGATGGTCAACCCATGCGTACGGTTAATACCAAGGACGGATATGCCATACAATTGGCACTCAAGGAAGGTCTTCATATTGCCATTATCACTGGTTCGCGATGCCAGGCAGTTAAGCATAGATACGAAAGCCTTGGATGCAAGGAGGTACACTTGTCGTGCAGCTACAAGATGGATACATACGAGGCATTGTTGCACAAGTATGAGCTTGCCGACGAAAATGTCTTGTACATGGGAGATGACATCCCCGATTACGATATAATCAAGAGATGCGGATGCGGATGCTGTCCCAAGGATGCTGCGCCAGAGATACAGGAGATAGCAAAGTATGTTAGCCATATCAATGGTGGTCACGGATGCGGACGCGATGTGATAGAACAGGTACTCAAGGCACAAGGCAAGTGGATGGCCAACAAGGAAGCCTTCGCATGGTAAAAAAGAGATTAAAGAAAAGAATTTAGGTAATTAGATAAAATTAAGCGTAAAAAAGATGAAATTAATTTTAGCATCAAATTCACCACGCCGCAAAGAGTTGCTTGGCGCATTGGAGATGGAATTTGAAGTTCGTACACTGGACGGTATTGATGAGAGTTATCCTCAGGGATTGACCATGACAGGTATTCCCGAGCATATTTCTAGCCACAAGGCAGCTGCTTATGCACTAGCCGAGGACGAGTTGCTCATCACAGCAGATACCATCGTGTACTTGGATGGTGAAGTTCTGGGTAAGCCAGCAAATGCCAAGGAAGCATGCGAAATGCTCAGAAAACTATCAGGCGAGACACATCAGGTGATTACTGGTGTGACATTGCGCACATTGGAGCGTACACACACATTCTCTTGCGTGACAGAGGTTACCTTTGGAGAATTGACCGACGAGCAGATTCGTCACTATGTGGACAACTACGCACCATACGACAAGGCTGGTGCCTATGGCATTCAGGAATGGATAGGATACGTTGGCGTTACTAGTATCAATGGTTCGTACTACAACGTTATGGGCTTGCCCGTACAGAGATTGAGCGTGGAGTTGAACAACTTCTTGAATCACAACTCTGACCAGTTTGTAGACAACTTTAATTATTAAGAAATAGAATACAAATCTTATACCAAAACATTTTTATAAAGCTACATGATTATGAAGAATAGCATTAAGTTTTTTGTAATGGCAATAGTTAGTTTGCTCGTTACCTCATGTTCGCAAAACCTCGATGGTCCTGATGTAACTCCTCCCACATGGAAGGGATTTAATTATGTAGTGAGAAAAGGTGTTGTTGGTGGATTGCCAGGCGAGTTTACTCAAATAGAGCGTGGCGACTTGGAACCTGGTGATTCAATCAAGGTTTATGCCGTAAGAAAGCACCATGGTATTCACACTGGTCAGATTAGTGGTACCATGTTCATTCGTTGCATTATCATACCAGAGAAAGGTCCCGCAGTTATCGAGGAGATGGACAAGAGTGTCACTCAATTGGCCAATGCTACTTATACTGATTGGGAAGACCCCTATGCAACATTCGAGTTGCCTGAGTATGATGAGCCTTACACCAAGATACAGGTTGAGGTAGCATGTCAGTTCTATTTCAAGGCCTTCGGCAATCAGAACTCTAAGGTTTCTATCCTTGACCAAACAAGTAATGAAGCTCCTTACCTAGGACATATCTATACCGACTTCGATACTTTTGACCCCTTGAATGGCGGTTCAGCATCGTCTGGTAGAGAAGGCTCTGGTTTAAAGTATCACACACTCTATTCTAAATAACAAATGAAATCTATTCGCGAACTTTTCAGAATTGGCATAGGTCCATCCAGTAGTCACACTATGGGCCCTCGCAAGGCAGCCGAATTGTACAAGGAACAGCACTCCGAGGCTACATCCTTCCGCGTAACTCTGTATGGTAGTCTTTCTGCTACAGGTAAGGGACACATGACCGACAGAGCTATCCTTGATGTCCTTGGCGATGAGTGTACAGAAATCATTTGGTCAAAGGATTTTCTCAGCTTCCACCCCAATGGCATGAAGTTTGAGTGCAAGGAAAATGGTTCTGCAGATTTTCTAGCTCCCTGGATAGTATTCAGTGTGGGAGGTGGTGCATTGGCAGAAGAAGGTGAAAGTAGCATTGAACTCCCCGAGGTATACAATATGAACACCATGACCGAGATTTTGCAATATTGCGAATGGTCAGGCAAGGGATATTGGGAATACGTAGAGGAGTGTGAAGGTCCAGAGATTTGGGATTACCTTCGCGAGGTATGGCAGACGATGCGTGAGGCCGTTGAGCGCGGACTTGATGCAGAGGGTGTATTGCCTGGTCCTCTCAATCTTCGCAGAAAGGCTTATTCGTATTATGTAAAGTCATCTGGTTATAAGGACAATCTGAAGACACGTGGTCTTGTCTTCTCTTATGCCTTGGCCGTGAGTGAAGAGAATGCATCTGGTGGTAAGATAGTTACAGCTCCTACATGTGGCTCATGTGGCGTAGTACCTGGTGTGCTATATCATCTATGGAAGAGCCGTGATTTCTCTGAGCGTAGAATACTCAAGGCATTGGCTACGGCAGCCTTGTTTGGCAATGTGGTAAAGACAAACGCTTCTATCTCTGGTGCCGAGGTGGGTTGCCAGGGTGAGGTAGGTGTAGCATGTGCTATGGCATCAGCTGCTGCTAATCAGTTGTTCGGTGGTTCACCTGCACAGATAGAGTATGCCGCTGAGATGGGATTGGAGCATCATCTTGGTATGACTTGCGACCCAGTTTGTGGACTTGTACAGATTCCATGTATCGAGCGTAATGCTTATGCTGCTGCTCGTGCCTTGGATGCTAATATATATAGTAGCTTCACGGATGGTGTGCATCGCGTGTCGTTTGACAAGGTGGTAGATGTGATGAAGCAGACAGGTCACGACCTTCCAAGCCTTTACAAGGAAACCAGCGAAGGTGGTCTAGCAAAGGACTACAGACAAATGTCTTAATATACACAGAAAGTAAGAATAAAACTCATATAAAACATGAAGAAAGAAACAGTTATAGAAAGTATTCTAGACCTGAATTCAACCAACGTTTGGAAATTGACTGAGCAGGAGATTCGTGATGCTTGGGAGAAGGAAAAACTAGAGGGTAACTTTTCATCAAGCGAGGAAAAGTTGTTGAACATCATTCGCCTCAGCTTTGATGTTGTGCATTACAATCCTGGTGACCCTCGCGAGCGTGCAAAGTACGAAAATGGCGAGTGGGCTATCTTCCAGCATTGCAATGAAAAGAAGGGTTGGGTAGCTATCAAGCGTAAGTATATCACTCGCATCAATGACTTGAGCTACGAGAACATCCGTCACATCACCGCTGCTACATTGCTAGAACTTATCGATCGTAATTTCGGTGGTGGTTGGGATAGCATCGCTTTGAGCATCAAGGATATCATCTTGAGTGGTTTTGAGATTAGCACAACTACCTTGCCTGCTACTCGTATGCACGTTGCTGGTGGCACCTTGGAGAAGAAGGTGGCTCAGGGCTTCGAGGTATTGGAGATTGAAAAGGGTACATGGATTGAGGCTATCTTTGCCAAGAAAAAGGAACCAATGGTCAAGATTCGTCTCAACGAGGATAAGTACGACGAGGAGGGTAACCTCCGCAAGGGTCCTTATTCTTCTGGTTCAGATGATGAAGATGATGAAGACCTACCAGAAGAATATGACGATAACGACAACGATGAAGACAACGATAGCAGTCCTGATGACGACCAGATGGATGAGCTATACTACAGCAGTTTCTCTGAGGGTGTCAAGAATCGTGAGGACGATGGCGACGATGAGTTTGCCGGTTTGAGCATCGACGAAAACGAATAATCACAATCTAACTATTACACCATTATAAGCACACATTATATAATAAAAGGTATAAAGCAGATGGGATTCCTGATGGTTTTCCTTCTGCTTTTGTGTGCTTGTAGCAGTACCAAAGTTCTCAAGGAAGGAGAGTATATCCTTGATAAAGTTACTCTCAATACTGATACCAATTTGGTGAAGACATCCACCTTGTCTGGTTATCTTCGTCAAGAACCTAATTCTCGCTGGGCTTCCATTGCCAAGGTGCCACTTGGTATTTATCTGATGGCGAATCCAGAGAGCAATAGTGGCTTTAATAGATTCCTTCGTAGGATGGGTGAGGCTCCCGTGGTTTACGATTCATTGCTTACCGAGCGAAGCAAGCAGCGTATCCAAGGTGCTCTCATCAATCTTGGTTATATGCATGCCACCGTTTCCGCCGAGGAAAAATATTACGAACACAAGGTTGCTCTTACCTACAATATTCACCTAGGTAAGCGCTATTCTGTAAACAATATCGAGGTAGAAGTGAGAGATACATCCATCACTTCTGAGATAGAAAAAATCTCTGATAAATCCTACCTTCGTGTAGGAATGCCCTTTGATGCTAATAAGCTAAATCAAGAGCGTTCTCGCATTAGCAACCACTTTACTGATAATGGTTATTATGACTTCAATAGGGATTTCGTTCGCTTTGAAGCAGATACCATAGCTGGGTCAGATTCTGTCAGTTTGAAGATGATTATTACTGAGCATCTTGACCCCGTTCGCAAGACTATCACTCCCCACAAGCAATATTATATAGGTGAGGTAAGATACACCTATGATAGAAGTTCGGATTCGCCTATTTGGTTGAAGGACATCGTTTTGCGCCATTCCACCAGTTTGCGTCCAGGCGAATTGTATCGTGAATCCAATCTGAAGGATACTTATAGCAGAATGAGCCGTTTGAGTGCCATAGCTGGTACCAATGTTCGTATGGAAAAGAGCATGCGTGATAGTTCCCTGCTCGATGTCAATATGATTATCACTCCTGCTCGCCTCAATAGTATAAAGTTGGCCCTAGATGGTACTAATACTGCTGGTGACCTCGGTGCGGCACTTAATTTTACCTATCAAAACCGGAATGTGTTCCATGGTTCGGAGGTCTTCTCGCTCAAGTTCCGTACAGCCTTCGAGGCTATCAGAGGATTGAAAGGATATGCCGACCAGAATTATTTTGAATACGATATCGAGGCTGGTCTTCAGTTCCCCGACTTTGTATTTCCATTCATATCAAAGGACTTCCGCAGAAATGCCAAGGCCACTAGCGAACTAGGATTCATGTTTGCTAGTCAGGATCGTCCTGAGTTCCACCGTCGCGTATTGACCGCATCGTGGAAATACCGTTGGAATACTTCTGGAGGTACACGTCATCACAAGTTTGATTTCCTTGATATCAACTATGTCTTCATGCCTTGGATTTCTGATACATTCTACGATACATACATCAAGAATCCAGAGAGCAGAAATGCCATCATTGCGTATAACTACAAGAACCTTTTCATCGTCAAGATGGGATATCAGTATCAATACTCTAGTGCTGGTACTGTAAGTCCCATAGGTATATATGGCAAGGATGCTTACACGGTGAGATGGGGAGTGGAGACCGCTGGTAATCTGGTGCATGGAATATGTAATCTCTTTAACACCGATGTCAACGAAGATGGTCAGCGCACTCTCTTCAATATTGCCTATGCGCAGTATGCCAAGATGGATTTCGACTTCTGCAAGAGTTTCCGCTTCTCTCGTCGCAGTAGCTTGGCTCTCCGCTTTGCCTTTGGCATAGCATGTCCCTATGGTAATAGCGATATTCTTCCCTATGAGAAGCGATACTTCGGTGGTGGTGCCAATAGTGTGCGTGGATGGAGTGTGCGTAGCCTAGGTCCAGGTTCTTTCATTGGCAATGACGGACGTGTCGACTTTATTAATCAAACTGGTGATATCAAGCTGGACATGAGTGCTGAGCTACGTATGCATATGTTCTGGAAGTTTGATGGAGCCCTCTTTATCGATGCCGGTAATATTTGGACCATTCGTGACTACAAGGAGCAGCCTGGAGGTCAGTTCCGCTTTGATACGTGTTGGGAACAGATAGCTGTAGCCTATGGTTTGGGTATAAGACTAAACCTCAGCTACTTCCTACTTCGCTTTGATGCAGGTATGAAGGCCATCAATCCTGCCTACCAGGATACCAAGCGCCATTATCCCATCATCTATCCTAATTTCAAACGAGATTTTGCATTCCACTTTGCTGTAGGTTTGCCATTCTAAAACTCAGATTTCGTTGGTTGAGTTCACCTTTTCGAGTAGAAGTATTATATCCAGATACCCTCATATTTTTAGTGTAAAATTGCGTAATGAGTATGCTGCAACGTTTATATTATGACTATGCCAGTTTTCTAGCAAAGTATTTTGATGGTAAGGTGCAGAAGATTTCTGTTCACGCAGGTTTTACATGTCCTAATCGCGATGGTAGTGTAGGGTGGGGTGGTTGTACCTATTGCAACAATCAAACCTTCAATCCTGAGTATTGTAGTAATGGCCAGAGCGTAACGGAGCAACTTAAAGAGGGAATGAAGTTCTTCTCGCGTAAATACCCAACCATGCGCTACCTTGCATATTTTCAGGCTTATACCAATACGTATGGAGAATTAGAGCAACTGAAAGCTATGTATGAGGAAGCTTTAAGCGTGGAAGGAATAGTGGGATTGGTGATAGGTACTCGTCCTGATTGTATGCCAGATACTTTGCTAGATTATCTTGAAGACTTGAGCCATAAGACATTTCTTATGGTAGAGTATGGCATTGAGAGTGCTAATGATGATACTCTATTGCGTATAAATCGTGGACATAATTTTGCTGTTGCTGCTGACGCCATACAGCGTACCCATGCTAGAGGAATACTTACAGGCGGACATATCATTTTAGGACTTCCTGGAGAGGGTCACGATGAGTTGATTAGGCAAGCTGATTTACTGGCACAGTTACCACTTGATATGCTAAAGTTACATCAGCTACAATTGATTAGAGGTACTCGTATGGCACATGAATACAAGGAAAATCCTGATGATTTTCATTTGTATGAGGTAGATGAATATATAGATTTAGCAATAGATTATATCGAGCATTTGCCAGATACAATTGTAATAGAACGCTTTGTTTCTCAATCTCCACGCTCACTTCTCATTGCCCCCGACTGGGGATTAAAAAACCATGAATTTGTAGCCCGACTCAAACACAGAATGCTTGAGCGCAACACATGGCAAGGCAAACTCTATACCCAAACACTTCGTATTCGTTAACTTGTTGAAGGTCAAGAGTCAAGGGTCAAGAGACTTGGCGAACTGAAAACGGAAAACGGAGAACGGAAAGCTATTTTTAACAACTTGAATTGAGACTCGAATTTATACTCGTTTATTCCCTGTCCTCTGTTGGGGACTGTGTCGTAGCTTCGCACAACACAGAACGGAACTTATACACGTTTCTTCTGTTATCAGTCCTCTTATTTTCGCTAATCTCTAAACGCTCAACGCTAATCGTTCTCCGTTCTCCGTTTTCCCTTTTCCGTTCCTAAAGCAATCTCGTTGATAAACAACTAAGCAACTAGCATTGATATCATCAACAGATAAAACTAGATATCACTGTTCTTTGTAAAGTGAAAGCCTTTGGCAGACAGATTTGTGTCGCATGTGCCAACGACACAAAGACAGATGGAAACAAGATGATAGTAGCGGCACCCCCAGCATCAGTATCCATCAGTCGTTAATCAAGCGA
>JAZLBF010000008.1:0-3311 GCA_045613565.1 Bacteroidaceae bacterium
GCCCGACACCCCTGAGCAGCCGAGCGTGAGCAAATATGAGCAGCTCACCTTCAGCAGTGCTGACGAGCCTTCTACCCGTGCCGTATGGGCAGACCCCAATGGCAGCGGTAGCCTTGTCTTCAACTGGGAGGCCGATGATAAAGGTACTGAGATGGTGGCATTGCTCTCCGATGGCTCGGCCTTCGTTCGCAATTATTCGTCAGAGAATCCTACAGACGAGGACTTGCAAGAGGCGCTGTATCACACCTATATGACCATCAGCCCGCAGGAAGACCTTCACAAGGCCGACTTCAAGACAGTGCGCTATTATAACAAAGAGGATAAGGATGCTGCAAAGGCAGTATATGCAGTGACTCCTGTAAACGATTTCTGTATTTTCGAGGCCGATGAGACAAGCTTCAGCGCACAAATGGAGATGCCTGCATCTTTCGTACAGTCATTCTCCCAGACCCCGGAGTTCCTTCGCGACTATATGATGATGTATGGTCTGGGCGAATTTGAGAATGGTAGTGCATCCATTTCTTTCAAACACATCCCTGCAACATTCCGTTTCATCATCACCAACAAGCGCCCGACCACTGCAAGGCTTGAGAATGTGAGCCTTAGTATTGACGGTGGAGCATCAGTAGGTTCTAATTTTGCGGAGGTGCATGGAGATTACACTACTGAAAGCCTTTATGTGGATTTTGCTGGGAATCACACAAGCATCACCACACTCTTGAACACCAGATTGGCTTCTCAAGAGTCATACACAGCATACGCCATGGTTCTGCCGTTGTCTGACAGTGAAACTCTCAATGGCAAAGAGATAAAGTTTGTCATCAATACCGAAGAGCATGGTTTCCTATCATTCGTCCTCACGGGCTCACAAATAGCCAACGCCAATAAAAGCTATGGTGAAGACATTTACAACTGGGTAGGTGGCAAGTCCTACACCATCCGCATGAGCCTGAGCGATGTGCTCACTTTTGATGGTATCACTGTCGCAGACTGGAACAAAGAGACTATCGACGGTGGCGAAGCCGAGGAGTCGGAATGGACCAACGGCATCAATATCTTTACAGGTGAGTATGAGCCCGCCAGACAGAATGCCGAGGGAGAATATGAGGTGGCCAATGCAGGCAACTTGATGTGGATGTCACAGCAGATCAATGCCCGCACCCTCAGCATCCCTTACACCATCAAGTTGGTGGATGACATCACCATTGGCGAGAATCTCGAATGGATGCCTATCGCTCACCCCGACGGCACACAGAACAGTTCTGTCTTCGATGGCAATGGCCACACGCTCACCATCAATCAAAATCGCCCGACGGCTACAGACGCTGGTTTCGGTATCTTCCAGTCGTTCAACTACTCTACGGTGAAAGACCTCACCATCAAGGGCGACATCGTGCTCAACACCACTGGTCATATTGGTGCTATAGCGTCAACAATCTACCGCACCACCATCAGCCGTGTTATCTCATACGCCAACATCACCAATCTGTCGGGCTCAGGCAGAGTTGGCGGACTTGTGGGTCAGTTTGGCGGCCAGCATTCAGGGGGGAAATACTCCCTCATTGAGAACTGCGCCGTTTATGCCAACGTTTCGGGCGATATCGCCGGAGGCATCATTGGCTATGGATGGGCAGGATGGCAGTATTACGACATTAAGAATACCGCCTTCTATGGCGATGTGACCGGGACAACCCATCAGGGCGCAATCATCGGTTACCATGCCAACAACCAGACGGCAACCCACTGTACATTCAAGCACATCTACTATTACGAAAAAGACGCTCTCGGATTCTCTGGCGGTGGTAATACCAACTATACTTTAGGAGCCGATGTCGCAGCCAAGACCCCTGCAGAGTTTGCATCAACCACAATGGCTGAGTTGCTCAATGCCGATCAGGAGAATGCTCCTTGGGAGTATGTCACAGGAAACGATTACCCTACATTGAAGAAATAATTAAACCGAATAATAATAAAAAAATATATGAATATGAAAACTAACATTACGAACACATTAGGCAAAGCGTCTTTTATCTTTGCTCTTTCATCTTTCCTCTTCATTTCTTGCGACCAGCAAGAAGTCGAGTCGTTCGACTCGCAAAAAGACACCCCCATCGCCATTGCTTCGGCGAGTGTGGCAGAGTTGACTACCCGTGTCATTACAGAGGAGGGGCACCTTATAGGAAGAATGGAAGAGCCTATAGTAATGAGTGTATGGGTAGAAGGTTCAGGAGATAATTACAATGCAAAAAATATAAAATGGATCAATGATGGTGGCAACTGGTACACCAACAATACCGTGCTGTATGCGGGTGAAAATCAACAAAAGATTTATGCTTTGTATCCTTATTGCGAGGGGGCTACTGAAGATGGGAAAATAGCCATCAATGCCACAGAGCAGGCAGATTATCTGATAGCAAAACAGAATCTCATTGATGAAAATCCTATCCACCTCACTATGCGCCATGCTTTTGCCAAGTTGTCGCTCATGCCTACTTTTGGTACAGAGGCGGGTGGTCTAGAGATCGTTTCAATAGAGGTCAAGAATATGTATGCTTCGGGTACTTTGAACATTAAAGAAGACACTTGGACTTATCAGGGCGAAGCAACTGCCACATTGGCGATGACCAACCATGAGGTTCTCGTTATTCCTATGGAAGTATGCGAGTCATTTCCAATCGTGATTACAATGAATGACGGTCGCGTGTTCAAGGCTACTATCAGTCTTGCTGCTGTAGGTAACGAACTGAAATCTAATAGCCAATACAAAATCAGCCTCCAAATTGGTCAGGATAAGGTGACTGTAGGCAACATCACCGCTGCACCTTGGGTGGCTGAAAATGGTGGAAACCTTGAAACAGAGTAATAATCTTAGTGATAATTTTATTCGTATATAACAATGAAGATCTATAATAAATATATTGTCCTTGCAGCCATGGCATTGACATTCGCTGCTTGTACACAAGAAGACGACTTCACTCCACAGACTGACAACGACGCTGTGAAGATTAACGCTACCATTGGCAAGCTTCAGACACGTGTGATATACACTGAAACTGGTGCTACCGATTTTATCACTGACGACCAGATTTGTGTAGTGAACACCATGCGTACATCAAAAAACAGTGCCACCTATACCTTTGATGGAACCACTTGGACCACTACCGATGCTCTCGTATGGAATGGTTCTGCAAAGAATCAATTCAAGGCATGGTATCCTGCTGCTACGGCATCGTTCGACTCGTTTGATTTGCCTACGGATCAGAGTGCAGGCATCGATAAAGCCGACTGGATGACTGCCGAAACCGAAGAGA
>JAZLBF010000009.1:0-23641 GCA_045613565.1 Bacteroidaceae bacterium
CCAACCAGCTCGTCAGTACCAAACATGGCTATGGCTGCCTTGTCGGAAAGCACCACCTCGTCTTCCTTTTCCACGGGACGACCGTAAATAAATTCCGGCTGTATCACATTGAAGAACCCCGGGTCCACCGTAGCTATCGTATGCACGTACGTGGTGTCTACAGTAGCCTTCAGACGCTTCTGCTGTATGACTGGACTCATCTTGCCCACCATGATATCGGCAGGAATATTCTTTAGCAGAACTTCAGTCTCGTCGATAGTGATACCGTATTTGCATCTTCCTGTTCCATTGCATGCCTGCACAGCATACACATCCTCTGAATCCGGAATCTCGTTAGCCTCGTGTGTCACCTTCCAGATACCGGCGGGTGAGAATACGAAGGCAGCCATGGCAAAGGAGAGTATGCCCACCACCAGGAGCGTCTGCCACTTGTTGCGCCTGATGTGGCGCAGAGCTTGAAGGAAATTGATAAACAGTAGTTTCATAGTTTTTATTTTTGTTGATAATTTGTGAGTATTCGTCTTGCATGAGGCTTGAAATTGTAGGGGCCTCTACAAATACTCATACAAATACCATGCCAATTGACTTAATTCGTTGATGCCTTGCTCTTTAACCGAAAAATGCACTTCTGCAAAAGTGTGCGCCAGCGCACACATGGCGTGCATATCCGCACATTTTAGCGCAAATATAGCAAAACCTTTGAGTATATCCAAATATGCTAGTCCTCTTGCCGTGCCTACAGAGATTTTGAGTGCCAAAACGCAATGGAATATTAACACAACCGCGGTTTAGTTAACGTCCGAGGCGTTGCGAGTTAACTAACCCACGAATTAGTTAATGTCCAAGATATTGTAAGTTAACTAACCCACGAATTAGTTAATGCCCAAGATATTCTAAGTTAACTAACCCACGAATTAGTTAATATCCAAGGTGTCGCGAGTTAACTAACCCATGAACTAGTTAATATTCAGCATTTAATTTTCCTCCAAAATATTTGTAGGAATGAAAAAAAGAATGTAATTTTGCGGCACAACAATCAAGGAGGAAATATTATGGGAACCGGTAATGGTACTTCGTGGAAGAGGAGAAACAGACAATCTGAAAACTATCGCAAGTATGTAAGTGTGCGTCAGTTGGAACCCCGAGTTTTGGCAGTAAAGCCGCAGTATACGTTGGAGGACCTGTATATCAGTCCTTTCAGGAAGAGGCGCGTGTACAACGAGGACGGAATTGGTAGATACGAGGCATTGGAGGTGAAGACAGAGCCGACGGGTATAGAGGTTTTTGACAAATACCTGAACTATCTGGCTAAGGGAAATAGCGGTATGGAAAACTTTGCCTCTGCCCTGGGTGCCAGAGTAGCGGATATAGATTCAATTGTATTCCTGCTAACGGGTATGCGAGGTGTGGATTTTCGTATGACGTATCAGTTGCGCTTGGCCGACGACCTGTTGCGCTACACGAACTTGGAGATGACTGAAGTGGGTAGGCGTAGCGGTATAGGTACGCCCACCAACCTGTACTATGCCTACAAGCGTGCGTATAATGTGTCCCCCACTCGGCGCAGGTCTCAGCTTAGAAAGAAAATGGACCTCGGCCGTTATATTTTATAAGTGGACTTATCGCTAATCGCTAATCAGAATAGTCTGAGTACTCGGAATAATCGGAATAATCGGATTACTCTGAATACTCGCTAATCGCTATTGACTTCGTCGATTTTGCTCACTATTGACTTCGTCTTCCTCCTTCTCATAAGGCATAGTATGCTAGCATCCTCTGCTCTTATTTCGTGCGTCGGTTCGGCATAGCTCAAACAAGTTTGGCTCTGCTCTCGCTTAAACGCAAAATTCGCTAATCGCTAATCGCTAATCGCTCCTCGCTCTACGCGCTCATCGCCATATACACCAGTGCACCAGCAAGGAAGCCAAGCAGTATTATAGGTGTAAAGCGTTTGAGGTAATAGCCAAAGGATATCTTTTCCATGCCCATTACGGTGACACCAGATGCCGAACCGATAATGAGGATGCTACCACCCGTGACGGCACAATAGGCCAGGAGTGTCCAGAAGGAACTGTCCTGAGCAAAGATGCCGCTCTCCTGCAAAGGGTACATGCCCATGGTGGCAGAGACGAGGGCCACATTGTCCAGGAAGGAAGACAGCACGCCTAGCACTACGGCAATGTGGTTTTGGTTGGCAAAGGTATCGCTCAGCAGATTGGCCATGATGGTGAGCTGACCAGTGACGATAAGTGCCTGAACAGACATCAGAATGCCAAGGAAGAAGAAGACGGTGCTGATATCCACACGCGATAATGTGTGCTGCATGCGCAGGTTTTGCAGAGATTCATCGGCCGAGTCGGCATACTTTCTATCGGTAATAGCCCATAGTATCACAAGGCCCAGGAGCACACCCATGAAGGGAGGCAGCTGAATGAGAGTCTGCAATATTGGAACCATTGCCAGCGAACCAAGCCCCACGCAAAGCACAGCACGGCGTGTCTTGGGATTGATGTTGCTATGAGTATTGTCAGCTTCTACCAGTGGCAACTGGTGGTCATTCTTGGGCAAGGTGAATGTTACTAGGCTCAGTGGCACAAGCAACATCACCAGTGAAGGTATGATGAGCGAGGTGAGCTGATGTAAGGCAGATATATTGCCGCCTGTCCACAAGAGTAGTGTGGTGACATCGCCAATGGGCGAGCACGAACCACCAGCATTGGCAGCTATGATAATCATAGAGCTGTAGACGAGACGTGTTGTGCGCTCGGGCACTAGTTTGCGTGCAATGGATATCATCACTATCACCGTGGCAAGATTGCCCAGCAGAATGGACATGAAAAAGGTGATGAAGCAGAGTATCCACAACAGTTTGCGGTGCGACCGGGTCTTGATGGATTGCGAGATGATGCTGAAGCCGCCATGTGCATCCACTATGTCGATGATGGCCATGGAGCCCAGTACGAAGAAGAGTGTGGTGGATACGTCGCCCAAACCGCTGATGAGCTTCTTTTCAATGAAGGCGAAAGCTATGTCGTGGACGGGCATAGAGCGGAATTCGGGGAATACCTCGAAAAACTGGTTGATGTGCTTGGGTGGATTTATCAGAAAGAAATGCTCGGCATTGAGCAGGAAGATGAGCCAAAGGAATATGGACATACCCACGGCGGTGGCGGCCTTGTTGACCTTGATGACATCTTCAAAGGCAATAGCCATAATACCCAGTATGAAGATTACTGGCATGAGATAGTAGAAAAACATAAGGTGATTTTTAGTGCTGTTTAGGTGATTAGGGGTTCCTGGGGGGTAGGATTTCTAGACTTTCTGGTCTTTCTAGTCTTTCTAGTCAATCTAGCTCTTCTAGATTTTCTAGTAAAAAACAAAAGCGGAAAACTGTCCCTGCAAGGCAATAACCTTTCAGTTTTCAGTTCTCCGCTTTCAGTTTTGTTTACTCTTTCATCAATTCATTGAAGAAAGCCTCCAGGTCCTCGTCAATACCTTCCATGAGACTGCCCGAGAGTATGGTGGTCTCGTTGTCGTCCACGATGTATAGGTCGGTGAGAGTGTCTCCGTCTTCGTCCTGCATCACGAAGGTATAGGGGCGAAGTAGCGACATCTGGTCAACCACCTCCTTGCGTACCTGGCTGATGGCATTGCGGATGATGGGAGTAACTTTTTCATAAAAATGCTCATCGCGCGAGCCATGAATCCATTCCTCAATCACGATGCGCATGAGTTCGCGCTCGTCGTCGTCGTAAAACTTGATCTCTCCGCTATGAGGAAAGACGCGAATGATGATGTCGCTCAGAACGGGTTCACTTTCCTTGGGAAAGCGCTCTGCTACGTGGCGCAATGCGCGCTGAATCTGTTTCTCTGGTGCAATCATTGGTATGTGTGTGTTTTATTTGGTTAAGCTATTTGTGTGTTTTTTGTGGGGGTAGTTCTAAGACTGGCATCGTGGCCAATCCTAGAACTTACCTTATAGTATAATATCATAGGTATGTGTGGTTTAGGTTAAACGGAAATGTGAAAACGGAAAACTGAAAACTGAGTTGCACGGATGAGGTGAGCGGATTAGTTTTCCGTTTTCCGATTTCCGTTTTCCGTTCGGTTAAAGGTTGCGACCATGGCAATGCTTGAACTTCTTGCCAGAGCCACAAGGACAGAGGTCGTTGCGGCCAGGAAGGTTCTCGCGACGGATGGGTTGAACGGGTTGCTGCTCGCGAGTGTCGTGGCTAGCAGCTTGGCGCATACCCTCGTCTATGCCTGTGCGGCTCTCCTGCAAGCGTTCCTGCTGACGGGGAGGCTGGGGAGCTTCTGCCTGGCGAACCTGCAACTCGGGAACCTGAGCACGCATCAATACGCTCACCACGCGGTCGTTAATCTTGTTGACCATCTGGTCGAAGTACTTAACAGACTCTAGCTTGTAGATGAGCAAGGGGTCCTTCTGCTCGTAAGAGGCATTGTGTACGGAGTGCTTCAATTCGTCAAGAAGGCGAAGGTTCTCCTTCCAAGCATCATCGATAGTGTGCAGGATGAGGCTCTTGTGGAAAGCTGTAACCACGGCTTGTGACTCGCTCTCGTGAGCCTCCTTGATATTGCAGCTCACCTGATATACACGGCGACCATCAATCACGGGCACCATGATGTTCTCATAGCGTGGCATCTGGTCGGGGTTCTCCACAATCATGGTCACAGCCTTGTGAGCATTGGTGGCGATGATGTGACACTTCTGCTTGAAGCGCTCCATAGCCTTCTGGTAAACCTCCTCGGCCATCTCGTCCATATTGCCACTCTCGTAGCGGTCTTTGGTGAGGGGGAATTCCATAGCAAGGATTTCGAGGAACTGCTCACGGCAATTCTGGAAGTCGTGGCTCTCCATGATATGGCATACGCGATCCCAAATCATATCGGCAATGTCCATGCCTAGGCGTTCACCCATCAAGGCGTGACGGCGCTTCTCGTAGATGACGGTACGCTGCTTGTTCATCACGTCATCATACTCTAGTAGGCGCTTACGCACACCAAAGTTGTTCTCCTCTACCTTCTTCTGAGCATTCTCAATAGAGCGTGTAATCATTGAGTGCTCAATCATTTCGCCTTCCTGGAAACCTAGCTTGTCCATCACGCGAGCAATGCGCTCAGAGGCGAATAGACGCATCAACTTGTCTTCCAAAGAAACGTAGAATACAGAGCTACCTGGGTCACCCTGACGACCAGAACGACCACGCAACTGACGGTCCACACGACGGCTCTCGTGGCGCTCAGTACCGATGATGGCCAAACCACCTGCTGCCTTAACCTCGGGAGAAAGCTTAATATCGGTACCACGACCAGCCATGTTGGTGGCGATGGTTACTGTACCTAGGCCATCTGTGCTACGACCTGCAAGAGCAACGATGTCTGCCTCCTTCTGGTGCAACTTAGCATTCAATACCTGGTGAGGAATCTTGCGCATAGATAGCATCTTGGATAGCATCTCAGAGATTTCCACGCTGGTAGTACCCACTAGGACGGGACGACCAGAGTTGCGCATCTTCTCGACCTCCTCGATAACAGCCTTGTACTTCTCGCGCTGAGTCTTATAGATACGGTCGTTAGCATCCACACGAATAACATCGCGGTTGGTGGGTACCTCTACTACATCTAGCTTGTAGATATCCCAGAACTCACCTGCCTCGGTAACAGCAGTACCTGTCATACCAGATAGCTTGTGGTACATACGGAAATAGTTCTGCAAGGTGATAGTAGCGTATGTCTGAGTAGCTGCCTGAACCTTAACGTGCTCCTTTGCCTCTACCGCCTGGTGCAAACCATCGCTCCAGCGACGGCCTTCCATGATACGACCAGTTTGCTCGTCTACAATCTTAATCTCGCCATCCTGGATAACGTACTCGTCGTTCAGGTTGAACATGGTGTAAGCCTTGAGCAACTGTTGTAGAGTATGTACGCGCTCGCTCTTGATAGCATAGTCGGCATATACTTCATCCTTCTTCTGTAGGCGAGCCTCGTCATCGAGAGTGGTGTCTGCCTCGATTTGAGACATAGTGCCAGCGATGTCGGGCAATACGAAGAGAGCTGCATCGTTAACCTGAGATGCGAGCCAATCGTTACCCTTGTCGGTGAGCTCTACGCTATTTTGCTTTTCCTCAACCACGAAGTATAGGGGCTCTACGGCCTCAGGCATACGGCGGTTGTTATTCTCCATGTAAATCTCCTCAGTAGCTAGCATACCAGCCTTGATACCAGGTTCTGATAGATACTTGATGAGAGCCTTGTTCTTGGGAAGAGCCTTGAAGCTACGGAATAGAGATAGGAAACCATTGGCGGTCTTCTGCTTGTCACCCTCGGCGGTACCTTCGGAGATAAGCTTCTTGGCTTCAGCAAGATACTGAGTAGCTAGGGTGCGCTGTACGGTAACAAGACGCTCCACTAGAGGCTGATACTGCTCATACATCTGGTCGTCACCCTTGGGTACAGGACCTGAGATGATAAGGGGAGTACGAGCATCGTCGATAAGCACTGAGTCAACCTCATCGACAATAGCGTAGTTGTGCTTGCGCTGTACTAGGTCGGCAGGGTCTTGCGCCATATTGTCGCGCAAGTAGTCGAAACCAAACTCATTGTTGGTACCGAAGGTAATATCTGCCAAGTATGCTTGACGACGGCTTTCGCTATTAGGCTGATGCTTGTCAATACAATCCACGCTCAAACCATGGAACATATAGATGGGGCCCATCCACTCGGAGTCACGCTTAGCCAAGTAATCGTTCACGGTTACCACGTGTACACCATTGCCGGTAAGAGCATTTAGGAATACGGGTAGGGTAGCGGTAAGAGTCTTACCTTCACCGGTAAACATCTCGGCAATCTTACCCTGATGAAGAACGGTACCACCGAACAACTGTACATCAAAGTGTACCATTGCCCATTGCATATCGTTACCACCAGCTATCCAGTGATTCTGATATACGGCGGTGTCACCATCGATGCTCACGAAATCGTGCTTGGTAGCTAGCTCGCGGTCAAAGTCAGTTGCCTTCACGCGAATCTCGGTGTTGTTGGTAAAGCGCTCAGCGGTGCTCTTAACGATGGCAAATACCTCGGCGCGAGCTTCATCTAGCGCAACTTCTAGGATATCAAGGATTTCCTTCTCCATCTTGTCCATCTGCTGGAAGAGGGGAGCACGATCCTGAATCTCAGTTGTAGGAATCTGTTCCTTGATTTTAGCAATCTGTTCGCGAAGGGGAGCAGCCTTGTCGGCAATACTCTTGCGAATCTCCTGCACACGAGCACGAAGTTCATCGTTGCTCAATGCCTGCACCTTGGGGTACATGTCCAATGCGGCCTGCACCAAGGGGCGATAAGCCTTTAAATCTCTTGACTTCTTGTCGCCAAAAAGTTTTACTAAAAAGTTTGTTATATTCATTAGTTCAATTATTTTTTCTTGTCTTTAGAATGTGTGGCATCCTTTCATATGTCGGTGCCTTGGAGAAAGTCTCTTGTCTTACTTTTGTATTATTGGCTCCTCTCTCTCTGAGTTATAGAGAATTGGGTCGTAGTGCTGGTTTGCCGCAAGCATTAGGTGAACGAATGCGGAGCACCTTTGCCACCGTGGGAGCAACATAGTCGATACTCACGGGAGTATCTATCTTGTTGGGATTGAACCCTGTGCCCATGAAGAATAGAGGGAATGTGGTATAACTTTCTCTAGAAATATTTTGCTTATTAGTAGTGCTGCTGACATTAACCTCCGTGAGCGACCATCCTGGTGCTATCTGTATGAGGATATCTCCCGAGCGATGAGGATTGTAAGCATTGCGCATCTTGGAGATACCAGGTGTCCATGCTCCAAAGGAAAGTCGTTGGCTAGTGTAGACATCCTTCACTCCTGACAGTTGGATGATGAATGCAGAACTCATCTCCAGCATCTCGGTCAGATTGATATTGCGCTGCTCTATCAGCTTGCGATTGAGATAGATTTCATTGCCAAGGCTACCCTCTACCCATTGTCCCTGTCCGTAGACGGCCACGAGATACACGTTGAGTAGCATTTCCGCACGATGCATGTCGAAAGTACCCGTGGGGATGCGATATGCGGTGAGGTCGGCAGAGGCAGGTTCGTCAAAGTAACCAGTACCTGTGACCATGAAGAGCACATTGCCAGCTCCCACGCGCTTCTCCACCTCGTCTATCAGGTTGCCTAATGCATTGTCCAATCTTACGTAGGTGTCTTGTAACTCCATGGGACAATCCGACACGGGCAAACGATTGTAACTACCTGCGTAGTAAGTGATTGAGAGCATATCAGTGATGCCATCAAGGCCCATTCCTGATGATGCTATGCAATGGGTGGCAAACCTATTGACCTCCTCGTTGATTAAGCCACTAGACTTGAATTCGCGGAAGGTGGGATTAGCCTTAAACTTATGATGGAAGGGTTTCTTTAGTCCTCCTGACACAAAGTAGCTAAAGTTACCCACAACCTCGTTGGATGGTGTCCAAACGATGTCGTTGATTCTCTGTGGCAAGGAGTTGTATCTGCTATATGTCAGAGCCCAAGAGGGATAGCTGCCATAGTAGGAGGTGGAGCACCACTGACCGGTGAGGTCGTTCAACCAGAAGCAAGCATCAGCCGCATGTCCAGCCGAGAGGATAGCAGCATCTCTGAAGGGGGATACGCTTATGACAATACCTTTTCCCTCGGTGGCTATCTTTAGCTCGTCGCCTATGTTGGATACGCTCAAGTGGGTGGGAGAACTAGCCTCCGTGGTGAGGTGTCCTTTGTACTTGACATCGTCCACACAATAGATTGGTCGAAGTGTCTGACGGTCAAGCCATCTCTGCGAGGTGATACCATTGTCGTAGGGAGTGGCACCCGTGTACAAGCAAGCAGTAGCGCTAGCTCTATCTGGCGAGGCAAATGGATACTCTGCCTGGGTGTACATGCATCCCTCCTGCATCAGTCGGCGGAAACCCTTATCTCCGTACAAGGGGGAGAAGGCTTCCATGTAGTCAGACCTCAATTGGTCGATGACTACATTGACCACCAACTTGGGCAGAGTGGGTGCCGTTTGTGCCTCCGCTCCGTAGAAGGAGAAGAGCACAGCCAGGGTGGAGATGAAGCGATATGTAGAATTAGAATTCATTTTCTCTTCTTGCCAACTTTCTTGCGTTGGCTCTTGTTAGTGTTCTTATTCTTAGGCAAGTGCCTGTAGTATAGGATGTATGAAACTTGTCTACTCAATTGTATGGCTACTAGGAAGATAGCTATGATGCATATCTCTTGTGGCATCCATGGGATGAAGAGCAGGTAGATGGCAAACCATATAGCCATCAGATAGTGCCATGCCGAGCGCTCCTTCTTCCATGCGGCCTTTATCGTGTAGGGTAGGGCTATCAGGGGTAGGGGATTCAGTATGCCCACCAACCAATTGCTACCCACCGCGGGGTGCTGAGAGAAGAAGAACATGAAGGCGATGAGGCATCCTGCTAGGCCGTGCGCCAGCATCAGCACTATGTCCAAGGGCCAAAATACTCTCTTGCACAAAATTTCTACCACTAGCACCAGGAGCATGAGAGCACCTGCCAAGCCTCCGATGACCAATGGGGTAGTGGGAAAGGACTTTTCAGCCTTCTGAGGTCTATTTTGGGCTTGAATGAGGACTTCCGAAGTCTTGACAAGCTTTCTTGTGTCCTGAAAACCATTTCTTACCACCGCCTCCTCTAAGGCATTCATGTAGTAGTCGGGGATGAAGCACTTGGCCTTGTTGGAGAGCAGAGTGTCCACATCCGCACCCAAGAGCAAGTCATTGCCCTGCTCCTCCCAAGGGTAGTCCTTGGTATATTGGTGCAAAATCTGTCGGTATGTGAGTGGCTCGGTAATCCAGGAGTAAATCAGTTCTCCCTCCACACAAGCATCTACGCAATCCATCACTCGTGTGGTACAATTGTTGGTGAGGAAGTTGTATCGATAGGTACGATTCTCCTTCTTGATATTGTTCATCAGGTAATCCCTCACCGCCACCGCCTCGCTTTCTGTCAGGTTGAGCACCTGTGCCACCACCTGGCTTCCCCTTGCCTTGTACTCCTGAATGAAGTATTCCCATGGAGTGGCCATGCAGATGTAGTCAGTTTCTCCGAGAACGAATTTCCATACAAAATACTCCGTGTCGAAATCGAAGACGCCATAGTTGAAGACATAGTCAGTACCCATGCTCTGGTCCTTCACTCTGATGGCCGTATGTCCATAGAGCGAATACACCTCTTGCCCAGGGGAGCAGGTCAGCACGCTGACTTCGATGTCCTCTGAGTATGGCTGAGCATAAGCCAAAAGCGAGCCCAACAAGATGGCGAAAAAGAATACTATACGTTTCATTCGGGCGCAAAGTTAGTAAAAATAAATGTGAATAACCCTTATGTCCGCGTAAAATATATATAAAATATGTGTGCTAGGCCTAAATATGAATGTCTCGTCTTGTTCATTTGGAAGTTTTATCATACCTTTGCACACGTACAAAAAATATACTCCCTTGAATTACATAAAATTTAGAACTATTTTTCAGCGCTTGGCACTCGTTTTTGTGCTACTTATGTGCGCTGTTTCTTCTCAGGCACAAAATGGCGGAGGCAAGTCTTCATATTCTCGTTTTGGCCTTGGTTTGCTCAACGACCAATCACAGGGTTGGAATCGTGCCATGGGTGGTGTGGGTGTAGCTATGCCTTCTGGCGACAAGCTAAATACCATGAACCCAGCATCTTATGCTTATATCGACTCGTTGAGTTTTATCTTCGATATAGGTATGTCGGCCAACTTTGGTCACATGTCCACTCCTCAGAACAGCAAGAATGTCAACAATGCCACTCTTGACTATGTCGTAGCTGGTTTTAGATTGTGTAAGGACTTGGGCTTATCCTTTGGTTTTAAACCATATAGCACCATCAGTTATTCATATTCCACCATCAGCAATAGTGCTTTCCGTGATGAGTACACAGGCGAATTGGTGCGCAATACCACTGGTTATTCCGGTGCAGGTGGTTTGAATCAGGTGTTCCTTGGTCTTGGTTGGAAACCCTTCAAGGGCTTTGCCATTGGTGGTGATGTGAGCTTGCTATGGGGAGGCTATACCCATGCTTTGGCTCAAGGATTCACTCAGGGAGGTAGTAGCACCTCAGTGTTTGATGGTTTCAACTTCCTTCAGTATGCCGATGTTCTCACCTACAAGATAGACCTTGGCGCTCAGTATGCCTTCCGCGTATCTCCTAAGGATTGGCTTACCCTTGGTGCCACCGTGGGTCTTGGCCATCATTTCGAGGCAGATGAAGCATATCTATATCGCTATATGACCACGGGTGATACTCTGAGCGTGGACAATGTGGGAGGTTTTGATATCCCAATGACCTATGCCGGAGGTATTTCATGGCAACATAAGAATACCCTTCAGGTAGCTGCCGACTTCCACTATCAGATGTGGGGAGAGTGCAACGTGCCTGCTATGGTGATTTCCAACAATGTGGTTTCTTATCCAAGTACCAACAAGATGTACATGGACAACTACATGATTAAGGCAGGTGTGCAATACACCCCCAATCCATTGGCTACCAAGGGATATTACAACAAGGTAAGATATCGTCTCGGTTGCTCATATAGTAGTCCCTATATGCGTATCCCACAGGGAGATAGCAATCATATGACCCGATTGGATGGACCCAGCGAATTGACCCTCAGCATGGGTTTTGGTTTGCCTATCAGCAATAGTTACAACAATCGCTCCATGGTCAATGTGGGCTTCCAATGGTTGCGTCGTTCTCCCAGCTCTCAGAATCTCATTACTGAAAATTATTTTGTGCTGAACGTAGGTGTCACCTTCAATGAGCGTTGGTTCATGAAGTTCAAGATTCAGTAATCTCTAGCATGGCCTCGGACAGTTTCAGAGTAAATAATAAACGTGCATGCATCTCACCCTTCCTGGGGTTGGGATGTATGTTTGTGTTGTTTCTAGCCCTCTCTTGCACCTCGGAATCTTCGGATGGCAAGGTGAAGGTTAGTGCCAACGATTCGCTCCCCTTCATGCATAGCGTGGGTGTGAGCACCTTGATATCCGACTCGGGTGTGATACGCTATCATCTCGTGGCAGAGGAGTGGGATATCTATACTCCTAGTTCTCAACCTCCTACGTGGAAGTTCAAGAAAGGACTCCTCATGCAGAGATTAGACGAGAAGTTGGATGTAGACCTCTACGTGCAAGCAGACACCGCCTATCTCCACAAGCAGAGTATGTGGGAATTGCGAGGCAGAGTGCGCATCCGTAACGTACAAGGCACAAAATTCAATACGGAGGAGCTGTACTGGGATTTGGACAAGCATGAAATGTGGAACCACGCCTATATCACCATCATCACTCCCGAGCGCACACTAGAGGGTACTGAGTTTCGTAGTAACGAGCAGATGACCCAATACTCGGTGATGAACTCCAAGGGCAATTTCCCCATGTCTGATGCAGGTGAATCCACGGAAGCTACCTCGGACACCATCGTCTCATCGGAGCAGCAGTTAGAGGAAACTACCCCCAAGGCTCCTACCCACAATATCAAGCCTCGACCCATGGGAGCAGAGACATTCCCCCAGTTGGCACCAGCCCCCAATAAGTACAAGTTTAAGGAAGAGGACAAGAAGACCATTGACTAGTGGAACCATTTAATCTTCAGACGGATATACAAGAACAATAAGAACAGATTTCTTCATTAGAAACTACCTATACACATTATGTTGGACAACCCCCACACGCTATTAATAGAGATTGCTATAATACTGATGCTATCGGCCTTCTTCTCGGGTATGGAGATAGCCTTTGTGACCAGTAATAAATTGCGCTTTGAGATGGAGCGCGAAGACAGAGGACTTACTTCTCGCATCATAGATGTTTTCTACAAGCATCCCAGTAATTTCATCTCCACCCTCCTCGTGGGTAACAATATAGCACTGGTTGTTTATGGTATCCTGATGACCAAACTTCTGCTATACGTTCACCCCTCTTTGGCTCATCCCGTATGGCAAACCCTCATCAGTACCTCCATAGTGCTTTTCACCGGTGAGTTTTTGCCCAAGACCCTCTTCCGCATCAATCCCAATAGCATGTTGCGCACCTTCTCCATCCCCGCCCTGCTATTCTATATTATATTATGGCCCATAAGCAAGTTCACCAGCGGTATCTCCCATCTGCTACTCCTTGTCCTAGGTATGAAGGTGACCAAGGAGAAGAGTGAGATAATATTTCGCAAGGCCGACCTGGACCATCTGATACAGGACAATATAGACAATATCGATGATGAAAACCTATTGGAGGAGGAGGTAAAAATCTTCCAAAACGCTCTGGATTTTCGCAATGTGAAGGTACGCGATTGTATCGTTCCTCGCACTGAGATTGTGGCCGTAAATCGCAATGAATCAATAGGTAACATCCGCAATCAGTTTGTGGACAGTGGTATCTCCAAGATAATAGTTTACGACAATGATATCGACCACATCGTAGGCTTCCTGCATTCTAGCGAAATGTTCCGCCTGGCACCCTCTGATGATTGGACACGATGCATACGCGAAACTCCCATTGTACCCGAAACTATGAGCGCTCAGAAGTTGCTCTCTACCCTCATGAGTCAGAAGAAATCCTTGGCCGTGGTGGTAGACGAATTTGGTGGCACCTCGGGCATCGTCACCGTGGAGGATTTGGTGGAAGAAATCTTTGGCGAGATAGAAGACGAGCACGATACCACCACCTACATAGCCAAGCAGTTACCCTCGGGCGAATACCATATTTCAGCCCGCATGGAGATAGAGAAGGTCAATGATATCCTAGGCATAGATTTGCCGGAAAGCGATGATTATATCACCGTAGGCGGATGGATTCTAAAGGAGTTCCAGAGCTTCCCCAAGGTCAACGAAGTCATCCAATGTGGCAATTGGCAGGTCAAGGTGGTCAAGAAGACTTCCAACAAGATAGAGGAAGTAATCCTATCACGCAAATAACCCCCTCGCAATTCCTTAAAAACCTCCAACCTATAGTAAATATTTTCGATTAAGGTACTTTTCGTGGCCAAAATGCTATCTTTTTCCTTGTCATAATCAAAGATTTGTCGCTGAAAGGGCAGATATCCAAGAAAAAATGTTACCTTTGTGCGCTATTTGCGCGTAAAATCGCATAGAATTTTAGGAAAATAATAATAAACAATAAAATTTTTTAAGAAAAATGGCAGCTTTACAAAAAGTTAGAAATGCAGGCCCACTCGTAGTTGGTGCCCTATTTCTAGGTCTGATTGGCTTCATCGCCACAGACTGGACAAAAGTTGTGGAGATTTTCAGCATGTCAGACCGTACCACAGTAGGTTCTGTTAACGGCAAGACTATTGATCTCCAAGAATTCAATGAGTTGGTTGACGAGTACACCAATGTGGTGAAGACTAGCAATGGTCTTACCAACCTTACCGACGAGCAGATGCAGAGCGTTCGCGACCAGGTATGGGCCAACTATCTAGAAACTGAGTTGATCGCTGGCGAGGCAGAGAAGCTAGGTCTTCAGGTTACTGACCGCGAGTTGCAGCAGATCATCATCAAGGGTGAACACCCCATGCTAGCACAGACTCCCTTCCGCAATGCACAGGGTCAGTTTGACTATCAGGTATTGATGCAGTACATCGAGCAGTGCAATGAGATTATCGTATCTCCCGATGCTTCTGCTGACTATGTAGAGGAGGCAAAGAGTTTGATCCAGTGGTGGAGTTTCATTGAGAAGGCTATCCGCAACAGCCTATTGATTCAGAAGTACCAGAGCCTACTAGGTTCTTGCATCGTATCAAACCCCGTTGCAGGTCAGTTCAATTTCGATGCTCGTAACAATGAAAAGACCGTTCTTGTAGCAGCACTTCCCTTCAGCTCTATCAAGGATAGCGAAATCACCGTTGAGGACAAGGACTTGAAGGCTAAGTATGAAGAGATGAAGCCCGCATTCGAGAACCTTGAGGAGCGTCGTGACATCAAGTACATCGACGTAGCAGTTAAGGCTAGCAAGGAGGACAACGATGCTCTAAACGCACAGATGCAGGAGTATGCAAAGCAGCTCAACGAGGGCGCTTCTCCCGCAAAGATTGTTCGCGAGGCACGTTCATTGGTAGCATACTCTCAGTTGCCCATCACTAAGAATGCATTGCCCTCAGACATCGCATCTCAGTTGGACACAATGAAGGTAGGCACTCAGGTAGGTCCCTATTATAATAATGTAGACAATACTCTCAATATCATCCGCTTGATGTCAGAGACCACCATGCCCGATAGCGTACAGTATCGCATGATTGGTGTAGCACGTGACACCAAGGAGTTGGCCGAGCAGGCAGCAGACAGCATCATCAATGCTATCAAGGCAGGTGCACCCTTCGATACCATCGCCAAGAAGTACAACCAGGCAGGTGAGAAGGCATGGATTGCATCAGCACAGTACGAGGGTATGAACGTACAGGAGAGCGAGAGACAGCTCATCGAGGCACTTACCAACTCTAGCGCAGGTACTCTCAAGAAGATCTCTCTTGACAATCAGACCGCATTGGTAATCAATGTACTTGAGACACGCAAGCCCGTTAAGAAGTACGACGTAGCCGTTATCAAGAGCACCGTAGATTTCTCTAAGCAGACCTACGACAAGGCATTCTCTAACTTCTCTTCATTCCTAGCAGGTAAGAGCGCAGAGGCTATTGACACCTTGGCAGACGACTTCGGTTACCGTATCCTTTATGCAGACGATGTAAACGCAGCACAGCACACCGTAGGTGGCGTTAGCGCTACTCGCGACGCATTGCGTTGGATCTTCAACGAGGACACCAAGGTAGGCGACGTAAGCCCCTTGTACGAGTGTGGCAACAACGACCACATGATGTGCATCATCCTCACCGGTATCACACCCAAGGGTTATGTAAGCTGGAAGCAGGAGGACATCAAGAGATACTTGACCACAGAGGTTATCCGCGACAAGAAGGCTGCTATGCTTCAGGAGAAGATGGCTGCAGCTAAGAGCATTGCCGAGGCTAGCAAGTTGGAAGGCGCAGTAGTTGACACCTTGCGTGGTGTAACCTTCGCTCAGGCAGCATACATTGCCAAGACTGGTAACATGGAGCCCGCACTTTGCGGTAGCGTTAGCGCTACAGCCAAGGATGGTTTCAAGAACGGTGTACGTGGCAATAGCGGAGTATATGCATATCAGGTACTTTCTGAAGAAGCACAGCAGGCTACTCTTGACCTCAAGGTAGAGCAGGGCATTCTCATGCAGACAGCACTACGCTCTATCAACTCATACCAGTCAGAGTTGTATCGCAGAGCTAACGTACAGGACAAGCGTTACCTTTTCTACTAGGCCTTAGCTACAAATAATTCAAACAAGAACGGCTATGTCATCACGACATAGCCGTTCTTGCATTTACTAGGTGGTAGTGTGGGGAGAGAGTTTTATCCTCAACGAATGGTATTGCGGTAGTACAGTAGATATTATATTTCTGAAATCTGATTTATATAACTTGCTTTAAGAAATCAATATCCTCATCAGTTTTATTCATAGGATAAGGTGTATCTCGTTCCTTTGAAAGTTTCATTTCTATTTCTCATAATAGCACACCAATTTGAATGGATGTAAGATGCCAACTTTCTCTAATTCGTAAAACAATTGTTCATATACTACGATTGAAAAATTCTTGCTGAGGGTAAAGGTTGTTTTACTAGGTTGTTTCCATGTGTAATCACACTCTGCCACATAGCAAGGCTTTCCATTTATGTTTCGCTCATCCAGGATACTATGCCAACAAATATTCGTTTAATCCATTTCATAAGTACATCTACTTATAAGCATACAATAGTATTGGTTTCTTTGATTGTTTTTTAATGGTGTCAATGTGTTTCATCATTGATGTTGACACGGCAAAACAACCACGGCTTACAGGGAAGCATGGAAATGGAAATGTTTCTATTTCTGGATTTCCGTTATGTATTACTATACCTCTCTTTAGCGCATTAGAATTTGTGTCTTCAAGACCATAGACATTATAACCTTTTGGGGTAACGAATTTAACACTATACAATTGACGCAAGTTTCCTATTTTGTATTTACCCAAGCTAGACAAGTTACTACCAACCTTATTACTAAACTCATGTTTAAATACATTATAGTTAGGTCCTAATCCCTGAGCACATAGGCTTTTGTGTATAATTTTCTTTTCTTTGAAACTATAGATGTAGAACCTGTCCAATCCCGTGTGTCTAGAAAAATCAACCAACACACAATACTCAGTACTATACCCATTATTTTTGCAATAATTATGTATTTCTGATATGTTGGAAGGTATTGTTTCTGGGAAAAAGAGTTTAACGACATTAATAACCAACACCACTCCAACTATGTACAAGATTACTTTATAGAATTTTTTCATGAGATTACTTTTTGTAGTTATTTTTTTTTTTTGAGTATCACTTAACAAACTCTAGTTCATCCGAGTTAAAGATATCTCTAGGAGCTATCACCTTCTGTTTCATAGTGATACCACGCTTTTTCATTTCTCGTTTAATCTTGGGAATATAGTTTGTGCCAAGGATTAGGTAATTGCTGACTTTCCTAGGTTCACATAGCTCTATGTCAAGTTGCTTCTTGTAGATGTCATACACTAACTCCGAACAGTAATAAATATTATTATCCAGCTTGAAGCTACGGTCATAAGGTTTGCCTAGATAGTTACGATAGCTGATTTTAACATTCTCCTTTTTGCTTCTCTTTATCCAGTACCTTCCCGCTACACCACGAGCTATGAACTTGTCCAAAGGTGTAATAACCAAGGTTTTTAGGGTTTCTAATACATATGGTTTGTTGTTTCTAATAACGATTACTCCGCAATGGCTTATTTTTGAACGAGTACCTAATTGTATTAGGGGTGATTGATGAGATGGAGAGGTCTGAAAGATGATGTCACCCTCTCGCACCTCGCTAATGGAACCTGTTTGCGCAGTGAGCATTTCTGTAATAATCTGTGTAAATGGCAATGCTATTGCAACAAGGATGATGCCAAGGATTGTTAGTTTCTTTTTCATCGTATGTTCTTGTTAAGGAAGTCGATTATTTCTTCTCTTTTGTTAACCAAAATGAAATGTGTCTCGTCCTTCTCCCAGAATAAATCTGTTTGAGTTCCGTTTTCTTTTAGCTTGCGATATGCTCCTGGTAGCGAACCAGATGAATGGTCCTTGCCTCCACCAATCAATAATACTTTGCTTGATATGGGATATGTTTGGTGTATTCCTGTTGAGACAAATGTAATGCTCTTGAAACGCTTAGAGAAGTTATTATAGGCCACATTTGATGCACTACCACCGTTGGACAATCCTATGAGATGTATGTTATCTTTGTCCACCTTGTATCCCATGTTTTCTAGGAATGGTATTTGCTTGGTAAATAAAGTTTCAATGTCTCGCTTTGTATATATGCCTGACAGGTCCTTTGTGCCAACTCCCAAGACGATACAATCATCCAAGTCTTTTAGGATACCATTATACAGTTTCCAATTACCTAAATAACCATGCATGAAGAAAACTACTGGATACTTCTTGTCCTTATTGATTTTTTTAGGTTTTATTAGATATACAGATTGAGTCTTACCCCAACCGATCGTATTAAATACTTGTGATGTGGTTCCTGACATTATAAAGTTTCCACTCCTGTTCAATCTTTCGAACGGACTATAGAAGTTACCTACTTTACCCAACTTGTCATCGTGTCTGAATTCATCCAATATCCATCCGCTCAAGGGTATGCTTTTGGGAACCAATCGTGCACACCAGATGCCTATGTTGCATATCTCCTCCTCAGGTAGAAGCACATTCACCAAATAGTGCGATAGGGGAGGACACTCTGGCTGGCAATCTTTGTCTTGGTATATCAGTTGTACTCTATCAGATGTGTTGTATCTATAGCGGGGAAGGAAGCAGAATAAAGCAACTGACAATATACCAATGGTGACCCTGTAACCCCATACTTTTTTGGCGCACAGCTCCTTCTTCCAAACTTTGGCAAGTAGTAGTAGCACAATGGTTTTGTAGAACCACGATGCGAAGAATAATAACAGGAGTATTAGTACTATGGTCTTAAAGATTTTCATAGTATGGCTTATATCTTAGTTGTAATTCTCTTTGTATAGATTGATGTATTCCGTCAACGAGTTATTTTTGTTTTTCTTTTTTTCATGTCACTAAATGCTTTATTCATTTTTCTGTTTGTTTAAGTAATCAATTGGATTCAGGTAAAACATCTTTTGCCACCCCAAGGGAGCGTCGTCTATGCGCCAGGGGTATGGAATGATTGTTGAGATAGAGTAGTGTAGGTGGGGAGGAGTAGTTTTGGC
The DNA here is from genome assembly GCA_045613565.1 of Bacteroidaceae bacterium. Classification (GTDB taxonomy): domain Bacteria; phylum Bacteroidota; class Bacteroidia; order Bacteroidales; family Bacteroidaceae; genus Physcousia. The sequence goes on from JAZLBF010000009.1 coordinate 19,417, forward strand.
GTTTCCTGTGTTTCCCACGGTTCCTATTTCGGTACTTTTTGTCACTAGGGAGAAGGCTGAAGTGCGGATTTCGTCTAGATGTGCATAGTAGTGTACCCTCCATTTAGGACCAAGAATGAGAACATATTTTCCGCCTTTACCTAACTCGCCAGTACAGAGAACCAATCCCACTGTGGCAGAATTTATCCTTGTACCTTTTTTGGCGAAGATATCAACACCTTTGTGCACTATGGAACTTCCCCAACCTTCATGCCAAAATGTCTTGTGGCTGTAGCTGTTTGAGCCAGCTCCTACAACTGGCATTTTCAAGTTCTGAGGTATTAGGAATCCAATAACTAGCAAAGCTAGTACTGAGAGTATGAAGTATTTTAATAACTTTTTCATATCCTTGTTCTTTTATGTTCAAGATATTAGTTTTCTTCAGGTTTGAATGCCCCAAATTTACAAATTATTTTTCAAAATCTCCCCCATAAGGTTAAAAATAAGCCCCCAGCACCTCTTGGAATTCAAACCTCCAAATGTTCTAGGGTAAATTTTACACAAGACTACATAATTCATCCTACTCAATATATATTGGACAGTGCAGGTAGTTCTTGTTTATCTTGTATAGTAGGATATGTTTTGGGTATTTGCCTAGGAGGAAAAGTGTCACTGGACAGAGCCAAATCTCCTCGTCAATGATGCTGCCAGGGTCTTTGTAGAAGGCACCACCTGTCAGTGTGCTGCTAACCCTATGCAATCTACTACCGCAAAAGTATTTCTCCTCCATATCCCCTACCACTCTGATGGTCGCCACTATTCTCTCGTCACCTCTCGAATAGTATTCCAACAACTTTGCAGCACCACCCACCATCATCGTATGCTCATGCAATCGCTTCGGAAATCCAGGCACATCACAATACCATCTTCTGCCTTCCTTGACAAATGCTACCTCGTAAAACCCATTACTGTGCACCCTCTTACACACAGCACCCACAAGCACAGCCACAGCCTTCATGTAGGCAATACCTAGCTCTAGTACCTCCACACCACACTTCACGTAGTTCATTAATCTACTCATAACACACATACATTTTTAGTAAGACAAAAGGAAAATGCCAATCCCTCATTGGCGGTGCAAAGCTATGAAATAATTTCTAAATTGCCAAACACTGCTGATAATGAGCATTTTAGTAACTATTGCATAATTCAAATAAATTTTGTATGTAGGTTTTGAAAGACAACAAGTCAACAGGACAACAAGACCATAATATAATATTAACAGCGAGATTAACACGATTAAACACGATGCCTAGCTAGTGACCTTTCACACGATGCCATCTCAGCTTCGTACAATGGCCAACGGAACTTAAACACGTTCAGTTACGACAGCGTGTCTAAATTCGCGTTCTGGTAGTTTATTATAGCCCACAACCTACGGTCGACGCCCAAAGGGGCTGATGTCAAATCTTTCTTTAATAGTTTTATCTAAATAGTTATCCCACAAATCTTGTCGCAGGCTTCGCCACGACACCTATCTCGCTAATCTCTCATCGCTCGTAGCTAATCGATAATACCTGTGCAATCAGTGGGCTAAATAAGAGGATAAAAGAGAAGAGTTAAGAGACAATAGGTAAGCAAGCTAACGGAAGAAATACTGTGAAGCGGTAAAAAAACAAAAGCCCCTGATGGCTCGGTCCATCAGAGGCTCGGTTTGGATTTTAAAGAGCTCATAACCTTATCATATATAAACATTCATTGAAGTGATGTATATACTGATCTCTCATGAGCCATAGGCAAATAACATCGTGTAGCTTATGTCTTTTCTACACGCATCAGCAACTACTGTTCGTTAGTTGCCTCCTGTTCTTCGCTAGGCACTTCTTCTGTAGAGGCATTATTTCCCACATCTGTAGAGTCTTCTACCTCCTCCTCCTTTTTGCCTCTCTGAGCTATACGCTGGTTATAGGCAGTTTCGGCATCAAAGAGTACCTTGTTCATAGACTTGATAAAGGTCTTGATTTCCTCAGAAGGATTAGTCATACTATATGCCCAGATAATAGACATCATCATTTCAAACAACTCATCCATGTCCTGACGAACAATTTTTGAGTTTTCTTCAGAATAGACCATCTGGGTCTGAGCTCTGCTATCCATCAATACGGTCAGTTGCGCGTGCAATAGAGTTAGTGTCTCCACCTCAGTTTCTAGATTTAGAGTTTTGATGTGAGCCTCTAACTTACTACTTGCTAAATCTGTCAGCATTCCATTCACTGTCTCCAACATCTGCTGTTGTGGCAATTTGTGGGTGTGCAGATACGCATGTGTCGTATTGTAGAGAATAGTGCCAGCCTCCTGCTTTGCTGTAATGGGCGTATTCCTTGCGCTACCTATAACGCTATGAATATACCTCAGCAAGTTGGCAATCTTAGCCTCTACCTCGTTGATTTTACTAGTCTCGTCGGCTATTCTACTCATTGCAATCAAGTCGGTAAGTACAGCCTTACGAGCCTGATACAAAGTGAAGTACTCCTCGGGGACATTCAGTGCCTCGAGACCTGCAGCCGTAACACGGCTAACAAATCTAGTTGCAACAGACGAATACTCTGCGTTGTTGCACCTCTTCACAAAAGTGAAGTCTCTAAATTTTGGTAAATTTAACATTGTGATATTAGTTTAAAAAGTTAATACTATATAGTGGTGACTCGCAAACTTTCGGTCATAATACCGAGCTTAAGCTTCAAGTATTGCAGAGTTCCTGCTATCGAAAAGTTGTTGGGGTATAATCCATCTCTATACACGCTACCAGGGTAATATCTCTGTTACGGTCTTCTCCTTCATTCTGTAGAATACCAACCAATAAGTGTGTTTTTCATCCTCTTCTCCACCTTGTTCTTGACAGCTCAGAACGTATTCCTTGCTATGCCTGGTAGTAGATTCTATTTGCATACAATAAGCCCATATTATCTAGAGCCTCCGTATTGTAATGATAGGGACATTGGATTGAAATGGGGTGCCCTCTATTCACGTCGTACGGTCCGTCCATACTGCGTAAAGCATAGGATTTTGTCCGTCTCAAACGTTAACAATGCAAAGTTATATATTTTTTCTCGTAACTTCCAAACAATTGTCCAACTTTTCACACTCTTTTTGATATTTTATCTAGAAAATTAGCTTTTTTCTCCCTAAAGCAATTAATCTTCCATGTAAAGCACATTTTGCTATTAAAACCTTAAAACCATACATATACACAAAAGATATCCCCAGCATCCATTTCTGGAGCAGGAGATACCTTATTATATATGTATATTAGAAGGTCATTAGTGTCCAATTTTATTTGACACTAATGAAAAGGAAAACACTATTCAGTAAGGGAGAAAAAAGTGAGTTGTGGAAGATAGACACTCATTTAATAGCTTCTAAAGAGGCAAAGCCTCTCTTTTCTTTTCCCTTCTTTTAAACTTTACTTTAATCAACGTATATATATGTACGGCTATAAAGTAAAGTGTTTATTAATAGGGGGAGCTCCTAAAAAATGCATTATTACTTGTGGAAATCTGTCAAAAATCACCATATTTCCACAACGGATAAGCTACTTTTTAAATTTGTACTTAATAAAACGATGAAGTACAACTATGCAAAAATGTTGCCGTTTTATATAATGATGCGTTATTCTTACACTATAATATAGTGTTGGTTAACAGGGTTATAACGCGTAGTATTGAAAATAAAACTCGGCGAAATCGCATTTATTTAAACACTTTTCGCTGAGTTTTGAGAAATTATATGTAAGATTTGCATACCATTAAAGTCACATTAAAGTGTCAAGAATTAAGTTAGCTTGTCGCCTTATAAGCGGATATTTTCATTTAAATTATGCCATATCTTATGTTATAAAACAAAAAATGCACTATTAGTTGTGGAAATCTATAAAATAATCATACATTTCCACCATGGATAAACATCTTTTTGGTATATTTGCACAGGAATAATAATAAAAATTGACATGCTAATAGGTAGAGATAGAGAAGTAAAACTCCTTCGAGATCTTATGACTGCTAACGAATCCCAATTTGTTGCAGTTTATGGCCGTCGTAGAGTTGGTAAGACGTATCTTATTAGAGAAGCGTTTAATTATAGTTTTACATTCCAACATACAGGAATCTATAATGCGACAATGAAGGAGCAGCTTAAGGAGTTCAGAGAATCTCTTTATGCTGCCGGCATGAAGCGTGCAGCAATGCCT
>JAZLBF010000010.1:0-7672 GCA_045613565.1 Bacteroidaceae bacterium
CCAACTGGTCTTGGTGTTCCTGATTCTGGAAAGTACGCTTTTCAGTCAAAGCCCAACCAGCACCCGGACGGTAGCCTTCCAACCACCAACCATCAAGTACAGAGAAGTTTACAACACCGTTCATCAAAGCCTTCTCGCCAGATGTACCACTTGCCTCGAGAGGACGTGTGGGAGTGTTCAACCAGATATCTACACCTGATACCAAACGACGTGCGAGCTGCATATCGTAGTTCTCCAAGAAGATAATCTTACCCAAGAACTGAGGCATCTGGCTAATCTCGTAGATGCGCTTGATCAAGCCCTGACCTGCACCGTCAGCGGGGTGAGCCTTACCTGTGTATAGGAACTGTACGGGGTAGTTGGGGTTGTTAACGATCTTCTCAAGACGCTCCAAGTCAGTGAACAACAAGTGTGCACGCTTGTAAGTAGCGAAACGACGACCGAAACCAATCAACAAAGCGTTGGGGTTGATCTTGTCCATCAAGCTTACTACGCGAGAAGGATCACCCTGGTTCTTCAACCAGCTGTCGCGGAACTGCTCACGGATGTAGTTAACCAACTTGGTCTTCAACTCCATACGAGTCTTCCAAACCTCATCGTCGCTAACATTGTAGATACCGTGCCAGATTTCCTCGTTGCTCTGGTCAGCCAAGTGGTTAGCATCGAAGTGCTTAGCATAAAGCTTGCGCCACTCGTTAGCACACCATGTGGGGAAGTGAACACCGTTAGTTACATAACCAACGTGGCTCTCCTCGGGATAGTAGCCATTCCAGATACCAGCAAACATCTTCTTACTTACCTCACCGTGCAACCAGCTTACGCCGTTAACCTCCTGACAGGTGTTGCAAGCGAAGGTAGACATACAGAAGCGCTCACCCTTGTCCTCTGGATTCATACGACCCATGCCGATGAACTCGTCCCAAGTGATACCAAGAAGCTGAGGATAACCGCTCATATACTTAGAGAACAACTGCTCGTCGAAGTAGTCGTGACCTGCGGGAACGGGAGTGTGAACAGTGTAAAGTGAGCTTACGCGAACTAGCTCAAGAGCCTCAGTGGAGCTCAAGCCGTCCTTAACGAAGTCAACCAAACGCTGTACGTTGCACAATGCAGCGTGACCCTCGTTACAGTGGTAAACGTCCTTCTTGATGCCTAGCTGCTTGAGCAACAATACACCACCGATACCAAGCAAAATCTCCTGCTTCAGACGGTTCTCCCAGTTACCACCATACAAAGCGTGGGTGATTGAACGGTCGAACTCGCTGTTCATATCGTTGTCGGTATCAAGCAAATAAAGCTTTACGCGACCTACGTTTACACGCCATACATAAGCATGTACAAAGTAGTTCATGTAAGGTACATCAACTACCATGGGAGTACCATCAGCGTTTAGCTGCTGCTCGATGGGAAGAGAACCGAAGTTCTGAGCCTCATAGTTAGCAACCTGCTGACCATCCATGCTCAAAGTCTGAGTGAAGTAGCCATAACGATACAAGAAACCTACAGCACACATGTCTACGTTGCTGTCAGAAGCTTCCTTGATGTAGTCACCAGCCAAGATACCAAGACCACCAGAGTAGATCTTCAATACCTGATTCAAACCATACTCCATGCACAAGTATGCAACAGAAGCACGATTCTTGTCGGGCTCTACATCCATGTACTGACGGAACTGACTGTACACGTCGTCCATCTTCTTCACGATAGCCTTGTCCTGAGCCAACTCTTCCATCTTCTCGTGAGATAGACGCTCTAGCAAAAGAACAGGATTCTGACCGCACTCTGCATACAACTTGGGATCCAAGCTAGTAAACAGGCTACGTGCATCGTGATTCCAAGCCCACCACATGTTGTGAGCTAGTTCATTCAACTTCTCCAATTCAGCGGGGATGTTGCTCTTTGCTGAGACATTTCTCCACGCAGCCGCATTGGCGTTGCTTGCTTTAATTCTCATAGTTTTATTATTTAGTTATTTGTTTTTTTTGTGTTTTCTTGGGATATAGGATTGAAAGGTGGCTTATTCAGCAGCGACTCTAGCGTCGCGATTCTTCAATGCAATATCGTATGCTTCGTAGTAGTGCTTGATGAAGTTCTTCCACAAAGCCTTGTCAGATAGCTTCTTGGCCTTCTTGCGAACATCGTCCACTTCCTTTTCTGCCAACTGAGAGTAGTCAGACACGGTCTCCTTGATACGGTCAGCTACTTCGCTATAGTTGTAGTCGGTGCGACGAATTACCTCTACGCCATCCATTATAGTTGAATTGCTACCCTTCACCTTGTTTGCCCACATACCAAAGCCAGATAGGCTAGTTGTAACACAGGGCACATGGAAGGCTACGCTCTCCAATGGGGTATATCCCCAAGGCTCGTAGTAAGAGGGGTAAACACTCAAATCCTTACCAATAATTGTATCATAATAAGACAAGTTAATCACACCGTCCTTACCATCTAGGTAGCAAGGGATGAAGATTAGCTTCACCTTGTCTTCAGGGCGATTCCACATGTCATTGTACTTCATCATGCCAGTAACATTGTCGTGGCTCATGTCGTGCAACCAGTGTGTAATCACGGGACACTCCAGGGGAGTATTGTATACCTCGTTGCTATTGATACGCTCTACCAAGTCTTCACGAGGGTCACCCACCCATGCTGGAACCTCTACCAATGCCAAAACGGGCTTCTGGAGATTCTTGTCGCGACCAAGGCGATTCATTGCCTCGATAAAGACGTCGATACCCTTGTTGCGGAACTCATAGCGACCGCTAGTACCAATAATCAATGTATCGTCTGAGAACTCGCAACCTGTCAAGCAGTTAGCCATGCGGAAGATTTTCTCGCGAGCAATCTTGCGCTTGCGCTTAAATTCTGCTGCTTTGGGTACGAAGTCTGCCTCAAATCCATTTGGCAATACAGCATGACACTTCTTGTCCATCAACTCCTCGCACTCTAGAGCAGTAACGTCGCTCACGGTGGTAAAGCAGTCAACACGATGAGCTGTCTCACGCTCGATGCTGTGCTTAGCCTCTACGTTCAACTCCTTTGACATCTGTACGCCATTGTAGGCCCAAAGGTAGTCATAGAGGGGTTTGTTGTTACCAGCAATACTACGACCGATGGTTGTAGCGTGTGTAGTGAAGATAGTTGCGATAGCAGGAACATTCTGCTGAATGTACATTGCTCCCAAGCAAGTCATCCATTCGTGTGCCTGATAAACTACATTCTTGCAAGTCTTCTCTAGCGAATGACGATAGAAACTCTCCACAACAAGGCCTGCTGCATAAGAGAACATATTTGCCTCGTCGTAATCGCCATAACCATTCATGCTGTCCACCTTGGCATAATCCCAAAGATTGCCATAAAGCTGGTCACGCATTTCGAAATACTTGTCGAAGGCAACCAAAATCACGCAGGGCTGACCAGGAATATTCCAGCGACCTACGCGAACTTCAAGTCCTTCCTTGCGAGCCTTGGTTGTCCAAGACTTCCACATCTTCTTATCCTCAATAAACTGTGGATTTTCCTTTCCCTGCCAAAAGTCGGGACCAATGAAAACCACCTTGTCAGGCATAGCATCCTGCAAGGTCTTGGCACGGGTAGAAAGTACGGTATAGATACCGCCTACCTTATTGCATACCTCCCAACTTGACTCAAAAATAAAGTCAGGAGCGAGCTTCATATTTGTCATTATGATAGTTTTGCCGTTAAAAAATACCTTAATTCGCGGACAAAGGTACAATTAAATAACCAAATTAGCAAACAAAGATATCAAAATATCACATTTTACAACTTTTTGTCTATCTTTGTATGCGCATTCTAAATATAATTTTATAGCAACATCAAGAAATATGAGAAAAGTATTTTTACTACTAATTCTTACAATTTGCTCTTCCGTCGGTGCTAATAAGCCCTGGAAATTGCATCTAAAAGAGCCCAAAATGAAAATCGAACTCAAAATCGACCTTTACGAGGAGAGTATCGAAGTTCCTGACATGGAAATGTTTGGCCCCATGAACGGTTACTTGGGCGGAAACATCTATAGCGTATGGCCGGTGACTTCATTCAAAATCAAGAAGGACAAGGTAATTCTTCGCCTTTCCAACGACCTTGGTAGCGAAACACAGGAAGCAGAACTTATTCAGACATCCGATAGCACTTACACCCTGAATCTCATCGGCACCACCGTTGTCAAGAAAGTAGAGGGACGTAAACTTGTCAAGATTACGCCCACTCTGAATATGATTAAACAGTAATTCCTTTACCTTCTCCCTCTGCGAAAAATGATTTTCCAAGTTTCGGAAGTCGTCTCCCGCATCGGGAGAGCATTTCCTTAGAATGGAAGTTGCCATCCGCAGACGAGTGCTATAATATATAATATGTATATAGCGATTAGAACAATACCTTCTGACTTGGTAATCTTATGACCAGTGCGACCAAAGATAAAGAGCAAGATACTGCTAAGCATCAGCACACCCCAATCCATAGTACCAATACCCTTGATATTCAAAGGATTCACTAAGGCAGATACACCCAAGATTAAGAAAATATTAAACAGATTGCTACCAATCACATTACCCAAAGCCAATCCTTTGCTACCCTTGCGAGCAGCCACTACACTAGTCGCTAACTCAGGCAAACTGGTACCTGCCGCCAAGATTGTCAAGCCGATAACTCGTTCGCTGATACCACAAAGTGTAGCCAACTTAGAAGCACTAGACACCAACAATTCTCCACCGCCTATCAAGCAGCCGATACCCAGTATCACAAACAGCAAAGTCTTACCCCATCCATAGATAACGGAATTCTGCTCAGATTCCTCCTGAGGTTCATTCTTTGATGTATTGAATGAGTACACCATAAACATGGCAAAGCACATCAATAGCACCAAGGCATCAAAGAGGCTCACCACGCCATCTACGGATAAAGAAATGAGTATCAAAGTGGCACAAACAACAAAGATTACATCTCTGGTTATCAACTTCTTAGTCAATGTCAGTGACATAAACAATGCGGACACACCAATTATCACTAGCGAATTGAAAATATTGCTACCAACAACATTACCCACACTCATATCACCACTACCCTCCAGAGCACTGAAAAAGCTAACCACAAACTCAGGCATACTAGTACCCATTGCCACTACGGTCAAGCCAATAATCAACTCGCTCACATTCCATCTTCTTGCCATGCTCGAAGCACCATCAGTAAACTTATCAGCACCCCATAGCACTATTACAATTGCCGCAAGCAGAAGAACAACATTCAAAATAATCACTTGCATATTCGCTTATCTTTTTTGTTTTTTAGCTCAAAATTGAGCGCAAAGATACTACATTTTCAATCAATTAATCACAAGAAACCACATTTTTATATTTTTTAACATAATATTATAGAGGGGTTTGAAGAAAAAGCCGTAACTTTGCGTACGAAAATGACGAAAACTGCACGTATATCATTAACTCTAGCTTGCGGATTAGGCATCGCGGCATGCCAAAAGGGAATGCAAAACACCACTCCCAACAATCCCAAGCACATCATGCAACAAACAAGCACATCACATGATGATACGCTTCTCGTTATCACCATGCCAGACAATGCCATCTGGGGGCACTTAGGTGAAAACTCGGGCATGAGCGTCCTAGAGTTCATCACCGACAATGGTGACACACTATACCTCAGTAAGGAGAGCGAAATCACCGGCCAAGCCGGTGCAATATACGGAAGCATTCGCAATTGTACCGACAGATTCTGTGTCACAACCACCGACGATGGTGCCACTCTGCTGAAAGCCATCAATGTCACAGAGATGCAAGAAACCTGGGCGGACAAGACTCACATCGAGAAATAAATAAAATAATACAAACATAAAAAGACAAAACAGATTATGAAAATCAAAACTCTTGCCTTTGCATGCATGGTATCATTCGCATCTGCAGCTATGGCTCAATTCGAAGGTGCTACCATCGACGAAAGAATCGCTTTCTCAACTGGCGAAGATAGCATCGCAGTTGGTCGTGGTCACATCAGCAGCTTCCAGATGGGTATCGAAAACAAGAACTGGAAGGATGCACACATTTCATGGAAATGGCTTATCAACAATGCTCCCTACGCAATCTCTGGTATCTACAAGGGTCACGCTCCCTTCATGCTTTACCAGCTAATCATCGCTGAAACTGACCAAGCTAAGAAGTTGGAGTATTTCAACGACCTTATGTTCATGTTCGAGCAGCGCGCACTTCGCCTAGACACTCTAAACAGCATGGAGAAGCGCGACAACCTAAAGAGCACACTTGGTGACGTACTCGCTATCAAGGCTGACTATTACAACTGGACAGCTCCCTCTACTCCCAACTCAGGTTACACTCTCAACCAGAGCTACAAGAACTATTCTGAGGCTATCAAGATGATTAACGAGAAGGGTGGTCGCGAAGTAGAAGGTACCGTGCTTCAGAACTTCTTCCTAACCTCTAACGAGATGTACAAGCACGCTCCCAATGCTTTGCGCGAGCAGTTCTTGCAGGACTACCTTGACTCAAAGGACGCATGCGAAAATATGCTTCAGTTGGCTAAGGAAGCACAGGCAAACGGTGAAACAGAGAAGGCTCAGAAGCTACTTCAGAAGTACGAAGGCCCCTTGGCTCTTATCGAGCAGACCTTCGCACAGAGTGGTGCTGCTGACCGTGAGCAGATTGTTGCCATCTACACCAAGAAGTTCGATGCATACAAGTCAGATATCGCTAAGCTAAACTCTTCTATTAACCTAATGGCACAGAACGGTTGCGACAACGATTCTATCTACTTCGTTTACGCTAAGGCAGCTTACGACCTTCAGCCCACATTTGCATCTTCTATCGGTCTTGCACAGAAGGCACAGAAGGACGGTAAGGCAACAGAAGCACTTTCATACTACGACAAGGCTCTTGAGCTAGCATCTGACGATGCTACACGTGGTAAGATTTGCATCAAGGTTGCTCAGGCACTTATCTCTAGCGGTGGTTTCACCAAGGGTGAGGAGTTCATCAACAAGGCTATCGAGTACAACCCCGCTCTTAAGGGTGCTGCATACTGGCAGATGGCTATGAGCCTTATCAAGGCACACGACTTGAAGGGTGCAGTTGGTTATTGCGACTTGGCAGGTGAAGCAGACATTACCTATGCTAACCGTGCAGCTGACATGAAGAAGCGTCTAAACGAAGCTATCCAGCAGCAGGCTACCAACGCCAAGATGCAGGCAGAGTACAACGAGTACATGCGTAAGAAGAAGGCAGAGGAAGACTTCTGGAACCAGAAGTAATCTCCCCTACCCCACATACAAAACAATTGAGGTGCAACCGTTTTGGTTGCACCTCAATTATTTTAGGTTATAGGTTTCTCTTGACGAAGGGCGAAAGACTAGAGTACAAAGTTCAGAGTACGGATATCGTTTAGCGACGAGCGATTAACGAAGTTTTTGATTAACAACAGTTTTCCGTTTGAAGAAGTTGTCCCTTGTCCCTTGACTTTAGTCTCTTGACTCTTGTCTTTAGTCTCTAGTCTTATGCTGGCGCTAATCTCTAACCATTTAAATTCTAGGAATTAAAATAAACACTCGAAGCAGATTGATGTGAAGCTATAAGTGATGGTAAAATCAAATGTATTTGAATGATACCATAAAGATAGCGATAATGATGCC
>JAZLBF010000011.1:0-1822 GCA_045613565.1 Bacteroidaceae bacterium
TTGTCGGCAAGCGTTACCGCACTTACCGTGCAGGCTTCTTGCAAGGCAAGCTGAACAAGCCCGACTTCCTCCAACTCAACAAGCTCGGTTGGCCAGTAGCCCTGCAGATGGGCATGGAGACCGCCTCGTTCAGCCTCGCCACCATTATGGTAGGCTGGTTGGGAGCCATGGCCCTGGCCGCCCATCAAGTGATGATGACCATCGGACAATTGGGCTACATGATGTATTATGGCATGGCAGCAGCCGTGGCCGTGCGTGTGAGCAATTTCCACGGACAGCGTGATACCGAAGGTGTGCGCCATTCGTCCAGCGCCGGTTTCCACCTGATTCTACTGATGGCCGTTATGGTAGCCATTCCGTTACTTCTACTCCGCCACCAGATAGGCGGTTGGTTTACAGACAATGCCGAAGTAACCCTCATGGTGGCTAGCCTCATCGTCCCGTTCATCATCTATCAGTTTGGCGACGGCATGCAGTGCAACTATTCCAATGCCCTTCGTGGCATTGCCGATGTTAAGCCGGTGATGTACATTGCCTTCATTGCCTACTTCGTCATCTCCCTACCGGCAGGCTATCTGTTCAGTTTCGTTTTCGATTGGGGCTTGACTGGCATCTGGCTTTCCTTCCCCTTCGGGCTCACCAGCGCAGGGTTGATGTTCTATTTCCGTTTCCGACATCAGATTCGCAAAATATGGCAATAAGACCTCTAATCATATTCCAATGATTCGGCATACATTATAACTACTATTTTAAGTCATAACTCCATTTTTTAGTCGTAATTAGTCGTATTTCAGTCGTAATTTAGTCATAACCCTTGAATTACGACTTCAAGAACCAAAATCGACCTTCTAGATAAATCAATCCATTCTCCTTCATCTCGGAAAGAAGATTACCTATCATACGCTCTTGTTGCTCATGAGTCTTATTCTGTGGCAATACCTCTTTCAAATACTCAAAAATGGCATCACGCTTTGCTCCTATAGAACCTGCATTCTGCAAATATTGTATAACCATTTGCTGAATCTTTGCTTTATCAAGCCCCTTGTTTCGAGTGTATTCAGGCAATTGGCGAGTCTTTTTAGCCACATCAATTGAAATACGGTAATCCGTAAGATCTCCTTCCAATAATCCTTTTTCCAATAGAGAAACTACATTATTCTCAGAAATACGATGCCCTTTTTGTACGGCATCCAATAATATACAATCCTCCAAGGTTAAAGAATTGTTCTCTTTCAGTAACTTGGTGTACTTTTCATTGATAGAATTACCATATATCTTCACACCAACTTCTTTATTCAAAGTGTCTATTTCGTAATCAGGCATCGGGAAATGACGACGCCATTGCTCGTTAAACATTTTCTTGATTCCACGGCTGACCGTATCAATCATATTGAAATTGACCATTGCGCGACAAAGACATTCATTCCTGAAATGACGTTGTGGCCCTTTGGTTGCTAATGCCTTTTGCAAAGTACCGGGGATGAAACTACCTCCGTTTTCATAGTACAGATAGCCTGGATTTTCTACGAAGTTGATACGTTGCTGTAGTGTATAATCTTGATGTGCAATGGCATTATGAAGTGCCTCACGAATCGTATAGTCATCATATTGTTTCATTGTGTCAGGGAACAATGTTCCTCCAGGCAGCTCTCTCATTGTCAGGTTACGAATCTTACCCAATATTTGATCCACAGTCAAAATGAATGGAGCAGTAAAATGTTCGTAATCTACCACCTCTTGATGTTCATCACGTAAAGTCCATGTGACTTCTACTACAGCAGGACGAAGTTTGAATACAGACACAGGTTTACCCAGAAGAATG
>JAZLBF010000012.1:0-10342 GCA_045613565.1 Bacteroidaceae bacterium
AAAAAGACAAGCTTACTAACATAAATTGATGTTTTTAAAACGGAGCAGGTTATTTTTTGAATGTCACTTAATACTGGTAGTAAAAGAACAGTTTAAGTTCCGTCTGGCCATTGTGCGAAGCTACGATGGACATCGTGTGAAATAGGCAGAGGATGGGAAAAATGAGTCTAAATTCCTTTATTATTTCACCAGGATTAATAGGTGTAGATGGTTGTAAATTGTTGGCAATCATATTTCCCCTAATAGAGTGATACTTTACCTATTCCACCCATATCTAGCGTAAGAGGAATATCCATGGCAGCGAATAGGCGCATGAGTGATGACAAGGTGATACTTTTGCCTTTCTCAAGTCTAGAGATTTGTGATTTTTGAACTCCAACCTTCTCGCCTAATTGTTCTTGAGTGAGATTTTTTGATATGCGAGCCTTACGGATGGCTTCACCAATATGGTAGGCTTGTAACTCTTCATTTAATGACTGCTCATATTGTTCTCTTTCTGGGGAACCAATTTTTCCGATGAACTTGTCTTTAACTTCATCTAAGGTATATGTCTTTATTGCCATATCTGTTTGTTATTTTTCATTGAAATATTGTCTTCTTAACTCTTCAGCTTTTGCTATTTCTTTGGTTGGAACTTTCCAAACTTTTTTTACTATACCATGTGTTGCTACTACTATAGCTTCTTTATCCGTATCCCAAAAAGCAAAAAGTCGATATTGGATACCATTGTATTGCGTCCTAAATTCCCAAATTTCTGTGTCGCCTAGTTTCTTGAAAAGATCACTGCTAATTATTCCCCCTTCTACTTTGTCGATATTATACAAGATTTTGGTTCGTACCTGTGTAGAAAGGCTCGATAGGAACTCTACAGCATCTTCGAGAAATATGGTTTTGAACCTTTTCATAGCCTCTATATTATGATTTTGTGCCACAAAATTACAAAAAAGTTTCCAAATTGCGCAACTTTTTGGATACAAAAACGCCAACCTTGTGCAGGCTGGCGCTATTATTATGTAGAACAACTACGTTTTAGAAGTCGTACTTGACCATCAACTTGGGAGAGGCCTTGAAGTCGTTGAGATAATTTTCCATTTCAAGCTCGATACCTGCACCAATCTTGTTGAAGCAGTACAGTAGTTGCATTTCGGTGCTGTAGGTTAGGTGATCTACGGTTGCATTGTAAGCTACATCAATATAACCACCAAAGTATAGGTGCTCATTGAAGAACTTTCTATTCCATACGGCTGTAGCTTGAAGACCATGACCGGTGTCACCCAGACGATAGTCGATGTCCATGCGATACTTTAGTTGGAACTCTAGGTATGTCTTGTTGACAACTGTCTGATAAGCACCACCAAGCAAAGCAGCGTGTGAGTATGTGATACCGCTATTGAAGAGCACTCCACCATCGTATTCTACGTGTGCGTAGAAGTTGTTCTTCAACTTGAAATTATAGCCATACTCGAAGTAGATGCCATTGTCAGCCTTTCTGCCAAGGTCAAGGTCAAAGAAGCCAAAGCCATTGCCACTCTTGTGGTTGTGACCAATCTCACCAGTGAGAGTTGCGTACTTGTGACCGAAGTCATACATCATCTGAGCATTACCCCAAACCTGTGCCTTAGCTACTGTAGCCATGAGGCACAAGAGAAGCATAATTGAAATTTTCTTCATAATAATCTTTTTACCTTATTGTGTGTTTCTATTCACTAATCGTTTATTACAATCTGCTGATGAGGTAGGGTAGAGCCTTCTCAAACTTAACGCCATACCAATGTGAGGGATCGGGCATAGTTTGACGGATAGTTTCTACAACGAAGTCAGCCGCGATAGAAGCAGACTCAAGAATGCTATGACCACGCATCAAAGCACCAGCAAATGAAGAAGCATAGCAGTCACCAGTACCATGCATTGAGCCCTGGATACGGTCGGTGAAGTAATACTGAATGGTAGTGCCATCATAGCAAGCTACACCCAATTTACCCTCTTCGAAGCTAACACCAGTAAGCACCACATTCTTGGCACCAAGAGCATAGAGACGCTTGATCATGTCCTCGATATATGCCTGGTCATACTCGGTGGTGTATTCCTCGCCAAGAAGCAGAGCAGCCTCGGTCATGTTAGGCATAATAACATCTGCACCATTGCACAACTTGCACATCTCCTGAGGGAAATCATCATCGAAACCGGGATACAACTTACCGCCATCGCCCATTACGGGGTCAACGATGCGCAAAGCACCAGGACGAGCTGTTTCCTCCATGATGCGAAGGATGTGAGGAATCTGAGCCTTAGAAACATAACCTGTGTAGAAAGCATCAAAATCAACATTTTCCTTCTTCCACTGCTCAAGAATGTTAGGCATCTCGTTGGTTAGGTCGAAGAAAGTCCAACCACTAAAACCAGCGGTGTGGTTAGAAAGTACTGAGCTGGGCAAAATGCCACACTCCACACCACAAGCTGAGATGATGGGTAGTGCTACGGTGAGTGAACATTGTCCTACGCAAGAGATGTCTTGAATGGTGAGTAATCTTTTGTCTGCCATAATTATAAATCTTTTTGTGTTTACTAATACCTGTTAATGTGTTAGAGGTAAAGGTTCCTCTGTCTGAAAACGTTTGCAAAGTTATTGGTAAATAGAAAAATGACCAACGAAAGGTTCTTGTAATGCAAATATTTGTTCCGAAAAAGATAAGTTGGCATGCTGCTATCTATTCAACCTCTATACATTATTATATTAATATTATGACCATCCTGCTGTCGTGTTGAGGCCATTTTGAGCATAGAAAAGGCGACTCTTTGTTAGCAATTTAGGCAAAAACGGAGCAAAAAGTTAACTTTTTCTTACTCTAACCCTCACTTTCTTTGGCATTTTGCTAGCATAATCGTATCTTTGCGCCCATTATTTTTAGATGAAACGATTTTTTACTCCTCAGAAAGACATGGAAGAAAAGGAATATTTGGACAAGTACGAGCAAACCCTTATAGTGGAATTGCTAAAGGTGTGTACTCAGCAGGGCAAATTGGAAGGACAACTGTTGCCAAGCCCCGACCTGGATGATAAGTGGGAAGAGGTGGCTCAGCCATACATGGGCGATGCTATCAAGGAGATAGCCAAGTATCCCACCGTGGCACTAGGATGGATGATGTACCTGGGCATGGCCATTGCTCACTATTGGGATATTGATTGGGAACTCTATGGCAAGATTCCTAATCTCTATGAATACATCAGAGACAAGCGCGGTTTTGATTGCATGGACGAGTACGTGAGAGAAACGGTACTGGGCTTTTCTCCCAAGGCCAAACCCGCAGATGGCCAAGCTATGAACGAGTACGATGCCATGGAAGAACTGGTGCGCATGCTCTCCACCATCTGTCTCACACAAATCAGAAGAGAGCAAATAGAGCCACAAAGCCCTATGGCCTTCAGAGTGTATTTGCGTAGCATTCATGCATTGTATCTGGTTGGGGCAAGTTTGGAATTATATCGCCTTGGTTACAAAATGACAGCATAAATACGATTTTTCTTTCATTTTTCTTTGGAAATTTAAAGAAGAGCTGTATCTTTGCCCGTGTAATAACAAATAAACGACTAAAAAGAATTTTACAACATATGAAACATCAATTGAGAAGTGCTGTATGTACAGAGGGTCGCCGCATGGCAGGCGCACGTGCTCTGTGGGTGGCAAATGGCATGAAGAGGGAGATGTTTGGCAAACCAATTATAGCTATTGTCAACTCGTTTACTCAGTTTGTCCCCGGACATACTCATTTGCACGAGATAGGTCAGATAGTAAAGGCTGAGATAGAGAGCATGGGATGCTATGCCGCCGAATTCAATACCATAGCCATTGATGATGGTATAGCTATGGGACATGATGGTATGCTATATTCTTTGCCTAGCCGTGATATCATAGCAGATAGCGTGGTGTATATGTGCAATGCCCACAAGGCCGATGCTATGATATGCATTTCCAATTGTGACAAGATAACTCCAGGTATGCTCATGGCGGCTATGCGATTGAATATCCCTGCCGTGTTTGTTAGCGGTGGTCCTATGGAGGCTGGTAAGTACAAGGGTGAGAACCTCGACTTGATAGCTGCTATGGTAAAGGGTGCTGACAAGACCGTGAGTGAGGAGGAATTGGCCGAGGTAGAGAATCGTGCATGTCCCGGATGTGGATGCTGTAGTGGTATGTTTACCGCCAATTCTATGAACAACCTTACCGAGGGTATTGGTCTTTCTCTTCCCGGTAATGGTACCATCCTTGCCACACACACCAATCGCGTACAACTCTTCAAGGATGCTGCTCGTCAGATAGTAAAGAATGCCTTTGCATATTACCAGGATGGCGACGAGAGCGTTTTGCCACGCAGCATAGCCACACGTCAGGCTTTCATGAATGCCATGACCCTGGACATTGCCATGGGTGCCAGTACCAATACCGTGCTACACTTGTTGGCCGTAGCACAGGAGGCAGAGGTGGACTTTACCATGAAGGATATGGACGAGCTTTCACGCAAGACCCCCTTCTTGTGCAAGTTGGCTCCCAATAGCCAGAAATATAGCGTGCAGGAGTGTGGTCGTGCAGGTGGCATGCTCAATCTGCTTGGCGAGTTGGCCAAGGGCGGTTTGATAGACACCTCGGTAAAGCGTGTAAATGGTGCCACATTGGCTGAAGATATAGAAAAGTACTCTATCCTTAAGGCAGAGGTCGATCCCGAAGCTAAGCGTATCTATAGCAGCGCTCCTGCTGGAGTGTTCTGCAACAAGATGGGCGCTCAGAGTACCATGTACGAGACATTGGATACCGATCGTGAGAATGGTTGCATTCGCGACATAGAGCACGCCTACACCAAGGATGGCGGTATGGCCGTATTGTTTGGCAATATTGCACAGGACGGTTGTGTGGTAAAGACCGCAGGTGTGGACGAGAGCATTTGGAAGTTCTCAGGTCCTGCCGTAGTGTTCGACTCGCAAGAGGATGCATGCGAAGGCATTCTCGGTGGCAAGGTAAAGAAGGGTGACGTGGTGGTAATCACCCACGAAGGTCCCAAGGGTGGTCCTGGTATGCAGGAGATGCTTTATCCCACCAGTTACATCAAGTCAATGCATATGGGCAAGGAATGCGCCTTGATTACCGACGGACGCTTCAGCGGTGGAACCTCTGGTCTTTCCATCGGACACATTAGCCCCGAGGCAGCAGCTGGTGGTAATATTGGCAAGATTATGGATGGAGACATCATCGATATAGACATACCAGCACGTAGCATCAATGTACGTCTTTCTGACGAAGAGTTGGCTCAGCGTCCTCAGCAACCCTTGCGCCGCAATCGTGTAGTGAGCAAGGCTTTGAAGGCTTATGCACAGAGTGTAACTAGTGCCGACAAGGGCGGTGTAAGGATAATCAAGGATTAGCGATGAACGTTTAGCGATTAGCGAATTTTGCGATTAAGCGAGAGCAGAGCCAAGCTTGTTTGAGCTATGCCGAGCGTGAGCAAAATCGACGAAGTCAATAGCGACGAGCGATTAGCGTTTTGCGAACATTCCTAGGTTTTTCTAGCTCTCCCTAGTCCTTCCCAGAACAAACGACAAAATATATGGAAACAACAAAGATAACTGGTGCCGAGGCCTTGATGCGCTCGCTAGAGCACGAAGGTGTGGATGTACTGTTTGGATATCCCGGTGGTGCTATTATGCCTACCTACGATGCATTGTACGACCATAAGGAATCGTTGCATCACATATTAGTGCGCCACGAACAAGCAGCCGTACATGCCGCTCAGGGTTATGCCCGTGTCAGTGGCAAGGTGGGTTGTGCTATCGTAACCTCAGGTCCTGGTGCCATGAACACCATCACCGGTGTGGCAGATGCAATGATTGACTCCACTCCTATGGTGGTAATCTGCGGACAGGTGGGTGCTGCTATGCTTGGTACCGATGCCTTTCAGGAGGTGGACGTAGTGGGTGTAACTCAACCCATTACCAAGTGGAACTATCAGATACGTCGTGCCGAGGATATCCCCTGGGCGGTGGCACGTGCCTTTTATATTGCCAAAAGCGGACGTCCCGGTCCTGTGGTGCTCGACTTTGCCAAGAACGCACAGACGGCAATGATAGATTACGCACCACAAACGGTCAATTTTATTCGTAGCTACAATCCCGTTCCCTCGGCTGATGCAGCCAGCATAGAAGAGGCAGCTAGATTGATTAATCAGAGTGTGAAGCCCTTGATGCTTGTTGGTCAGGGTGTGGAATTGGCTGGTGCTCGCCAGGAATTGCTGGAACTATGCGAGAAGGCTCAGATACCTTTTGGTCAAACGATGCTAGGTCTTTCTGCTGCTCCCACCAATCACCCCTTGAATATGGGTATGCTGGGTATGCATGGCAATCTTGCACCTAATGTGATGACCAACCAGTGCGATTTACTCATAGCCGTAGGTATGCGTTTTGATGACCGTGTTACTGGTGATTTGCACACCTATGCCAAGCAGGCAAAGGTAATACACTTCGAGATTGACCCATCCGAGGTAGGTAAGATTGTGAAGCCTACCGTAGCCGTTTTGGGTGATTGTAAGCAAACTCTAGCTCAGGTATCAGCACTCGTTGAGCCTACCACACATCAGGCATGGATAGATGGTTTCAAGCCCTATGCCGAGAAGGAATACAATAAGGTAATCGATGCCGCTTTGAATCCCACGGAAGGTCCCTTACTCATGGGCGAGGTGGTGCGCCGTGTGAGCGAAGCCACCAACAACGAAGCCATCATGGTGACCGACGTTGGTCAGAATCAATTGTTCGGTTGTAGATACTTCCAGTACACTCATCCTCGTAGCATAGTCACCAGCGGTGGTTGTGGCACTATGGGTTTTGGTATTCCAGCAGCAATCGGTGCCACATTTGGCGCCCCCGAGCGTACCGTGTGTATGTTCTGCGGTGATGGTGGTTTCCAGATGACTATTCAGGAATTAGGCACCATCATGGAGCAGCAATGTCCCGTGAAGATGATACTTCTGAACAATAATTACCTGGGCAATGTGCGCCAATGGCAGTACATGTTCTTCAACAAGCGCTATTCTTTCACTCCTATGCTCAATCCCGATTATGAGAAGATAGCAGAGGGTTATGGAATACCTTGTCGCACCGTGATAGAGCGTGCCGACCTGGCAGATGCCATCAAGGAGATGCTGGCTACGGATGGCCCATACCTATTACAATGTGCCGTGAAGGAAGAGGACAATGTCTTGCCAATGACTCCTCCCGGAGGTAGTGTGGACGATATGTTGCTTGAGGTAAAGTAAAACATAGGGAGGACAAGTGATATGAACGAAATGAAAAATAAATACGGAGCTGCCGAGTGTGGCGATTGCAATACTTGCGGCAAGTGCGATGAGTTGTTTGACGAGTGTGTTCCCGAGCTAAAGGGCTTTGACGATGCCGTAGCAGCTGCAGCCGCTATCGACCGCAATTCCTACGAGAAGAATCTTTCTCGCCAGCGTCGTGCCACCTTGAGCGAAGACACAGCCGAGGGCGAGCAGACGGAGACATTCAAGCGCAATGCCGTGGTGCGTCCTTCAGCACCTGGTCATGAGGGTGCCTTGTACAATAATCATCAGGGCCTCACTCTCTATACCTTGATTATCTTCTCAGAAAACTATGCAGGTATACTGAATCAGATTACGGCTGTCTTCACCCGTCGTCAGGTAAATATCGAAACTCTCAATGTATGTGCTTCCAGCACTCCTGGTGTGCACAAATACACCATCACCTGCTATTGCAAGAAGGATATGGCAGAGATGCTGGTGCGACAGATAGAGAAGCGTATTGATGTGCTCCAAGCCAATTGTTTTGTGGACGATGAAATCTTCATGATGGAGACATCGTTGCTCAAGTTGTCCACTCCCAAGGTATTGGCAGATAAGGAGATTTCTCGCATTGTGCGCCGTTACGACGCTCGTTTTGTAGAGGTGAATTCCACATACTCCATTGTTGAGAAGACAGGTATCACGGAAGACGTGATGGAATTGTTCACTCAGTTGGACGAAATCGGTTGTGTTCTCCAATTTGTGCGTTCTGGCCGTATTGCCGTTACCAAGAGTCGCATAGAGCGTCTGGACAATTATCTCACTCAGCGTGAGATGGAGAGATAGTATCATTCTTCCGTTAATATAATACACACATCATTGATTATGCAAAAAATAGACGTATATCCTATTTATATAGAGCCCTTCCATGTCGACTTTACCGGTCGTGTGTTTATGGGTGTGCTAGGCAATCATCTGCTCAATGCTGCTGGTAACCACTCGCAGAAGCGTGGATGGGGTATTGGTGCTCTCAATGAGACACGCCACACATGGGTACTCTCTCGCCTTTCTATCGAGATGATGGAGATGCCTCGTAACTATCAGCACTGTCAGGTACGTACATGGGTGGAGAGCGTGATGAAACTTTTCACCACTCGTAACTTTGCCGTCGAGGATGCCGAAGGTCGTCCCATGGGTTATGCCAGAAGCGTATGGGCAATGATAGACATGGATACACGTCGTCCTTGTGACTTGCTCACTCTGTATGATGGTGACATCTTGAATTATGCAGTATCCGACGAAGAGAATGTCTGCCCCATAGAGGGTCACGGACGTTTTCGTTTCCGCGATGCACAGTTGGTACGCACCATAGGCACTTACTACAGCGATGTAGATATCAATGGACATATCAATTCTATCAAGTACATAGAGCATATTCTGGATTTATTCTCACGCGAGCAAATGGAGCGTGGTATCAAACGATTTGAGATAGCTTACAAGGCAGAGAGCTATATGGGTGATACACTCAGCTTTTATATCCAACCCGTGGATGACAACGAAGTGGATATCGAGGTTCGCAAGAATGTCACCGAAGATGCCAGCGGCGATGTAGTCTGCCAGGCAAAGGTGAGATTCAATGTCTCTGATGAGTGATTATTCGGATTACTCAGATTATTCAGATTACTCCGAAAACTCCGATTATTCGGATTATTCAGAAAACACAGAAATAAATCAATAATTAAAAAAATATACTAAAATGGCAAAAATGAATTTTGGCGGTGTTATCGAAGAAGTAGTAACCCGCGAGGAGTATCCTCTAGAGAAAGCACGTGAAATTTTGAAGGACGAAACCATCGCCGTTATCGGTTATGGTGTACAGGGTCCTGGTCAGGCATGCAACTTGCGCGACAATGGTTTCAACGTAATCGTTGGTCAGCGTCAGGGCAAGACCTATGAGAAGGCAGTTAGCGATGGTTGGGTACCTGGTGAGACTCTATTCTCTATCGAAGAGGCAGCAGAGAAGGCTAGCATCGTAATGTGCTTGCTATCAGACGCAGCTGTGATGAGCGTATGGCCCACATTGAAGCAGTACCTTACACCTGGTAAGGCTCTTTACTTCTCTCACGGCTTTGCTATCACATGGAACGACCGCACCGGTTGTGTTCCTCAGGAGGATATCGACGTGATCATGGTTGCTCCTAAGGGTTCTGGTACATCATTGCGCACTATGTTCTTGGAAGGTCGTGGTTTGAACAGCTCTTACGCAGTATACCAGGATGCTACAGGTCGTGCTCTTGAGCGTACCTTGGCACTAGGTATCGGTATCGGTTCTGGTTATATGTTTGAGACCACTTTCCAGCGCGAGGCTACTTCCGACCTTACTGGCGAGCGTGGTTCTTTGATGGGTGCTATCCAGGGCTTGCTTTTGGCTCAGTACGAGGTATTGCGTGAGAATGGTCACTCTCCCTCTGAGGCATTCAACGAGACCGTAGAGGAGTTGACTCAGTCATTGATGCCACTCTTCGCACAGAAGGGTATGGATTGGATGTATGCCAACTGTTCTACCACTGCTCAGCGTGGTGCTCTTGACTGGATGGGCCCCTTCCACGATGCTTGCAAGCCCGTAGTAGAGAAGTTGTACGCTTCTGTAAAGTGCGGTAACGAGGCACAGATTTCTATCGATGCCAACTCAAAGCCCGATTATCGTGTAGGTCTTGAGAAGGAATTGGCAGCACTTCGCGAGAGCGAGATGTGGCGCACAGCTGAGACCGTACGTCAGCTTCGTCCAGAGAACAACTAATTCTCTTGATAATAGTTTTTCTAATAAAGGCTCCCAAGGCAAGTTCCGAGGGAGCTTTTTTCGTAGTAGGCAACTACCCGCAGATTACAGATTATATATTATTGGTGTCCGCTAAAAATATTTAAAGCTTTTAGTAACTTGTGATTTCTCGAACAGCCAATATGCAGGACGTATAAACATCTTTAATCGTATAAGGTATGGTCAGGATGACTTTACGACTTTAGATTACTGAGAGCCAAT
>JAZLBF010000013.1:0-12876 GCA_045613565.1 Bacteroidaceae bacterium
CCTGGCTCTTACCCATACCGCCCTTAGCCTTCAAACCATGGTTGATACATGGAGCATAAGCGATTACCAATGAAGGACCATTCCATGCTTCTGCCTCGCGCAATGCCTTCAAGCACTGAGCCTGGTCAGCACCCATAGCTACCTGAGCTACATATACATTGCCATAAGTAGCCTGCATTAGACCCAAATCCTTCTTGCCAACGCGCTTACCATTAGCAGCAAACTGTGCAATTGCACCGATAGGAGTAGCCTTAGAAGCCTGACCACCAGTATTAGAGTAAACCTCGGTGTCAAGAACGAATACGTTTACATCTTCGCCTGAACCAATAACGTGGTCAAGACCACCATAACCGATATCGTAAGAAGCACCATCACCACCGATAATCCATTGGCTACGCTTAACTAGATAATGCTCTAGTTCCTTCAACTGTGCACACAAAGGACAACCTGCAGCAACGCCAGCAGCAATCATGGGCATCAATTCTGCGGCAGCAGCCTTAGAACCGTCTGCATCGTTCTGTGCTTCAATCCACTTCTCAGCAGCAGCCTTAAACTCAGCAGGAGTTTGCTCTGACTCGATAGCCTCTGTAAGTAGTGCGTTGATACGTGCCTTCATCTTCTTGGTAGCTAGTACCATACCTAAACCAAATTCGCAGAAGTCCTCAAACAAAGAGTTGGCCCATGCAGGACCGTTGCCCTCGGCATTCTTGGTGTAAGGAGTAGATGGAATAGAACCAGAGTAGATAGAAGAACAACCAGTAGCATTTGCTACCATCTGGCGGTCGCCAAACAATTGGCTGATGAGTTTAACATAAGGAGTTTCTCCACAACCAGAGCATGCACCGCTGAACTCAAACAAAGGCTGTGCAAACTGGCTATTCTTTGGACTCTGCTTAATATCTACCAAGTGCTGCTTGCTGGTAACCTTCTCCATGAAGTACTTCCAGTCAGAAGCATTCTTGATAGCCTCATCAGAGGAATCATCATAAGCCTTCATGGTCAATGCTACACCCTTCTTGGGATTGCCAGGACAAACATCGGCACAGTTGCCACAACCTAGGCAGTCCTTTTCGTCAACGGCAATTACGAAGTGCATACCCTTCATTGTAGCAGGTGCCTTCATTTCTATGCTTTCACCCTGATAACCAGTCAACTCCTCGTCGGTCATAACAATAGGACGGATAGCAGCATGTGGGCAAACAAAGGCACACTTGTTACACTGGATACAATTTTCGCTATTCCATGTAGGAACAAAACCTGCTACACCACGCTTTTCGAAAGCAGAAGTACCCTGTTGCCATGCACCATCCTCGATACCCTTGTATGCGCTAACGGGCAACAAGTCACCGTTCTGTGCATTGATAGGACGTACCAAGTTAGTGATGTAATCGGGCTCGTCATACTGGGGAGCCTCGTCAGCAGGAAGATTAACCCATGCGGGGTCAACAGCCAATGTCTTGTACTCGCCACCGCGGTCAACAGCGGCAAAGTTCATATTAACGACATCCTCACCCTTCTTGCCGTAAGACTTGACAATAGCCTTCTTCATCTGCTCAACCGCCAAATCAACGGGGATAACCTCGGTGATGCGGAAGAATGCTGACTGAAGGATGGTGTTGGTACGGTTACCCAAACCAATCTCCTGAGCAATCTTGGTTGCATTGATATAATAAACGGTGATGTTCTTCTCGGCAAAGTACTTCTTTAGGTTGTTGGGAATGAAGTTTACCAATTCCTCACCCTCGAAGATAGTATTCAAAAGGAACTGACCACCTGGTTGCAAACCACGAATTACATCATACATACGCAAGTATGCCTGGACGTGACATGCAACAAAGTTGGGAGTCTTAATCTGATATGTGCTGCGAATAGGTGTGTCGCCAAAGCGCAAATGTGAACATGTGAAGCCACCGCTCTTCTTAGAGTCATAAGAGAAATATGCCTGACAATACTTGGTGGTGTTGTCGCCAATAATCTTAACAGAATTCTTATTAGCACCAACTGTACCATCAGCACCAAGACCAAAGAACTTAGCCTCGAAGATACCCTTGCCACCGAGAGCCATTTCCTCCTTCTTGGGAAGTGAGGTGAAGGTTAGGTCATCTACGATACCAACAGTGAAGTGGTCCTTAGGTTGAGGCAACTCCAAATTCTCAAATACACCCAAAATCATTGTGGGAGTAACGTCGGCGCTACCCAAGCCATAGCGGCCACCAACGATGAGGGGAGCATTCTGAATGCCATAGAAAGCATCCTTAACGTCCAGCAACAAGGGTTCGCCATTGCTACCAGGTTCCTTAGTACGGTCTAGTACTGCGATGCGCTTGCAGGTAGCAGGAACAGCCTTTAGCAAGTGCTTAACAGAGAAGGGACGATACAAATGTACGCTAATCATACCATACTTCTTGCCATTAGCATTAGCATAGTCGATAGCCTCGCGAGCAGCCTCTGTAGCAGAACCCATTAGGATGATGATATTCTCTGCATCCTCTGCACCATAATATGTAAATAGGTCGTACTTGCGACCAGTACGCTCGCTGATAGCAGCCATATACTTTTCTACGATAGCGGGTACTGCATCATAGTAGCGGTTGCAACTTTCGCGATGAGCAAAGAAAGTCTCAGGATTCTCTGCCATACCCTTTGCCATGGGGCGTTCGGGGGTCAATGCACGCTGACGGAATTCAGCTACGGCATCCATGTCAACCAAATCACGAACATCGTCGTCTTCAATTAGCTCAACCTTTTGGTACTCATGAGAGGTACGGAAACCATCAAAGAAATTAATGAATGGTACACGTGATTCGATAGAAGCCAAATGAGCAACTGCGCTCAAATCCATAACTTCCTGTACACTGCCCTCTGCCAACATAGCAAAACCAGTTTGGCGACAAGCCATAACATCGCTATGGTCACCAAAGATACACAAAGAATGTGTAGCTACGGTACGTGCACTTACATGGAATACGCTAGGCAATAGCTCGCCAGCAATCTTGTACATGTTTGGAATCATTAGCAATAGGCCCTGGCTAGCAGTAAAGGTTGAAGTCAAGGCACCTGCCTGCAACGAACCGTGTACAGCACCTGCGGCACCAGCCTCTGATTGCATTTCCTGTACAAGAACTGTATCACCAAACAGATTCTTTCTGCCTTGTGCAGCCCATTCATCTACATGTTCCGCCATTGGAGACGAAGGAGTGATAGGGTAGATAGCAGCCACTTCGCTAAACATGTAAGCTACATGTCCGGCACAGGTGTTACCATCCCATGTCACAAATTTCTTTTCTTTTGCCATTGTTGTATTTGTTTTAGTCTCAGCATTATAGTATTTATGAATGCTGATTTTAGTTAATAAATTATTCTAATTATGTTTTTGTTTTGCGAAAGGAAAGTGTATAGGTTTTAATATAACAAACCAAACATCCACAAAGGTATAACTTGGTCATCTCCTATATTCTTGTCTGAACGTACATATATTACATCCGTAGACTTTCGCTTTGGTGTTTCATCCTGTATGCGGAATCTATATTGATTGTCTAACAGGAATGTACAACCTCTATCGCCAATTCTAATTTTATGCTTACCCCAAATTGCGTTTTGGAAGAATGTATCCACCAAGTCTTCTTTGTTAACATTTCCTGGTGTCATTGCATACATTAGATTTGTATTGTTCATCACAATGCGTCCTGGCTTCTTGGGGTAATCTTCGCCTTTGCGGTAAAGGATATTAATCAGTCGCGCATCGCTGAGGAACTTGATATAGTTGGCAATTGTTGTTCTTGAGGTTAATACCTCTTGTGCCAATTGACTCACGTTGGGAGTGCCTGTTCCCCTTGTGGCCAACAGATAGAGGAGCTTTTTGATTCGATTAAGGTTCTTCTGCTCCATTTGGTTGATAAGCAAGATATCAACCTCTATCATCATATTCATGGTCTTTAGCAAATTCTCGCTAAAGTTGCGTTTCTCTAGGAAAAACGGATAATATCCGTGATGTAAGTAGGCAGGGAAATGCTCTAGAGGATTGCACTTTTCGCAAATCTCCCTTGCTATACGTTCGTGCCTATTTGCTAGCTCTCGTAAAGTGTATGGCTTGATATCAGTGCCAGCCTTCATGTTGAGATATTCTCTAAAGGAGAAACCACGCAAACTATAACTGCGACAGATACCATTTAGCTCTGGATTTTCGTCCTTAAGTCTCATCACCGTGCTGCCTGCAAAGACAATACGTAAGAGAGGGAATTTTTCATAACACTCGTGCAAGACATGGCTCCAATTAGACAACTTGAATATTTGGTCGAGCAATAGAACCTGACCTCCTGCCTTGTAAAACTCTCCTGCAAACTTTACCAAACTGCATGTTTGGAAATAGAAACTATTCAGATTGACATACAGACATTTTCTATCGTTTGATTCGTAGTTTTCCTTGGCATATTGCAACAAGAACGTAGTCTTGCCAACTCCTCTGCTACCTTTGATTCCTATCAAACGGTCGCGCCAATTTATTTCGTCCATCAAGGAGCGCCTAACAGGTGTGCCTAGATGGTCTAACAAATACTGGTGTGTTCTAAATAGGGGTTCTAGCATAGAATTAAGGTATATTTACATGCTTCTAAAGCAGATGTTACGCAGACAAAGATACACCTTTTTTGTTAAAAACAAGCGAAAATGTAAAGTCAAAGTTACAATTTTGCGTTTTAAAACATAATTTTATGCCTTTTATGGTAGTTTTCTACTCCCATTTGATAGAACCAAGGTTTTTCATTTGTCGCATAATTTGTGTTTGGCGACGAAGCATGTATTTGGATGGATTCTTAGAACTATATTTGAGAGGATTAGGTAATGTAGCAGCAATCAGTGCACAATTTGCACGTGTCAAGTGATTAGCACTTCTTCCAAAATGTTGCCAAGCCAATGCATCTGCGCCATATATGCCATCTCCCATTTCTATGACATTGAGATACACTTCCATAATTCGGTGTTTGTCCCAAATCAGTTCAATTAAAATGGTAAAGTAAGCTTCAAGACCTTTTCTAAACCATCCTCCACCTGGCCATAGAAAGACATTCTTGGCCGTTTGTTGTGAAATGGTGCTTGCTCCACGTTTGCGTTTGCCTTCAATTCGCTCCTCCCATGCATCAGAAATAGCATCAAGGTCAAAACCATGATGAGTCATAAACTTTTGGTCCTCACTTGCAACTACAGCCAAGGCAAGGTCAGGTGCTATTCCTTCATCTAGTTTTACCCAGTGGTGTTTTAGTCTTATCTTTTCGCCTTTGCTTATTTGTTGGCAACATCTAATAAGCATCAAAGGAGTAACGGGTACTTGCACCCACTTATACGCCAAAACAGATAATATGCTTGTTGCGAAAAACAAGCATATTATCCACCTTATTATATTGCGTATAGTTCTGAGTATCTTCATTTTTGTTTGTCGGGAGAATATATCAAACCATCTACGGCTGCAACTCCTTGCAAGTCTGTGAATACACAAGTAAACATCCACTTGTCGAGACGGTAACCTGCGTTGACATAAGGCAATTTTAGGAATACCTTATTCCATCCCTTATTTAACGTAACGGGAATGGGCTTTCGAGCAGAGAAATTCTCATTTTTTAGTGTGATTTCCTTATTGGTAATTCTCACACCTGTGTTCTCGTATGCGGGAGCCTCTATCTCAGTTCCGTTAATCCAAATTTTAGAGCCATACAAGTCCCAGTTGCCAGTAGAAGGTGCAGGGTCTTGTTCCGAACGGCTATAATTCTGGAATTCTATCTGCGCGCCAACCGTTTGTTTCTTGGGAGAATATACGAAGGTCCAAGCATAAGCTGTTTGATTGTAAGTTGGTGCCTCGTAATAAGCCTTGATAATATTGCGTCCCCAGGTATGATTTAGATAAATACCTGCACCAGTAGCTATGCCAGTGCTATATGTTTTACCCTCGTGTGTGAATGTTTGAGGTAATACATCATTATTATCGGTAGCAGCATATGCTTCTGGTGCAAAAACAGCAGAGCTTACACCCTCATTTGGGAAAGCCTCAGTAATGCGCCATCTTACATTAGTTTGCTTAACGTATGGAATAGGTTCATCCTTCAGAGAATTAGCTTTATGAAAGAGGAAACGTCTTTCCCAATCAGCAAATTCATCATATTCCTCACCAGAGTTGGGTAGCATTACTCCACCACCACCATTTGTACCACCATTGTTGCAATTATCGATGTATCGTTTGCCTCCACCAATCCAAGCTCGTTCGCCAGTGGCAATGACATTGGCATAAACATTGTTTTGAGCCATAATGTCGGCAGAAGTGGCCATTTTGCGGTCATTCCAACAACCAGAAATGGCGCCTGCAACCTTGCTATTACCCTTCCTTTCATAGTAGATATTGCTTTTGTAGATGCCAACCAAGTCGGCAAAGACATCAAAATGATTTGTATAATTGTAACGGCAATCTATGTTAGCCTTTCCATCGGCAGCATAACCTCGTGTACCCCACATTTGAGATAGGGTGGCATTCAATTGGTTTTGTGAAATACCATTAATCGGATTCCAAATTCCTGCCTTTTTGCCTTTAGATTCTACATAGGCAATCATTTCGTTTAGGTATGCAGGAGTAGTAGAAACTTCATCACCACCTATATGGACATAGGGAGCATCAGCAAAGACCTCGACTACCTCATCAAGAGCAGCCTTAAGCACCTTTTTGCCCTCCTCGCTTTGCATATCAAATCCCATTGCACGCTTGAATGCTTCGCTATGACCAGGCATATCTATTTCTGGAATCACCACAACGCCATGTTTCTTGGCAGCTGCCATCACAGCCTTGCACTCTTCTTGAGTGTAGTATTTGCCTGGGAAACGAGTCATACTTTCATCTGAAGTCAAAGCTGGGTATGCCTTCACCTCAAAGCGCCATGCCTGATTTTCTGTTAAATGCCAGTGAAAAGTATTAATCTTGAAGCGCGAGAACAATTCAATCTGCTTGACTAATTCTTCTGCGGGGATATAAGAGCGACCAACATCGTGCATATATCCACGTAACTTGAATGCTGGCCAGTCATTTATGCTCACAGCTTCTAACTTAGCCTTGCCTTTGTATCCTTCTGCCATTTGCACAAGAGTTTGTGTTGCTCTAATGACACCCACTTCGCTGGCAGCAAGAATAGTAATCTGTTTTGAAGAAACCTCCAACTTGTAGGCCTCATTATCATAGCCATATAACTCATAATCATTTGCGCTACCAAAGTTTGGCGAGATGTTTACATAAATGGGTGTGCCGCCATCCTTAATCTTACAACCATTTTGCAAGAAAAACTCCTCCAACAATTCGCATCGCTCTATACCACCATTATATATTATAGAAATGGGTCGATTCAATGCAAAAGGTTTCCCTTGTTCCATAACAACTTGTTGAGGACGAGGCAAGATATGCTCCACCTTAGCATTCATGCTACTTGGAATCATAACAGAGGTAGCCAGTAAAAGACTCAAAAAAAGTTTCTTCATATTCAAAATACTTACTAGATGCTAGGATTATGATAATATTTCGTCACAAAAATATAAAGAATTTACCTATTATGCTAGTATTTTCCAATGGAATAATAAATTTTATATTATCATACTTGCTAGTTTGTGTCATTTTCTTCAAGAAAATTTAATTTATCTAACACGATGCGTATATATAATGAAGGACTGACCCTCAATTTAAATGGTCAGTCCTATTGTGGATTTATTAAGTCCAATATTATAACACTATCCTTTGAATTATTAAATCAATGGCATGCCTGCTTCTTTACATTGCTTGCGCATGTCGTCGGGCCAGATGCTGGATTGGGTTTCGCCAACATGAGCTTTGTGGAGGAGTATCATGCAGAGTCGGCTCTGACCAATACCGCCACCAATGCTGAGAGGAAGAGAACCTTCGAGCAAACGACGGTGGAAGTAAAGTTCCTTGCGGTCGGTCTTGCCTTGCAATTCCAACTGGTGCATAAGTGCTTTACTATCTACACGGATACCCATAGAAGAAAGTTCTATACTACGTCCAAGAATGGGATACCAAATCAGAAGGTCACCATTTAGGCCAAAGAAACCGTCACTATTGGGTGTGCTCCAAT
Source organism: Bacteroidaceae bacterium (assembly GCA_045613565.1). Taxonomy (GTDB): domain Bacteria; phylum Bacteroidota; class Bacteroidia; order Bacteroidales; family Bacteroidaceae; genus Physcousia. Next base: position 8,115 of record JAZLBF010000013.1, read on the forward strand.
CATCATAGTCAGGTGCTCGATTGTCATGTGGTTCACCAGAAGAAAGTTTACCGCCAATACCAATGATGAAGACAGCTCCATACTTTTGGCTGATAAGGTCTTCACGTTCCTTGGGAGTGTTATTAGGATAAAGACGTTCCAACTCTTCGCTATGAATGAAATGAATCTCTTCGGGAAGGAAGGGACGCAATTGTGGATAAGTCTCGCAGATATAAAACTCAGTACGCAGGATGGTACCATAGATACGGCGAACTATTTGCTTAAGAAACTCGACACTACGCTGTTCACTTGTCATAGTGCGCTCCCAGTCCCATTGGTCTACATAGAGTGAATGAAGATTGTCCAACTCTTCGTCTGCACGAATCGCATTCATATCTGTGATGATACCATAGCCAGGCTCAACTTGATACTCAGCCAGAGTAACGCGCTTCCATTTTGCTAGCGAGTGAACCACCTCTGCCATGGACTCATTCATATCCTTAATTGGAAATGATACTGGTCGCTCTGTGCCATTAAGGTCGTCATTAAGACCGAGGCCACGCAATACAAACAAGGGTGCTGTCACACGGCGAAGGCGCAACTCGGTAGAAAAGCTACGCAAGAAAAAGTCTTTTATCTGTTTAATAGCCAACTCTGTTTGTTTAAGGTCGAGAGCTGGTTGATAATCTTTGGGAATAAGTAAACTGCTCATTGGAGTTGTTATGTATCAATTTGACCACAAAGTTACGAAAATTATTTTGTCAAGCAAGCAATCTGCATGATTATGTGCCGATTTTCTATAATATTCTATTGATTTGTAGAAAAGTGCTAACTTTCGTAAACATTAAAAGACATTACATTTTGTTTAGATATGTTAAATAACGTTAAATAGAGTATAATTTGTAAAGAGAGCTTATATGTAAATCATTTTTTTTTCGTACCTTCGCAGCAGTTTAATAAGGTAACCGAAAGATTATGAAGACAATTAAGTACATGGTAATAGCTGCCGCAGCTACATTGGCATTGGGCAGTTGTGTTAGTAAGAAAGAGTATCTTGCTGTTCAGCAGCAGTTACAAGACTGCCGCAATGGTGGTATGTCTTTGGGTAAGAAATATAGTGATGCTCAAGTAGAGTTGGCTGCATTTAAGACAAAGACAGAAAACCTCCAGCAAATGCTCGACGACAAGAATGCCTTGATTAAGGAAAAGAACGAGGCTATGCAGATTATGCAGAAGACTCTAGACCAGAGCATCTATCAGGGTGGTGCTAACATCAGCAAGTTGGTAGATGAGATTAACTCTAGCAACAAGTATATTCAGCAGTTGGTGGAAGCTAAGAGCAAGAGCGACTCATTGAATGTAGCATTGACCAACAATTTGACCCGTAGCCTTTCTCGTGAGGAGTTGAAGGACGTAGACATTCAGGTATTGAAGGGTGTAGTATACATCTCTTTGAACGACAATATGCTTTACAAGAGCGGTTCATACGAGATTAGCACAAAGGCTGGCGAGACTCTCTCAAAGATTGCAAAGATTATCACCGACTATGACGATTACGAAGTACTTGTAGAGGGTAATACTGATAATGTACCCATCAGCCGCACAAACATTCGTAACAACTGGGACCTCTCTGCATTGCGTGCAAGTAGTGTTGTACAGGAATTGCAAACAAAGTATGGTGTAAATCCTAGCCGCTTGTCAGCTGCTGGTCGTGGAGAATACAATACTGTGGCCGACAATGATACTCCCGAGGGACGCGCAAAGAATCGTCGCACCCAGATTATCATCACTCCCAAGCTTGACCAGTTCCTTGAGCTAATCGACAAGGCACCTGCCACCGACGAGGAAACTACAACTGCTGTTGATGCAGAAGCTACTCAAGAATAATTATTATACAATACATATCCCCTCCCAGCAACGGAGGGGATAATTCAATAGATAAAAAGAATCATACCTATTATTATAATAAAGAGAGATGAATCATAAGTTAACTCTGATGCTACTTGCACTTCTCGTCTTCGTAGCATGTACATCCAACGAGAAAGCTCCCCAAGCAACAGAACAAGTACAGGAAAAGCCAGTACAGATAGTGGACAACAATCCACGCTCACTCCCCATCCTATATGCTACAGATACATGCAAAATAGGACAGAACAAGTACGTATGGGAGCTAGAGCGCAAAGCTTGTGATTCTTTGGGAGTCGTAGCAGATGACATGGGAGACAAGTATTACGACAACACCATCAAGATTGTTGTAAAGAAGAATGCATCAACTCTCTTTGCTCGCACCTTCAAGAAGTCTGACTTCAGACACATGCTCGATAAGGAATTCTTCAAGAATAGTATCCTTGATGGTTGTCGTTTCATGAAGATTCACGAGGGTATGGTAACTTTTTCAATGGCAGTAAGCTATCCCGAGAGCGACATGTCTCGTCCTTTCATATTGAATATTGGTCCCGATGGCAGTTATATGATATTGCCTGACGACGATTTGGATGAGGAATACATTACAGACTCTCTATCTTCTGACGGAGTATAATCCTGGACGGATATATAAAAAAGTGGCGCATGTAAGAGTCAAATCTCTTTGCATGCGCCACTTGCTTTATAAAGCATTAATAGCTTTCTGCAAGTTGTCTAAGAAATGTGCTGCATGTGCACCATCCATCTGCGTGTGATGAAATTGAAACGAAAGGGTTAAGGTGGTCTTAAACCAGCTTCGCTTATATTTGCCCCAAATGATAAATGGATTGTTGAATATTCCACTATACATACCTACAGCTCCATCTATTTCGTAATGCGCCAAAGCAGAAGTACCTATGACCATACTTTCCTCCGAAAGATCGTGGTCGGTGCAACTATCGGCCACTTGTTTAGTCAGGCGTAAGTAATCGCTATTAAACTTACTTAGTTCCTGGCTGAAAGGAATATCACATGAGCTGACTTCTCCCATAGCATTGGCAACTATCGTATTTACAGCAATGCTGTCATACTTCATCAGTTTATCCTTAACAGGGAGCATATAGAATTCCTTAATAGAACTCGCCGCTTGACCAATGCAGTAGCACATCAGCATATTAAATTTCAGATTCTTCTTTCGACTAATCTTCACGAGACGTGTTACATTTAGTGTCTTGAAGAATGTTAGCATCGGCATAGGTGCCTTCATCCACATTTCAAAGGCATATGCGCGGGTTGTTTCTTTGGGATTGACTTCTTGCATTGTTATTTTTATTTAGAGAACCAGTTCGGGCAAGGCTTTCAATAGTGCAGAGTGATTGGGGAAAACTATATCTGCACCAGCATCATAGAGCACCTTATCAAGAAGTGGACCTGTATTTACTGCTACAGTAAAAATACCTGCTGCCTTAGCAGACTGAACACCTAGCGGAGCGTTTTCCACCACTATAGCTTCTGCGGCACTAATGCCAGCCTTTTCCAATCCCATCAAATAAGGTTCTGGATGAGGTTTGCCATGCTCCACATCAAAGGCTGTCACCATCAGTTCTGCCTTGAAGATACCTGGAAAATTCTTTTCCAATCTTTCTAAAAGACTCTTCTGACCGCTTCCAGTCACAATAACACGCTCTATACCCCTTTGCTTTACGGCTTGCAATAGTTCCAAAGCACCTACTATAGGTTCTACGTGTGGCAAGGTGTTAAAGATTTCACTCTTTAGCTTATATATATATTCACACTCCTCTTTTGTAGCACTTCTACCCCACTGCTCCTGTGCAAAGATATCTATAGTTCCTTCGCCAGTGCGACCTTCATTCATGTAAACATCCTCGTGAGTCATCACAAGATTGTTCTTCTCCATGGCAAGTACCCAAGCATCAGCATGATTCTTCATGCTATCAAAGAGTACACCATCCATGTCAAACAGGAAGGCACGAACATTCTTTCTAGCCAATGAGGCAACATTAAGAAAGGAAGGGCATTCAGCCCCTCCTTTACTATTAGTTATTATATCTGACATTTAATTGTCCTTAGTATTATAGGCGAGCCTTGATAGCCTCTGTCTCTGCCTCATAACCTGGCTTACCAAGTAGAGCAAACATATTCTTCTTGTAAGCCTCTACACCAGGCTGGTCAAAAGGATTAACCTCTAGCAACAAACCGCTGATACCACAACCACGCTCAAACATGTAGATAAGCTGACCGATGTGGTACTCGTCCAAGCGAGTGATGCTAAGCTTGATGTTAGGAACACCACCATCCACGTGAGCCAACTTAGTACCCAACTCAGCCATCTTGTTTACCTCATCGATACGACGACCTGCAAGGAAGTTAAGACCATCTAGGTTCTCCTCGTCAGAAGGTACAGCAAGACAAGTGTTAGGCTGCTCTACACTAACAACAGTTTCGAAGATAGTACGCTCGCCATCCTGAATCCACTGACCCATTGAGTGAAGGTCAGTAGTTAGGTCTACGCTAGCAGGGAAGATACCCTTGCCATCCTTACCCTCGCTCTCGCCATAGAGCTGCTTCCACCACTCACCTAGGTTGTGAAGCTTGGGCTGATAGTTAGCCAAAATCTCAATCTTCTTACCATCCTGATAAAGAGCATTACGGATAGCTGCATATACAGCAGCAGGATTCTCCATGAAAGGAACCTCTGGTGCGCACTGAGCCTCCATATCCTGAGCACCCTTTACCAAAGCTTCGATATCGAAACCTGCTACGGCAATGGGAAGAAGACCAACGGGAGTGAGCACGCTGAAACGGCCACCTACGTTGTCGGGGATGATGAATGACTTGTAACCCTCCTTGTCGGCAGTTA
>JAZLBF010000014.1:0-1777 GCA_045613565.1 Bacteroidaceae bacterium
GTGATTACTACAGGTTCGTTACCTTCAAATACAGAAACACAAGAGTTTGTTGTTCCCAAGTCAATACCAATAATCTTTCCCATAATCTTAAATATGTTTTTTTGTTTATACTCTATTTTATTGTTGTTTTTATAAATGTGCTGCTTTTTTTCAATGCGTTGCACGACTATATAATAACAAAGTCCGTGCCAGAATATAAAATTCGACACGGACTGACAAAATGTCTGCCATTACTGACATTATTCTTTAATTCGAATCAATGCATTGGCAATAATGGCGGTCAAACCACCTGTAGTAATACCTGATGAGAAGATGTTTTTGATGGTTTCAGGCAATTGGGTCAATATTTCTGGCACTAATTCTACACTTAATCCCAAAGAAAAGCTCAATGCCATGACCAATGTAGCCTTTCGGTCAATCTGTTGGGATGCAATGATGCGGATACCAGCAGCAGCAACCGTACCGAACATCAATAGGGTGGCACCGCCCAAAACCGGTTCTGGCATCAATGAGAATACCAATCCGATGGCAGGGAACAATCCCAATATGACAAGGAATGCGGCAATGAAATAGCCTACATAACGGCTGGCAACACCTGTCAGCTGAATCATACCGTTGTTCTGTGCAAAGATGGAGTTAGGGAAGGAGTTCAATACCCCTGCAATCATGGAATTGAAACCATCGGCCAGGATACCTCCGGAAGCACGCTTCATGAACTTTTCACCTTCTACCGGTTCGCCTGAAATGAGGGAGTTGGCTGTGATATCTCCATAAGCTTCGATGGCAGTAATGAGATAAACCAATGCCAAAGCAATGATGGAAGATATATCAAAGCTGATACCATATTTAAAAGGAATAGGGATGTTGAGGCCTCCATAGCTTTGTACCGCAGAGAAATCCACATATCCCAAAAGCCAGGCTGTGATGTATCCAATGATTAGACCGATGACAATGGAACTCATACGGAGATATCGGTTGCTGCTTCTGTTAAAGAAGATGATGCTGACCAATACCAAGGTGGCCAAACCGATGTGCTCGAAACTGCCGAATGATCCGTTTGCCTTGGCTGCTTCGCCTCCACCACAGGCAGTAATGCCCACTTTGATGAGGCTCATACCGATAAGTGTGACCACGATACCCGAAACCAATGGAGTAATGATCTTGCGAGTATATTTCAATACACGACTGATGAGCATTTCGACCGACGAAGCCACGATGGTGGCACCGAATATGGCAGAAAGTCCACCGGTCAGACCAGCAGAGATGATAGGGCCGATGAACGAGAAACTGGTTCCTTGTACGCAGAGAAGTCCGCAACCGATGCCTCCCACACGCTTGCATTGGATGAAAGTGGCAATCCCTGATACCATAAGAGACATGGAAACCAGATAGCTGGTAGTCTCCAAATCAAACTTCAAGGCTCCTGCAATGATGAGTGGAGGAGTGATGATGGCAACAAAGATGGCCAACAGATGTTGGAGGGCTGCAAAAAGACTGTCCTTCAAAGGAGGACGGTCATTTAAACCATAAATCAGTTCTTTCGATGTAGTAGTATTTTCTTCCATGCGTTTATTCTTTAAATTTGATTTGGCAATTGTCCAGACTTACGATGATGGCCAATGATTCTACATGAATGCCCTCGTTGCGAAGCCATTCGCCACCTTCCTGGAAAGCTTTTTCGATAAGGAATCCCATACCTACCAATTCGGCTCCTGCTTGTTGTACCAGGTCAATGATACCTTTAGCGGCATTTCCATTTGCCAGGAAGTCGTCGATA
>JAZLBF010000015.1:0-9359 GCA_045613565.1 Bacteroidaceae bacterium
GATTTACCACTTTGCATGTACTCGATGCAAATACTGCGCTTCAAGGAGCGGCTGAATTTTTGTTTTCCCATAATTCTTAAATGAATTTGATAATTTAACATTTAAGCCTATCTGGGAGTCAACCTATTTCAGTACAAGACATCATATTCAAATGCTTAATAAGATATTATCATGTTAATAATCAATAATATACCTATATAAAAATATCCCCTCCTCTTTGCTACCCTGCTCTCACTTTATGTCACCAATCTCCAAAACTACCCCAAATTGTGAAGCAAAATACACTCTTCTGAGCACTAAATCTGCAATTTTCTCCAAAAACTAACGCACTTCTTACTATTTCGCGCATCAGCATGTTCCTTTTCATACATACACCAGAATATACCTTAAAAATACCACTCCTGCACGCCAACTGCACCAGCTACCACTACACTAACAACCTATCCCATAAGCTGATAGGTATATTATTTCCCATTATTTCCCACCATTTCCCACTAATTCTCAAACGGCAAAAAAATGTTGTATCTTTGCGTCTAGAAACGGAAAACGGAGAACGGAAATCGGAAATCGGAAATCTTTCTCCTGAAATATCAGTTTTCACCTTTCACCTTTCACCTTTCCGTTCGATAAGTTCTTTGACATATTGATACACAAAACAGAGTACAGAGAATTATTTAACTACATGATCACGCAAGGGGTGGAGCCAGGTAAGAGAAAAAGAAACCCACCCCCTTGGCGAGCCAAAAGAGTGGGTTCTTCAGTTAATCTGTACAATTTCTAGATCTTCTTCATACGAACGCGGAACTCGTAGGTCTGATTGCTATCAATCAAGTACTTCTGCATGGGGCCAGGACCACAAGATGCATTACCTAGACCGCGAATGTCCATACCTAGCTGCAACCAGATGTAGGGACGTGCTTTCAACTCCCAAGTGTGCTTGCCGTTCATCAAGTCCTCGTCGGTATAACGATTGGCGCTAAAGTAAATACCCTCGGGACACTCAATCTGCCAGCCTTCACCCTTGTCGTCGGTTAGAGTTACGCTATATACCAAACGGTCACCAGTGGTCTGTGGCTTCATGTAAGGCTCCATCAAGCTACCCTGAGGCAGAGAACCATCTTCGTTGAAGGTAACCACCTTGGCATCATAGTTGCCAACGAGCACACCTGCCATACGGTCGGGATAGTTCTCGTAAGGACCATAACCATAGTAGTTAACATTGCTATACTTGGTATCCAACTCTGCTGCTACACCCACACGGCGCAAGCTATGGTGCTTGGGAGTAACCTTGACGATCATATCCACATTGCCATCTGCCAAGTACTCGTAGGTAATCTGACAATCAGCCTTGTCTTCGCTATTGGTATCGCGATAGCCATCGTTTTCAATCCAACGGTGGTTCTGATAAGCGAACTTGGGATGATCGATCTTGTTACCCTTCTTGAGGATGGGGAGATAAGCACCCTTGGCTAGGTCTACGCCATAGTGAGCCACGATGTGGTTGGCAGGAGTAGAGAGTGATGCCTCGGTATCGGTAACTACTACGTTGAGGACAACGTGCTGACCCTTCTTAGCAGCATTCTTGGTGTACTTGCTCTCGGGGATAGCGATAGTGGTGCTCTGACCGGGTTTAACATCGGCGAGCTTGGTGGTGATCACCTTCTTGACCTTGCCATCAACCATAATCTTAGCCTCTACCTTCATACCCTGGAGAGAGCGGAAGTCGTAACCATTGCGGATGGTGAGAGCACCCTTGTCGTAAGCGAACTTGACATACTGGTAAGCGAACTTAACCTCGGCCAACTTAGCTGTCTGCAAGCGCTGAGCTGTAACGACACCGTTTGATCAGAAGTTACCCTGATGAGGGCCAGGGAAGTCATAACCGGTGTGCAAGCGACGAACACCCTTCTTGAGCTCTAGGGGTTCGTAGATAGCCTGATCCACCCAATCCCAGATACAACCGCCGATGGTGGCATTGCTCTCTTCCATGCTCTGCATATACTCGGGCAAGTTGCCGATAGCATTACCCATAGCGTGTGCATATTCGCAAAGGAACATGGGCTTGTCCATATCGCTGGTGTTCTTTGCCATCCAATCCATAGAGGGATACATCTTGGAGTAGAAGTCAGAGTATGCGCTACCACCAAAGTCGCGGTCGATACGAGTACCCTCATAGTGAACAGGACGAGTGGGGTCCATACGATGAGCTGCCTCGTAGCAATCCTTGAAGTTGTGACCTGCACCTGCCTCATTACCCAAAGACCACATGATTACGCTGGCATTGTTGATATCACGACTTACCATACGCTCAATACGGTCAACGAATGAGGGTATCCATGACTTCATGTTAGAGATAGATTGATTAGCATGGTCCTCCAAGTCGGCCTCGTCACAGCAGTACAAGCCAAAGTGGTCAAACATAGCATACATGCGTGCATCGTTGGGATAGTGGCTGGTACGGATGGTATTGATGTTGTTGCGCTTCATTAGGAGCACGTCTTCCATCATATTGTCTGTGGTAACGGTACGACCTGTCTCAGGATTGGTGTCATGACGGTTTACACCCTTAAGGATTACGCGCTTGCCATTGACATAGAGCAATGAACCCATAATCTTGACCTCGCGGATACCTACCTTGGTAGAGAATGCCATTACCTCCTTGCCTGCATTGTCCTTCTGAACGATGTCAAGATGGTACAAGCTGGGAGTTTCTGCTGTCCACAACTTAGCATTGGGAACATAGAACTTAGCCTTGCCAGCGGTGAACTTCTGCTCTGCGATGAACTCGCCTTCGGGAGTGTAAAGCTTGGCTACGGCAGGTACATCAGCATCAACAGATACGTTGACGATACCGTCCTGACCACTCACGTTGGTTTGTACGATATGGTTGCGGATGCTCTTCTGAGGTACATTATATATATACACACTGCGGAAGATACCACTCATGCGGAACATATCCTGACACTCTAGGTATGAACCATCACACCAGCGGTGTACCTGAACCACCAAGTCGTTCTTGCCTGCACGAAGCAGGTGTGTCAAGTCGAACTCTGCCACATTGTTAGAACCCTCGGTGTAACCCACGTACTTGCCATTGAGCCATACCTGAGCACAAGAGTAGATACCACCAAAGTGGATGATGGTGCGCTGCTTGTCCCAACCCTGAGGTAGGTCGAAGCTACGATGATATGTACCTACGGGATTGATGGCATAGTTCTTGCCTCCATCGTTGAAACCAGGACGAGCCTTGATGAAAGGAGGTGTATTGCCGTGAGGATACTCTACGTTGCAATAGATGGGACGGTCATAACCCTGCATCTCCCAACAAGAGGGTACGGGGATAGCATCGGGCTTGCGAGTAGCATTGCCATTAGCAGTAGCTAAAGCTGCTTCGAAGGCGGGAACGTCCATTGCCTCTACATCGCCAGAAACCTTACCCTTCTCGGGTACCTCGGTGAACCAGAAGTTCCATGTACCGTCCAAAGTCTTGTACAGGGTGCTCTTAGGCTCTGTCCAGGGGGTAGCATAGTATGCCTTGTCGGCCTTCATCTCTGCCTCGTTGGCATAGGGCATATAGGTAGCCACACCAGGTAGCTTGTTGATAGCAAAGACGGTTTCGTCTTCCCAAATGGGAGAAGAGAGCTTGGGCTTCTCCACCTGCTCGATGGTGAACCAAGATGCCTTGTCTGCATCATTGATGTCAGCAATACGCATCATATTACCCTCTGCACGGAACATCATCTTCTTGTTGGCAGAAACGATGCGATAAACACCCTTCTGACCCTTAACGGGCTCGATGCTCATCAATGCATTGCCAGGATTAGCGGGGTTAGCTGCCCACTGAAGTAGCCATGAGATGCTCTGATTATCACCACCATCATCAAAGTAGCTATCATAGAAAGCACCACTGATGAGGTGCTTGTCAGTAGCCAAAGTCTTGATGCTCCAGTACTGACCACGATTCATAGAGTCTAGCTTCTCGCTACGGATGCGAGCATTGTTGTTGCCATCGTCGTTGTTACCCAACACCTGGTCGGGATTTGCCACGCTACGGAAGCGATAAGTGCAATTCACATCACTGCCAAAGGCATCTGCCTCCTTGATAGTAACACCCTTCTTCAATGCCTGGAAAGAGGTCTTGTTGGTAGGAATAGCACTGTACTTGCCAGGAGCAACTTCTGTCAAAGTCCACTTCTGCAACTCGTCACTACCATTCACCTCACCATACTCCATGCCACGCTCACCCACGCGGAGTGCACGCTGCTTAAAGGGGTCGATGAATCGCCATGAACCTGACAATTCATCCATGATGAACAACTGACCCTTGTACTCTGTAGGGATTCCATCCACCTGATAAAGGGCGCCCTTGCGGAACTGCTGCGCATAGATGCCAGATGCGGCTAGCACCATACTCAGTAATAAAAGGATTTTCTTCATGTTGTGTAAAATTAGTTATTTGTTTAAGTTTTTTTCTCTCTAGGGTTTAATCTTTACCTCGTACCCCTGGACATCCGGGGATTCTATTAATGTAAAGATGCATTCATCGGCTTTTTGGACTTACCACAATACGTCACAAGGTGGCTGTCTTTGCTTCTTTCCTACTTTTTTTTAGTTTTGGCAGACTTTTGGCAGACTTTCTGCCATATTTTCTAAAAATTCTGCTCCTTGCTAGGCTTCGGAAATGGATTTCTGAGTGTTAAAACGCATTTTCCATCTCTCGGAAAAGCATTTTGGCTATCCCTTCTGCACATGAGTACCCAGGGATGGCAGATATTCTCCATCGGGACAACCTTCCATAGCATCCACCTTGGCAGAGATATTGTCCAAATAGGTGACGATGGCGGCCTCTTGAGTGCAGGGTAATACGGGACTTCCGTACTCGCGCTGACCATGATGTGCCAATACGCAATGTATTATGCGCTTGATTTCTTCCTGATCTATACCATGCTGTTCAAGCACGTTTTGCAACTTGTGTGCTCCGATATATATATGTCCCAACAGATACATGTCCGACTGAGTATCACCCTGACGATTATATTCGTACACCTTGCCATAGTCGTGAAAGAGGATGGCCAAGATGCAACGCTCCACCTTGATTTGGTAAGGCAAACAGGGATATAATCCCGAAAGCATGTGTAGCATCTGATGCACGTGATTGACCAATCCGCCAGGATAGGCATGGTGCACCGTAGTAGCAGCAGGATATTCGCTATAGGGTTTGTACAACTTGTCTGCAAATTGCTGAATAATAGGCTTTAAAGTCTCGTCAGTACAGTATCCAAGTAGCTCACTCATCGTCTTCTTCCACACCTGCTCGGCAATGGGACGAGGTATCAACCCATAGAGGGGATGCTTCTCGTCGGCCATCAGTCCTATCACCATGTCCATGAGTGCGCAGGATTTCTTACCACCAAAGTCCTTCACCTGATTGAATTGCACCACTTGTCCCTGAAAAGGTGGCATATCAGGCGCCACATCCCACACGGAAATGGTGAACGATTGCTCGGCATCGGCCACCTTAAGCATGGCATAAGGACTACCCTGACGAGTGGTGGCATTACTACGACCAATGACTAGGAATTCTGTTTGCATATGGCTGTCACACTTTTGTACTTTCTATATTCTTTGCAAACAAAGATAGTGATATTTTAGTAAATAAATGTGCCAATTTGGCAGAAAAGCAAAAAATCTCTGCCAATTTGGCAGATTTTGGCAGAAAATGCCACTTTGGCACGCTATTGGCATATCTATTAGTAGAGGCACTCCTCTAAATAGCCATATTTGGCACAAAAAAGAGAACAAATAAAATAATAACAATAAAACATTCTAAACTATCATGAACATTAAACCTTTGGCAGATCGCGTTCTTATCGAACCCGCTGCAGCTGAGACTAAGACTATCGGTGGTATCATCATCCCTGACACCGCCAAGGAGAAACCCCTTCAGGGCACTATCGTTGCCGTAGGTAATGGCACCAAGGACGAGGAAATGATCCTGAAAGAGGGTGACCAGGTGCTCTATGGCAAGTATGCTGGCACCGAAATCGAGCACGAAGGCAAGAAGTACTTGATCATGCGTCAGAGCGACGTCGTAGCTATTCTTGGATAATACATATTATATCACATACACACACATAAAACAAGGAAATAACAATTATGGCAAAGGATATTAAATTCAATATTGAAGCTCGCGACCTGATGAAGCAGGGTGTGGATAGCTTGGCAAACGCCGTTAAGGTAACACTTGGCCCCAAGGGCAGAAACGTAATCATCGAGAAGAAGTTTGGTGCTCCCCACATCACCAAGGACGGTGTGAGCGTGGCAAAGGAAATCGAACTAGCTAACCCCTTCCAAAATGCTGGTGCTCAGTTGGTAAAGAGCGTAGCTTCTAAGACTGGTGACGATGCTGGTGATGGTACAACCACCGCTACCGTTCTTGCTCAGGCAATCGTTCGCGAGGGTTTGAAGAACGTAGCTGCAGGTGCAAATCCCATGGACCTAAAGCGTGGTATTGACAAGGCAGTTAGCGCCGTTGTAACAGAGATTCAGAACATGGCTGAGCAGGTGGGTGACGACTATCAGAAGATAGAGCAGGTGGCTACCGTTAGTGCCAACAATGACCCCGAGATTGGTCAACTTCTAGCTGATGCTATGCAGAAGGTGAGCAAGGATGGCGTAATCACCATCGAAGAGGCTAAGGGTCGTGACACCACCATCGGCGTGGTAGAGGGTATGCAGTTTGACCGCGGTTACCTTTCTCCCTACTTCGTTACCAACACCGAGAAGATGGAGTGCGAGATGGAGAACCCCTACATCCTCATCTACGACAAGAAGATTAGCAATCTGAAGGACTTCCTTCCCATCCTAGAGCCCGCCGTACAAACAGGTCGTCCTCTCCTCGTTATTGCCGAGGATGTAGAGTCAGAGGCATTGACCACATTGGTAGTCAATCGTCTTCGTGGCCAGTTGAAGATTTGCGCTGTCAAGGCTCCTGGCTTCGGCGATCGCAGAAAGGCTATGTTGCAGGATATCGCTATCTTGACAGGTGGTCTTGTAATCAGCGAAGAAACAGGTCTAAAGCTAGAGCAAGCTACCATCGAAATGCTTGGTACTGCTGACAAGGTAACCGTTAGCAAGGACAATACCACCATCGTTAATGGTCATGGCGACAAGCAGTTGATCTCTGAGCGTGTTTCTCAGATTAAGAGCGAGATTTCCAACTCTACCAGCGACTACGACAAGGAGAAGCTTCAGGAGCGCCTAGCTAAGTTGGCAGGTGGTGTAGCAGTTCTTTACGTAGGTGCACCCTCAGAGGTAGAGATGAAGGAGAAGAAGGATCGCGTAGACGATGCACTTTGCGCTACACGTGCAGCTATCGAAGAGGGTATCATCCCTGGTGGTGGCGTAGCATACATCCGCGCTCAGAAGGCTCTTGACACTCTTACTGGTGCCAATACTGACGAGCAGACAGGTATCCGTATCGTACGCCGTGCCATCGAAGAGCCCTTGCGCCAGATTGTGGAGAATGCAGGTCTTGAAGGCAGCGTAGTAGTCAACGAGGTACGCAATGGCGAAGGCGATTATGGTTACAATGCTCGCGAGGACAAGTACGAGAACATGAAGGCATCAGGTATCATTGACCCTGCCAAGGTTACTCGTGTAGCTCTAGAGAATGCAGCCTCTATCGCTGGTATGTTCCTCACCACCGAGTGTGTCATCTGTGAAGCCAAGGAAGACAAGCCCGAAATGCCTATGGCTGCACCCGGTATGGGCGGTATGATGTAAGCTAGCATTCACACATAATATTCTGTTCCCTTTTCAATGGGGAGAGCAATTACACCCTCTGATGGCCATTCCACCAGAGGGTGTTTTTTGGAGGGGCGAGAGGAAGGCTTGGGTTTACTTGATTTCCTAGGATATCCTAGACGGCTCTAAGGTTTCCCAGAGCCTCCTAGACCTTCCCAATATTTACTATGCCTCAGTCTCTTTAGAGAAGGGGCCTATACTTTTTTGCCTCAGCATGGGCATTACCATCATTTGAGGGTGTATCAGGTGGCGGAGATGCTCTAGGACATCTCCTATTATTTCGCTCACCGCATTCTCTCCAAGGGCGACCACAGCATTGAACAGATGGTGCAAGCGGCTCGCTCGAGCACATAGAATATTGCCGTGGGCAATTAGGCGGCAACTACATCCAGCGACTGGAGTACAGATACGTCACACCGATGCCCACAATATTCGCAAGATAACGGACGAGGAGATTGCCAACCTCTGCATCACGCTTACCCACCAGGCTTCAAAGGCGGCATACGAGATTGTTCTTTGAAAAATTATCAGAAAGCATCAAAAAGGCATTTTTAGTCCTTCCCGAGGGGTCGGATTTCATCAAAAAGGCATTTTTGGTCCTTCCCGAGGGGTCGGATTTCATCAAAAAGGCGTTTTTGCTCCCTCCCGAGGGGTCGGATTTCATCAAAAAGGCATTTTTAGTCCTTCCCGAGGGGTCGGATTTCATCAAAAAGGCGTTTTTGCTCCCTCCCGAGGGGTCGGATTTCATCAAAAAGGCATTTTTGGTCCTTCCCGAGGGGTCGGATTTCATCAAAAAGGCGTTTTTGGTCCTTCCCGAGGGGTCGGATTCCATCAAAAAGGCATTTTTGGCTTCTGATAAAAGTATTTAACCTAAAAACTTTTAGATTATGGCTAATCAAATTGCATTATTCGGACAAACAGGTCTACCCGTAGGTATTTATGCTAGTCATCTAACTCAAACCTATCAACGGCTTCATCGCTCAGATGAATGCCCTCATCACTCTGCCCAAACGCTCTGCAGCCTCCGTAGGCAAGGGTGGTAAGGAGGAGGAACCTACTCCGGAAACGGAAAACGGAGAGGGGAAAACGGAAAACTCCGTAGAAAACTGACTTGCTTTAGCTTTTTGAGCGTTTAGCGAATGAAAATCGGGTAGGAGGTAAACGCTGATAGAAGTGTTTACCTCCTACTTCACGTTTACCGACCTCCCACACCACCGTACGTGCCGTTCGGCATACGGCGGTTTCGTGCTTTCTCATCTCACGATGTGTGGCAAGTTGTTTTCAGCCATCCCGTAGAGAAACGTCACTTCCAATCTATTGTCGGATTCCGTCCTATCGTGTGATTAGAGAGCTTCTTTCGAACATCTGACTACAAAGGACTCTTACAGGTAGCAGTCATTTACTATTGCACTGCACGATTTGGTCCTTCCCCATAAGCACACGTGCTTTAGGTACTACGACCTCTGCTGACTTCTCGCAGTTCGTTGTTACTACTTGCCAAAAGGCTCGTCTGCGAGACCTCCTCAGATAAGGGCATTAACTTTCCATCTTAT
>JAZLBF010000016.1:0-27165 GCA_045613565.1 Bacteroidaceae bacterium
ACCTATGGTCTTACCCCTGGTGGATATTCAAACGATATTCCATGTCAGGTTACAATGACTGATTTGTTTAAGTGATAAAATTTATTCCGTATTAAATGAATCTAAGGGACGAGAATACAATAAATGAATAATTATGGCAAATAAATTTTTCACTAACCGCGAAGGCAATACCCTTATGAAGCAATTTCAGGGCCTGCTTGAGAACACCCCAAACATCAAGAATCTTGATTCTGTAGTTGGTTTTTAAGAGCTTCCTGTATCTTTAAATAGTCTATTCATGACGTCAATATACGAAGAACTCGCGAAAGGGTGGCAGTAAATTTGAAAATAATACAATTCGTTGGTAGATTGTTTAATACGCAACAGGCTTCCGTGGTTGTAATGCTGTCCTGAAAGACCATATATAGAAGAGTTAAGATTCCTATTTGCGCCAAATCCTTATTAAAAATCTTTTTTATAAAAAGAGTTTTCTATAAAAAGAACGGTTTTCGGAGTAAAGGCAAGGCAAAATGGTATATAACCATATGTTTCGTCGTCGTGTCCGTCATTTGATTTTCAAGGAAGATTATGGAAGACTCCCCTATTTCCCAATTGAAGTCATGGACACATGGAATCTCGGAGGTGATGGTAAAAATTACTTTCATGCATCCCCACATGCTGAATACTTCATCAGATTGATGCGAAAGTATAGAACCTTACATTCCAGTAATGGAGAGGACCGGCACAGGCGTCAGTTCTCTCCATTTCTGTTTCTTGCGTTGGGGCGTTGATGGATAAGCTTAGTATTTATTACCATCTACAAACTACTTCTACTCATTCTTGTCTAAACAATCTCTACCCTGACCTTAATATTGAGAGCTTTTGCGATTGCTTCTATCTGGCGCTTTTTGGAGGGAGTGTTGGAGCAAGTGAAGACCAACCATCCGTTGCCGATGTCGTGCTGTCTTTTTCCATAAACGCTATCCCTTCTTTTGGCAACTAGATTAACACCACAAAGTTGCAAGATACCATCTACAGGCTGAATGCATAGTTGAGCAACACGCTCTGGACCAAACTTTATTATGCATTTCTTCAACGTCTCCACTGCCTTACTATCGCTGATAACTGTACCATCTGAGAAAGTAACCCTAAGAGATGTTGCCTTTTGCATGCCACCTGAACGGGGGCGTTCAATTCTTGTGGACTCCGCAACTCTATGTGAACGAAGTACTGACTCAGTGGCATTGTATGTATTTGGTTCAGATAGGTTTGAAGAAATGGAAATGGCATCGCTCAGGGCACTTGTCACATTGCGTTTTCTTGAGAGATACACGTTGATACCATTTTCGGGAGAATTCTCAACCACAATGACCACCTCGCGCTTTACCTGTTTAAGCACAGGTTCCACCTTATCCGTGATTATTGGTACTATCTCATCCTTGATAATCTTTTCTTCCAATTCCGACAATTGCTTCTCCAAGTCGGCATTAGGTTCTATACCCAGACTCTTCAATTTCTCTCTGGCCTCGTAAAGTTCTTCTAGTTTTGACATGGTATTATATTTATTATATGCGCCAATTACGCTTTGTTCTATTAAAATATTTAATTATCTCTTCATTTCCCTCTTCCTGTGTAAATGTTGCAGCAAGGTGAGATGTTGCTCTAGATATACCAACATATAGATATCTCTTCATCATTTCTTTTGACTGTCCATCCAAAGCCTGGTCTATATCGTAGAAAAATACCACCTCAAATTCCATTCCTTTTACATCAGATAGACGGAATATTCTAACACATTTCTTAGTCTCAGATTCTCTATTCTCAGAGCAGTCTTCAATTGGTATGCCATTTAGAATATTTTGCTCCAACATAATATTTATCATTTCTTGAATATTGACATCATCACCAACTAATATGGCCACAGACGGCATTTCCTCTCCATAATATTTAAATATTTCAACTACTCGGTTAGAAATCCACTTTGTTTTGGACTCTATGTCTTCTGATATATAACATAAAGGAGCAGGTTCATTATCCTGCATAACCAAATTAGAATTGTATGGTGCCTCACAACCTCTATCGTCATAATATATTTTCTTAGACATTTCAAGCAAGGTTGGAAGCTGTCTATAAGAAGTCCTCAACTCGCATATCTCTAAATTTGGCAAAATACCTTTTAATTCATTCCAGTCACCAATACCATTTTCATTTAACCCCTGCATAATATCACCACAGAGCGTAATAGTAGAGTATTCAAAATGTTTAAATGACGTAATGAAATAGTAGTCTACCAACGAATAGTCTGTAGCCTCATCTACACCGATAACTGGTTTACAATTGTCTATATATGCACTAACGTATTTATTACGTTTCATTGCTTCGAACCTTAGTTTAGACTTTTTATAAATAGACAACACAAGATTATTAATAAAGCCAACTATAAGTTCTAGCTCTTCTCTATGTATTTGTTTTCCTGAGTCCTTTTTAATTATGGACTCAAGAAGTGATTTATTATATATGACAGTTTCTGACTTTGCCTCTTCTTTTCTAAACTCCTTATACACTTTAGGTATCTGATTTAAGATGATGCTTTCGATACCTCTGCAAGGGAAAGCAAAGTTCTTTTTGAACCATTCCAAATGAGCCAATTTACTCAAATCCTGCTTATCAACATAAACCTTAATGATGTCATACAAATCCTTTTGCTTCTTGGTTAACTTAACCTTACTATCAATCTTCTTCAGAGCTAGATTTCTAAGTATACTCTTTATCTGTACAAATAGTTTTGGACTGAAGTCAACTATTTCTTCGTATTCGTCATCATTATCCTCAGAGTCGTCAAATTCGTCCTCGCTTAGATTATTCTCATGAGTAACACCTTCATCCTCCCAATCGATGAATAAATCATTTACTTGATTCCTTACTTTATCATCATCCTCAACATCATTCTTAATCCACAGAGCAACCTTATTCTTTAATTCATTCAGTTCATTCTCTATTGAAACAATATTTGATTTCTCTTTAGCCTGCATTGACACCAAGAGATTCATCAAGGCAGAAATCTCTGTGACATTTTCTGCTGATTTACAATGCGCTTTAATCTCTCTGGCAATTTTATGCCAAGGATATTCTGCAGTCTTTAACAAAGATATCTTTAGCAATATCTCTGTTATCTTTTTTACTAAAAACTGTTCAAAGCCCTTAATTGCAGCACTTGCATCAAGGATTATATGTTTTTCGCTCTCATTATGACGATACAATTTGAATGGACCGTCAGAATTAGGCATACGAAGTTTATAGTCTATCAGAATTCTTTTTGCAAACGTATCTAACGTTGTTGTATTATGTTCATTTGCATGCAAATCTTCCTCGCGCATGTTATCACGTAGGAATGACAACAGTTTTTGTGTTGGCGAGAAATACAACCAATTCAGGTTTACTATTGAAGGATTAGTTATATATTCTATCTGAGCGTCCGTTAGTGGAGTTTGGTAATCGGTTAAAGCTACTTTATCTATCAAGAACTTCAGACGCTGAATCATGGTTGTCGTCTTTCCTGTACCAGGACCACCTTCTATGACAACAGGTACACCATCGTACATGTGACAACGTTTAGCATCTTCCTGAACTGGGTCCAAGATGTGCTGTGAGCGCAAAGAAACTCCTTCACGGATGAAAGATTGGGCTGTCTTTATTCTCTTGTTATTTTCTTCAATATCGTCTAAGAGTTTCTTTATTTCAGCATTAGTACGAGCCTCTTCTTCCTTTCTTTTTTCTTCCTCTTCCCTTAATCTTTTTTCTTCTTCTATTTTTTGCAACCTTATTGCCTCTGCCTTTCTGCGCTCAGCCTCTTCCTTTGCTTTACGAATATCCTCCTTTACCTTATTTAGTTCATCCAGTTTCTTTTGTTTTTCTGTTTTTTGCTCTAATAGTTCTTTAAGATAACGGAATTGATACGTTTGCTTATCGCCATCAAAGTTTACAATAATATCCTTGGCATCGTCAATGCCATGATGATTATATACGGCACGATTAATGATATGTACATTTATTTCATTAAATCCTCTATATCTAACATATTGCCTCTCGCTGTGCGAGCCTGAACTATATTTTGAAATGATGCCTCCAAACAAGCTATTCTTCGCTACAAGTTTTCCTGATGGATACTTGTTATTCTCTTCTGCTGTTACATTTCCATTGGTCAACCAAAATACATGTTCCCCATCCATACTAGGCCATATTGAGGAAGTTGTATTGCATAAAGCACGGCAAATAGCCTTACTCCTTATATAACAATTGTTTTCAGCTATTCTATTTTCCTTAATTGACTTTCCTATCTGTGCGAATGTTTCCTTGTTGTCCATAGACTATATATCTAGAATTCTTGTTTATGAAGTTTATTATGGTTCTTATAATGGGCGGTACATTTCGTCAGAAATGCTTTTTACATATTCATTTCGTTTATGTGCAGTTTGCTCTGACACTCTTTTTACATTGTCCTTTTCGTTGGAGATAATGAGGAGACGGTTTTGCGACATTGCTTCCTCGTATTGTTTTGGTAACTTGCGATACATACCACGGGCGAGGACGATGATGATGCCACATCGCCCTTTGAGAAGGATTTCAAGAACATTCCGTTCCATTTTGGAATGGAAACCACTAACAATAGCAGTATCTTCTCGCCTACTGACCTCCGTTGCCCAATCGAGAGTTGGGAGTATGGATAATGAGGAAATCTTACGAGAGGCAAGAAAACCTACTTTCTTCTGTTTGAGAAGTTCTTTATTTCCGAGGTATGCTGGTGATATATCCATATTTACAATCTCCTTAACATCATGCGAAAATCCCTATTCTTGAGACCTTTCCTTGTATATATGGGGATTATTGAAACCTGATGTAAAATATCATCAATATTCTGGTTGTTAGCTTTTAGGTTCTCAATAAAATCTTTGAGGCCCTTTTTGTTGTATGTAACATAATAAATCTTTTTGCAACTTGTAGTGCCATTACAGATAGCATTGAAGAACTCCTCAAAATAGCCGTAATCTATCGTACTCATAGAGAATCCATAGAAGATAACATTCTCCGCATTTAATAAATCAGCGATAATATCTGTTTTCTTATATTGAGGATGATATTTCTTAACTAATGGATGAATACTCGGGTTATTTATTCCGTCCTGGGGGATACATTCATCAATTCCAAAAATAATATTAGGTCCCTGCGACATTACCATTAATGCCTTTTCAAATGTATCTTTATAATGTTTGCCGTGTAAGTGTATAAAATCTTTTAATTGTGGTAAATCAACATATTCGAATGGGTTTGTATAATTAAAGGTGTAGATTTTACTTTTACAATTAGCTTTAATCTGCTTAAGAAACCAATATGCACAAGAAGTTTGAACTTTCCTTATCTTCCTCCCCTTTTTATTCTTTTTTTCGAAAAAAACATCTGATTTATCAGTAAAGAACCATGATATATTTTTAACATAATCCCGCCATAGTAGATTTAACATTTTTGCCTTTTCCTCGTTTCTACCGTTGTTATACCATTTTATGACCTCATCTCGGAGAGTCTTTTCAAAGGCGCTCCAATACTCATTTCCAACGACAGGACAAAGATGACTTCTTGCGTAGTCAGCACAAGAGTTTTTTAGTCCTAAATCAATATCAAAACCACTACCTAAAATTACCAATGCACTCATATCTTACTCGTTTAGTTCATCGCCCATACGGTACTTGATATCATAATTAATGATAAAGTCCAGTTCTTCATTTGTAAGATTATAATACTTTGCGAGAAGTTGGTCAATTTTATCAATAATAGTTTTTGATTGTTTTGGGAAAAATTGAGCGAAACGCACCATCCCTTTATTTTTGTATGTATATTCTGCGACAACCATTTTCTCAAACAAATCAGAATTAAGAGCATCTGCAAGAACCTTACATTCATCAATATCTATTATTGTTGGTATATTAATTTGAAAATACTTTTTTGTTAAATTGTAGCAATCTGAAAACACAATCCAATAAAAGAAAAACAACGACGAATTTAGTAAGATAAATGCAAAATCTCGATATTCGCGTTTAATATTCAAAACCTTATATGAATCAGCAATATTAAGGTCTTGCGATTCTAATATTGAAAGGTCATTCAAGCATTTTCCCCAATGGATGGGTGCCGCATGATAATATATTATTTTCTCAGGAATAATTTTATTAGCAAGAGTAGTTTTCATGCCCCTAATCTTTTGCAATATGTTATATCCTATAGTTGTTGGCACTTTAGGAGCTGAAATATAGTCTTTTATTTCTACATAATTTATTTTAGAAAACAGGACTCCTCGTTCTGCCGCAGAATATTTGATATATCGCCCAACATACTTTTTGCCATTTCCCACTTGGTGTCTACTAATATAGATTCCTGCACGAATTTTTACACCCGTAAACAATTCTGAAGGATTTCGGTCGCCAGAATAATAACTATTCCAAGAATGACAATTTGAATATATAACGTTTTGCAATGATTCAAATCCATCTATTGACATGCCACTCAGGGGAATGATATATCCAATAGACGCATTGTTACAAACTAACGAAGTGAATCTCTCTCCACATAAAGCAAATAGATTTTTTGTATTATAAGTAGAATATTGTCTAACATTATACTTAAGTGATACATCTGTAAATGTTACATACGGAGGATTACCAATAATCACATCAAATCCGCCATTACCATGAATTATCTGATAGAATTCCGCCAACCAGTGGAAAGGCTGATGTGATTTAAGCCAATCTTCATAATTAAGGTGAGTTGAAGCGTGCATACGACGATTAAGCGTATCATTTAATGATGCCAATCGTTGTTTAAGTTCGCCTTTTGCTTGTTTGAAAGCAACCATATCTTCACTTTGATTCAATTGCACATATTTGAACGTATCGTATGCCATTGAAACAAGTTGCATTTCAGATTCCACCTTCTCTCTAAATTCGGCATTTGCAAACAGGTCTCCTCCAAACTTCAAATCATTATCTAGTTCCTCTGCAGTAGCATATCCAACCAACGTATTACCACAACGAATATTGAAATCAATATCCGGCAATGGGTCAAGGCCAAGATTATCTGCCCTCCTATCCACCTCTACAACAGCAACCATCTTTAGGAACAGGCGTAGTTTAGCTATCTCTGTAGCCTCTACCATAATATCCACACCGTAAAGGTTGCGAAGAATTATGCTCTTGAAAATGAAGTATTGTATGTTGCTTCTGTACTTATTGGAAATTTCCTCTAACTCTGCCTTGAACCACAATGGATTTTGTGTATTGAACTCCTGCATACGCTCTATGCACACCTCATATAGCGGTTCAAGGATGTTCATCGCTGCAAACAGGAAGGCTCCGCTACCGCATGTTGGGTCAAGAATCGTTACACCTTGCAATGCCTTATAGAAATGGAGAACAAACAAATGGTCATCCGTTTTGTGTAGCAGGTCATAAACAAATGAACGGATATCAAGATTGTAGGTAATGAAATCATTGATATTCGTAATCTCTCCGCTCTGTATTTTGTTCAAGATGTTTTCGCAACGTTGCAGGCGCTCGATTGTTTCACGCCATATCTCGGTGGGTAAGGCAAACGTTTCTGATGTTTTCGTGTTCCATGCCGAACGACGTTCCAGCAGGTTGGGTATGCTTGTATCTATACCTATTGCGATATTCTCTGGTATCAATTGTTTCCAATCTTCACTATATCCTTTCTTGACCGCATCATATATGTACTTATCACCACTATTGCGTAGTGACTGCCACACAAAACCGTTGGGAGCAAATGCCTTATCAGATTTCTCGGCGGTCTTATCCATAAGGAAGGGGATAATACAGTTCTTGCCTATGTATTCCGTTATATCTTCCTTTGTATAGTATGCACCCATTTGGGCACGGTCGTTGATATACTGCTCAAAAATGTATCCAAGAACATCTGGATTAATATCCTTTCCGCTGGCTGTTATTCTGGTGTCCAGATGCCATTCCCACGTATCGAAAAACTTAAACAGACGGATAAATGCATCGTCGCTGATGTCTATATCAGGATATTCCACCTCCAATTGATGGCGGTCGAACATACCACCGTTGAGATAAGGAATCTTTCCATAGGTTCTTTCAAATTCTGGGGTATGTATTGGGTTATTTAGACCGTCGTGGAAAAGGTAGGAAAGAAAACCTCGATAGAAGGATTTGTAGAACCGATTTGCCCCCTGTTCCTTGCGCACCCAATCAAGTTTGTCTCGCAAATAATTGACGTTGAGATTCAGGAATCCCTTCTTCTGTATGAAGTAACAAAACATCAGACGGTTTAGCATCACCGATGTGTACCATTGCTTGTTGCGATTATCCTTTGCAACTATATTGTCATCTATGCCACTGATAAGTTCGGCAAATGCTTTGTGTTCCTTCTTGAAACCAGCATAGAAATCCTTTGTTATCTTTTCGGAATTAAGAGCAAAACAGGAATGTATGCTTGCTCTGAGGTCTACGATGTTAGTCTCCTCGCCCAATTCAAACGAGAATCCGTCTACCTTGGAATAGAGCAAGTCTGACTTCTGGGCATTTTCGTATTCCACAAGAACAAGTTCTCGCTTCTCGTTGTTCTTTACAGGGACGCACCATAGGTGGTGTTGCGTGTTGCCCAGTTGATAAATTGCAATATAGTCATTTGCCTGACGACGTAGTTTAGAGTCTATTTTCCGGCACAAGGTGTTAGTTGGAATAGCACTGACAGTTGTTGTCAGAATCTGAAAGCCATTCCTCTCGGCAATAGCCCTGAAATTATAGTCTACCTCGTCTACGGTGATTGTTGGAAGTTGTGCATGTCCACGAAAACGATTCCAACCAAGTTCTGAAACAAATAGCTCTTGAAATTCGGCCTCAGATATGAGTGATATGAATTGACGCTTGTTTATCATGGCAAATATTAATTATCGTAACGTAATCCCATTGAACAAATTATGGATGCATCCTTGTGCTGATTCTCTTCCGTTGGTTTTCTGCAAAGATTATTGTCTTTCCAAAGGTCAATAACATATTCAACAATTTCATCATTGTTGTGATTTCTGTGTATCATCCTACCTAATGCTTGCTTTGAACTTTCTGTCAACTGGAAATTGTATATCTCGTCTATGGCAAGTTTCAAATCTTCCTTTTGTTCTATGGTATAGAAGAGGTCGTTGGGTTGTTTGTAATAATCCTCTAGAAGGCATATTATTCTATATCGTGTACTGAATCTGTTGCCCAACATACCACCAATGTTTGTGATAGAACTTTCCTCTTGTACCTTCTTCACGGTATCTGCAACGATTTCGTGATGCTTCTCCAAGGGTTGAACTGCTGGCGTAGTTCTCGGACATGACATCGCCTGAAGTATTCTCTTCTGCGATTGAGTAATAATTTCACCAGATTCATTTTGCCATGTGAGAACATCAAAGTCATTGAAAGTCCTGGCATAAGTAATAACACCTGTTTTGGAGATATCATCTGTTTGCTTAGTAGAATATATCATATTGCTCAAGGCAGGAATTATCTTCGCCAACGACGGGTCGGCATCTATGGCATTTTTCCATATCTGGTATGCCTGAGAAGATAGGTCAACATCGGAATCGTCCTCGTCGTCCAAGACACCACTTTTTTCATTGAACATATCACGGAGGTTCTGTTCATTTCCCTCGAAGAACACCTCGTCCGAACCCACAATATTTGCATTTGCATTGATACGGTTATTTAGTCTTTCTCTCAAAGAAATAATCTTCTCTACACCATCAGCAGGGAAGAAAGAATAGCAATATATTTCGTTTGCCTTCTGCCCAATACGGTCAACACGACCTGCACGCTGAATCAAACGGATTATGGCCCATGGCAAATCGAAATTGACTATGATATGGCTATCCTGTAAATTCTGACCTTCAGAAAGAACATCCGTAGCAATGACAACTCTGAACTGTTCCTCCTTGGGCATCGTAGATTTATCATTACTTATGGGTGAGAATTTTTCCACCAACTCCGTAGTGTTTGGTGTGTTACCTGTAACTACACATACCTGTGGCACTCCCCTTTTGCGTAATTGACGTTCGATATATTCAGCTGTATCAGAGTATTGGGTAAAGACCACAACCTTCTCATCCTTGTGCGTAGTGCAAAGAAGTTTTTCTAGTTCGTTTAGTTTTTGGTCAGTGGCAGGAATCCAGTTTCCACAATACCTTATCATTTCAAACAAAGTTTCGCAATCCTTTTTTAACTTTTGCTTTAGGCTGCGTTTGAAGAATTTACAATCTATCCATGAGAGATTATTCTTCTGAGAAATGATATTATAATACTCTTGGGCCTTTTTCTTATAATGCTCCTCGTCCATTGGTATGTGAATTTCTCCATCTATCTCCCTAATGGGAGAATCCTCTTTAGGGAATGGAAGGCCATTGGTATCCTGGTCTTCTATGTATTCGTCAGGAAGAGCATTTTCGTCACCAATTGGTAATTTCAACTTATTCTCCAATGCATATATGAACACCATATTACGCAAGATATGTCGATACAATGTCAGCAAGAAAGAAAAACCACTGCTATCTATACGTTTGAAAAATGTAGACTTGGCAAATCCCATCATTCGCTGTCCTGCTCGTGATAGATTTGCAAGGATTTGCTGTTCAAGTTTTGATGCTTCAGGTAAGGTCTTTTCACTTACAAACGTAGACAAACCGTATCTAGGTAGTTCAAGACTTTCCATAAGCTCAATCATTCTAGAGGAATAAAGACGGCTATATTGGTCTGTCGGGGAAGTGGAGAATTTTATGGCCTTTGGTAGTCTGTCGGGGAAGTATGACTTCCTACCATCTGGGAATTGCAAATACTTACGACCGTTATCATCGTCTGTCTTTGCATAATATTCCTTGATAAAAGTACGTGTGCGACGAACAAGGAACAGTTTCATCAGCTCGTTCCAGTCCTCTGTTTCATCACTCTTGTCAAATGCTGCCAAACTTCTGATAAAAGTCTCACTATGCTTCTGCATGAATTGACGTTCACCACCAATTTTACGTATATATGCTTCGGGACGAATACCTAAATCTTGGTCTTCGTCTATGAACAATCTCAATTGGTTGCTAAGGTCCTTGAAATCCTTGTTGTATGGTGTAGCTGTAAGAAGAAGGACATTGCTGTCCTGATGGTCAATTAGTTCCTTAATATTTCTATACCTTGAACCAGCTCCGCCATTTCGTAGATTATGACTCTCATCAATGATAATCAATCGAAAATAACGAGCATTGTTAACATCTATAGGTTTGGCCATTGACATTATTTCTACCTTCAAGTCGTATTTAATGGCATACTTCTTCCACATTTCCTGAAGGTTGGCGGGACATATAATTAAAGTGCTACTCGCAAAGGTAGTTTCATAAAGTTTAGCAATAGCACACGCAGTTATTGTTTTACCCAAACCCACTACGTCACCAATCATAGCTCCTCCTCGCTTTTCATTACGAAGATGTTTAGTCGCTATTTTCACTGCAGTCTGCTGAAAATCGAACAACTCCTTTCTAAATTCAGTAGAAAGAGTAAATTCCTTAATACCAGAACGCGCTTCTTGACTGAGGTGATATGCTGTTTTAAGATATATGTAATATGGTGGTACTATCTCCTCACTTGCCCAACTTGAATCTAAAACCTCAATTAATTCCTTTGTAATATCAATACAAAATTTATCGTTCCAACGGTCATCAAACCATTCAGACAATTTCTTAGCATTGTCACTATCAGAGAACTCTGCATTTAATTCGCCCTGTTTAGTTAGGCCTGCATATGTAAGATTACTACTTCCTAGTATAGCCTGAATCTTATTAAAATTATCATCTGGACGATGTGCAAGATATAATTTCGCATGAAGCGGTTCGCGTACGTACAGCTTTACACATACCTTTCCATCCTTAAGTTGGGAAGAAAGTCTTCTTAAAGTCCATTCATCCTGACTAGTGGGAAGGCCTATTAATAATTGTCTTCTAAAATTCTTGGCTATTAATATCTTCTGCTCCTTAACAAACTTATCGTCAGGCATGTGCTTTTCGCCACTATATAACCAATGAAGCAACTCGTCGTCAGGCTGATGCATACCAATGAGTAAACGACATGTTCTATGAATAGGCTGCGTAAATGCATCCTCCTCAATAAAATCACCAGATAGGGTATCTATTTGGTCACATACCAAATGCCAGCCTCGAAGATTAAAATAACCTACACAAAAATCAACACGCTTGACTCCTGTATTTGTTATTATATCTTGTAGTCCTTGCTGGAACTTTTTCTCAATATTGTCATAAATCTGTGCCATTGGTACCCATGTCAAGAATATAGGTCAAGGGCTACAAATGACCAAGATGTTTATGCTTTTCACGTTAACTACAAGACACAAAAAAAAGCGTGAAGCCCTGCACTGTCGCTCGCTTCACTCCTTGAGGCTCCTGGAAATTGCCCATCCTGTCGAAACGAGCAACGCTGAAGCCCCACGCCGATATGTGTATATATAACCATCACTATGCCTACGTGGACCGTTGGTATAAGGATACACCAATGGCTATACGGCAAAGTAAGGCATGCATATAACATACCCACGGGACATTCACGTTGCTTTGTTCTTGACAGGAATGAAATTTTTCCAGGATTTCAAGGAGTCAAAACCAAAGCGTAGTAAACGCCTTTATATATGTCTTGTCCCCCAGCCACCCATGCCACAGAGGGCACTTTTCGGCGTGAGACAGCACAAAGTTAGAAAAAATAGTTGAATGGGCAATCGTTTCAGAGAAAAAGTTGTAAATGTACTCTGGTTACTTTATAATACAAGTTAACTTATGTCGTATGGAAAGTAATATGCGTCATTTGTTCTAGTATGGATGTGAATAAAGGTAAAGGAAAATAGCATGGAAACAGAAAAGCGTAAACTGTTTCTGCTAATGAATAAAAAAGCGTCTACCGAAACAGGAAAAGACATTTTGCAAAATTTTCTGGCATTTTTCCAACTGAAAAAATGGTTTTGCAAAATTTTCCGACGTTTTTCCAACTGAAAAAATGGTTTTGCAAAATTTTCTGGCGTTTTTCCAACTGAAAAAATGGCTTTGCAAAATTTTCCAGCGTTTCTCCAACTGAAAAAATGCTTTTGCAAAATTTTCCGGCATTTTTCCAACTGAAAAAATGGCTTTGCAAAATTTTCTGGCGTTTCTCCAATCGAAAAAATGACTTTGCAAAATTTTCCGGCTACAATGCCTTTCTTAGTGTATAATAGTTATCAGCAGAACTATTATAATGTCATTCTGTCTTATCTGAGTAAAAATTATGGCAGGTTCTATAAATTAGCTTTGCGTTATATGATGTCTATTGTGCCATAGATTTTAAATTTGAACGAACGAACATAGTGGTCTATGTGAGTGATTGAAAATGAAGAAGATATGGTGCAAGAGATATTAGAGAACAAAAGCAACGTTGTTTAACTTCAATCATGGTTATAACTAATTTATAGAACCTGCCTTATATAATAAGTGGGGCCTATGACAATGCAACTAAAAAAAGCACGACATTCCTAACCGCATCCTAGATCTCCGTGAAGGTACTGTTCCTTCACGGAGATTGTGGTAGTATGCTCTGTAATGTTTTCTATACCATTAACTGTTTGTACTCCTCGTTGCGCATCATTAGGGCGTAGGCATAGGAACATTGGGGGTGGATTTTGAGGTTTTCTTGCTTGGCATATTCTATGGCGGCGAGAACGAGGAATTTGCCCACTCCACGCCTTTCCACGTGGGCTATGGTGTGGGTGATGGTCATGATGGAGTTGCTGACTTCGTAGGTGATATAACCCATTTCGCGCTCTTCTTCCATGGCGTAGATGGTGCCCTGGGGAGCAAGGTGTTTTATGGTGAACATAGGGTGATGACTCTTATAGGTTTTGACGGGGACAAAGTTACATTTTTTAGTGACGAGGATAGTGCAGGGGATGAAGAAAAGTAAAAAAAGCGTTCCTCTAGTTAATAATGATGCTCGGAAATGGTGTTTTATGTATAAAAATGTATAAATTTGTGCGCGTAACGCTTTATTTTTATCTTGTGCAGGGGTGGTTTTATCCCTCGGCAGAGGATGAAATAGGGTGAGAAATCGATAAAAAAATAGAAACCTAAAATAATGAAACAGAGATTTAGTTTATTTTTTGTCATGACCCTATGCTGCGTGATGGCATGGGCAGGCCCCGTGGGCTTGGAGTCGGCAAGAGGAAAGGCTGCAAAGTTTATGTTTGAGCGCAATAGTGGTGCTCGATTGGCTAGCGATAGTCCTGCCTATGCTCCAGCGCGTAAGGCCAGAGGAGGACAGCAGGTGGCCAGCGATGCTCCTGCCTTTTATGTGTTTAATGCTGAGTATAATGCGGGTTATGTCATCGTTTCTGGTGATGACAGAACGGATGAAATCTTGGCTTACTCTACCAATGGTAGTTTCGTCGAGGAGGAAATGCCCGAGAACGTCAGAGCATGGATGCAGGGATATGCCGAGCAGATAGCTATGCTAGACGGATATGTGAAGCAACCTACGGAGCAGACACGTGCTGCTGCCGAGTGGGAGGAGATAGCCCCAATGGTGACCACACAGTGGAACCAGGGTGCTCCTTACAACGATGCTTGCCCCATGCAGGATGGTCAGAGAAGCGTAACGGGATGTTCGGCTACAGCAATGGCTCAGGTGATGAATTACCATCAGTGGCCCAAGGATTCGGTGGATGCTATTATGGGATATACTTCGGCCTCTTCAAAGGTGTATGTCTCTAAGGTGTCTTCCACAGCCTTCAAGTGGGACGAGATGAAAAACACCTACGGCGAGAAGGACAAGGCTCCTGCCGTGGCAGAGCTGATGAGATATTGCGGTCAGGCATTGAAGAGCGATTATTCACGCTTGGCTACTGGTGCTTATACCACGGATGTGCCTGCTGCACTGAAAAAGAACTTTGGCTATGATGCTGGTGTGGAAATGAGAACGATATCTAACTATAGCATCAGCGACTGGGAAGAGATAGTGTACAATGAACTGAAGGAGAATCGCCCCGTATATCATGCTGGTTACTCTATGGAGGGTGGTCATGCCTTTGTGTGTGATGGTTATGATGGCAATGGTATGTTCCATTTCAATTGGGGATGGAGTGGTAGCTATGATGGTTATTACAAATTGGCATTGATGAACCCCGGCACCGGCGGTATCGGTAGTGGTTCGGACGACGGATATAGCTACGCACAGGAAATAGTCATTGGCATTCAGCCTCCTACGGGCAAGAAGACACTGCGCTACTTTATGCCTCATAGCGAGCAGGTGGCAGGCAATGTCATATATAGCTATTTTTACAATACATACTCGGAGAGCGTAACAGCCAATGTGGGCTTTGGCCTGGTAGACGAGAATGGTGACTTCATCCGCATCCTAAAGGATTGTGGCTCGATGACATTGAAGCCAACTTTGACTGAGTACAAGTATGTGGGTCTTAATTTCGATACCGATATGTCACTACCAGCAGGCAAGTACCTCATAGCAACTGTATGCCGTGCATCTGGTAGCACCAAGTGGAAGCGCGTAGGTGGTAAGGAGAAGTACTTTGAGGTGGACATCGTGACAAACGGTAGGGTGGAGAAGATCACCCAGCACCCCTTGAAGGAGTATTCCGTGCTAGGCGTGGAGGCCGAAGGCAATATGGTGGCTAAGGCTAAGCAGAATGTGAAGGTGACTTTGCAAAACATGGGAGATGACCTAAATACCGTGATGTATCTCTTTGCTAGCAAGAACTCTGTCAAGGGTAAGTATCAGAGCTATGCACCCATACTGCTCTATGCTGGCGAAACGGCAGATAGATACCTCAGCTTCGTGCCCGAGGAGCCAGGTAAGTACACTATATGGTTGTCTGAGAGAAGTGATGGTAATGACCCCTTGTATCAGACGGAGATTACCATAAACGAACCTCCCAAGAAGGCTGCTAGCTTGCAGTTGACAAAGTGTGGCATTGATGTAGACAAGTTGATTGCTAAACCTACTATTAGAAACCTTTCCACAGAACCTTATTACAGAGAGATCGTTGTATTCTTGATGGAGAATCTCTATGATGATGGTTATCTATATGGTACTGAGATGCTCTCTGAGCCTGGCAATATAGAGCCAAACAAGAGAAAGGAATTTACCTTTGACTTCAAATCGGCAAAGAGCAACAATAAGTGTGCCTTCTTTATCGGATACTACAAGATGCACACGGATAAGGACTATGTACAGTTGGGCGGATATCAGCACTTTACATCTGGCGAGACACCCGTGGAGAGCGTGGAAGAAAGCGCATTGGAAGGCGGAGCCCTATATCGCCTGGATGGTACGAAGATGGAGATACCTGAAAAGGGTCTGATATTCATCAGAGATGGAAAGAAGTACGTATTCAAGTAGTCCTCTACTGATAGTAACGAACATACAATGAAATGCCTCGCCATGCAAAGACTGAAAGAAGAATGATGCTTTGTGATGGTGGGGCATTTTGATTAAAAACCATAAACGCGAAGGATGAAAATGAAGAAGAGATACATGGCATTGTGTCTGGCCATGATGAGCATGCTGGGAGGCAGAGCAGAAATCGTGGTGAGCAGTCCCGATGGACGCATCAGTGTGGATTTTGAGATGAACGATGGTAGGCCCACATACTCTATCATCTATGATGGACAGGTGGCTATTTTGCCCTCTCCGCTGGGATTGAAAACCACCATGGGTGACTATACCCGAGAACTTGTTTGGCAGAAGGGAAGAACCCTTACAGGCGAATATACGGGTGCGTATACCTTGCCTAGTATCAAGGTGGGTAGTGAGGTTACCTACAAGTACAACCAAGTGACCTTGCCATTGGCTCAGAAGGAACGCCCCGCCATGGAGATAGAGTTCAGGGTGAGCAACAGGGATGTGGCTTTTCGTTATACCTTGCTCACAAAGAGGGATACACGCAGTTGTGTCATCACTAGCGAAGCATCCACCTTTCAGATACCTGAGAATGCTCTCACGTTTATGACTCCGCAGAGCTATCCCATGACTGGTTTTGCACGCACAGCACCCAGTTATGAAACGAAATACACGTTGGGAGAGCCCGTTGGTCGTAATGGTTGGGGCAATGGATATACTTTCCCCTGCTTGTTTGAAGTACCCAATGCCGATGAGGCCAAGAAGATGTGGATATTAGTATCGGAAACGGGTACGGATGGTGGCTATGTCGGATGTAGATTGCTAGGAGGCAATGGAGGCGAATATCGCATCGGTTTCCCCATGGAGGGAGAGATGAACGGATGGGGTAGCTCTACCGTGCAGATGGCATTGCCTGGCAGTACTCCATGGCGCACGATAACTATGGGTCATACACCTGCCAACATTATAGAGACCACTGTGACATGGGATTTGCTGGAGCAGAAATACCCTGCCACGAAGGAGTATGCCAAAGATTATGGCAAGGGTATGTGGTCATGGATAATAGGTATGGATTGGAGTTGCAACTATGACGATCAGAAACGCTATATCGACTTTGCCGCGGCTATGGGTTATCGCTCCTTGTTGGTAGATGCTTTGTGGGATGTGCAGATAGGTCGTGAGCGTATAGCAGAACTCTCTCGCTATGCCCAATCCAAGGGTGTGGGCTTGTATCTGTGGTACAATAGTAATGGTAGTTGGAACGATGCTCCACAGTCGCCTAAGGGTATCATGGACAATCCTCGCGAGCGTCGCAAGGAGATGAAATGGATGCAGGAGAATGGTATCCTTGGTATCAAGGTGGATTTCTTCGGAGGAGACAAGCAACCCGTGATGCAATTCTACGAAGACATACTCTCCGATGCCAATGATTTCGGTATCATGTGTATCTTCCACGGATGTACATTGCCCAGAGGATGGGAGCGCATGTATCCCAATTATGTATCTTCGGAGGCAATACTAGCATCGGAGAATTTGCACTTCTCTCAGGGGTTCTGCGATGAGGAGGCACGCGATTGTGGTGCCATGTATCCTTTCACTCGCAATGCGGTGGGTGTGATGGATTTTGGTGGTTCTGCCCTAAATAAATATTATAATGTGAACAATGATAGGGGTTCGCGCCGTGTCACCTCTGATGTCTATGCTTTGGCAACGGCAGTTCTCTTTCAATCTCCTGTGCAGCACTTTGCCTTGGCTCCCAATAATCTAACTGATGCTCCTGAGTATGCCATAGATTTCATGAAGGAGGTGCCAACGAAGTGGGACGAGGTGCGCTTTATTGACGGATATCCTGGCAAGTATGTAATCATGGCTCGCCGTTCGGGAGACAAGTGGTATATTGCGGGAGTGAATGCTATGCAACAACCACTCAAGCAAACGCTCTCCCTCTCCATGCTTCAGCCCAAGAGCCAAGTGTCACTTTACATGAATGGTGAACTGAAGGCGGCAAAGCTCTCCAAGAAACAAACTATCGACATAGAAATCCCCACCAATGGAGGTCTTGTGATAGTGCAGTAAAATCTTGTAAAGGAGATAAAATAATGGCAGCATTAGCTTGATTCGCTATGCTGCCATTGTTGTTGGTATGTGAGGTTTGTTTTACTTCTTGAAAGTAAGACCAAGGTACATGCCATCCACCTTGTTTACCATAGAGGCAACAGAAGAGAGAGTGCTATTGCTGCTCACGCTTCCTACGGCGGTGGTAACCTTTGAGATGAACTCAGCCAACTTGTCAGCCTTGAAGGAGAGCTGCATATCGGTCAAACCAAGTTTACAATTGATCTTGAATGTGGTGTACTTGCTCAACTTGTTATTGCTGGTTAGCTGACTCAGAACGCTAGTACCTAGGTTGATGGTCAAGTCGGCATCCTTAACAGTCCATTGGAAGGGGATGTTCTTGTTCTTGAAAGCAACAGAGCCTGTACCATCCTCATTGAAGGTAATCTGTACCTTACCTGCTGTGAAACCAATCTTGTCAAGGTAGGTCTGCAACTTCTTTTCTGCTGCCTGACCAGCTGCCATGCCACCAACATTGGTTAGCAAGTTTTCGCTCTCGAAAACGATAGCAGGTTGCTGGTATGTCCATGTACCTACCAATGATCGACTATTAACGGTATTTGTACCCAATAAGCCAGCAACAACATTGCCCAAGGTGCCAAGCACATTGCTAGCGCTGGAACTGCTCTTGGTTGAATCGTTTTTCTGAGTATTTACTGTAGAACTAACGCCCTTTAGAAGATCCAACAAGTTTTGAGCCCTGCTCTGTGTGGCACCAATGCATAGCATTGCCATCACGATAAGAATAGTTTTTTTCATAAGAATAGTTTTATGATTTTATTGATTAATATAGGTAAGGTTAATACGCTGAGAGTAATAATTTGGGAGGTAGGTGAGGATATTTCGCTCTTGGGTGCCCAACGAATCAGGATGGGATAAATGATGAGTGCTACTATCAGTATCCAGAATGATAATTGCGCTAGGGAAAGCACGTTCAGTGCAACTGGTATGAGTAGGAGCATAGCACATGGTATGAGTAAAAGAATAGCTGCTTGGTATTTTGCCCAATAGATGGGACGAAGGCTATGCATTCTTGTTTTGAGCAAGGACATGTGTGCTTGTTCGTAACCTAAGCGAGAGGTCAACAAGGGTAGGGTGGGGAAGGTAAGAGTGTAGAGTACTACGAAGTTTGTGTACGTTTCCTCTCTGAGGAAGCAACTCATTACTATCAGCATCAATGCTCCAAAGAAACTATTTCTTATCTTGGAACGCAAGGCTGGATGTCGCATTCGTAATTTGAAATCGCACATCAATGGAGTGGAATTTCTCAGTAATTTCGATACGTACGAATGTTGATCTCCCCTGCCTAAAAGTTTTTGTGTCCATATCCAGCAAGCGGCATAGATATACCCATTTAATATAAATAGTATCAACATCCACCAATGGGGCCATACAACGGGCAACCAAATGAAGTTGAGAGGCAAGAAGATGAGGCGAGCCATGTAGGCAATGCGCACATCCCTTTGCTTAATGGGTATGAGTTTATAGTGCTCGCTTCTCAGTGTCGGTGTACTTTGTGTTGTCCATCGCAAGAATTGGTCTACTCCAAGGAGCGCAACCACCACTTGCCAAGATAGCGTATTTTCACCCAACTCTAGTGCTAGGTTTAGGCTTATATTAATCCAAAGAACGAGTTTGAGAATCCAAATTAGTATATTGCGAGAGAAATGTAGGCTGCGTCGCTCACGAATGATTTCATGGCGACACAGCTCTATTATCATTCTCAATGCTTGTTTCATCTTAGGAGGGTTATCCGCGCAAAGCCTTTACTGTCTCCTCAAGGGCTGCTATCTTGCTCTCGGCATCAGCTAGCTTCTTCTTCTCCATCTCAACTACCTGAGCAGGAGCATTCTGTACGAAGCGCTCGTTGGATAGCTTCTTCTGAATACCAGTCATGAAGCCTTGCAAGCGTGCTATCTCTGCCTCTGCTTTCTTGATTTCTGCCTCAGCATCGATTAGGTTGCCTAGAGGAATAGCATATTCGTTGGTGCCCACTAAGAATGCCTGGCTGCCTTCACCCTTCTGTTGAACGTAAAGAATTTCGCCCAAGGTGGCCATCTTGCTCACGATGCTACCGATAGAGGGACACTGAGTGATACGTGTCTCGCCCTCGGCTAGTACTACCTCGAGGTTCAAGGGCTCGCGCTGAGCGATGTTTTTGCTCTGACGAACGGCACGCACACCAGAAACGATTTGCTTCAACTGCTCGAATTGTGCAATCAACTCAGCATCCTCCTGAGTGGGAGCTGCCATTGTCAATGTGCTTACCATGATGCTCTCGCCTTCCTTGCGCTCAGCAATGTGCTGATATAGCTCCTCTGTGATGAAGGGCATGAAGGGGTGAACAATCTGAAGCAACTGCTCGAAGATTTGCATTGTAGCCTCCAAAGTCTTGCGGTCGATAGGTGCTTGATAAGCAGGCTTAATCATCTCTAGATACCAGCCAGAGAACTCATCGGTGAAGAGCTTGAAGATAGCCATCAATGCCTCGTTCAGACGATACTTGCCATATAGGTCGTTAATCTCGGCGGTGTAGGTGCGCAATTGTGCTTGCATCCATTCAATAGCCTTGATGTTCTGCTCGGGTTGAGCGATAGAGTCAGAAATCTCCCAACCCTTAACCAAGCGGAAGGCATTCCAAATCTTATTACAGAAGGCAGCACCCTGTGTGCAGAGTGACTCGTCGAACAAAATATCGTTACCAGCAGGAGCAGCCAATAGCATACCCATACGTACGCCGTCGGCACCATACTTGTCGATAAGTGCTAGAGGGTCGGGGCTATTGCCAAGCTGCTTTGACATCTTACGACCAAGATTGTCGCGTACGATACCTGTGAAGTATACATTGCGGAAGGGAACATCCTTCAAGTACTCCTCGCCAGCCATAATCATACGAGCTACCCAGAAGAAGATGATATCGGGACCTGTTACTAGGTCGGCGGTGGGGTAGTAGTAATTGATTTCCTCGTTGCCAGGATTCAAAATACCATTGAAGAGGCTTACGGGCCATAGCCATGAGCTGAACCATGTGTCTAGTGCATCCTCGTCGTGACGAAGGTCTTCTGCAGAGATATTCTCAAAACCCTCAATCTTGCGAGCCTTCTCAAGAGCTTCCTCGCGATTCATTGCTACGACGAACTGCTCCTCTTGACCCTCCTGAGTGGGTAGGTAGTAAGCAGGGATGCGATGACCCCACCATAGCTGACGGCTGATGCACCAATCGTCGATGTTCTCTAACCAGTTGCGATATGTGGTAACATACTTCTGGGGATAGAACTTGATTTCGCCATTCAATACGGGAGGCAAGGCAATGTCAGCAAAGTGTTGCATAGACAAGTACCATTGCATGCAGAGACGAGGCTCTACGGCGGTGTCGGGGTTACGCTCTGAGTAACCAACCTTGTTGGTATAGTTTTCAACCTTCTCCATCAAGCCAGCCTCTTGCAAGTCCTTGGCTATCTGCTTGCGCACGTCCATACGGTCCTGACCAACGTATAGGCCAGCTGCCTCGGATAGAGTACCATCGGGGTTGAAGATATCGATAGTCTCTAGGTTGTGAGTCTTGCCTAGGTTGTAGTCGTTCACATCGTGAGCAGGAGTTACCTTCAAACAACCGGTACCAAACTCTATCTCTACGTAGCGGTCCTCAATTACGGGGATTACTCTGTTCACCAGGGGTACGATAACCTTGTGACCCTTCAACCATTGGTTTTTGGGGTCCTTGGGGTTGATACACATAGCGGTATCGCCCATGATGGTCTCAGGACGTGTGGTAGCTACTACGGCATAGTATCTGCCCTGTTCATCTTGGTGCAATACCTCGCCTTCCTCACCTGTGGGAACTACGGGGTTTGTATCAGCATCAGCCACATAGTAGCGAAGATTGTACAGATGACTCTGCTCTTCGCGATAGATAACCTCGATGTTAGAAAGTGCTGTCTGAGCCTTGGGGTCCCAGTTGACCATACGAAGACCACGATAGATGAGGCCCTTCTCGTAAAGGTCGCAAAATACCTTCAATACGCTCTCGCTACGAACCTCGTCCATGGTGAATGAAGTGCGGTCCCAATCGCATGAAGCACCTAGACGGCGCAACTGCTTTAGGATGATGCCACCGTGCTCGTTGGTCCAATCCCAAGCATGCTCAAGGAACTCTTCACGAGTAAGGTCGAGCTTCTTGATGCCCTTCTCTGCCAGGCGGTTTACCACCTTTGCCTCAGTAGCAATAGAAGCGTGGTCAGTGCCAGGTACCCAACAAGCGTTCTTGCCATCCAAACGAGCCTTGCGCACAAGGATATCCTGAATGGTATTGTTGAGCATGTGGCCCATGTGCAATACACCAGTTACGTTTGGTGGAGGGATAACCACTGTATATGGCTCGCGTCCGTCGGGCTTACTACTGAACAATTTATTGTCCAGCCAATATTGATACCATTTGCCTTCTACTTCAGAAGGGCTGTACTTTGATGCTAATTCCATGTTTTATCTTTCGTTTTGTTTAATTTCGCGTGCAAAGTTACTAAAATATTTATGAATAATGTATATCTTTGCCATCGTTATGAGTACAAGAGAAGAAAAAATGCAAGCATTCGGCCGTTTGCTGGATGTGATGGATACCCTCCGAGAGAAGTGTCCTTGGGATAAGAAGCAGACTTTTGAGAGTTTGCGTCCCAATACTATAGAAGAGACATTCGAATTGTGTGATGCCTTGATTAAAAAAGACATGCCCGAGGTATGTAAGGAATTGGGCGATGTGCTCTTGCATGTAGTCTTTTACGCCAAGATTGCTAGCGAAGAAGGTGTCTTCGATATAGGCGATGTGTGCAATAAATTATGTGACAAACTTATCTTCCGTCATCCACATGTTTATGGCGAAGCAGAGGCTAAGTCTGCTGGTGATGTGAGCCTATTGTGGGAACAGGTCAAGCAGAAAGAGAAGGATGGTAACAAGACGGTGCTTTCTGGTGTGCCCGACTCTCTGCCTTCGCTTATCAAGGCGTATCGCATTCAAGACAAGGCTCGCAATGTGGGCTTCGATTGGAGTAAGCGCGAGGATGTGTGGGCAAAGGTGCATGAGGAGATAGATGAACTTCGTGTGGAGTTGGAGAAGGATGATATGGAGAATTCTACCAACGAGTTTGGCGATTTCCTTTTCTCTCTCATCAATGCTTCGCGCCTCTATGGCATCAACCCAGATAATGCTCTTGAGTTGACCAATAAGAAGTTCATTCGTCGCTTCACCTATGTTGAAACCAAGGCTAAGGAGCAAGGCAAGGAAATCAAGGATATGACCCTTGCAGAGATGGATGCTTTGTGGAATGAGGCGAAGAGCAAGGAGTGATAGTTACGGAGATTTATTATTCGCATACGCAAGTCCCTTTTCCGTTTTCCGTTTTCACTTTTATAAAAAGAGTTATGAAAAGATTTAAAGGATTTTTCCCCCTCTTCATCTCCTCTGTTATGATAGCAGGTGGAGCCTTCGCTCAAGAAGTGAAGGAGTATGTTATAGACAAGAGTGTCAAGTATCAGGTAATAGACAATTTCAGCGCATCCGATGCTTGGCGTATGGATTTTGTAGGCAAGAATTGGCCTCTGGAGAAGAAACAACAACTAGCCGACCTCCTTTTTAAGCGCGAG
Organism: Bacteroidaceae bacterium; assembly: GCA_045613565.1. Lineage (GTDB taxonomy): Bacteria > Bacteroidota > Bacteroidia > Bacteroidales > Bacteroidaceae > Physcousia. Next base: position 24,228 of record JAZLBF010000016.1, read on the forward strand.
TTTGACAAGGATGGCAATCCTGTGGGTATGGCACTCAGTTGTTGGCGCATCAATATAGGTGCTGGTAGTTATGAAAATCGTGAGTACAAGGAGGTTACTAGCACATGGAATAGAACTGAGTGCTTCCTTTCGCCAGATGGAACTTACGACTTTACCAAGCAGGCTGGTCAGCGATGGTTTATGCAAGCAGCTCGTGAGCGTGGTATGAACGATTTCTTGTTCTTTACCAACTCAGCACCATATTTCATGACACGCTCTGCTTCTACCGTTTCTGCTGATAGTAGGTGTGTTAATCTTCAGGAGGACAAGTTTGACGACTTTGCTCGCTTCCTGGCTCGTTGTGCTGAGCATTTCCAAGGCGAGGGCTATAATATCAAGTATATAAGTCCTTTGAATGAACCCAATGTGGAGTGGCACACTAATGCTTTTCAGGAGGGTACATATGCCACTAAGGCAGATATCTTTCGCCTTGTATCAGAGCTTGATAAGGCTATCTCAGACAAGCGTCTCTCTAGTAAGATTATTATCCCAGAGATGGGCGAGTTGAAGATGCTTTTCGAGGTAAGTGATGATGAACGAGTGCCTGATGATATTATTCAATCTATGTTCTCTAAGAAGGGTGAATATAGCGTGCTCAAGTTTAAAAATCTCTACAATTGCATCGCTGCTCACGACTATTGGACAGCATATCCACCTCAACTACTTGTGGACATGCGCACTCAGGTCAACGATGCTATTCAGCGCAATGATGCTGGCACCAAGTTCTGGGCTTCTGAATATTGTATCTTGGAGAAGAATGATGAGATAACTATGCCTTCTTCGCCCACCAAGAGTATTAATTTAGGTCTCTATGTGGCTCGCATCATTCATTCCGACCTCGCTTTGGCTAATGCATCGGCATGGCAATGGTGGACAGCCGTTTCGCTCAATGAAGATGTACCTTTGCAACTCCTTCCTTTGAAGGGTTCTACAGGCGAGTCGGTCAAGTATGATGGTACTATCTTGCCCACCAAAATGTTTTGGGCTACGGCAAATTATAGTTTCTTCATTCGTCCAGGTATGCGACGCATAGACATTCGTCCTTCTGGCGAAGCTCCCACTCCTTTGCAATCTGCTACCTCATTGATGCTTTCTTCATATACAGATAATAAGCAGGTAGTTACGGTGGCTATCAACTATACCGACCAGCCTCAAACTCTTGCTCTCAAGTGTGATGGTGCTAAGAAGGGTAAACTCTATGTTACCTCCACCGACAAGAACCTCCAATACGTAGGCACTCACTCTCTCAACTCGCTCTCTATCCCTTCACGCTCTATTGTTACTATAGTGATAGAGTAGGTGATAAGTCTTTCCTCTTTTGTGACCTAATTGGCATTAGAGAGGGTTGTGGAATGGATATCCGATGCAGGAATGTATTTCCGACACTTGGGAAATGCTCTCCCGCATCGGGAAAGCTCTTCAGAAACGTGAGAATTGCTCTCCCGTATCACAAAAAAGGCACAAACCTAGATTTGTTACTCCAAGAAATAGAAACTCCCCACTCGGTATTGAACCGATGTGGGGAGCAATCTAAACTAAACCTGTTTGTGTTTTTCCAATCCTAAAGGACGGTACGTTAACCTTAAACTAAACAATCATTTAACCAAAACATTTTTGCTATTTCTTTTTTCTCTGCAAGACTACATCGTCGCCTAGAGTGATATCTGTGTCAATCTCAGGAGTGTAGATAGTGATACTAGTGCCACGCCCTGAAGCTGATAGCATGTCTGCACAATTGGTGCTGATGTAGAGAATACCATTTCTTACCTCGTATTCTAGCTTTGTAGAGTCGTAGGCAGAGGCTGTATTGATCATAATGCCATATTCCTCGCTACTTACCAACTTGATTCGTGAGGGAACGTTGATGTTGACCTCGCTGAATGCCTCCATCTTGTGAGGAGTCTTAGATCTGAATTCTGTATTCTGCTTGCTTGCATTTGCGGTAGCTATAGTCATCAAGACAACTACCATTGTGATAATCTTTTTCATTTCTTTAATCTTTTTACCTTAAACTTGTGTTTTCTTCTTGTCGTTCGCTAACGACCTAATCTTAGTGTGAGAACCTATATCTCTTGTGTTTTCGATTGCAAAGGTATGGCCATTTGAGCAGAAAACATCGGGCAAATCTCTAAAACGACTTAGGAAAATCCCCCTTCTCTGGCGGAAAATGGCATCAGAAGGTGTAAAAGCGTATTCACACAGGTGGCGGAGAACCCTCTCCGAGTGTAAAATGTCTTGTAGGGGTGTTTGCCCATATATATTATATTTATAATGTGTAAATGCTCCTTGATGTATAGGAAAAGAAGAAAAAGTGATAATTTTTGAAATTTTTCTATGAGAATGTTTGGCTGGTAATGGAAAATGGCGTACCTTTGCACTCGCAAAACAGAGATAAGTTCTAGTGAGAACAACAAAATATCTCTCCAAGCAAAGTTTAGGGCGTTTAGCTCAGCTGGTTCAGAGCATCTGCCTTACAAGCAGAGGGTCGGCGGTTCGAATCCGTCAACGCCCACACTAAACTTGATTTTTTTGGAATGGCTCCTTAGCTCAACTGAATAGAGCATTTGACTACGGATCAAAAGGTTGCAGGTTTGAATCCTGCAGGAGTCACTCTCAGAAAAAGAACAAAAACCTGGGTAGGTAGGTAAGTGGTTAAAACGGGCAGACTGTAAATCTGTTGGCTTGCGCCTTCGGCGGTTCGAATCCGTCCCTGCCCACGCACTAAACCAAAAGTGCGAACCCAAAAAGATTTGGATACAATGCGGAAATAGCTCAGTTGGTAGAGCACAACCTTGCCAAGGTTGGGGTCGCGAGTTCGAGCCTCGTTTTCCGCTCAACCAAAAAGACAAATGGTGCGGTAGTTCAGTTGGTTAGAATACTAGCCTGTCACGCTAGGGGT
>JAZLBF010000017.1:0-2536 GCA_045613565.1 Bacteroidaceae bacterium
TATGATAAAGACCTATATTGAAAAGGTGTTGCTGACTACCCCAGAGGTTACCATCTATACGGAGGCTGAGAATATTACTGAGACGAGTTTCGACATCAAGGGAAACATTGTAGCTACGGGTGGCTCACAGATATTGGACTATGGACATTGTTGGAGTATCAATGAGGAGCCTACGATTGATGATAATTGCACCCGTTTAGGTCAGCGCGACAATGAAGGCTTGTTTGTAAGCAGCATTACTGGACTTACAAGCTCCTCTACCTACTATGTTTGTGCCTATGCGAGAAATGCACAGGGTATCACCTATAGCGAACAGATAGCTGTAACCACGCAGTCACCCTATAATGACAAATGGGATGGTAATATAGCAAAAGAATTTGCAGGAGGTAGTGGTAGCAAATATGATCCTTATATTATTAAGACAGGAGGACAACTGCTATTAATTAAGAGTTATCCGAGCTCTTATTTTGAATTGGCAAATGATATAGATCTTGACAATAAGAATTGGCTGCCAATAGAGAAGTTTTCAGGAAACTTTGATGGTGCAGGATATACAGTTTCTAACCTTAGGGTTGACCGTAATGATATTAAATACTTCGGGTTGTTTGGATCTACTACAGGTGATATCAAGAATCTGACAATCAGTGGTGTTAATATTAAGAACGATGGTACGACAGGTGCTGTTGCAGGTTCTGCAAGCACAATAACCAATTGCCATGTAATACTGGCACAAGGTTCCGTTTTGAGTGGTCAAACAACAGGAGGAATTGTAGGTCATGGAAAATTAGTCAAAGACTGTACTGTCACAGCAATACACGAGGATGCTACCATTAAAGGACGGACTGTGGGTGGCATTGCAGGTCAAATAGCTGGAAATTATAATGAAGATGTCTATGCTACCAATTGTCATGTGAGTTGTAATATTTCTGGAGAGAGTTGGATTGGTGGTATTGTTGGACATGGTGGAGAGTATTCAAATATTGAACAATGTTCTTATAAAGGAAATATTGTTGGTAATGAGTATGTTGGAGGTATCCTAGGGTATAGTAGTCGTGGAATTGGAATTACCAGTTGCTATGCATCAGTGCATATAGAAGCTGATGAATATGTTGGAGGTATCTTTGGTTATGCATACAATGCCAACTCTCTTTCTCCATTTTATGTTTTAGCATGCTATAGTGATGGAACCATAGTATGTGATAATTCGTCTGCAAGTATTGCTGCTATGGGTCATTCACGACATGGTTGGTGTGCTTCAGTTCGTTTTTCATATACGACAATGGTATGTAAAAATGCTAGATTCCAAATCTTAGGCGATTCAACTTCGGGAGACTGTTATTCTATCAACGAAACAGATAATATCGCGCAGAAGATGAAGGAGGCCTACTCTGATTACGCTCATTATTGGAACTTCGACAACACCTGGACCTGGACTGGCATCGTGGATGGCAAGCAGAAGAGCGTGATATGTCCTCGACTGGCTTGGGAATAGATACCTAACGCTCGATTAAAAGAGAAGGTCCTGCTATAGGCGTTTTGAGCCAAGGAATCTTGGCCTATGGATGAATGAAAAGGGGGTAGCGTCTGGACGCTATCCCCTTCTGTTTGTTGTCTAATCTTATGTTTTAGTCCCTCACCCCTCAGTTGTTCGGTGTGTACTGCTTGGGGTCGAGCAAGTAGGCGAGGACGCAGTCCCAATGGGGGAAGCGCTCTGAGCCAAACTCAATCCATTCGCCTGTGAACTCACTGGTGCCGTTCTTACCACGGTCGTCGATGAGGTAGTCGCCCGCGCAGAGGTTCTTGCAGTGGGTGATGACCATCCGCTTGTGAAACACGTCGTCGAGATGGCGGGTCACCCATGTAACCTTGTCTGACCATGCCGAGGGGTTCTTCCATGGAGCGGTGGAGAGGATGTACACGTCGTAGCGTTCGTTGAGCTTGTGCACTGCGTCTATAGCTCCCTCCATGGGATCCATCAGGGCGAAGATGCCGGGCACCTCATCGAGACGGCCCTCATACTTGCGCTTCACCTCTTCGCTGAGTTTGTCGATACCGCTCTGGAAGTTGACCAGCACGCCATCCATGTCGAAATATAGTCTCTTCTTTTCCATCTTCTTTTCTCTTACTTTAGTGTGACTCGTTTTGTTTCTTACATCTATAATATAGTCACACGAAGGTGAAAATTCAATTTTTTAGGTAGTTTTTTTTTCACTCTCCTCGTCCGTCATCGCCTGAACCATCCCCTCTTCTTGGTCTCCTGTGGGTTGCCGTCGAGGTCGAGATGCTCAAATAGCTGTCGGGCCTTCTTGGCCTTGTCCTCTATCATTGCTTTGAGCTTCACCGGGTCTTGCTCAAACTCCTCCGCCTTGCCGAAGTCGTCGGCGTAGCCGTCGCCCTCACTCAAGATGCTCTTCTTGGCCTCTTCGGTGAGCTCGTGGTGGGGCTCCACCTGGCTCTTGATGGCATCGGCAATATCCTTGGCGATGAGCAGGTGACTGCTGTGGTGCACGAGGATCTCGTAGCCGAAGCGTAGGGT
>JAZLBF010000018.1:0-25091 GCA_045613565.1 Bacteroidaceae bacterium
GTCCGAAGAAATGTGTACTTTTGCTCATGGTTATATTTTAAGTGTGCAAACTCAAAGATAACCAAAATGGGCTGAACTTCAAAATTAGAAGTTCAGCCCTGTCTTTTAGTAACTTAATATTTTTACCGGACAGTAATATTCCCCAAACAGAAGAGCACAAAACAAAAGCCTCCGAAGGATTTTGCTCCCACAGAGGCTTGATGTATGAAGAGTGAACACTCTAAATGAATCGGAGGGGGACTACTTGATTACCACCTTACCATTTTGGATGTAGAAACCCTTGCCTGGGTTATTCACACGACGGCCAGAAAGGTCGTAAATGGCAGAGGGTAGGGTAGTGTCCTCGAGAGAATCAATACCAGTGGCTGACTCCACAATGTCAAGACGGAAGAGGTTGCTATAGTTGGCACTATAACCCACACCTGAGGACCATGCATCGAAGGTACCAGCAGCCATGACGATGATAGTGCCATCGGTGGTGCCATTGCTTCGTTTGCTTTGGATATAATAGGTATTCTCACGAGATGCGCTAGCATCATTGATAGACCAATCGCAATAGGTGGCATTGTAGGTAGAGAGAGTACCCTTGTCTGAATTATAACCATTACCCTTACCACGCCATATCATGTAGAGGTCGGTAGACTTGTTGTAGAAGCTATACTTGCCGCTGGGCTCCTTCTTGCAAAGGAATTGAGCCTTCTCGCCTAATTCTTCTGCCGACTTGGTGCTTAGTTCCAAGGTCTTGTTGGCACTGATGTAGAGGACATATTCCTTGCCATTTTGCTGAACATTGGTAAAGGTGATGGTCTTGCCATCCCATGGGTCGGCAGGCTTGACAGAAGCCAATAGAGCATAGATGGCATCTATCTGCTCCAGTGTAGGCTCCTCGTTGAAGGCCTCTATCATAGCACCAGCCTCTGCCTTCTGAGCCTCAGAGAGAGCACTCTCGGCTACCACCTGGGTGAAGTACTCCTGAAGGAAGGTGCGACGATTTACATCTCTCTTGATGGAGTAAGCCTTATTGGTAATGAGCTCTAGATCCATAGCCAAGTAGATATTGTCAAAGCCATCAAAGTTGTGCTCACCGCTACCTGTGGGGAAGCTAGTGGATACTGGGTTGGGTCGCTTGCCAAAGCCTGTGAGTGTCTCCTCGTAGATGAAACCAATCTTGTTGTCCGCCTGAAGGTCTAGGGAACTATATGCTGATGATGTATTGCTCACCTGATAGAAGCCATTCCAATCCTTGGAGAAGTTGATGGTGCTATTCAAGTCCGCCATGTCGGTCAACTCCTTATAATATATACCCACATTGGTACGTCCTGAGCCAGTGGGTAGGGATTGAAGAGCTAGATACATCTCCTTCTTGTCGCTATTGCGCACCACTGGCACTAGGAGAATCTCACCATTGGTGGAGTTGCCTCCAGGGGTAAGGCCAGAGCCAGGGAAGGTACACTTGACGGAAGTTTCCCACTCGCCAGTAGCTTCGAGAGCATTGGTATAGTTGAAGATATTGTAGATACGGCCACCACCCACACGGCTAGAGAGGATGACACGGCCATCAGGCATTTCCTCGCACTTTGGCTCGTCGCCACCAGGAGCAGGCAAAGCATAGGCACCTCCGAGAGCATGCCATGTGCGACCGAAGTCGTCAGAATATATCACTCTGTTGCCATTAGGACGAGCACACATGGCTGCATAGAGGCGATAGTACTTGTCCTTCTTGACTAGGCGACTTTGGAAAATCTTACCACCACCCACGAAGGCCGACTGAATAGGATTGCCTTGATCGAAGAGGCTATAAATCTGCTCAGTGACATTGACGGGCTCTCCCCACGTCTCACCATTGTCTTGGCTATGAATGGTGGCTATGAGATTGGGGTTCTGACGTGTGGTATTGGCATTGGCATATACGGTACATCCAGCCACGGCAATGATGAGCACCTCGTTGCTGGTACGGTCGGCCACGATGGCAGGGTCGCCAAAGGCGGTTTCAAAGTAATTGACCGTTGCCGATGTCTTGCCATTACCCACGGCCACATCGCGCATCTCGCTCCATGTCTTACCATTATCATCGCTGGTACGGCATACTATATCCACCTGACCATAACCAGGGTCGGTACCGCACACCAGACGAGCAGCAGCCGTGATTAATCTACCATTACTGGCCGTGGTGATGCCAGGAATACGATAGGGGGGCTTCACGCCATCGCCCTTACTGGTATTATAGAGGTCTATGCGCTTGGGTTGCTCCATGGCTTGGGTGTTGCTCACCTTGATGGTATTACCCTCGATGGAAATGTCGGCCGTCTCCACATTGGTATTAAGAATGCTTACGCTGAGAGCCTTGCTGGATATCTCTTCATCGGTGATAAAAAAACCACCATTGAAAGCCTTCTCGCTCACTCCATTGTGTGTATAGGTGACATAGGCTTGCTCATCAGCATCTATCTCTACGGAGTAAATGTGTTTACCCTCGGTGTCCACTGGTTCGAAGCGCCACAAAAGGTCATCGGCCGTCTTGGCTCCGCTTGTCCATGTGGTGATAAAGTCAGTGCCTCCAACCTTGAAATTAGCACCTCCATTGGTACAATTTATGGCCTCAGAAAAGTAATAGAAGCGATGCTCTTCCACATCGGTTATATCATTTATTGTAAGCTCATTGAAAGTACCTACCACAGAACCAGCCCAACTGGCACCAGCCACCATAGGATGACCATCGCCGTTCTTCACACCTATCTTGTTGTTGTCCTTGAGCGTGATGTGCCAGATACCATTGTTGGTGGTAACCTTGGTGTTTGACTGGAGAGTGAACATCATGGAGTTGCCATTGAGCAGGGCATCATTGTAGATATGCTCCGTGCGCGATGTGGCCTTGCTGATGATGTGATAATAACCCGTCTGCAGGTCTTCTGGCTCTTCTATCTCCACTTCCTGACCATTGAGGAAGGCCTCTATCTTATTCACCTTGTCGGCACAATCCACACCTGCCACGGCATGACTCTCGAAACTCTTGAGCAAGGTATTGAGTATGCGCATCTTCTCTGCATTGTCCTTGTACTCTTCCTTCAGAATCTGAACCTTCTCATACTGATGGATACCCTCAATGAGGCGCTCGAAGCGAACACTGGAACGATTGCCTGGATAATAGCAATATGTATCGCCAGAACCAAACTTGCGGAAACGGCTATCCGTCAAGGGGTGCTCGTCCCAATTAATCCATGACCAATGCAGGTAACCGCTCAGGTCGTTGGCAGCTGCATAGAGAGGCAAATATGTGGCCTCGGCAGGCATAGAATTGGTATAGATATTGGGCTCGGTGTCTGCACAACTGGTATAGATGGTGGTTACGCGATTCTTGGCCTTGCGGTCGGCACGCTGAGCAGCGGTGAATTTCTTGTCCTGACCAAGGGCTACGCAGAAGTCCTGCAACTTATCGCTCAGTGAAGAGTGGTAATTGCCAGCCAGCGCCATCTTGAAGCCAAGAGCGTTGGCAATGTTGTAGGCATTGAGCATATCAGATTCTGCACGCTCGTCCATGGCAATGTTGGTTTTCTCAAACCATCCCTTCTCCTGCAAGTGAGCCTTGAAGGCGGTGAGGAAGTTGGTCCATAGGTCGCGATACTCCTGGGTGCTGGTGGTGGTGGAGATGAACTTGTAGGCACCTGTAGCCTCATCCCAGTAGCGGAACTTCATATCCCATGGCACCATGCTGAAACAATTGATTTGCTTGTTGATACCATACTCGTTGCAAAGCTCCACATACTTGTCAAAGATGGTATAATCATAGCTCCATGAGCCATCTGCCTTCTTGGTGGTTTGCACCATGGGGTCGAAGAGGTCGTGAGTTTGCTCTCCCCAAGGCTCGTAGAACATAATGGCAGAAACGGTGCGCTGACCGGCACGACCGAGGGCCTTCAGATAGGGGCGAAGAGCTTCAATATGCTCGGGGCTCCATCTCTCCACCTCGTAATAGCGGCTCACGGAATAGGGTTGTTGCCAAAGGTCCAGATGGAACTTCTGCTCGCTCACTTCGGGAAGAGAGTGAGAATCCACGCATACCTTCAAGGCAAGGGTCTTAACCACCTCGCCACTGGCATTGACCACCTCAATGGATGTCTCGTATTCGCCTGCTTCTGCATCGCGTGGCACCTCTATGGTGCACCATACTGGGCGTGTCTCCATTGCTGGTACGGCATGAGGCTTGTCCTGGTCGATGATATCGGGCACCAACCATGCTTCAAGCCCGCTTGGATGATTGCCACACGCCTTGAAATCGTCGGTGATTACATAGTTCATAAAACGAGCTTCTGCGGCATTGATACCGGTCTTCTCACCAGCCTTTGTCCACTCGGTAGTGCGAAGAGAAAGCACACCCTCATCGGTCTTGCTATAGAGCACGGCTTGCACGTTGGCACGCTCGCCCTTCCATGCATATACGGTGGCCACGTCTTGTTGCTTCACCTGAGGCACATCGTGCAGGGAATAATGCTCGTCACGAGAAGCCCATGAGGCTTGCAATCCATCGGCAATGGCATTCCACTCGCTGGCATTGGGAGTGGTGCCCACGCGAGGCTCTTCGTAATCGTTGATGGGATACTTGGTCACGTTCTCTGCTATGCCCACTATCTTGAGCGTAACATCGATGATAGAACCACCATCCGAGATGAACTTATCACCACTTCCAGCAGGGTCTATGCTATTCCATTCCACCTTGTAGCGCATACGGTAGGTACTACCCACTTCCAGATTGGAGGGCACACGGAAAGAGCCTGGGGGTAGGGTATTGCTGCCTGCTTGCTGACCATCACTATTCCATCCCGTATTGCCATTATAATCGGCATGGTTGTAGAACGACCAGCACATCAATTCATTACCCTCGCCTTGGGTATAAGGACCTGAGCCTTCCAGGTTTACGTCAAATTTCTTGTTCGAATTCCAATCCACATAGACGTAGCCATGCATCCATTGTCCGTTGATGGTTACATCGGGAGTAACGATGTCTCCAGCCTTCACTTCGAAGACGGTGCTTGTCTTGTCAAAATAAGCTGGGCACTTGATAGCAGAAGCTATACCTGTTAGTTCCTGACGGGGGCTCTGTGTACCCACTATGCTCACCGTCTTGGGATAATGCTGGGAGTGATTGATATTCACGTCGGCACCATGCGCCACGTAGTAATCACCCTGAGCATTTGCACTCATGCTCATAGCCATAAGCGCACCAATGAATAAGGATTTCTTTTTCATTTGATATTAGGTTTAAGTTAATATTCGTTTGTCTTTACTATATCTAAAAGTCTTCTCATCAGAAGAGATTTCTATTTTCCATCGTTTGGAAATCCATTTTGGAGGTCCAAATCGCATTTCCGAAATGTCGGAAGTCCTCTCCCGAACTGAAAATGCATTTCCGAAGTCTTCAAAGCACGCTTAGGTACCTCTCGCCAGTATCAGGGAGAATGACCACGATGGTGCTACCCAAAGCCTCAGGCATAGTGGCCAAACGGAGGCCAGCAGCAACAGAAGCACCCGAGGAAATACCCACAAGGAGGCCCTCATGCTGAGTGAGCAGGCGAGTCATCTCAAATGCCTCTTGACTAGTAACTTGCATCACTTGGTTCACCACCTCGGCATCGTAATTCTCAGGGATGAAATTGGCACCAATGCCTTGTATGCCATGTGCCGAGGGAGTACCTCCTGAGAGTAGGGGAGATTCGGAGGGTTCAACGGCAATGATCTTCACATCCTTGGTGTACTTGAGCAAGCCATGAGCCGTGCCACATAGAGTTCCACCCGTACCTACTCCTGCTACGAGATAATCCACCCTGCCATCCGTGTCTTGCCAAATCTCTGTAGCCGTGGTGACTTCGTGCGAGAGGGGATTGGAAGCATTAGAGAATTGTCCCAAGATAATGGAGTGGGGGAGAGAAGCTTGCAATTGTTCTGCTCTCTCTATGGCTCCCTTCATACCTAGATGACCTGGTGTCAACTCCAACTGAGTTCCCGAGGCACGAAGCAATTGTTGGCGCTCAATGGACATGCTATCAGGCATGCAAATAATCGCTTTGTAACCTCTTACTCTTGCTATCCACGCCAACGCCACACCCGTATTGCCACTAGTAGGTTCGATGATGGTGGAGCCAGGGAGCAGAAGTCCCTTCTCCTCGGCATCAAGAATCATACCCAAGGCAGCACGGTCTTTCACACTACCTCCAGGATTGAAATACTCCAACTTAGCTAACAGGCGAGTGCTCTCATCTATACCCATAGCCTTGCTCAGGCGCTCGAGATGCAACAATGGAGTGTGACCCACTAGCTCCGTCAGATTACTATATATCCTTGCCATATATCTATTTATTATTTTCAAAAGCAGCTAACGCCTCGTTCCCTGATAATGTTACCCACTCGGAAACGACTAACGAGTGCCTTGTTTTGTGGTCAAAGATATAAATTTTTCCATTAATCTAAACCTTTCACTCCGGTAAAATATCAACTCGGCACCATAGAGGGACAAAAAGTGCAGAAAAATGTGTTAAAATGTGTAAAACGAAAGTTAAATTTTCTTAAAACTTTATCCCAACTATGCCAGAATTCTTAAAAAGTGTTAAAGGCGAAATGGGTGGTTTAGGTTATTCGAAATTAATGGCGTAAATTTGCATCAGATTCAAGAAAAAGGAATCAGAAAACCTAATACACAAACACCTAAAAAAGAAAACTTATGGCAACAAGATTTTATAAATGCAACCATTGTGGCAACGTAATAGTAAAAGTAGTGAACACGGCTGTTCCCGTAGTTTGTTGTGGCGAAATCATGGAAGAGCTGAAGCCCAACACAGTTGATGCTAGTGCCGAGAAGCACGTGCCTCAGGTGACACCTCTGGAGGATGGCAAATTACAGATAGAGGTGGGAAGCGTACATCACCCCATGCTCCCAGAACATCACATCTCATTCATTTATGTGGAAACTGACCACGGAGGGATATTGGTAAACCTGAAAGACAAACCAGTGGCAACCGTAGCCCTTGGCGATGCCAAACCCATAGCCGTATATGAGTATTGCAACTTGCACGGCCTTTGGAAGAAAGACCTATAGAAAACAATCCCTAATTAGCACACGCAGAGGGGAGCGAAGAGTGTCCCATTCACCATCTATATTCCCAATCCCTTAAAGCAACTCTTTTCTCCCCTCTCTTTTCCTTCTCTGAGTAGATTTTCAACAAGAAAAAGACCTCCTTTTACCTCAAAAATACTCCCAAAAGGCAAAAAATACGGATATTTTACTATATTTCAGCAACTTTTCTGCATTTACACATAGTAATATGAAGAAAAAGTCTTAACTTTGCGTGCAGAACAGCACGAGAGAGTGAGGGGCCACACAGGTTCCTCACTTTTCGTTAACAGAAGAAGAAAAAGTTATAAAGTAAGAATTTGCATTAAGCTTTAGTCGAAGAAATGATTAGCAAAAGTGCCGTAGAGAAAGCCGTATATGAATGGCTAGAGGGAAAAGAGTATTTCCTAGTAGAGATTAGTATCAGTGCAGACGACAGAATCGAAGTTCTCATCGACCATGCCGAAGGTGTGTGGATTGAGGATTGTGCCGACCTGAGCCGATACATCGAATCACAAATCAACCGCGAAGATGAAGACTACGAACTTGAGGTAGGAAGCGCAGGATTAGGCTACCCCTTCAAGGTGCGTCGCCAATGGGAAATACACTTGCAGAAGCCCGTTGAAACACAATTGAAAGATGGCCACAAATATCGCGGCATTCTAACATCTGTAGACGAGGAAACCTTTACCATCACCTGCGAAGAGAAGGTAAAGCGCGAGGGAGAAAAACGACCCAAGATGGAACAGGTGCCTCATACCTTCAACTACGACGAAGCAGCATTCACCAAATACTGGATAAAATAAAAACTACATAAATGGCAACAACAAAAACTAAAAGCACACTAAATCCTGTTGACTTGATTGAGTCATTCTCAGAATTTAAGGAAACTAAAAACATTGACCGTGCCACTCTTGTGGGCGTATTGGAAGAGTGTTTCCGTAGCGTTATTGCAAAGATTAATGGCACCGACGAGAACTACGACGTAATCGTCAACCCCGACAAAGGTGACCTAGAAATCTATCAGAATCGCGTAGTAGTAGCCGATGGCGAGGTAAAGAACCCCAACATGGAAATCAGCCTCAGCGATGCTCGTAAGATTGACGAGGATTACGAAGAAGGCGAAGAGGTTTCTCAGAAGGTAGAGTTCCAAGATTTTGGCCGTCGTGCCATCCTTACCCTACGTCAAACCCTTGCTAGCCGTATCCTAGAACTAGAGCACGATACTCTTTACAACAAGTTCAAGGATCGTGTAGGCGAAGTGGTTCATGGCGAAGTATATCAGAGCTGGAAGCGCGAGACATTGGTAACTGACGACGAGGGTAACGAGATGATTCTTCCCAAGACAGAGCAAGTTCCTGGTGATTTCTTCCGCAAGGGTGAAACTCTACGTGCCGTTATCAGCCGTGTAGACAATAGCAATGGCAACCCCAAGATTATCATCTCTCGTACCGACCCCATGTTCCTTCAGCGCATGTTGGAGACAGAGGTACCCGAGATTCACGATGGTCTTATTGCCATCCGCAAGGTAGCTCGCATCCCTGGTGAGCGCGCAAAGGTAGCCGTAGAGAGCTTTGACGATCGTATTGACCCAGTTGGCGCATGCGTTGGTGTCAAGGGTAATCGTATTCATGGCATCGTTCGCGAATTGCACGGCGAGAATATCGACGTATTGCCTTGGACATCTAATACTCAGTTGATGATTACTCGTGCACTAAGTCCTGCTCGTGTAAATACCATCAACATGAACGAGGAAGAGAAGAAGGCAGAAGTTCTCCTTGATAGCGACCAGATTTCATTGGCTATCGGTAAAGGCGGTGCAAACATCAAGTTGGCTAGCATCCTAACTGGTTACACCATCGACGTATATCGCGAAATCGACGAGGAAATCGACGAGGACGATATCAGCCTTGACCAGTTCAATGATGACATCGAACAGTGGGTGATTGACGTATTCAGAAAGCAAGGTTATGCTACTGCTCGCCAGATTTTGGGTACTTCACGCGATGAGTTGATAGACAGAACTGACCTTGAGGAAGAAACTATCGACGAAATCATCCGCATCCTAAGCGCAGAATTCGAGAAATAATAATTGATTCATCACTAACCAGGATAATACCCCGGGAGGGATACACAAATGAGTATAAGACTAAGCAAAGCAATAAAAGAGTGTAACGTAGGTTTGCAAACTGCTGTTGACTACCTCAATTCTAAGGGTGGTAGCGAAGTGGAGGCTAACCTCAACACTAAAATCTCTGACGAGCAATACGAACAATTGCTCAAGGAGTTTAAGCCAGATAGCGTACTAAAGAATGCTGCTAATAATATGCTCCAGCAGCAGAAAGAAGAAAAAGAGCGTAAGGAGCAAGCTAAGGCTGAGGCCAAGGCAAAAGCTAAGGCTGAAGCAGAAGCCAAGGCTAAGGCCGAGGAGGAGGCTAGAAAGAAGGCTCAAGAGGAAGAGGCCAAGAAGCAATCTATCAAGGTTGTTGGCCACATCGACCTTGATGCTCCCAAGAAGAAGGCAGAGGAGCCAAAGCCCGTTGTTGTTGAAGAAACTAAGGCTAGCGAAGCCGATGACAACAATGCTCAGATTATCACCGATGGCAAGGTTACAGGTACCTTGGAAAATGGTGTCTTCCGCTTGAATGCTCCCCAGCAACCCAGCAATGGTTTGAAGGTACAGGGTCATATTGACCTTTCTGCCCTCAATCAAAGCACACGTCCTAAGAAGAAATCAAAGGATGAGCGCAAGCGCGAACGCGAAGAAAAGCAGCAACAGGCTCAGGCAGAGCGCAAAAAGCAACGCATTCGTGGTGCTAAGGAGAAGGTTGATGTCAATGCCGTTGTTTCTCAGCAGAAGCAACAGGGTGGTAGCAAGAACCAGCAGGGCAAGCCTCAGGGCAACAAGAATAATAACAACAACAATGCTAACGGCCAGCAACAGGGTCAACCTCAAGGCAAGAAAGCAAAGAACAAGCAAAAGAATCAGCCAAAGCAACAGGTACAACCCGCTGAGGTAAGCGAAGAGGAAGTTGCAAAGCAGGTTCGCGAGACATTGGCTCGTCTAACATCTAAGAATAAGGTTGGCAAGGGTGCCAAGTATCGTCGTGAGAAGCGTGAAGCATTCCGCGAGCAGATGGAAGAGGAGATGATGAACGAAATGGCAGAAAACAAGGTGCTAAAGCTCACCGAGTTTGTAACTGCTAATGAGTTGGCTACCATGATGAACGTACCCGTTACCAACATTATTGGTACTTGTATGAGCATTGGTATCATGGTTAGTATCAACCAGCGTTTGGATGCAGAAACCATCAATATCGTTGCTGAAGAATATGGTTTCAAGACAGAGTACGTAAGTGCAGAAGTTAGCGAAGCCGTTATTGAGGAGGAAGACGATGAGTCAGATTTGGTTCCTCGCGCTCCAATCGTAACCGTGATGGGTCACGTTGACCATGGTAAGACTTCATTGCTTGACTATGTACGTGAGGCAAATGTAATCGCTGGTGAGGCTGGTGGTATTACCCAGCACATTGGTGCTTACAATGTAGAGTTGAAGGATGGCCGTCATGTAACATTCCTTGATACCCCTGGTCACGAAGCGTTTACCGCTATGCGTGCTCGTGGTGCTCAGGTTACCGATATCGCTATCATCATCATTGCTGCCGACGATAACATCATGCCTCAGACAAAGGAGGCTATCGCTCACGCAACAGCAGCTAATGTACCCATCGTATTTGCTATCAACAAGATAGATAAGCCTACTGCTAATCCTGATAAGATTAAGGAAGGCCTAGCAGCTATGAACTTCCTTGTGGAGGATTGGGGTGGTAAGTACCAGAGTCAGGACATCAGTGCCAAGAGCGGTCTTGGTGTAGAGGAACTACTTGAAAAGGTTCTTCTCGAGGCAGAAATGCTTGACCTCAAGGCTAATCCCAATCGTAAGGCAACTGGTTCTATCATCGAATCTTCACTAGACAAGGGTCGTGGTTATGTTGCTACCGTATTGGTAAGCAATGGTACCTTGCGAGTAGGTGATGTAATGTTGGCTGGTACCAATTATGGTCGCGTTAAGGCTATGTTCGACGAACGTGGTCGCCGCGTAACAGAGATTGGTCCTTCACAAGCAGCTACTATCCTTGGCTTGAATGGTGCTCCCACCGCAGGTGATTCTTTCCACATCATGGAGAGCGACCAGGAAGCACGCGATATTGCCAACAAGCGTGAACAATTGGCACGCGAACAGGGTTTGCGTACAATGAAGCGTGTTGACTTGACCGAAATTGGTCGTCGTATTGCTTTGGGTGACTTCCAGGAGTTGAACTTGCTTGTTAAGGGTGACGTGGACGGCTCTATCGAGGCATTGAAGGACTCATTCGAGCGCTTGTCAACAGAAAAGATTAAGGTTAACGTCATCTACAAGGCCGTTGGTCAGATTAGCGAGAGCGATGTAACCCTAGCAGCTGCTTCTGATGCTATCATTATTGCCTTCCAGGTACGTCCTAGCGCACAAGCACGCCGTTTGGCTGAGCAAGAGGGTGTTGATATCCGTCAGTATAGCGTCATCTACGATGCCATCGAAGAGGTTAAGGACGCTATGGAGGGTATGCTTTCACCTGAAATCAAGGAAGAAGTTACCGCTCAGGTTGAAGTTCGCCAGGTATACCACATCTCTAAGGTTGGTACCGTTGCAGGTGCCTACGTTATCGATGGTAAGGTTAGCCGTACCAACAAGGCACGTGTCATTCGCGATGGTATCGTAATCTTTACAGGTGCTATCAATGCTTTGAAGCGCTTCAAGGATGATGTCAAGGAGGTTACTACCAACTTTGAGTGTGGTATCTCATTGACAAACTACAATGACCTTCGCGAGGGCGATATTATCGAAACCTTTGCCGAGATTGAAATCAAGGCCAAGTTGTAATAAACACTCTGATGGACATTATACAGGAACTCGACAAGTACGTCGAGATGATTCCTCTGAGCATAACAGAAATAGTGATAATAGCCCTATTGCTATATGGAGCGATAAGGGGAATAATAAACGGATTTTTGAAGGAACTGGCCAGCATGACCGGTTTCTTCATTGGTCTGTTTTTGGCTTGGAAATACTACGAGCAAATAGGTGGTGGTGTGTTGGCATTCCTTGGAATATGGATAGTCACACCAATTACCCTAGGCATATTGGCATCGCTAATAACCAAGTTGCTTGATTGGACATTGGTAGGCGGTTTGACCAATCGCTTGCTTGGATGCATCTTTGGCGTAGTAAAGTGGGCAGCCCTTATTATATGCGTACTCATTGTTACTGGCAAAGAGGAAAACCTAGACAAATACATTGATCACGAGTCCATTCCAGGAGTAACATATATAGAAAACAAATGGAAGACATTACTAGAGAATTTGTAAATAAAGACTACGAATATGGCTTCCATACGGACGTTCACACGGAGATAATAGAAAAAGGACTTAATGAAGATGTCGTTCGCCTTATCTCCGAGAAAAAAGGCGAACCTGAATGGTTGCTAGAATTCCGTTTGAAAGCCTTTCGATATTGGCAAACTCAAGAACAACCCACTTGGGCACACCTTGATATGCCAGAGATAGACTATCAAGATATATCATATTATGCCGACCCTACGGCTAATACCAAAAAAGATGGCCCTCAGGAGATAGATCCAGAGCTGATGAAAACCTTCGACAAGCTTGGCATCCCCTTGGAGGAGCGTATGGCATTGGCTGGTGTGGCCGTTGATGCCGTAATGGATAGTGTGTCGGTAAAAACCACCTTCCAGGAGAAGCTAAAGGAGAAAGGAATTATCTTCTGTAGCATCTCTGAAGCAGTAAAGAATCATCCTGATTTAGTACACGAATACCTTGGCTCTGTAGTGCCTTATAGAGACAATTATTTTGCGGCTCTCAATTCGGCCGTATTCTCTGATGGTAGTTTTGTCTATATTCCCAAGGGAGTAAGATGCCCTATGGAATTGAGCACATACTTCCGCATCAATGCCTCAGGCACAGGTCAGTTTGAGCGCACTCTCATTGTGTGTGATGATGATGCCTACGTTTCTTATCTCGAAGGATGTACGGCACCTATGCGTGATGAAAATCAGTTGCACGCAGCTATCGTGGAGATTGTGGTGAAGGATAGAGCCGAAGTGAAGTATTCCACCGTTCAGAACTGGTATCCCGGTGACAGAGACGGCAAGGGAGGTGTCCTAAATCTAGTTACGAAGCGAGGACACTTGCGCGGACTTGATAGCAGGCTCTCCTGGACACAGGTAGAAACAGGTAGTGCTATCACGTGGAAATATCCTTCGTGTATCCTCTCTGGAGATGGTTCGCAAGCAGAATTTTACTCCGTAGCCGTAACCAACAACTATCAGCAAGCAGATACAGGTACCAAGATGATTCATATTGGCAAGAACACCAAGAGTACTATCATCAGTAAGGGTATCAGTGCTGGTAAGAGTCAAAACTCATATAGAGGCCTTGTCAAAGTTTCGGCAAATGCCGAAGGTGCTAGAAATTACTCTTGTTGTGACTCCTTGCTCCTTGGTAGCACATGTGGAGCCCATACCTTCCCTTACATGGATATCCACAACGATACGGCTATCATCGAGCATGAGGCAACTACAAGCAAAATCTCTGAGGAGCAACTCTTCTATTGCCAACAACGAGGCATTTCCTCTGAAGATGCTGTTAGCCTGATTGTAAATGGTTATGCCAAAGATGTGATTAACAAGCTACCTATGGAGTTTGCCGTTGAAGCACAAAAACTCTTGGGAGTAAGTCTTGAAGGCTCTGTTGGATAATATCACATTGTCAATAAGACTTTTAGAGACCCCAAAAACAATTCGTACTATGTTAGAAATACGTAATTTGCATGCCAGCATTAATGGCAAAGAGATACTAAAAGGCATCAATCTCACTATCAACGATGGTGAAATACATGCCGTAATGGGAACCAACGGTGCAGGCAAATCTACACTGAGCAATGTCATAGTTGGCAATCCTGCATATGAGGTGACTGAGGGAGAAATCATCTTCAATGGACAGAATCTCTTGGAGATGAACACCGAGGAAAGAGCCAATGCTGGCATCTTCCTCTCTTTCCAACAACCCGTGGAGATTCCTGGTGTGTCAATGACCAACTTTATGCGAGCAGCCGTAAATGCTCGTTATAAGGCTCAGGGACGAGAACAACTTTCGGCTGGCGACTTCCTCAAGCTCATGAGAGAGAAGAGAAAGATAGTAGAGTTGGACAACAAACTCACTTCACGCTCCGTCAACGAAGGTTTCTCTGGTGGTGAGAAAAAGCGCAACGAGATATTCCAGATGGCTATGCTTGAACCCACTTTCTGCATTCTCGACGAGACAGATTCTGGTCTTGACGTAGATGCTTTGCGCATCGTAGCAGAAGGCTTCAACAAGTTGCGCAAGCCAGAAACCAGCGCCATTGTCATCACCCATTATCGCCGTCTTCTAGATTACCTCAAGCCAGACATCGTGCATGTACTCATCGATGGTAAGATAATAAAGACAGGTGGCCCTGAATTGGCTCTCGAAATCGACGAAAAGGGTTTTGCCGATTATCAAGGCTAAGAGACAAAGAGGAATGATATATTTACTAGACAAACGTAAATGAAGAATAATCAATACGTAGAGTTCTACACTCAAGTACAGGATACCATACGCCAACGCTCGTGCCATGTGATGAATGCTCATCGCGATGAGGCCTTCAGCACCTTCTCGGCTATAGGATTTCCCTCTAAGAAGGTAGAACGATATAAATACACTGACGTTGCTCAAGACTTTGTTCCTGACTACGGCATACAACTTTCTTCTACTACCAGCGATAGGACAGAGTTCTGTTGCTTGCTCAAGGACGCGCCATTCGACGTGTCACCTTATTACAATAATATTGCCAACAAACAAGATGGCGTGGTTGCTCTCAATACCATGCTTGCGGTAGATGCCTTGCTCGTCTATGTACCTAGAAATACTAAGGCTACACACCCCATTCAAATCAATAATATCCTCAAAGGCAAGCAAGACACGATGATCAATCGCCGTTTGCTCATTGTTATGGAGGAGGGTGCCGAGGCAGATATCATCATTACCGATCATGCCGTCGATCACCAACAGTTCCTCACCAATCAAGTGGTGGAGGTCTTCTGTAAGGACAATAGTCACCTAAATCTATACGAGATAGAGGAAACCAACCTCATGTGCACTCGCTATAGCAATGTCTTCATCCACGAAGGTAGAGATTGCTCCGTTCGTCACACTTCGCTGACTATCTTCAATGGTCACACACGCAATGCTTGCAACGTGAAGATGGTGGGAGAGAATTCAGAGGTGACACTCAATGGATGCGTCATTGCTGATAAGATGCAACGTGTGGACAATAATACCTGTATCGAGCACATGGTGCCTAATTGCCAATCCAATGAGCTCTACAAATATATCCTTGACGATAGCGCCGTTGGTGCCTTTGCTGGTATGATTCATGTACACAAGGATGCACAGAAAACATCCTCTTCGATGACAAATGCCAATCTCTGTGCCACTCGTCAGGCAAGAATGTTCACACAACCAATGCTCGAAATCTATGCCGATGATGTCAAGTGCTCGCATGGTAGCACCGTTGGCCAATTGAACGACCAAGCACTCCTCTACATGCGTCAGCGAGGTATCTCACTCTCTGAGGCTCAATTGCTACTTAAATCGGCCTTTATCACCGAGGTAATAGACAATATACCCCTGGAGGCTCTTCGCGATAGGCTTCATATCATCGTGGATAAGCGTATGCGAGGAGAATTGAGCAAATGCGAGGGATGTAAGCTTTGCTAAACTGAAAACGGAAAGGTGAAAACGAAAACTAACAGATTAAAGGATTTTCACCTTTCCGATAGAACAAGTTTTCCGATTTAAACAAGTTTGATTGCTCTCGCTTACTCGTAGATTTCGGTTCGCTATAGTTTTCCGTTTTCACATTTCCGATTTCCGTTTATGAACAGACAGGACTTTCCCATTTTAGAGAAAACCATATACAAGAAGTACCCACTCGTGTATCTGGACAATGGTGCTACTACGCAAAAACCAAGATGCGTGGTGGAGGCCATGAGCCATGAGTATTACAATGTTAATGCCAATGTACATCGTGGTGTACACTTCCTTTCTCAAGCTGCTACCGACCTGCACGAAGGAAGCAGAGAAACGGTGAGAAAATTCATCGGCGCAGAGAAGACAAGCGAGATTATTTTCACACGTGGCACTACGGAGAGTATCAATCTGGTGGCCTCGTGCTTCTCGCAAGCCTTTATGAAGGAGGGTGATGAGGTTATCGTGAGCCACATGGAGCATCACTCCAATATCGTATCGTGGCAATTGGTACAAGCACGCATGGGTATCAAGTTGAGAGTAATCCCAATCACCGACGATGGACGATTGGATATGGAAGCATACAAGGCACTCTTCAACGAGCGTACACGACTTGTTTCCGTTACCCACGTGAGCAATGTACTTGGCACCATTAACCCCGTCCGAGAGCTCATAGACATCGCACACGACCATGGTGTGCCTATCCTCATAGATGGCGCTCAGAGCACTCCTCATATGGCCATCAACGTGAAGGATCTAGATTGCGATTTCTTTGCCTTCTCTGGTCATAAAACCTATGGCCCTACTGGT
Organism: Bacteroidaceae bacterium; assembly: GCA_045613565.1. GTDB lineage: Bacteria > Bacteroidota > Bacteroidia > Bacteroidales > Bacteroidaceae > Physcousia. The sequence continues at coordinate 16,799 of JAZLBF010000018.1, forward strand.
ATTGGCGTGCTATATGGCAAGGAGAAATGGCTAGAACAGATGCCTCCCTATATGGGTGGAGGAGATATGATTAAAACCGTCTCCTTCGAGCATACCACATTCAATGCCTTGCCCTACAAGTTCGAAGCTGGTACACCTGACTATGTGGCTTCCACAGGCCTTGCTAAAGCCTTGGAATACCTCATGTCAATAGGTATGGACAATATAGAGAAGCACGAGCGCGAACTCACCCACTATGCCATCTCCAAGATGCAGGAAATAGAGGGTATGCACATCTTTGGACCTATTGGAGAACATATTAACGAGCACGATGCCGTAATCTCCTTCGAGGTAAAACCACTTGGTGCTACATCTGATACTCCTTACATCCATCATCTGGATATGGGTACATTGCTTGACCGCCTTGGCATTGCCGTTCGCACGGGTCATCATTGTGCAGAACCACTGATGAGAAGATTGGGTGTGGAAGGCACTTGCAGAGCCTCATTTGGACTGTACAACACTAAAGAAGAAGTTGACACATTGGTACAAGGTATCAAGCGAATACAGGGAATGTTTTAAAAATAACTTACCTACTTTAAGATAAACTTCTTATCACACAACTTTTTCTTACCCTATAAGGGTAAAAAGTGGGGTTGTTCTGCCTAAATCTTATTATTTTTTTGTATCTTTGCGCTCGTATAATAGGTATTAAATACAATGGAAGAAACAAAGACAAACAATTCCAATTATAGCGCCTCCAATATTCAGGTCCTCGAAGGACTTGAGGCCGTACGTAAGCGTCCTGCTATGTACATTGGTGACATCAGCAAGAAGGGCTTACATCACCTTGTTTACGAGACCGTAGACAACTCTATCGACGAGGCACTAGCAGGATATTGCACACATATCGAAGTTACTATCAACGAGGACAATAGCATCACCGTTCAGGACAATGGTCGTGGTATCCCCGTAGATATACATGAGAAGGAGGGAAAGAGCGCCCTTGAAGTGGTAATGACCGTACTTCATGCAGGTGGTAAGTTTGACAAGGGTTCTTACAAGGTATCTGGTGGTTTGCATGGTGTAGGTGTTAGTTGTGTAAACGCACTTTCTACCAAGATGCTCTCTCAGGTATTCCGCGATGGCAAGATCTATCAGCAGCTTTACCATCAGGGTAAGCCTGAGGCACCCGTGGCCGTAGTAGGCGAAACAGAATTACGTGGTACTAGACAACAGTTCTGGCCAGATGATTCTATCTTCACCACCACCATCTACGAATATGACATTCTAGCCAATCGTATGCGCGAGTTGGCATACCTCAACTCTGGCATCCATATCACCCTTATAGATATGCGCCTTGAGCTAAATGAGGCTGCCGGCATCGAGGGTATCCGCAAGGAGGTATTCTATAGCGAGGGTGGTTTGCGCGACTTCGTTCGCTACATTGACAGCACTCGTACACGCCTTGTCAATGACGTCATCTATCTAAACACAGAAAAGCAGGGTGTACCCATCGAAATAGCTATTATGTACAATACTGGCTATTCTGAGAATCTACACTCATACGTTAATAATATCAACACCATTGAGGGTGGTACCCACCTTCAGGGTTTCCGCACAGCTTTGACTCGTACTCTGAAAACTTACGCTGAGAAGCAGTGCACCAAGGAGTTGGAAAAGCTAGCCAAGAACCATGTAGAAATCTCTGGTGAGGACTTCCGCGAGGGTCTTACAGCAGTTATCAGCGTGAAGGTAGCAGAACCTCAGTTTGAGGGTCAGACAAAGACCAAGCTAGGTAATAGCGAGGTGGCTGGTGCCGTTCAGCAGGCCGTAGGTGAAGCATTGAGCAACTACCTTGAGGAACATCCCCACGAGGCTAAGATTATCGTTGACAAGGTAATCCTAGCAGCTACTGCTCGTGTAGCAGCTCGTAAGGCTCGTGAAAACGTACAGCGCAAGTCTCCCATGGCTGGTGGTGGCCTACCTGGTAAATTGGCTGACTGCTCAGATAGAGATGCTGCCAAGTGTGAATTGTTTATTGTCGAGGGTGATTCTGCGGGTGGTAGCGCCAAGCAGGGTCGTGATCGTCACTATCAAGCCATCCTACCCATCCGTGGTAAGATATTCAACGTAGAGCGCGTAATGTGGCACAAGGCCTTCGAGCACGAGGAGGTTAACAATATCATTCAGGCACTAGGTGTACGCTTTGGACTTGGCGAGGATAGCAAGGAAGCCAACTATGACAAACTTCGCTACTACAAGGTAATCATCATGACCGATGCCGACGTCGATGGTTCTCACATCGACACACTCTTGATGACTCTCTTCTATCGCTACATGCCAGAGCTTATCAGCAATGGTCACCTATACATCGCTACTCCTCCTCTCTATCGTTGTAGCATAGGCAAGCACGAGGAGTACTGCTATGACGAGAATAGCCGTCTACGCTTCATCGAAAACTATGCCAACGGTCGCGAAGATGCTATCCACACACAGCGATACAAAGGTCTTGGTGAGATGAACCCCGAGCAGCTTTGGGAAACAACTATGGATCCCCAGCGTCGCCTCTTGAAGCAGGTTACCATTGATGATGCTGCTCAAGCCGACTATGTCTTCTCTATGCTAATGGGTGAGGATGTGGCTCCACGACGCGAGTTCATCGAACAAAATGCTACCTTCGCTAAGATTGATGCATAATATAATTCTTCATAACTACATATAGTTTAAATTTAATGTTGTGATGCGCCTTTCTATCAAGAGAGGCGCATTATCTTTTTAAATAACTGACTACCTGACTACCTGTCCAGTGCACTGAATTAGTGTCTAATCTAAGTCTTTTTAAACTATCTGTCATCTGTCATCTGTCATAATTGTCATAGTTACTAAAGGGTAGGACGTTTCATCCCATCCCTAAAGGAGTGATAATGATAGTGTGATAGGTGGTGAACGATTTGTTCACTCATCATTCAAGGGGACAAGGGTGTAGTCAAGAAATTAACTGACTTACTGACTTACTGACTACACCTTAGCGAAACAGACTTGCGTTGAAAACAAGATTGGTGTCGAGGTGGTGCTGGGAATTAGCACAACCTTATTATTGATGTAATGTAGGGGTGCACTATTTTGGTGCATCCCTATTTTGTTCTGCTATGGGGCAGTGTTTTACCGAGTCATCCTTTTCTTACTGGTTCTATGATTCCGATTGTGTAAGCATACGCTCCACCTCTGCTATCAATTGCTCCTTATTGGGTAAACATAATGTGTACTTTGACGCAAAGATTTGATTGGAAAGTCCCCCGAGTGCATATTCTGCCGTTAGACTATCTTTGTCGGTGCAGAGAATGATACCAATAGGCGGATTATCTCCCTCGTCATTTACTTCTGTGGCGTAATAGTTTAGATACATATTCAGCTGCCCTGCCGCCTCTGGAGTTAACTTAGTACGTTTTAGCTCTATTAGCACGTAGGCTTTCAGTATTTTGTTGTAGAACACCATATCCACATAGTAATGGGTGTTGTTCAAGGTAACGCGCTGCTGAGTGCCTACAAACATGAATCCACGTCCTAATTCCAAAAGAAAGTCTTCAATGCCACGCACAAGCATACGCTCTAGGTCACTCTCCATCATGGGCTTGTTTTCAGGAATGCCAACAAACTCAAACACATAGGGGTCTTTGATGATATCAGCAGGTTGACTCATTTCAACACCTTTTGTAGCTAGTTGCAATACCTTCTCCTTATTAGCATGTCCGTCCGAGAGGAGCAAACGCTCAAAAAGCGAACTCTCAATCTGACGTTTCAACTCGCGAAATGACCAACGAGCATTGATACACTCTTGTTCATAAAAAGAACGTTTGGTATCGTCGGAAATGGTTAGAAGCTCGCAATAATGACTCCAACTTAATTTGTTAGACAGTGTCTGACAAATTGGATATTTTATGTATAATTCTCTCATCCAATAAAGATTGGATCTAGAAAAACCTTTGCCAAACTCTTCTGTCAATCGCTTTGATAATTCTTTCAGCACCTGCTTGCCATACTCAGCTCGATGCTCGCTCTTCTGTTCATCCTCCACGATGAGTCTACCCACATTCCAATAGGTAGTGAGCAGGGCAGTGTTTACCTGTGTTGCCACCTGTTTGCGTGCCTCTTGTATCAACTCTACTACTTGGAAATATAAAGCGTTCTTGCTAAGTTTGGTGTTATTCATTGAAATGTCATTATTATGAGTGTTCTCGTACAAAAGTACACATTTTTTTGTATAAAATACGTATTTGCTCAATAAATAAAGATAGGGGGGCAAAAAAATAATTGAATTTTGCGATTAAGCGAGAGCAGAGCCAAGCTTGTTTGAGCTATGCCGAACCGACGATCGAAATAAGAGCAGAGGATGCTAGCATACTATGCCTTATAAGGAGGAGGAAGACGAAGTCAACAGAGAGCAAAATCGACGAAAGTCAATACCTGACTACCATGCAAAATTAAGGGTGTAGTCAAGAAATTAACTGACTTACTGACTCACTGACTACACCTTAGCGAAGGGAGGAAACGAAACTTAAACTAAGGTGGTGACAATTTGGGTCATCATCTATTTGGAAGACAAGGGGTGACCAAATCTGTCACCCCTTATTCCCCATATATTATGGCGTTTTCTTATCTGTCATCTGTCATAAGTGACATAGTGTTAAGTCCCCACGGATGACACAAATTACACTGATTTTTATTAACAACACGAAATTAACGGGAACTAAGACACGTTTCCCTTGTCCTATGCCCATTCACACGATATCCATCGTAGCTTTGCACAATGGCCAAACTGAATTTAGACACGTTCAGTTACTATCAGTATGTTATGAGTCATTTTAGAACGTCATAACCAAAACTATACAAAAAACAATTGAATTTTGCGATTGAACGAGAGCAGAGCAAAACTTGGTTTGAGCTATGCTGAGTGTGAGCAAAATCGACGAAGTCAATACCTGACTACCATTAAAAACAAATCTCCGTGAGAGGCTTTGAAACCTTCACGGAGATTATCTTGTATACTAAGGATTATTTAATGATTACCTTCTTGCCATTTACGATATTTACACCCTTGGTTGTATTGTTCATACGACGACCATCAATAGAGTAAATTTCATCCTTCTTTGTTTTTTCCACTACTCTAATATCGTCAATACCAGTAGCATCTACTTCAATGTTTTTGTTTAGTACAAGCATACATGCATTACCATTGATGCTCAAACCATTTTCGCTACTTGAGATACTCAAATTAACAGGTGTGTCAGAAAGACTTAGCGCACCCTTTGCGTCCATTTTTGCATACTTCTTGGCACCAAGGTTATACAAATATGATTCTCCATTTTCTTTGAGTACGGTCCAGCAACTACCCTCACTTTCTTCGTCCAAAGAGTGAGTATACTCAACGTTTACAAGGCGACCTTTCTTTTCATCAAACACTTTGTAGTTACATCCTCTTGCATCAGCAATCATATAAGCCTTGCGAGATTCTAGGTCCTCAGAGTCCATAGCTACCTCCTTGATATTGGTAAAGAGTCCCCAACCCCAAGCATATGCATAGGTCCAATACGATCCCTCTGGAACATATAGAGGTGCATGTAAATAGGTGAATGGCGAGAAAATACCTTGATCATAGCCTTCATCTCCACCATCATCTGGTGCATTGGCAGGTGTAGTATTTAGCGATAATACAGTTCTTAGTCCTGGTAAGCAGTAGGTTACATCCACCTCATCCTCCCAATCCTCAATTTCAGAACTTCCAGTGCCAAATGCACCATAATCAATAAATTTAACACTTGCAGGAATTGAAATTGATGTCAATGAGCTACAGCCAGCAACTGCATGATATCCAACGCATTCTACTGTTTCTAGTATATTTAATTCTGTCATTTCTGTACAGCATTCAAATGCTCTACTTCCAATGAATCTTGTGCCTTCTTTAATCTTATATGTCTTCTGCAAAGAATCCACAACGCCTACCAAATAAGTATCAGCATATCTAATATTATCAACTACTGGCAATGAGATACAACCTTTGAAAACGTCATCTCCAAAATTATTTACCGATGATGGGATGTTGATGCTTGAGAGAGATGAACAATTATAAAAGGCGTCATACCCAATGGTAGTAACTGATTCTGGAATATTGATACTAGTAAGAGCCGTACATTCCTCAAAAGCAGATTCTCCAATAGTAGTAAGTGGTTCTGGAAAAATGAGTTCCTTTAACTTAATACATCTAGCAAAGGCACTATGTTCTATATTTATCAAAGTTTTTGGGAAAGAAACATTCTCTAAGGATTGAAAGTCTTCAAAACAGCAATATCCAATGCTTGTTATACCATCTTCAATAATAATTGTTTTAATTCTTTGCGAATAGTTATTTGCAAACTGATAATCTCTATTCAATTCTCCTGTACCACTAATAGTAAGAATAGAATCACTGCTTAGCTGCCATTTGATATTTTCATCAAAAATACCTTCTATTACAGTTCCTGTTCCCACTCCAACATTTTGTGCCATTGTTCCTGCTGTAAAGGCTAAGGCAATACCTAACGATAGTAAAATTCGTTTCATTTTTTTTGTTTTTATTGCCCTCGGCTACCATAAGGGGGTAAGATTAGTAATTAGATAAAATATCCGTATACATAAAAACGTGGAGCCAGTCTAATGCTCGTTCCACGTAGTAAAGGCTCTGGCATTGCCCAAGTTGTCGAAACGAGCAACGCTGAAAGCCCCACGCCGATGAGTATATAATATGCCTACATACTAGCTATTGGTATCAATAGCCAATAAAGGCTGTATATAAACATCCCATGAGACGTCACCGTTGCTTTGTTTTTGACAACTTGTTTGAACTGCCAGATTCTTACTACGTCAAAATCAAAGCGTACAGATACGCCTTTTATGTATATGTATCCCCGCCACTTTCTGCCCATAGGGGCTTTCAGCATGCGAAAGATGTGACAAAGGTAATAAAAATATAACTAATCAACACAAAAAAATCTAATAAATATCACTTTCTGTTGACAAAAAGTCAAAAATTAATAATTGTGCTGCTATGACCTAGACAAAAAATAATTGACTACCATACGAGCGGAAAGGTGAAAGGGGAAAACTGAAAAGTGAGTTGCGTAGCTTGATGAGCCATGGCGAGTAAAAGTGGATGGGTGAACGTTTCGTTCAGTCATCTAACAACTGATACCCTGATTTTGGGCGGTGATTTGATTACTCACAATGTTGATACTATGGTGGTGAACGTTTTGTTCACCAGCTGTTCTAATGCCCTAGGGGGTAACGTTTGGTTACATCCCCTTGAGAAGATAATAGCAGGCTGGGGTAACGATTTGTTCCTCGTTCGTTGACATAGAGGGGGATGTTCCGTTTTGGAACGCCCTTAGTATAGTTGAGGAGATAGAGCATGTTTCATGACGTCATCCATATAATATGGCATGTTATATAAGCAAAAAATAATTGACCATCTGACCATCTGACCAATACCTATAGTGTTTAGCTAAAGCAACTCCGATTTCCACTTAGCTTTCTTAAAACGTGTTTAAGTTCCGTCGGCCATCGTGTGTAGTTGCGAGTGGCCATCGTGTGAAGGGTCATTAGTTAGGTTTCGTGTTTCATCGTGTTGTTAAATAATAAGATTGTCTTGTTGTCTTACTTTAAACCAACAGATATCACATGATTACACATGATTTAAGCATAGTGTTAACCTTTGGTATACGAGATGTCACTTCGTAGCTTCGCACGAATGACGACTGATAAATACAGATGTATAAACTGCGCTAGCATCTTGTTTTCATCTGTCTTTTGGGTTGTGGGAACCTGCGACACAAAATCTGTTGCCAAAGGCTATGTACTCTGCTAATAGAACTGTGTTATCTTGTTTAATCTGTTGAAAATTAAAGTTGCTATTGACTCGTAAAAAAACTAACTGTCATCTGTCATAATTGTCATAGTTAATTAGAGGGGACAAGGGTGTAGTCAAAAAATTAACTGACTTACTGACTCACTGACTACACCTTGGGGGTATAGAAGTGTGCAAAAGGCGGCGGATATATTACGTCTTACTGCATTTTTGCAGCATTTCGCCAAATCACGAACTTTGCCAACATTGTAGGGATAGAATGAAGATTTTCATCCAAAAATTTGCATTTCGGCAGAGAAACTAGGTCGTTTGGAGTAGTAAAAAATGGCCAAAAGTGTAGTCAGCTAGCATCCCTTCAGAACACCCACCCCCTTGAAACTGGCTCTACAGGCCGATTTCGCTCTAGGGTGTAGT
>JAZLBF010000019.1:0-48184 GCA_045613565.1 Bacteroidaceae bacterium
TGTCCGGTAAAACTTTTTTTACGATATTTAAATTAAGGGCTGACACTTCTCACGAGGTATCAGCCCTTTTGGTTACCTTTGTCTTTGCACAAACATAATTGTAACCATGGGCAAAGATAGTTATTTTACCGGACAGCAATATTTAACAATAGAGAGCATTAACCTTCGTGATGCTCTCTATTTATTTTGCCATGAAGGTGCCGCCAAGCCATTCTACCATGGGTTCTTCGCCGTGGAGTAGATGGTATTCTAGGAGGTGGGAGTTACTGTCTATGGTGACAACCAAGGGGCCTTGGATGAGTTGGCCATCTGGGAGTTGTAATCGATGATATCCGTATTTCTTCATCTTTGGCGACGTGATTCTCTGAGGGGTTTGTCCCTAACAATGTTAATAGTTCGCTTGTCGTTTTGCTTTCCGCGAATATCGTATGGATTTTGACGTACCTTGTTTGTGTCTGCCTCTAATGTTTGAGGTAGAGTCTTTAGGGAATCCTGTGGTTCAAGATTTTCTGTTTGCTTATTCTTAAGATTCTTGTCGTGATAACGTACTAGGATGAAATCCTTGACAGAGAGGATACCAAAACCATACTTGCGGAGTGGCAAATAGATGGAGCCGTTGATACTACGAATTGCAACATCCTTGTATTTAGAGGCACACTGAAGTCTAAGTTCCAATTGGCGATTAGAAGTGATACGCTGACTAACACCTACGATGCTATCATTCTCATATTGCACAGAGAGGAGTGCGTAAGCCTCTTGGGAATTATCGCTGGTGAGGAAATGAGTTTTAAACGTCCACATGAAATAATCACCCTTGAAATATGTGGAGTCGGCATCTATGGTGAAGGAGTAAATGTTGTCTATCACATTGGGGATGAGAACAACACTATTACGATAGCTCCAAATGTTGGCGGTGTCGCCTTCGGTGGTTAAGAAACTGTATGGATTCTTCTTTTCCTTTCGCTCTACACCTTGACTTTCTGCCATATATGTAAGGCGCTTGGTCACATTTTCACATATACCAACCATCTTCTCTGAATGCTTACACCAGTATACCAAAGAGGAGTCGAAAACGGCTTCGCTGACATGATGTTTCTTTAAGGCTGCCTGTGTAAGTATATATCTATTCTCTTGCAAATCACCCACCTGCAAATCGGCCATAGCAAGAGCCAAATGGTAATCTACAAGTATATCTGACATTTTCTTTTCAGACAAAATGCCAGAAGGCCTACTTGGTTTGCAAGCAGTTAGAAGTAAGAGTAGAGAAAACAGAAGACTGAGATGCTTCATCGTGTTATTTAGAAGAGAGAAGGATTATTTCATAATATTTTGCAATTGCTTGCGATAAAAGAGCAACATGTATATCACACTACAAGAGATGCAAGCATCGGCAAAGTTGAATATTGGCGAAAAGAAGATAAAATGCTCCCCACCGATATATGGCAACCATGAGGGCCAATTCCATTCCACAAGAGGGAAGTAGAACATATCAACTACCTTGCCATAGAACATTGATGCATATCCGCTACCAAAGGGAACGAATTCGGCAACAATGGGTGCAGGAGGATTGTTGAATATCATGCCATAAAAGAGGCAATCTATGATATTGCCAGTGGCACCAGCCAATATTAAGGACATGCAGATGAGGAAACCCGTGTTGATGCCGCGCTTGATGATGCTACCTATTATATATATAAGGAAGGATACAGCTACAAGGCGGAAGGAGGTAAGGAAAATCTTGTCAACTAGCTCTATGCCAAAAGCCATGCCACTATTTTCTGTAAAGAGAATCTTAAACCATGGGGTTATCTCTATTACATCGTGCATGTACATGTTTGTCTTAACCAAAATCTTGATGATTTGGTCGATGATAATAGCCGCCAGCGTGATGCTAGCGGCCATTACTATCTGTTTTCGTTGTTTTGTCATACGAAAGAGTTATACCTTTTCTACTGCTATGGCATCGCCAGAGAACTTAACCTCAGTGGCCAATACCTGACTAGCTACATAGTCGTAATTAGCTGATAGGCAAGCACGAGTGTCGTCATTGTCAGGCAAGGTAACGATGATGCGATCGGTGATTTCAAATCCGCTATCCTTGCGCATCTGCTGGATGCTACGGATAATCTCACGAGCCATACCCTCAAGGCGCAATTCCTCGGTAATGGTAAGGTCTAGAGCTACTGTAAGTGTACCTGCATTGGTAACGCTCCAGCCGGGAATGTCCTCGCTATAGATTTCTACATCCTCTAGTTCGATGAGTGCATCAGCACCTTCAACCAAAAGTGTAACACTACCCTGCTCCAACATATTAATCTGCTCCTGGCTCATCTCAGCAACTGCTGCTGCTACGGCCTTCATCTGCTTGCCAAACTTCTTACCCATGGTACGGAAGTTGCACTTAACCTTCTTGACAAGCATACCAGCACCTTCAACAAACTCGATTTCCTTAACGTTAACCTCATCAAGGATGAGCTGCTTCATTGCCTCGATACGTGCCTGCTGCTCTGCATTCATAGCAGGAATAGCGATACGCTGAAGAGGTTGCTTAACGCTGATTGCCTCCTTCTTACGAAGAGAGTGAATCATGCTGGTTACCTGCTGAGCTAGTGCCATTCTCTCCTCCTGCTCGTTATCGATAACAGAAGTATCGGCAACGGGGAACTGAGCTAGATGTACGCTACCTACATTCTCCTCACCACGACCTTCGTGCAAATCACGATACAAGCGGTCAGCATAGTAAGGTGCAATAGGAGCCATCAAGCGAGCTACGGTCTCCAAACATGTATATAGTGTCTGGTAAGCAGACAACTTGTCAGCAGTCATATCACCACCCCAGAAACGCTTCTTAGACAGGCGAACAAACCAGTTGCTGACATTGTCTACCACGAAGCTCTGAATGAGACGACCTGCACGAGTTGGTTCGTAGTCATTGTAGCACTGCTCAACATCACGCACAAGTGAATTGAGTGAACTGATGATCCAACGATCCATCTCTGGACGCTCTGCTACGGGTACTTCTGCCTCTGAGAAGTTCCAACCATCTACGTTGGCATACATTGTCAAGAATGAGTATGTCTGATACAACTTACCAAAGAAGCTACCAGTAACCTCCTTCACGCCATCAACGTCGAACTTCAAATTGTCCCAAGGCTGAGAATTGGTAATCATGTACCAACGAACGGCATCCGAGCCATACTGCTCGATAGCACCGAAGGGATCGATAGCATTGCCTAGGCGCTTTGACATCTTAAGACCGTTCTTATCAAGTACCAAGCCATTAGAGATAACTGCCTTGTAAGAAACAGAATCAAATACCATAGTAGAGATGGCATGAAGAGTAAAGAACCAACCACGTGTCTGGTCAACACCCTCAGCAATGAAATCGGCAGGGAAGCAAGTTCCATTGTCCAACTCCTCCTTGTTCTCAAAGGGATAGTGAATCTGAGCATAAGGCATAGCACCAGAATCGAACCATACGTCGATAAGGTCAAGTTCGCGAGTAAGTACAGCACCACTCTCTCCTACCAACTTGATATTATCAACATAGGGACGGTGTAGGTCAATTTTATCATAGTTTTCTTTAGACATATCGCCAGGTACGAAGCCATTATCCTTGAGAGGATTTGATGCCATCACACCAGCAGCAACAGCCTTTTCTATCTCATTGTAAAGTTCCTCTACAGAACCGATACAAATCTCCTCGCGAGTGTCACGATTGCGCCAAATAGGCAATGGAGTACCCCAGTAACGAGAACGTGAAAGGTTCCAGTCGTTCAAGTTCTCCAACCACTTACCAAAGCGACCAGTACCAGTGCTTTCGGGCTTCCAAAGGATAGTCTTGTTCAACTCCATCATGCGCTCCTTAGCAGCAGTAGAGCGGATAAACCATGAATCCAAGGGATAGTAAAGCACAGGCTTGTCTGTACGCCAGCAATGAGGATAATTGTGAACGTGCTTCTCAATCTTGAACGCACAACCCTCTTCCTTCATCTCGATGCAAAGAAGTACATTGAGATCCATCTCCTTAGCGGCAGCCTTCTCATCATAACGACCATCCACATTGAACTTGGGATCGTAAGCATTCTTCACATACTGACCCTGATGCTTTGCATAGTTCTCCTTGTTGACACACAACTCATAGAACTCCTGATTCATATCCTCAGGCATGAAGTACTTACCTGTGAAGTCAACCATAGGACGAGTATCACCAGCCTTGTCCATGATGAAGAGGCTAGGAATACCAGCATCTTTAGCTACCTTGGCGTCATCAGCACCAAAAGTTGGAGCGATGTGTACAATACCAGTACCATCCTCGGTGGTAACATAATCACCAGGGATTACACGGAAGGCTTCTGCCTCCTTAACCACGGGCTTGCCATTCTCTATTGCACAAGGCTTCACCCAAGGCATCAACTGCTGGTACTTAATACCAACCAAGTCGGCACCCTTACCCTTCCAAAGGATTTCTAATTCTGTACCCTCTTCTGCCTTGAAGTGAGCAGACAATAGATTCTCTGCCACTACATATACAGCCTCTTGATTGGTGTAAGGATTCTGACCCTTAACTGCTACGTAGTCAATCTTAGGACCTACACAAAGTGCGGTATTTGAGGGAAGAGTCCAAGGAGTAGTTGTCCAAGCTAGGATATAAAGATTCTCCTTAGGCAAAGCCTCTGCTGCGCTACAACCATCTACTGAAAGCACACGGAACTGAGCAGTAACGGTAGTATCCTTAACATCGCGATAGCAACCTGGCTGATTCAATTCGTGGCTACTTAAACCAGTACCTGCTGCAGGAGAATATGGCTGAATGGTGTAACCCTTGTAAAGCAAGTCCTTGTTGTACAACTGCTTCAACAACCACCACAAGGTCTCGATATACTTATTGTCGTAGGTGATGTATGGATTTTCCATATCTACCCAGTAACCCATCTTATGAGAAAGGTCCTCCCACTCTGATGTGAACATCATCACATTCTCGCGGCAACGACGATTGTAATCCTCAATAGAAATCTTTGTACCAATATCCTCCTTGGTGATACCTAGTTCCTTTTCCACACCAAGTTCTACGGGCAAGCCATGGGTATCCCAACCAGCCTTACGCTTCACCTGATAACCCTTCATTGTCTTAAAACGACAGAAGGTGTCCTTCAATGAGCGAGCCAATACATGGTGAATACCTGGATGACCATTAGCTGATGGAGGACCTTCAAAGAAAATGAAAGAAGGACATCCCTCTCTCTCTGTCATACTCTTGTGGAATACATCTTCTGCATCCCACTGACCAAGAACTTCCTTGTTTACTTCGCTAAGATTTAGCTTAGTTCGTTCTGCAAATTTTTTACTCATATATGATTTTTTATTTTTTTCGCGCACAAAATTACAAAAAAATATCCTCATACACAAAATACCCGCCATGCTTGTTGACCTAATTTATATATAATGGCCAAAATGATGTCATAAACGCACCTAAAAGAGCCACCCAAATAGGGATTTCGGGAATTATTTGAGTAAAAACTAAAGAAAGTTCTACCCTAAAAAAACAACAAGGTCATGAAAGCGTGTTTTCCTCCAACAAAAGCTATTCCTAAACCTCGGAAGCTCTCTCCCACTCCACAAAACAGATTTCCAAGACTTCGGAAATGCTCTCCCGATGCGGGAGGAGACTTCAGAAGCTTCGAAAATGCTATTTTTTCTTCTTTTTACCCTTTGGGGTATATCTTATATCGTCAACCGTATAAGTGTTCATCAAGCAAGAGCGGTCAACATCTCCCTTGATGCCTCGTATGCGACCAGAAGCCGTGAATTGCCATACCATAAAGCGAACCTTGTCATTCACCTGAGGTACATCATCGGCATAGCGTGCAAACATGAATGGACAATCAAGGAACTTACCTGCCAAGTATTTATTATAGAAGTCCTGACTGGTATAAATCATTGGTTTACAACCGAAATGCTTTTCCACTCCATCAACAAATGCTCGCAAACGTCTCAAGAATGGAAGCACCTGCGACTTGCGCTTGGGTGCAATCTCCACATCCACTATGGGTATGAGATCTTGGGTACGAGGGTCAACTGTCTTTGTAAAGTTTACCAACTGCTGATGCGATGGCGTATTGGGTGAAAAGAAGTGATACACACCCACCGGCAAACCTGCTTTTCTTGCTCCTTTCAGATTCTTGGCATAAGTCTTATCCACAAGGCCAGTACTCTCCGTTGCCTTGAGGTAAACGTAGGTGACACGAGCATCCTTGGCAACTTCTCGCCAGTTGATATCACCCTGATAACGGCTTACATCAATGCCATATCGTGAACTTGGCCTATTTCCCTTAATCTGATGATAAAGTTGAGGCTCGGGTATGGAGCGCACTATCTTTTCTGCCAACGAAGGTTGCGGCATCACATCTGGCTTAGGGATGTAATAGGTCGCAACCTTGTTTTTATCGTCCTTGGGGTATGCTATCGTGCACACCAAAAGGAGTATGAGTATAATACGCTCTTTAAGATTCAAATCTATACGTGTAACTAACTATACAACAGAGTTATACATCTATTTCAGAAAAAGACAATCGCTTAGATTATTCCTGAATCAATGTAGCCTTGAAATTCTGACTCTTGATGCTGGGATACTGACTTCTGGGGTCAACATCTGGATGGTTCTTCAAATGCTCCATTACCACCTCAAAGCATTGTCTCTGACTCTGAGCAAGCATCTCCACCTCGAAGGTTTCCTCCACGAAGCTACACTTGCGAGTATCAGGGTTAACGACAGCTCTGCGGAAAACCATCTTCACATTGTACTTGCCAGGATGTATCTCGTCGGCAGGAGTTAACTTTACCTCCTTCTGTTCTTCTCCATTATTTGTATTGGCACTAGCACCACGCGCCTTGAACTCTTCCAAAGTAGCAGCCGTAGTCTTGATAACAATGAAAGTATTCTTGTTGGGTAAACGGAAATGGCGAGGAAAACTTGTCTTGTCCTCACAGAAGCCAAAAATTGCATCCGCCAACTCGTCTGTCATTGTAATTTGAGGAATGTTGGCAACAAATTCTACCAAAGTTTGAGGGGTAGGAAAAACACCCTCTGTTTCAAAATATCTAACGTAATAATTCATAGTGATTTTTTAAGCGTTGCAAAGTTAATAAAAATTATCCTAATAACTAACGCAAATACAATTATTTTACATCATATTTATAATGCGCAAGCCGAAGAAGTTATCCCTCAGAGATAAAAATCCTTGCACAAAGCAGAGTACTCGTCACTTCTTCCACCATCAGAATTTTGTAGAATTATCGTTTGAAGTAATGATGTGTTATCTATTTGTAAATCAAATTCTAGCAAAACTCTTTTTGGAGCTTTCCTTAAAGTAGTTTGCACGCGACATTCGCGCCTCAGATTCATACCATTTTTCAATGCTTCTCCTACGAATTCATCTCTTGCCTGCATGGGTATCACAAGAGCAAAAACTCCGTCCTCGGAAAGTAATTTTGTGACAGATGAAGCCAATTCGGCAAACGAGAGATGATGAGAATTTCTTGCCTTGCTTCTCCTATCATCTGGGGGTAAAGTATCCTCCGTGTAATAAGGAGGATTGCACAAGATAAAGTGGAAATGACCATGAGATAAATCATCCGAAAAACTCCTCACATCAGCCACCAGAAACTCCATTCGAGCGGCAAAAGGACTTGCCTGAGCATTCTCCCTAGCCTCATCCACGCTAGGCACATCAATATCTATCCCTAGAACCTCAGCATCGGGGTATCTCTGAGCTATCATCATGCCTATCAAGCCACACCCACAACCGATGTCAAGCACCCTAGCATGCGAGGCACACGAGGCATCCATTTCTACCCATGAGCCAAGCAAAACTGCATCAGTGCCAACACGCATAGAACTAGCACCATGTTTGACACAAAATTGTTTGAAAGTAAAGATATCCTTAGACATAATCAGGTACAAAATTACAACTTTTCTTCAAATAGAAACAGAATACGTTAATAAAATTAAAATCATCGCCCAACTTCTTTCCGTTTTCATCTTTTTTTACTACCTTTGCAAGCCAATTTTATATAGGAAAACATATCCCACTGATTCATTACAATAAACACATAAACCTAACATGCGAAAGAATTCTTCGTTTTCATTTGTTACAGAAATTGATGCTGATGTAGAAAAAGTAATACGCGAATGCAAGGATGGCGAAATGGGTATCCTTGCTTTGCGCGACAATATACTATTCCCTGGCACCGTCACCCCCATTACCATTGGAAGAAAAAAGAGCCTCAAGACACTCAAGAAGGCAGAAAAGAGCGGTAGC
Source organism: Bacteroidaceae bacterium (assembly GCA_045613565.1). Taxonomy (GTDB): domain Bacteria; phylum Bacteroidota; class Bacteroidia; order Bacteroidales; family Bacteroidaceae; genus Physcousia. The sequence goes on from JAZLBF010000019.1 coordinate 8,322, forward strand.
CTAATTGCCGCCTTTGCACAAAAGAGCGTGGAAACGGAAGAACCAGGCATGGACGACCTTTACCATGTGGGTTGTGTGTGTAGAGTGGTACATATGATGAAATTGCCCGACGGCAATCAGAGTGCCCTCCTCCAAGCTATGAATCGTGTTGGTTTGGACGAGTTGCACGATACCGCTGATGGCTTGGCGGGTAAAGTTACAGCTATCCCCGAAATCAAGAAAGACGAAGACGAGGACGAACTTCGTGTCACCCACGAGATGATACTCAACTGTGTGAGGAACATCGCTTCTACCACCGATGACATCCCCATGGAAGTGATGGAGATGATTAAGAAGATGCCTTTGGGTGTATTCTTTGTCAACTTCCTTTGCACCAACTTCCCCTTCACTGTGGAGAAGAAGGCTCAGTTGGTATGCGAAGATACTGATTTGTCACGCGCTACCCTACTATTAAAGTTCTTCAAGTTTGAACTTAAGATAGCAAAGATGCGCCACGACATCGAACTAAAAACTCATGCCGATCTAAATCGTCAGCAGAGAGAGTACTTCGTTAATCAAGAGATTCGCAATCTACAGGCAGAACTTGGTAATACTGATGAATTCTCCAATAAGTTTGACGACATCAACCAACTTCGTGCTCAAGGCAGAAACAAGAAGTGGAAAGCTAGCGTAAAAGAAATATTTGAGAAAGAACTAGGAAAACTCTCGCGCATCAATGCTCAAAGCCCCGACTACAATGTACAGTTGAACTATATTCAAACCATGCTACAATTGCCTTGGCAAGAATATACCAAGGACAATCTGGATCTAAAGCGTGCTCAACGCTTCCTGGACGAAGACCACTATGGTATGGAAAAGGTTAAGGAGCGCATCATGGAGCACCTTGCCGTACTTAAACTTAAAGCCGACAAAAAGAGCCCCATCATCTGCCTTTATGGCCCTCCAGGTGTTGGTAAAACCAGTTTGTGCAAGAGCATTGCCAATGCTTTGAATCGTAAGTATGTGAGAATATCACTCGGTGGTATGCACGACGAGAGCGAAATCAGAGGTCATCGTCGCACATACATTGGTGCTATGCCTGGTCGTATCATCAAGAGCATCATCAAGGCTGGCTCTTCAAACCCCGTCTTTGTTCTTGACGAGATAGACAAGGTGACACAAGGTGGCATGCATGGCGACCCCTCAAGCGCATTGCTAGAGGTGCTTGACCCTGAGCAGAATACTTCTTTCCATGACAATTTCCTCGATGTGGATTACGACCTTTCAAACGTGATGTTCATCGCTACAGCCAACAACATACACACCATACCTCGTCCTCTGTTGGATAGAATGGAGTTGATAGAAGTGGGTGGATATATCACTGAAGAGAAGATAGAAATCGTACGCCGTCACCTCTTCCCCAAGGAGAAGGAGAATAATGGTCTTAGCGGCCAAAAAGGCTTAAAGATTAAGAAAAGTGCCATCGAGAAGATTATCGAGCAGTATACTCGCGAAAGCGGTGTTCGCTCACTAGAAAAGCAAATCAGCAAGTTGCTACGCAAAGTGGCTTTTGAGTTTGCCAAAGAACATACCTACCCTGGAGCCGTATACACAGCTATCATCAACCAAAACATTGATGATAAAGACGTGGAAAAACTATTGGGCAAACCCTTGTTCACTAGAGACATATATCAAGGCAATGAGTTTGCCGGTGTTGTTACTGGTCTTGCATGGACAAGTGTTGGTGGAGAAATACTGTTCATTGAAACCAGCATCTCCGAAGGCAAGGGTGGACGCCTCACCCTCACAGGTAACCTCGGCGATGTGATGAAAGAATCAGCAAGCATCGCTTTGGAGTGGATTAAATGCCATGTGAGAGAGTTGGGAATTGACCCACGTGTCTTCGAGAACTACAATATCCACATCCATGTACCAGAAGGTGCAGTACCCAAGGATGGTCCTTCTGCAGGTATCACCATGACCACAAGCCTTGCTTCTGCATTGACTCAGAGAAAGGTGCGCAAGGAAATTGCTATGACTGGCGAAATCACTCTCCGTGGCAAGGTATTGCCCGTTGGTGGTATCCGCGAAAAGATTCTTGCCGCCAAGCGAGCTGGCATCAAGCATATCATGCTTTGTCAAGACAACAAGAAGGACATCGACGAGATACCAGAGGTTTACCTTAACGGAGTAACCTTCCACTATGTCAATACCGTGATGGATGTTCTTGACTATGCTCTATTGTCTGAGAAAGTGGAAAATCCCATTGAATTCCACTTCGAAGAGAAGAACTCCAAGGAGGATTCAAACAAGTAATACAATTGTTCAACATCGAATTAACAACCCAAAAATGAAGTTTGAACTACTACATACAGATTCAAAAACCAATGCAAGAGCTGGTTTGCTAACCACCGACCATGGTCAGATAGAAACTCCCATCTTCATGCCTGTGGGTACCGTGGGTAGTGTGAAAGGATTGACCGTTCGCGACCTGAAAGAAGAGGTCAAGGCACAAATCATCCTCGGCAACACATATCATCTATACCTACGCCCAGGTACAGAAATCCTGGAAAAAGCAGGTGGTTTGCACAAGTTCAATGGTTGGGACAAACCTATCCTTACCGACTCAGGTGGCTTTCAGGTGTTCTCTCTAACAGGTATTCGCAAACTTACCGAAGAGGGATGTACATTCAGTAGCCATCTGGATGGTTCTAAGCACATGTTCACCCCCGAACGTGTGATGGACATCGAGCGCAGCATTGGTGCAGACATCATCATGGCTTTGGACGAATGCCCTCCTGGCACTAGTGATTATGCTTATGCAAAGAAGAGCCTTGGCTTGACACATAGATGGTTGGACAGATGTTTCAAGCGTTTCAACGAGACAGAACCTCTCTATGGATATCAGCAAAGTCTCTTCCCCATCGTTCAGGGTTGTACTTTCAAAGATTTACGCAGAGAAAGCGCCGAATTTATTGCTTCTAAGAATGCAGATGGTAATGCCATTGGTGGTTTGGCCGTAGGCGAACCTGCCGAGGTGATGTATGAGATGATTGAAGTGGTCAACGAGATTCTTCCCAAGGAGAAACCTCGTTATCTTATGGGTGTAGGTACTCCTGCCAACCTCCTCGAAGGCATAGAGCGTGGTATAGATATGTTTGATTGCGTAATGCCTACTAGAAATGGACGCAATGCTTGTCTATTTACTAGCGAAGGTATCATGAACATGCGTAATAGAAAGTGGGCAGACGACTTCTCTCCCATTGACCCACAAGGTACAGCATCTGTTGACCATTTCTATAGCAAGGCATATCTGCATCACTTATTCAAAGCGCAAGAATTGTTGGCACTAGAAATTGCCTCTATCCACAACCTTGCTTTCTATCTATGGCTAGTGGGTGAAGCTCGTAAGCATATCATCGCTGGCGACTTCTCAGAGTGGAAGAGTATCATGATTAGACGAGTTACCAACCGCCTATAAACACGTATATATTAAAGTTTAGGAATGAAGCTATTCACCAAATTAGATTGGTATATCATCAAGAAGTTTCTGGGGACATATGTCTTCAGCATCATACTTATCATCAGCATTGCCGTTGTCTTTGACTTCAATGACAATGTGGATAAATTTACTACTAACAATGCTCCCTGGGAAGGTATTATATTTGAGTATTACCTCAACTTCATCCCCTTCTACTCCAATCTATTTTCTTCACTATTTGTCTTTATATCAGTAATTTTCTTTACCGTAAAGTTAGCTGACAATAGTGAGATTATCGCCATGCTTGCTGCTGGTGTAAGTTTCAGGCGACTCATCAGGCCTTACCTCTTTAGCGCTGCCCTGATAACGGCGCTCAACTTCTATCTAGGCACAGAGGTAATCCCTAGAGGTAGTGTGAAGCGACTTGCCTTTGAGAACTTGTACAAGAAACGTATCAAAGTGAAGACGTGGGCAGATAATATCCATCTTCAGGTAGATAGCGGTGTCGTTGCTTATATCGAGCACTTTGATGGCTCATCAAATACCGGTTATCATCTATCACTTGACAAGTTTGTAGACAAGAAGTTGGTTTCTCACCTAACAGCTTCTTCTGCTCAATATGACACCATCTCTGACGTAAGATTCAATTGGACACTGCGCAATGTCAACATCAGAGAACTTAGCGGACCTAGAGAAGTCATTACTCACTACAATCAGATAGATAGCATCATCAAGTTAGAGCCTCAGGATTTCTTGTTGACAAACAAAATGCAAGAAACCATGACCTCTACACAGTTGAAGGATTTCATCAATCGCCAACGAATACGTGGTATTGCTGGATTGAAAGACTTTGAGGTAGAATACCACAAACGTATTGCCGCACCATTCGCAGCCTTCATTCTAAGTATTATTGGTGCCAGTTTGTCTGCTCGTAAGCGCAAAGGTGGTATGGGTACAGCCTTAGGCATAGGACTTGCACTCAGTGCTACATACATCTTGTTGCAAGGCATCTGTGCCACCTTCAGTACTCAAGCTGGTATGCAACCATGGTTGGCAGCTTGGTTACCTAATATAATATATACACCCATAGCCATATATTTGTACAAAAAGGCTCCTAGATAACATTGATGAGTTTTTCATCATCACACAAACCTATACATAATGGATTTTTACGACCTTGACCTCAGTAATCCTGTGCTAGATGCATTGGATGATATGAACTTCATCAATACCACACCCATTCAAGAACAAGCTATACCACCTATTCTTGAAGGGCGCGACCTTCTTGGTGTTGCACAGACAGGTACAGGCAAAACGGCGGCATTTCTCCTTCCCGTATTGTCTGAGCTTTCGTATGGAGATTATCCTTCAGACGCCATTAATTGTGTGATAATGTCTCCCACTAGAGAGTTGGCACAACAGATTGACCAAGCATTACAGGGCTTTTCATATCATCTACCCTACATCAGTTCCGTAGCCGTTTATGGTGGCAACGATGGCATCAGGTACGAGCAAGAGAAACGTAGCATGCAACAGGGTGCTGACATTATCATCGCCACACCTGGCCGATTGATTAGTCATCTTTCCTTGGGTAATATCGACCTCTCACGTGTTTCATTCTTCATCCTTGATGAGGCCGACCGTATGCTTGACATGGGTTTTGCAGAAGACATCATGCAGATAGCAAAACAATTGCCAAAAAAGCATCAAACTATTATGTTCTCTGCCACAATGCCAGAGAAGATAAGACAGATGGCTAAAAAACTACTCAACAATCCCGTAGAAATAAGACTTGCCGTCAGCCGCCCCGCCGACAAGATACACCAAATGGCATACATCTGCTATGAATCTCAAAAGATAGCTATAGTCAAAGAATTGTTTGCCAACAAAAAGCCCGAGCGTGTAATCATATTCACCGGTAGTAAGATAAAGGCCAAGGATTTAGCTATATCATTGAACAAGGCAAAGCTCAATTGCAAGGCAATGCATAGCGACTTGACACAGCAAGAGCGTGACGAGGTGATGTACCTCTTCCGTAGCCAACAAACTGATATTCTGGTAGCTACAGATATTGTTGCACGTGGCATTGACATAGACGATATCACATTGGTTATCAACTATGATGTGCCTCATGATGCTGAAGATTATGTTCATCGCATCGGTCGTACAGCTCGCGCTGGTGCTGGTGGTAGTGCCATTACTCTTGTTTCAGAGAAAGACCAACCAGAATTCTTAAAAATAGAGCGTTTCCTCGAAAGAGAAGTAGAAAAACTACCTCTTCCATCATCCGTTGGCGAGGGTCCCGAATACGACAAAACTCAGCTTTCTAAGAAAAACAATGGAAGAAGAAATCGCCACAATAACAACAAGGTTAAGAAAAGTCATGGCGATAAATCACAAAGCAAAAAAAGTCAATCAAAGAATAATCTTGACAAGCAGCAAACCCAACCTTCTGAAACTCAAAAGAAAGCAAAAAAGAAGCAAAACAAACAAGTTCACAAGTGTTAAAATTTGTTAAAAAATAACACTAAAAGTATTGCATTTATTAAATATATTTGTCGTACCTTTGCCGCAGTGAAAGATCTAAGCAGACATATAGAATACCTTCTTACCGAACATACATCTATTGCAATACCTGGTATTGGTATGTTCACCACAGAAGAGCTCCCCGCTAAGTATTATAGCGAGGAGAACATCTATATTCCCCCTGTACGTAGCGTGCATTTCAATTCTGCCATTACTGAAGATGATGGCAAATTGGAGAACTGCTTGATTCAATTGCACAGAGTCACACGTGGTGTTGCAAAGAAATGGATTACAGAATACCTTGACCACATTAATCAGTCGCTCATGGAGGCCAACAATATGCCCATTGGCACTATTGGACAATTGGTTTTGCGAGACGGCAAGATTGAATTCGAAGTTTGTGATGCAGGTGTCAACTCTCCCGAACTCTATGGCCTTGATTCATTCCATTTTGAGAAGCTTCCTTCTTATGCTCACAAGAATAGAATCATCAAGGATCCCACACACGTAACCATCCGTTTGCGTAGAAGTACCATGCGCCGAGCTATGACCGCTGCTGCTATGATTATCGTAGCACTTACCGTCATCGTTCCCAACCATGGTTTCTTCACTCAGCGTGGTTTCCAAGCTAAATTGGCTTCTACTGAAAGCATCGTTAATATCTTCAATAGATTCCCTCAACCAATTTCTAATAGCCCAAATCCAGAGGTAACAATTACCCCAGAACCTATTATAGTTGCGGACAATGCGTCTAAGCAAAACACCCTAGCTACCGAGCAAACTAGCGTTGTTGTATGCGATATGGTTGCTATTACTCCTGCCGAACCCATTCAGAGCCAAGAGGTGGTAGCAGAAAGTACAACTGAAACTACTGAGGTACAAATCGTCACATCAGCAGAAACAGAAGTAGCAGAAACCATTGTACAACCAACTGTAGCAGAAACGGTTACCGAAGAGAAAGAAGCCCCCGTACAGCTGGAAGCAAAAGGTTATTGCGTAGTTATGGCTAGCGCTATCACCCACAAGGGTGCAGCTCTGCTTATCAACAAGCTAGCAAAAGAAGGATTCACCAATGCAGTTAAACACACCGACAATGGCATGCTCAGAGTTGTCCTAACAGGATTCCCCAACGAAGAAGCCGCTCGTGCTACCCTAGCTATAGTACGTGCTACCGACGATATGTATTCTGGTTCTTGGATTAAAAAATTCTAATACAAACTCATTACGTTATAAAACATGAAGCGTGTACGTTGCCCCAAATGTGATAGTTATATCACTTTTGACGAAACCAAGTACCAGGCTGGTCAGCAACTGGTGTTTCAGTGCCCCGAGTGCTCCAAACAATTTGGTATACGCATGGGTACGAGCAAGGTAAAGGAAACACGCAAGAATGAGGTTCTTGACGAGGAAGCCAACAAAGACCAATGCGGTAGTATCGTGGTTGTTGAGAACGTATTTCACTACAAACAGGTGCTCCCTCTAAGCATGGGCGACAATGTACTTGGACGATATGTCAAGGGCACCAACATCAATCTACCCATTGAAACCGTTGACCCCAGTGTAGACACCAAGCACTGTATCATTCGCGTACAGCGCAACAAGCGAGGCGAACTCCAATACATCCTTTGGGATGCTCCCTCCAATACTGGCACATTCTATATGAATGATATCCTACGCGACAATGAGAAAGTAACTCTCTCCGATGGAGATATCATCACCATAGGTGCCACCACATTAATATTGCGCACTGCTAAGTCAGAAGACGAAGAATAATAATACTAATCATTATAACATACACCTTGAAGTACAGATGCATACACACAAGTCTCTGTACTTCTTTTTTGTACCCATACATTAGCTTGCATCATAGTGAGCATAGAGAAGTTCCATTCAATGAAATAAAGAATTACTGAACCGAATTAACACCGAAGTTTATAAAAGCAAAGAGAGTGAACAGAATCAGTTCACTCTCTTAATAGGTTGAGGTGCCTGGCGGATTCGAACCGCCGTAGACGGTTTTGCAGACCGTAGACTAAGCCACTCATCCAAGGCACCTTGTTCCTTGTTTGCGATTGCAAAGGTACGACTTTATTTCATTACACACAAGTTTTCTAGCAACTTTTTTACGCCTTATCTACATTTTTCCTTCGAAAACAGCAAAAGTAGTTGTTTTCAGAGCTCAAGCAGCATTATTTCTCAGAATAGACACAAGATTTTATATTAATTTTTATAAATTTGCCATGAAAAAACTACCAATAAAATCATTTAACTAACATATTAAATAATATAATCACAGATATGAAGAGTTTTGGTGTAAAATCATGGATGCTCCCCCAACCCGTACTTATCATTGGCACCTACAATGCTGATGGTACTCCCAATGCCATGAATGCAGCATGGGGAGGACAGTGGGATGCCAAGGAAATAATTATCTCTATGGGTTCGCATGCCACTACTGAGAACCTAGACAGATGCCCCGACTTTACAGTAGCTTTTGCCACACAAGAAACAATGGTTGCGGCTGACTATGTAGGTATCGTCAGCGCTAAAAACGTGGCAAACAAAGTAGAAAATACTGGTTGGGATGTAACACCATCCACCACGGTCAATGCACCCGTTTTTAGCAACTTTCCCATGACACTAGAATGCCGTATTCAAAGAAAGATAGATGTCAGTGAAGAGGGCTATTACATCGTCGCCGAGATATTGAATGTCCTTGTCAACGAGGAGTACATCACCGAGGGCAAACCCGACATGAACAAGATGAACCTCATCGTCTACAACCCCATTCAACACACTTATCATTCCGTAGGCACTAGTGTAGGCAAAGCCTTTTCCGATGGAAAGAATTTAAAGTAACTAATAGCATAAACCAATATGGATTATATTTTTAATTTATAAGAAATTTATTATACTTATATAAAGTATTAATACATGTAATTATCATGTACCAAAAGTTCATCATTAATCAAGACGGAGTGCTCAAATTTGGTCGTGTTTATCAGCATCGCGAACTACTCAGTTGGGGAGAGCGATGCCCTTATGGAGGAGGCCTATGGAAGATAGACGAAGGCAGACAAGCCATCCTTCTATATGGCCGTTCCTTTGCCTTTGGCACACCAGAATTCTCTGCACTCCGTAGGATAGATTGGAGCGGTTTAGGTGGCACTCCTCGCCCACTCTTCTTTCTCCCCCATTGGCCCAGCGAAGAACAATTAGTACCACTCTTCGTTCAATAAAGGCAGAATTGTCATCAAGGCGACTCCAACCAAGTCCCTTTTTGTGTCTGATTCTTTCCTTCACACCATGGAGACTACATAAATGGCTTTTTTCTGCGAGAAAAATGAGGTAAACAGACTCTCATCTTATACACTCTTTAAAGAGAAAGAAAAATAGGATAATTTTTATTTTCAAGCCACTTTTCTTCTCTCAAACTTTGAAAATAATTTAAATTTGCATTAAATAAGTATAAGAAGAAACATAAAAAGAAAGAGACTGTGCATTGAAACAAGCGGCACAGTCTCTTAAAATCCTCCCTCCAAGGTAGATTCACCCTAGCAGAAGAGCCACAACTGAAAGGAGAGAGATATGTGGGGTTCTACCAGGAATCTACTATATTATTGATGCTGCTCACGCAACAAGTCATTCACGGTCTTAACGGGATTGAAAGTAGTCAAGGGAACCTCTACCATCAATGTATTCCAATTGCTCATAGCACCATTCCATAGACCTGGCAACTCGAGAGCCTTCAATTCGCGACCAGACTTACTCTTGTATGAGATGAAACCAGTAGCAGGGTCAACATACTTGGGAAGGTCAAACTTCTCACCCTTATAGTTGCGGATACCACACACTAGGTCTACGGGGTTAAAATGAGTACCCTCAGTGAACATCTTCATGTATTCGGGATTGTTGGTATCAATCTGACTGCTCTCAAGAATCTGCATAGAAACACTACCATCAGGATTGTATGCAAGGAATGGGCCACCACCAGGTTCACCTACATTCTTTACCACACCACAAACACGGATGGGACGATTGAGCTTTTCGCGTAGATAGCATACCAACTCTGCATCTTCCATATCCTTGATGTCCTCACGGTCAGTGCATAGAGTATGACGCACGAAACGAATCATATTCTCGATGTCATCGTGATTGTAATCGCCGCTATCCAAGAGGCGCAAATATCCAAATGTCTGTATCTGTGCATCAATCAAGATTCCTGCCAAAACCTGCTTCCACTGAGTGGTATCTTCCTTCAATTTATCGGGCACAACATTGTCAATATTCTTAACGAATACAACGTCGCTATCCAAGTCGTTCAGGTTCTGAATCAAAGCACCATGACCACCTGGACGGAACAATAGCTTACCATCATCTGTACGGAAGGGAGTATTGTCCATATTAGCAGCTACGGTATCGGTGCTGGGCTTCTGCTCGCTGAAGCTAACATGGTAATGTACACCATACTGCTTCTCATAGTCAGCAAGCTTCTCCTGCACTAGTTCTTCAAACAACTCACGATGCTCGGTACTAACGGTGAAGTGTACGTCTGCCTCACCCTGACTGCTAGCATATAGAGCAGCTTCCACTAGGTGCTCCTCCAATGGAGTGCGAGCGCAATCCTCATAAGAATGGAATTGTAGCAAGCCCTTGGGCAACTGACCATAATTCAAACCGTCTGCATCAAGCATAGTAGCAGCTACAGCCTTGTAGTTACCTTCCTCCATCAATGCCTTGATACCCTTGCCTTCAAGTACGTTGCAAGCATCATCAAGAGCCTGATAGAATGCGAACTTCTCAATATCCTTGAAGAACTTCTTTTCGAAATCTGTTGTAGGTACATCATACTCAGCATCAACAAATTCGAACACCGCCTTGAACATACGGCTAGCAGCACCTGAAGCAGGTACAAACTTGGTTATCTTGTGTCCCTCCTGCTTGTAGCGAGCCCATGTGTTTACATAAGACTCTTGCTCCTCTGCATTGGGTGCGATGATGCCATTGGAAGTACTAGCAGCAGCCTGCAAACGAAGGAAGGGGAAACCCTTCTCAAAACTCTTCAACTGAGCCTCTAATTGCTCCTCTGTGATGCCTTTCTGGGCAATTTGTTGTAGTTCTTGTTCTGTTAACATAGTATTGTTTTTGGGTTTATTTCATCGCAAATATACTCATATTTTATTTAAATGGGGTAAAAATTGCTATTTTTTTTGTATTTTTGCGCACGAAATTATTATGCCCTATGTTACAACTGTGTGAAGTGTTTGGGTTAGACCCCATCAAAATAGCAGCAGAGACCTCAGAAATCCTCAACGAGGAGACTGGGGAAGTACTGGATATATACAATATTCTTCAGGACGAAAGCAGCAAATTTGTAGCCGCCGTGAGAAAGGTGGAAATGCTGAAGGAAAAGTCTGCCAATGTAGAGGATGCCAATCTTAGAGCGCTCATCATGTCTGAAGTGGCCGACATGAAGGTCATCATGATGTTCATCGCCTTTCACGTAGCATTGATGCGAAATATCAAAGACACTGAAGACAATGAACTGAAGCAGCGCGAGAGCAAGGAGGCTGGAGTACTTTGGGCACAGATAGCGCATCAATTGGGCTTATATAAACTGAAATCTGAGCTTGAAGACCTTGCCTTGAAATACCTTGAGCATGATGCTTACTATCATATCAAGGAGAAACTCAATGAGACAAAGAAATCTCGCGACAAGTATGTTGCTCGCTTCATAGAACCTATCGAGAGGAAACTGACCGAAGCCGGATTGAAGTTTCACATGAAGGGTCGCACCAAGAGCATACATAGCATCTGGCAAAAGATGAAGAAGCAGCATGTAGGCGTGGATGGTGTGTATGACCTCTTTGCCATCAGAATCATCCTCGACTCTCCAAGACAGAAAGAGAAGCAAGATTGTTGGCAAGTATTCTCCATCATCACAGACATGTACCAATCCAATCCTAAGCGTATGCGAGATTGGTTGTCAGTACCCAAGGACAATGGTTATGAGTCATTGCATATCACCGTATTGGGTCCTGAGGAAAAATGGGTAGAGGTGCAGATAAGAACCGAGCGCATGGATGACATTGCAGAGCACGGCCTTGCTGCTCATTGGAGATACAAGGGTGTGAAGGAAACTCAAGACAATGGTATCTTTGTATTCACTCCCAAGGGTGACCTCTTCAAATTGCAAACAGGTGCTACTGTACTTGACTTTGCCTACCATATTCACTCTGGCTTAGGCAACCGTTGTACTGGTGCACGAGTTGGCGGAAAGCAGGTTTCCATCAAGCAAGTTTTGCATAGCGGTGACCAAGTAGAGATAATGACCAGTTCCAACCAAACTCCTAAGCAAGATTGGTTAAACATAGTCACCTCCACACGTGCTAAAGCCAAGATACGCCAAAGCCTAAAGGAAATACAATTCAAGCAGGCGCTTATGGCCAAGGAGGTTTTGGAGCGCAAGATGAAGAACCGCAAGCTTGACTTTGACGAACCAACTCTGATGCACACCATCACTGGTTTTGGCTACAAGATGGTGACCGACTTCTATGCCGCACTAGCCGCTGACGAGCTGGACATCAACCACGTGCTTGAGGATTATGCTTCAAGATTGTACCCTGCCGAAAACAAGGGCACCAAAACCAACGCTGAGCAGCATAGCGCCAAGGACTTTATCCTAGCAGAACCCAATAGCGCAGAGATAGCCAAGGGAGCGGAGGATGTGCTTATCATCGACAGAAGTCTGAAGGGCATTGATTTCCAGATGGCAAAGTGTTGCCAACCCGTTTATGGCGATGAGGTATTTGGTTTTGTCACTAGCGGTGGCGGAATTAAGATTCATCGCAATGATTGTCCCAATGCCAAGCAATTGAAAGAACGCTTTGGTTATCGCATAGTGAAAGCCGAATGGGCAGGAAAGGGCGGTCAACAGTATCCTATCACCCTGAAGGTTATTGGACACGATGACATCGGCATCGTCAACAACATCACTAGCATCATCAGCAAAGAAGACCGCATACTGTTGCGTAGCATCAGCATCGACTCAAATGATGGCATATTCTTTGGCACACTAACAGTAATGGTGGATGACAATAGTAGGCTTCAACAATTAATCAAGAAATTGAAGACCGTCAAGGGTGTGAAAGATGTCAACAGACAATAAGCTGAAACACAAACATACAACATAATATTTTTTCTAATGAACAAAATTCTAAATCTTACCGCGTTGTTGGCATTGAGCGCAACAGCATTTGCACAGAAGGACACCATCCGTGTGGAGAGTGTCATGGCTGCAGGTCCTTACGTACAGCAGAATGTCATTACCACCACAGAAAAGGATGGTAACGACAGACCCTACAGTCAAGAGGACATGCATTGGAATCTACCCATGAACATGGATGCATGGAAGGATTCAAACAGTAGCAATGTACAGAAATTGATTGCCAATGATAGCGTAGGCTTCGTTATCAACGAGAAAGGTATCTATCAGTTGGGCTTCACCGTAGAGAACAACCGATATCAGAAGATTAACTTCATCATTAAGTCTAAGAGCAAGAACGCTCTCTACGTTGATGGCAGACAGCAGGGCTTTGGTGCCACTCTCATTGCTGGTCGCCACGATTGTGTGCTCAAGGTTAACCACAATGCAGAGAATGCAGATACAATCGAAATCAAGGTTGTTGCTGATGTTGACACTCTTTGGACATCACACTTCTCTGGAATCAAGGTAAACTCAGAGGAAAAGCGTCCCTACACTCTCAACGACCACATGACAGGCGAGCGCCTTGCTGGTGCTAGTATCTCTGCTAATGGTCGTTTCGTTATGGAGAGCAGAGCTATCACTCGTAATGATGGCAAGAAGGAGTATAGCAACTACATCGTTGACCTTCAGACAGGCAACAAGTATCAGCCCGTCAACTTTGTTCAGTGGGCAGCTAAGGGCGAAAAGTATATCAGCCGTCGCGTTAATGAAAAGCAGCACACAATCTTTGAGTACCGTGATGTTATCTCTGGTCAGACAGAACACCTATACACCCACACTCTATCTGAGGGCGTAAGATTCGTCGCTGGTGACACCAAGCTCATCATTAGCCAAAGTGCTCAAGGTCCCGCCGAAAGACACAATCAGGTAAGACAGATTCTTGAGCCTAACGACAGATTGGCTGGTTGGAGAACTCGTTCTTACTTCTCTATCATTGACATTAAGACTGGCGAGCGTCGTCAGATTACCACTGGTTTGCTTAGCTCTGGTGGCACCATCAGCGATGATGGCAAGTTGATATACATCAGCATTTCTGATGACGATGCAAAGGAGCGTCCCTTCAGCTTCACTACTGGCCTTCTCTTAAACCTAGAAACAAATCAGGTAGACACACTTTTCCAGCACGATGGTTTTGTGCGTGGTGCTAAGTTCTCTCCCGATGGCAAGAAGCTACTCTTCACAGGTACTCCCGAGGCGTTTGGTGGCATTGGCAACGTATGCCCTGAGGGTATGATTCCAAACAACTATGAGTATGAGATTTTCCTCATGGATTTGGCTACCAAGAAGGTAGAGCCTATTACTCATGACTTCAACCCCAACATCAGTAGCGTTGAATGGTCAAAGGTGGACAATCACCTATATGCTATCTGCGAAAACAAAGACCTTGTAAGCGTATATCGCCTTAACATGACTGAGAAGAAGGGTAAGCGCGAGGGTAAGTGGGAAATGTTGATGCTCAATGAACCTTACATCAACTACTTCAAGATTGCAGCAGAAAAGCCCGTTGCCGTATATGGTGGTTTGAGCGCCGAGACAACAGATCGTAGCTGGGTTCTTGACCTTAAGAAGAACAAGCATACCATCGTTAGCGATATGAACCCCACTCGTTTGGAAGATATCGCTATGGGTACTTGCCGCGATTGGACATACAAGACAGAGCGTGGTGATAGCATCACTGGTTGCTACTACCTTCCTCCCTATTTCGACGAGACAAAGCAATACCCAATGTTGGTTTACTACTATGGTGGTGTAAGTCCCGTCGGTCGTGTATTGGAGAGCCCATACAACTATCAGGCATGGGCAGCTATGGGTTATGTAGTATACGTACTTCAGCCAAGCGGTTGCACAGGTTTTGGTCAGGAATTTGCTGCTCGTCACTCTAATGCTTGGGGTGACTATACTGCTGATGATATCATCAATGGCACAAAGCAATTCATCAAGGAGCACTCTTTCGTTAATCCCAAGAAGATTGGATGTATGGGTGCATCATATGGTGGTTTCATGACTCAGTACTTGCAAACCCGTACTGATATCTTTGCCGCTGCTATGTCTCATGCTGGTATTTCTAGCATCGCTAGCTACTGGGGCGAGGGTAACTGGGGTTACACCTATAGTGCAGCAGCTTCGCCTCACTCTTATCCCTGGAACAATGCAAAGCTTTACACCGAGCATGCTCCTCTATTCAATGCCGATAAGATTAATACTCCTATCCTATTCATGCATGGTACCGTTGACAACAATGTGCCTATGGGCGAATCCATCCAGATGTTCAACGCATTGAAGATTTTGGGCAAGGAAACCGCTTTCATCATGGTAGATGGCGAAAATCACTATATCGCCGACCACAACAAGCGTATTCGTTGGCACGATAGCATCATGGCTTGGTTCCAAAAGTGGTTGCAAGACGACCCCACTTGGTGGAACGATATGTATCCTGAAAAGAATCTATGATTTACCCTAAGAACTACGAACATAAGATAGGGTTTACTGATATTAAAGCTTTGCTAAATGGTTTCTGTCAAAGCAACCTTGGCAAAGAGTGTGTGGAAGAACTCCAGATGATTAAGGAGGTTTCTCAAATACGCCAAAAACAACAGGAAACCCAAGAACTAAAAACTATACTAGAAGAGGTTGTAGAATTGCCAGAAATGGCGTTCTACGACCTTCGCCCCTCTATACAACGTATCCGTCTGGAGGGTGCACACATCGAGGAAGATGACTTGAGCAAATTAAAGAAATCTCTAGACACTCTTCACTCGTGGCTAAAGATAATACGCACTACTGGAGACGACCAAGAGGAACTCACCTACCCTGCTCTTAACCAAATGTCAATGGGTGTCTTCACCTTCATTGCCGTTGCGTCGGCCATAGACAAGACCCTTGACAAATATGGTAAGATACGTGATGAGGCTAGCCCTGAGTTGGCTCGCATACGCCGTGAGCTACGCGCCTCAGAGGGTAGCGTCAATAGAACATTGAACAGCATCCTCCGTAGCGTAAAGGAAGAGGGCTTGGTAGCACAAGATGTTACCCCCACCTTCCGTGATGGACGATTGGTTATCCCCGTTAATCCTAGCCTCAAGCGTCGCCTGCGTGGTATTGTACACGACGAGAGTGCCACAGGTAAGACCGTCTTCATCGAACCACAAGAGGTGGTCGAAGCCAACAATCGCATCAGAGAACTAGAAGCTGAGGAGAAGAGAGAAATCATTCAGATTCTCAAGCATATCACCATGCTCATTCGCCCCAACACAAAGGAGTTACTCAGAGCTTTTTCTTTCCTTGCCGACCTTGAATTTGTGAGGGCTCGTGTCAGCTTTGCAAAGCATATTGGTGGCATCTGCCCCAACATTGCACCCTACCCCATTATCGATTGGACGTTGGCAGAACATCCCTTGCTCAAATTGTCTTTGGAAAAGCAAGGCAAGAAGGTTGTACCTCTAGAGATTAAGCTCGACCGCAAGCAGCATATCCTCATCATCTCTGGCCCTAATGCAGGTGGTAAGAGTGTGTGCTTGAAAACGGTTGGTCTCATTCAATACATGCTTCAATGTGGTCTCCCTGTACCCGTTGGTGAAAGCAGCAAGATGGGTGTGTTCAACAATCTTGCCATTGACATTGGTGACGAACAAAGTATTGAGGACGACCTCTCCACCTATTCTAGCCACTTGCTCAATATGAAAAATATGATGAAGTTGGCTGACTCAAGCTCTCTATTGCTCATTGACGAATTTGGTGGTGGTACTGAACCTACTATCGGTGGTGCTATGGCAGAAGCTATCCTCATGCGCTATACCAAGAGCGGAGCATTTGCTGTCATTACTACTCACTATCAGAATCTAAAGCATTTTGCCGATGCTCATCAAGGTGTGGTCAATGGTGCTATGCTCTACGACAGACACCAGATGCAGGCTCTCTTCCAATTGCAAATTGGCAATCCTGGTAGTTCCTTTGCCATAGAGATAGCTAGAAAGATTGGTATCCCTGAAGAAGTAATCACCGATGCCACCAACCTAGTTGGTAAGGATTATGTCAATGCCGACAAGTATCTTCTAGATATCGTTCGCGACAAACGCTATTGGGAAGGCAAGCGCCAAACCATCCACTCTCAAGAGAAGCAGATGGAGCAAACGATACAAAAATATGAGCAAGAGATAGAGGAACTAAAGCGTAAGCGTCGCGAAATCATCCAAGCTGCTCGTCAACAAGCAGAAGATATCATCCAAAACTCCAATGCCGTGGTGGAAAACACCATCAGGGAAATTCGTGAGGCTCAAGCAGAAAAGGAACGCACCAAGGAAATTCGCAATGAATTGTATGAATTCCGCGAGCAACTTGACCAAGCTACCCGTAGTGAGCATGATGAGCTCATTGAGCGCAAAATGCGTCAGATTCAGGAGAGAAAGAAGCGTCAGGAAGACCGCCGTAAAGAAAAGGCAGAGAAAGCCATCTCAGAGGCTCAGCGCCCAGCTCTTGGCAATCTGCTCAGCGCACTTGGCAGCAAGCCTCAGAGTTCTTCTAATGGCTTTTCCGTGGGCATGACCGTTAAGATTATCGGTACTACTGCCGTGGGCAAGGTGGAGAAAATTGATGGAAAGAAGATTACCGTACAATTTG
Source organism: Bacteroidaceae bacterium (assembly GCA_045613565.1). Taxonomy (GTDB): domain Bacteria; phylum Bacteroidota; class Bacteroidia; order Bacteroidales; family Bacteroidaceae; genus Physcousia. The sequence continues at coordinate 26,192 of JAZLBF010000019.1, forward strand.
GTATGGTACGTAGCATACTTGATGCAAAAAAACTAGTACCTGCCAAGCCAGACAAGAATGATACTCAGAAGGCCTTCCAGGTGGCTACGTATGTGAGCAAAGACACTCAAGATAAGATTCGTGAAACTCACCTCAACTTCCACCCCGAGATAGACATCCGTGGTATGCGTGGCGATGAGGCTCTCGAAACTATCACTCATTACATCGACGATGCTATCCTTGTTGGTGCCTCTCGATTGAGAATCTTGCATGGCACAGGCAATGGTATACTGCGTCAACTCATTCGTCAGTACCTCAACTCCGTTCCCCAAGTGACATCTGCTCGCGATGAGGATGTACGCTTTGGTGGTGCTGGTATCACGGTAGTGCAACTGAAATAGTTCCTCCTCCCCACACAATCAGATATAATCATCCCCCAAAGAAAAGGCTAGTAAATAAGGTTTCTAGCCACTCTCTGGGGGATGATTTATTCTTGTATTTCCTTTGCCAAAGGATTAATCCTCTAGCTTGCGATAGCGGATACGCTTGGGCTCTTCGATGCCAAGACGCTTGCAACGATTCTGTTCATACTCTGAATATGAACCTTCGAAGAAGAAGACCTCTCCATTGCCCTCGTATGCAAGAATGTGAGTACAAATACGGTCAAGGAACCAACGGTCGTGACTGATGACTACGGCACAACCGGCAAAAGCCTCTAGACCTTCCTCTAGCGCACGAAGTGTATTAACGTCAATATCATTGGTGGGCTCGTCGAGCAATAGAACATTACCTTCTTCCTTTAGAGCCATAGCCAAATGCAAACGATTACGTTCACCGCCTGAAAGAACGCCACACTTCTTCTCTTGGTCGGCACCAGTAAAGTTGAAACGTGACAAGTAGGCGCGTGTATTGATATCTCTGCCACCGATGCGGATAAGTTCGTTACCCTGGCTAACAACCTGGAATACACTAGCATCAGCAATGATATCCTTGTGACTTTGGTCAACGTATGCCAACTTGACAGTATCACCTACTTCAAATGTACCGGCATCAGGAGTTTCCAAGCCCATAATCATGCGGAACAATGTTGTCTTACCTGCACCATTGGGACCAATCACACCTACGATACCATTGGGGGGTAGCATGAAGTCAAGATTCAGAATAAGAGTCTTCTCGCCATAAGCCTTGCACAATCCATGAGCCTCAATAACCTTGTTGCCCAAACGAGGACCATTGGGAATGAAGATTTCCAATTTTTCCTCGCGCTCGCGCTGCTCTTGATTAAGCATGCTTTCGTATGACTTCAAACGTGCCTTACCCTTAGCCTGACGTGCCTTAGGTGCCATACGTACCCATTCTAGCTCGCGCTCCAATGTCTTGCGACGCTTGCTTGCCACCTTCTCTTCCTGAGCCATACGCTTGGTCTTTTGGTCAAGCCATGAGCTATAATTACCCTGCCAGGGTATACCTTCGCCACGGTCAAGTTCAAGAATCCAACCTGCAACATCGTCAAGGAAGTAACGGTCGTGAGTTACACAGATTACAGTACCTTCATATTGTTGCAAGTGCTGCTCTAACCAGTCAATGCTCTCAGCATCCAAATGGTTGGTAGGCTCGTCAAGCAATAGTACATCAGGCTTCTGTAAGAGCAAACGACATAGTGCTACACGACGACGCTCACCACCAGAGAGTACAGCACACTTCTGGTCAGCAGGAGGACAACGCAGAGCATCCATTGCACGCTCTAAACGGCTATCCAAATTCCATGCATCGGTAGCATCTAAAATATCTTGCAATTCGCCCTGACGAGCAAAAAGCTCATTCATCTTGTCCTCATTCTCATAATATTCGGGCAATCCAAACTTATCGTTAATAGCATTGTATTCAGCCAAAGCATCAACCACGTTTTGTACGCCTTCCTTCACCACCTCTAATACTGTCTTTTCATCGTCTAGATATGGTTCTTGCTCAAGGTATCCCACACTATATCCAGGACTCCATACTACCTCACCCTGTGAAGGTTGCTCCAAGCCTGCAATAATCTTCATCAATGTGGTCTTACCAGAACCGTTCAAACCAATGATACCAATCTTAGCACCATAGAAGAAACTCAAGTAGATGTTCTTCAGTACCTGCTTCTGATTTTGGGTGATAGTCTTACTCACACCCACCATGGAGAAAATAATTTTCTTGTCGTCTACTGTTGCCATGTATGTATATTATGTATTAATTATTATTCTATTATTCCCAAATTATTCTTTAGCTAAAGTAATTTTATCTAATAGGCTCTATAATAGTCTTTTGCCCCTTAATCTTTTGTCCGCTAATGCGTATCATTAGATTCTTGATACAAATCCGTTCTACTGCAGCAAACGACCAATGAGGAAAGACTGTAACCATGCCCAGTTGCTCCTTCGTCAGCCCACCTGTTTTACTCAAGAAACCCACGATATCCACCTTGTTCACCTTGTCTTTCTTGCCTCTACCTATGTATAGCGTCTCCCACTTTGACGATGGTACAGCACTCATTCGTGGCACATCCATCTTCTGTATGTCAGAGATGCAATCAAGTTTGTCTAGATTCTCCTCTGGACCAAGTATTATGTACGAGGCACCTTCTCTATCCCATCGCGCCGTACGTCCATTGCGATGTATATATGCCTCGTGATTCATGGGCAAGTGATAATGGATGATATTCTCTACATTGGTGACATCAAGGCCACGAGCAGCCAAATCGGTACTCACCAAGACATTGGAGCACCCACTCTGAAAACGAAAGAGAGCCCTTTCTCTGTCCTTCTGCTCCATGGCACCATGAAAGGAGGAGACACAGAAACCAGCCTTGCGCAGATACTGATACACTCTATCTACCGCCTCTCTATAATTGAGAAAAACAATGCTGGGGCTACTACCCAGCGAGCATAGTAATCTAGCCAACGTCTCCAACTTATCCTTATCGGGCGAAGCCACTAGATACTGACGTATGCGGTCTGAATAATCGGCATCCGTATCCTCTAGATAATCCATACGATGCACATTCTTCACACCTACGAAGGATGGTATCTCTGGACTATCTGTAGCTGATAGCAATATGCGTTTCTTAAAGTTGGGCACCAAGGTCAAGATATCTGCCATCTGCTTACGGAAACCCAATTCTAGCGATTTATCAAATTCGTCTATCACCAGATATTGTATCTCAGAAGGGTCAAAATTACCCTTCTGTAAGTGGTCAAGTACTCTACCAGGTGTACCCACAATTATCTGTGGATTCACATTGCGCATGGCTCTATGCTCATCCATAGCAGGCCTACCACCATAACATGCATAGGCTCTTGCCTCTCGACACAGTTTTGTTGCCACCTCCTGTGTCTGTATGGCAAGTTCTCTGCTAGGCACCAGTATCAGCACATTGGGCTTCTGACTCTCCTGCATCGCCTCTATCACTGGTAACATATATCCCAATGTCTTACCACTACCGGTGGGCGAAAGCAGAACTACAGAGTCATTTCTGCGCACCTGCTGAAGCATATCTTCCTGCATAGGGGTCAACACCTCTATGCCTAAAGTAGTCAAATCGTATCTCATATTATTTTATAACTCCCCTCCAATTTCTTATCTCAAGAAATAGTCAACCAAGAAGTATGTGCCCACCGATGCTGCCCAACCAATCAAGGCGAATAGTGATATGCGACGTAAGTACCACAAAAGTGTCACCTTCTCAGCACGCATCAAAGCAAAACCTGCCACACTACCTATAGGTAACAGACAACCGCCCACATTGCCCGACAAGGCTATCAAATGCCAGTACTGACCATTCTGCACAAAACTTTGAGCATACATACCATCTACCATCTCTGAGGGAATAACAGAGTATAAATTGATACCAGACATCACTAGAGCAATATTGTCAAGCACACTACTAATCATACCCATAAAGGCACTGGCCAAGTATATACTGTGAATATTGGCATCTAACCATCCTGAAGCAGCACGCATAGCACCGCATTCTATCAAGACATCCACACAAAGGCATACACCCACACAATACATTATCACCTGCAACACCTCGTATTGCAAACTTCTTCCCAGCGAGATATTCTGTGGCTGCTCGGTGCGTATTCTGCTCTTGTTAATTATCTCATTAAGCACCCACACAACGCCTAAGCAACACAAAGCACCCAAGAATGGGGGCAAAAGAGTAATTCTATGAAACGAGGGGACAAACCACAAACCACCAATACCAAAGAAGAAAAGTACCGACTTCTGCCACCATGCCAACAAGCTATCATCGCCCATAAACGAATAGGCAGGGCGGTCTAGGTCCAAACGCTCAGGCAATTGTCGCTGTATCAAGGCTGTAGGTATTACCATCGCCACCAAGGCTGGCAATATCAATGCAGCACTATAGTTGGTTGCTGTAACGGCTCCCTTGTCCCATAACATCAAGCTAGTCACATCACCTATCACCGTCCAACATCCACCGCAACTGGCTGCTATTACTATCGCAGAACCTATATACATCCTCTGCTTGCCATTACGTATCAACTTGCGTAATATCATCAGCATCAATACCGTCACTGTCAAATTGTCTATACAAGTGCTCAACAAAAAGGTTACAAGTACTGTCAGCCACAGCATCTGACCACGCTGACGCCTGCGCAGCAATTTCTCAATGAATGCAAAACACTCGTTGTTCGTCAGGACTTCCACTATAGACATCGTGGCCAACAAATATAGCACCAACGCCCCCACCTGACCCACATATCGCAAGAAGATAGACTCCGATATAAACTCTTGACTCAGAGCCACCGTATGCTCCAAAGGACCTAAAAACAACTGATACTCCTCGGAATGCATTGCATTCATCAGAGATGTACCCGAACACATATACAAGACCCATCCAACAGTACCACAAAAAATAGCTATCAGTGCCTTGTTGATATGAGTAATATGCTCAGTGGCTATAAACAAATAGCCCAAAAGTATGACTACAACAATTGCTATTGTCATTGCTAATAAATTGGTTTTATAGTGACTGATATATCATTATTTCGTGCACAAATTTACAAAAAAAAAGAAAAATTACCTCCTCTTATGACATATATTAAATGAAATATTGTAACTTTGTGCAAAACTCAAGCCATATGAAAGAATCACGCCACATCATTACCGCCCTTTTCCTAGCACTTACTACATGCACCTGGGCACAACGTATCAACCTTCTTGATGGACAAGAAGTATATCCCATACAATCTCAGCAGACACAAACGGAAATCAAGCCAGGATGGAAGATTGTAGACCTACAACTCAAGAACAAATTATCAAAATATCTTTGGGGCACCAGGTCTAAACAACTCATCGACACACCCACTCCACAGTTCATCATCGACACAGATTCACTTGTACTCAGCAACCTTGTCCTCATCAAGCTAAAGACCAAGAAGGAGTACCGTAGCATTCCTAAATCTAAGCTTCAAGACAATGATTGTATCTACGTAGATTTGAAGACTTTTTCTATATCCCCATACAGAAAAGATCACTTCCTTATCCAACCTCTAACACCTCTCTCCCCAGGTGAATATATTTTCACCTTCACCACCCTATCCCCCATCGGTGAATTCTCAGATTGGATAGTATGGCCCTTCAGCATCTCCGCGCAAAGTAAATAACGCGAGGTGATAGGTAAGATACTAGCGGCGAGCCCAGTCCTATAGAAATTCTAGATAGTATAGAAATCTAGGACATCTTGGCTTAGCGACTGACAAAGTGGTGATAAAAACGGTCACCACTTAATGAATGAGGATGATGAAGTCTCATAAAACCATGAGAAAAATGTAACGGAATGGCACACACACAAATCGCTAATGCGATTTGCTACACTAGTTCTAATCGGCAGAAGACTTGACGCAGAACAAATTGTTCCCCGTCTAATGGATAAGATTGACGCATCGATGTTGGTCAATCAATCATGCTTTGAGGATAATTTAATCCACTAACCTTTGACCTGTAATCTATATTTGTAAGGTGCATAAACATTTCAATTGAAATTTCTTTAATTATTGGAAAATTATTCATACTTTTGCGGACGAACCTAATTATTTAGAGGATTTCGATAAAATAAACAGTAAAATCAATCTAAAATTTCAAATAATATGATTAGAAAAATATTTTATCTGTTGATCTGTTTTTCTGCCCTATTGTCGTGCGAAAAGAGCAATAACTATATGGAGGAAATTCAGGGGGAGGTAAGCACTACAGGGCTTAGTGTATTTAGATTCTTAGCCGAAAATAATAATCGTGTGCTCATATCTGATGCGGAATGTAACATAATTGGAGATAGCGTAATAGAGTGCCACATCCCTCATATTATGGAGCACAAAACATTGATTCCTAGCTTTAATGCCAAGGGCGGCGAAATCAGAGCTAATGGAAAAAAGATAGTGAGCGGTGTAACCGCTATCGATTGCTCACGCCCAGTGAGCATTGTATATACTAACGATGATGTTACCACAAAGTATGTACTGAGAGTGAAGAGCTTTACTGGTTTGCCTATAGTATATATCAATACAGAGAATGGCGTAGGAATCACATCAAAGGATGACTATGTCAAGGGTACTATAAAAATTGTAGAAGACATCGAAACAAGAGGTGCTGGTGATATCTTTGAAAGCACTATGAAGATTAAGGGTAGAGGTAACTCTACATGGACATTCCCAAAGAAGCCATACAAGATTAAGTTTGACGAAAAGGTTTCTCTTTTGGGAGAACCAGCCGACAAAGAATGGATACTTTTGGCCAATTACACGGACAAGACCTCGTTGCGCAACGAAACAGCATTCGATTTGGGAAGAATGAGTAACCTGGAGTACACGAACAGAACTCACTTCGTGGATGTTGTTTTGAATGGTGTTTACAACGGTACTTATCAATTGGCTGAACAACTGAAGATTTCCAAAAATCGCGTGAATGTTGGTGATGACGGTTTCTTATTGGAGATAGACTCAAAGGCAGAAGCCGAGGATATCACATTCAAGGTGCAGCATATTGGTTATCCCATTAACATTAAGGACCCCGAAGTGGAGGTAGGTGACGAAGCATACAATTATGTAGTGAAATACCTAGAAGTCGTAGATTCTGTACTTTTCTGCGACAACTTCAAGGACAAGGAAAATGGTTATGCCAAATATATTGATGTCAACTCGTTTGTAGATTGGTATCTAATAAATGAAATCTCAAAGAATAACGATGCTTGTTTCTATACGAGTTGCTACATGAATTTATCTCGTGGAGGAAAACTTAAAATGGGACCTCTGTGGGATTACGACATTGCGTTTGGCAATGTAACATATAATGGATGCGACAAACCTACTGGTTATTGGATAAAAGAAGTTTCATGGTACAAAAGATTATTCCAAGACCCAAATTTTGCGCAGAAAGTGAGAGAGAGGTTTGAGTACTTTTATTCTAAACGTGATTACTTATTCAATGAAATTAATGCAAATGCAAAGTACCTAAAGTATTCTATCATTGAAAACAATTATAAGTGGAATACTCTATATGAATACACCGTGCCAAATAATACAATAATGGGTTCTTACGAAAACGAGGTACAAGAGCTGAAAACGTGGTTGGACAAACGTTTTGAATGGTTGAATCAGGAATTGTAATCCTCTACCAAAATATACTCCCCATCCTGCGGTAATGCAAGATGGGGAGCATTTTATAAAGACTATTCCTAACGGGGAATTACTCGGTAATGTTGATTGCCAGATTGAGCTCATCCAACTGCTTCTGGTCGATAACACCAGGAGCATCAAGCATTACATCACGACCACTATTATTCTTGGGGAAGGCAATAACATCACGGATGCTATCCAACTCTGCAAAGAGGCTCACGAAGCGATCCAAACCGTATGCCAAACCACCATGAGGGGGAGCACCATACTTGAAGGCGTTCATCAAGAAGCCAAACTTCTCTTGTGCCTGCTCGGGAGTGAAACCAAGTATCTCGAAAATCTTCTGCTGAAGGTTAGCATCGTGGATAAGGATACTACCACCACCAACTTCCACACCATTGATAACCATATCGTAGGCATTGGCTCTCACCTTGGCGGGATCAGTGTCTAATAGAGGTACATCCTCAGGTTTGGGAGAAGTGAAGGGATGGTGCATAGCCATGAGGCGCTGCTCTTCGTCGCTCCACTCATACATGGGGAAGTCTACCACCCATAGGCATGAATACTTGTCCTTGGGACGAAGACCCATACGCTGACCCATCTCCAGACGTAGTTCGCAAAGCTGCTTTCTCACACGCATTGCATCGTCACCAGAAAGGATAAGAATCAAGTCGCCCACCTGAGCGTTCATCTTCTCCTTGAGAACCTGAAGTGTCTCCTGAGTGTAGAACTTATCTACGCTACTCTTTACGCTACCATCTGCCTCAACACGTGCATATACCATACCTTTGGCACCAATCTGTGGGCGCTTAACAAATTCAGTAATCTGATCCAACTGTTTTCTGGTCAATACTGCCTGACCTGAACAACAGATAGCACCTACGTATTGTGCTGAATCAAATACTGCAAAACCTTCGGGGAAGATGCTCTCTACAATCTCTGATGAAGCATTGTCTGGTTGAAGGTTCTTCAACTCAACGAAGGTCATATCGAAACGTGTATCGGGTTTGTCGCTACCATAGAACTTCATAGCGTGTGCCCATGTCATGCGAGGCAAAGCGGGGATATCAATACCCTTGAGCTCCTTGAAGAGATGACGGCTCATACCTTCGAAAACCTGCAACACATCCTCTTGCTCAACGAAAGACATCTCGCAATCGATCTGTGTGAACTCTGGCTGACGGTCAGCGCGCAAGTCCTCATCACGGAAACACTTTACAATCTGGAAGTAACGATCCATACCTGCCACCATAAGCAACTGCTTCAAGGTTTGAGGACTTTGGGGCAATGCATAGAACTGGCCAGGGTTCATACGTGAAGGTACCACGAAGTCACGTGCACCCTCAGGGGTAGAGTTGACCAAGATGGGAGTTTCGATTTCAAGGAAGCCCTGCTGGTCAAGATAGCGGCGCACCTCAAAAGCAAACTTATGACGAAGCTCAAGATTCTTGCGCACATTGGGACGACGCAAGTCGAGATAACGATATTTCATACGGATGTCATCACCACCGTCGCTCTGCTCCTCGATAGTGAAGGGAGGTGTGATAGATTCGTTGAGGATATTCAATTCGTCTACCATAATCTCAATCTCACCTGTGGGCAGATTCTTGTTCTTGGAGTATCTTTCAGCTACAGTACCCTTGGCTTGTACTACATACTCACGACCTAGCTTACCTGCCTTGGTCTTTAGTTCTTCAGCACAATCCTCGTTGAATGCCAACTGGGTAATGCCATAGCGATCACGTAGGTCGACAAAAGTAAGCGCACCCAAGTTGTGCACACTTTGAACCCAACCAGAGAGTACTACAGACTCTCCAACATTAGCAAGTCTGAGCTCACCACAATTTTTACTTCTAAACATATTTTATTTATTTTATTCTACTCTTTTCTGAATGCTCCCTCACCCGAGGATGACTCCTAGATAACCGTACTCCACACACCAATGTGAGGGAAAAACTACTCCTGGAGAGGAGCTGAGGTATATTCACAAAAAAAGATGACCTCATTTTGTGTGAAGTCATCCTCTTTGCAAGTACGCCCTCAGGGGCTCGAACCCTGGACCCATTGATTAAGAGTCAATTGCTCTACCAACTGAGCTAAGGACGCATTGTTTTCTTGTTTGCGAGTGCAAAGGTATGACTTTTATACGGAACTGCCAAACTTTTTACTAGTTTTTTTCTCTTTATGCCTCTAAATAGTACATTTCGCTTGGTTGTTTGCGGCGAAGCACCTCTAATTTGAAGTCAACACCGGCAATAAGTCCGTATTCGCGGAGAACTGTTTCGTGTGTTTTACGAGCCAATTCTGGGTGATTATTTTCTTCACTTAGATGACATAGCCACACTCTCCTCAGCGAGGGAGATGCATATTCAGCTATGAGCCTTGCACTCTCTGTATTGGAGATATGACCGCGGCCGCTACGTATTCTTCCCTTGAGGTGGGCAGGATATGGCCCCATCATGAGCATATCTACATCGTGATTGGATTCGAGGACTATAAAATTGGCTTGCGAAACCTCCTCCTGAATGATTTCAGTAGCATGACCTACGTCGGTGATAAGGAGGAATATCTCATTGTCTGTCTCCACTCTGAAACCTACACAATCGCTACTATCGTGAGGCACGGAAAATGCCGTGATGCGCATGTCGGCAATCTCGATAGTTTGCGATTTATGGATGAAGTGCATGCTTTCAGGTGTCAACTTGGAGGTGACGCAATAATTCTTGTTTATACCTAGAAGCACCTCCTCTGTAGCGTATATGGGGAGAGAGAAATCGTTGGCTAAGTGGCCTACTGCCTTGATATGGTCGGCATGGTCATGGGTAATGAAGACAGCATCGATATCTGTGAGCATAATACCCTTTTCCTTGAGACTAGTCTTCAGTGTACGCACACTGACACCAGCATCAATCAGTATCTGAGCATTGTTAGTTGCCAGATAATAACAGTTACCACTACTGCTACTTCCCAAGGAAATAAATTTAAGCATTTTTAGTCAATTTTATGACAAAGGTATAAAATATTGCTTAAATTCCAAAAAAATGTGGCAAAAGACATTAAAAAAAGCCTTTCATATCCCCTAAAATGATGAGCAGAAGGAGAAGGAAAGTGTGGCAAGGGGGAGGTTACTCACTCAAATAGGTGTGAATCAGTTGTGCATAGAGAGGATTTTTGCTAAGCACTACCCTATTTCCTATCATGATGAGATACTCTTGGGCACGTGTCATGGCCACATTGAGTTTTCTATCAATAAGTTGTCCATCCTCTAGAAAATTTGTCTCAGTGAGGAAGCGCAATTGATAATCACGTTGCACGGTAAAAGAATAAATGATATACTTGCGCTGACTTCCCTGAAAGCGCTCAACGGTATCAATTGTTATGTGCATCAGAGGATGATCATCTGCCTCTAATCTGCCAGCCAATATTGTAAGGATAGCAGATATCTGATTGCGATAAGGCACTATCACACCTACCGTTTCATCGGGATGAAAATCTTCCTTGTGCTTCTCCCATATATTAATAAGGTGATCCACCACTAGCTCTGCCTCGGCAATATTTACATTATCCGAAAGGCTATTGGCATAGGGAGTGACATGGATAAACTTCACTCGTGGCTCTGGCGAGGGAGTCAGTTGATGATGAAGGGGAACCACCTGTAATTGTCCCTGATAAAAGTGTTTGTTGGGGAATTCAGCAATCTCATGATGCATACGACCCTGGCGAGTGAGCATAAAGCATACATCATCATCATTGCGATAGAGGCGAAGCAAACGTTCAAACAAAGAGTCGCGACAATCGAGCAGAGAGATGTCGCGAAGCAGAGGGTCACAGACGAGGGATTCTGATGAACGTTGCTGAACAACGGCGGGTAATTGCTTGTGGTCGCCAATCATTACGAACTTACCTATGCAAGGCATACCGTCTGCGAGACGAAGACTTATCATAGGAAGGAGATATGGCTCAAGTATCTGACTTGCCTCGTCAATGATACATAGCGAGAAAGGCTTCATACTCACTAACGACAAATGAGAGGTAATAGAGGCTACCGTGCCTACTATCACTCGGGTGGAGAGAAAACGTTGCTTCAGTTCTTCGGCACTCTTGCAAGTGGCTATGTGAGTGGAAAACAGATTGTTGGCATACTCAAGTGAAGATGTGTATTCTCCTCCAAGTCTAAGGAAATCTATTTGAGGATGTAGCTTGCTACAAATCTCATCAACCGCTCTATTGGTATATGATACTATCAGCACGCGAGCATCGTCTTCCATCAATTCCTCTTGCAAAGTATTAAGCATACCATATGAGGTTTTACCTGTACCTGGAGGACCTACCAGAAGGAAGAGGTCAGAGGCATTCTTTATCCTTTGTTGTAACTCTTGGAAGGCTCCATAGTGTCCCTTCACCTTCTTACACGCAATGGAAGGCCGACGCTGAGCAAGGAACAATTCCTTGTGGCTTTGAGGAGCAGAAAGGAAGGCATACAAACTCTTATAGAGGCCACTATATGAACTCTCCATAAAGTCGTGCTCGATACACCAAAGCACATCTGCGGAGGATGAAAAGAAGGAACTACGATCGGTTTGTGCATTGCGCAATTTGAGTAGGATACTAGTGCTATAAATCCTCTCTATCGTAGCTCTGTGTATCATCGACTTACGAAGGTCGGGAGCCTCATCCTTGGGGTAAGAGTAAAGCACGATGACATCTCCCTGACGGAAGTTACCAAAATCTCCTTGATAGGTTAATGAAACATGCGTAAACTTCTGAGATTCAATATCAGAAGGCAATTCCACCTGCAAATCTGTGATTATAGTGCCCGATTGGCGCTTCTCATCTAAGGTAGAGTGCCAAGCACTAGCGAAACCTGAATTTTCCTTCGTCTGATTACCTATCTTAGAGAGACGATGCTCGTTGGCAACAAATTGGTAAAACCTATTAAAATAAGCCTTTTCCAGAGGTGCACTTTGTTGAATCTTAGCAAGAAGAGTATCAATCCTTGGACGCACATATTGTGTCCAAAGTTTACCATCGATTTGATTTAGGTTGACATCCTCTGGTGTCTTGTCAAAGAGGAATGTGGCACCATGACGACAGATGTCTCGCTCCTGAGCAACGTATAAATTGCGCAACTTGAATGCCTCGGCAAGCAATTCGGGTGCAAAGCCAAGACCTAGCAAAGGACGCTTGTATTTGGAGTACAAGAGAAAGGCATGAAGCTCGTGATTGTTCTCATCATAGATATGCCTAAAGTTGTACCTGATGATAGCCATATAAAGAAGCATCTGCATATAGTGCTCCTCTCTATGTCGGGGAACATCCATGTCGGTGTGTCCGAAGACGAAATCACCCTTGCCCGACTTCTGTTCAACAAGCACGCGCATGTCCGTCTGCAACATATCCATACGTCCTTGAATGCCTAGCATCTCGGAGAAGAAGGTAGGCTCCACCACCACCTTTGTAGAGTCATAACGACTGATGAGCGAAGGCAAACTTTGGGTTATAGCTTGATGTATATTAACGTATTGAAGCCAAGCTTGTTGATGAAACAATTTGCTAGGATTCACACTAAGTATACCCAGTATATTTTTCCTAAAGAAATTGATAGCAGAGGTTCTATAACCTTGTTCAGATGGTTGATTTTCGGAGGATTCATCCGAATGACTATAGAGTACACTATCAAGCAATTCGCCAGCCATATTACCCATCAGTATTGCTTCGGAAGAGACAGATGGCTCTAAGCGTCTGAGCCACCCTACGATGGGAGATTTAGCATAAGAATCTATGCAAGAAACTATGGTGGAGACATCTACCAAATAATCGGGGTCGAAGATAATCAATTCGGCCACCACTACATTATCTTCACATAATTGGGGACGAATGAGATTAAGCATATCGCCCGCATTGAGTATGTCCCTGAGATAAGAAAAATCGGGTGAATGATGCTTCTCGTCCTTGAGATAGAGTACACGGAGTTCGTCTACCGTTGTCTCACCTGTACAATATATATAGGTATCATCTACACTATTCACCACGACACGAAGATACTCTCCCAAGAGCTGGGAAGTGCTCTCCCGCCTCGAAAACTCACTTGGAAAGAGTGCCAAGAGGTTTTTGGGGACGGGATTCTTCGTGAGAAGTTCCACAAATAAGCACAGAGCTTGAAAATCTTGCTTGAAGACCTCAAAACTCTGTGCTTTATTATTATCCTTAAGCCTCAAGCGCATGTCATTGACCATACGCTTTAGCTGAGAAGTAGCAGAATACTCCTTGAGGAGATAATCCGTCTTAGCAAAGTTTCCCACCAAGAGAACACTCGTATCGGCTGTTGCCTCGTCAAGTATTCTTCTGTATATTCTACCTAATTTAATATATGCAGAGTTGGTATCTGAGGCAAGCGAAGCCACCTCTCTCAACTCGGCATACCATTCGTTAGTCATTAGTGGGAGTAGATGCTACACGTGTGTAATATACTTGTATCTTGATAGGATTGTCCTTGGTGCCTTTCACTAGCTTTGCACTTGTGAGAGATAGCTCGTGAGAAACACTGGTAACGGTTTCGGTAGAAGAATCAACAGTAGTTTCCACGGGTATCAAGCAGCACTTGTTCCAATCGGGATTTCTCTTTGTCCACTCGTGTGTCTCTTCTGCTATCTGAGCCTCGGTGGGGTTCTCTATCTTCAATACATTCTTGATATAATCATTTACGGCATTCATGCGTTGCTTGTACATGAACATTGCCATCTGACCAATGTTGGTGAAAGAGTATGTATTGTAAGCCTGTTCGAAGGATGCCAGGTAGGATGTGTATCCATCAGGAGTATTTTTGCCGATGAAGAAACTATTCGCATCGTTCTTGCGAACCATAAGAAGCTTCTGAGGAACGCTAAAGTGCTCACCTGTCTGTGTCTTATTGTATCTGCTCATCTTCAACTCGATACGACTGATACTATCATTAACATGACTAGCAGAGAAGATATCGTCAATGGGAAGAGAAATCTCTGTACATACACCAGCAGGTGTCTTTAGCCAAGTGCAAGATTGATCTTGTAGCAATTCGTTGACGTCTGATTGAGAGAACTGACAACTTTGCACTACCTCGGGTGTACCTGCAAATACGGTGTACGAGGGAACATTCTCCACGATACTATCGTTGAAGACACGTGCATTGTATATCAAGTACAGAGCGTCTACGAATACTCTTACCATCACACCCTCGCCATTGATAATCTCGGCATAGTAACCAGGCATCACATTGCGAATAAAGTGATATGAGTCATCGAAATTGCGATTGACATGCTCATCGGTAGACAAACCTTTATTATCCTCGATGTACTCATAATACTTGTCCATAATGTTATTACCCTCGGACAAAGGCATGGGGATACGGATGCTAGGATAGTTGCCACTTGTAGTAACAGAAGGGTCAGTTCCATAGATTCTATCCCACGCGGTAAATACCTTAGTTGCAATGGGTTTGTTCTCATATCCAGGGCGGACGTACTTCTTTAGGTCAGTATTAATATAATATACTGAATCCTCGCACAAAGGATTATTTGTATCCAAAGGATAGATAGCTATCTTCAGAGGAGTATTGACATCACCAAAGTATGAATCAAAATTGAGCTGCAACATTACGCTATCACAACATGGCTTGCCATTAGCGTCTCTAGAGGTGATAGAGTCAGCAGGAGGGAAGTAATTCATGTCCTCCATGATAGCAAACTGAGTGGCAAAGTTGCCGGTAATCTTACCATTGGTTTCGGGGTCGTAGATAGAACCCAGGTATGATGCTACTGAGCGCGCCTTGATGGTGTCTAGCTTAATGGAACTAGAATACACATCATAGATGGCCACACTCGTTTCTAGCGATTCATTGGCAGGTGGGATACCAAGATTACCAGTGCTATCAGTGCATGAAGTAAGAAGAAGTGCTACAGAAGCCAAAACGGATGCAACACTCTTGATATAGAATTTGAACTTATTCATTAGATTGTGCTATTAAAACAAATAACCTTCGTCATCGTCATCATCCTTGGGACGATTTCTTACTACCTCATCCCATAGACGATCGTACATCTCAGTTGCAGCAAGAGTAATATTGTCCATATCCAAAACGGCAACTGGCTTACCCATTTCCTTGGCCATACGCTCATAGCGCTCGTTGGGTTCGTTCAAGATTACACCATCGCTCATGAACATACCGATACGATTCAAGTCGTCAAGTGTAGACAACTCGCCAAGAGTGACAAGTGCATCACGACTAGCCTCGCGATAAGCCAAAATGCCATCAAAATTCTTTGGTAATGGTGCATCGGGCAAATCTGTGGTGGGAGTGTATACGATCTTGCTCTCACGATAACTTGGCTCATCATAGTAAGCCAACTTCAAGAGGAAGGGAGCCAAAGAAGACATCACACCCTGACAATGTACCACGGATGGAGTCCAACGAAGCTTCTTGACCGTCTCCAAAGAACCACGTGCAAAGAACATCACTCTCTCCACATTGTCCTTGTACAACTTACCCTTATCATCATTCAACATGAGACGATTCTTCATGAAGTCATCATTGTCGATGAAATAAACCTGTATACGTGCAGAATTGATGCTAGCAACCTTGATAATCAACTGATGGTCGGTATCATCGATAATCAAGTTCATGCCAGAGAGACGAATGACCTCGTGCAACTGATTTCTACGCTCGTTAATCTGACCCCACTTTGGTGTGAAAGTACGCACTTCTCTACCCGTTTCCTGTACGGCAGGAATCAAGTTTCTACTGATAGTACTCAAGGGAGTTTCATTAACGTATGGTTCAATCTCCTGAGTCAAAAATAATATCTTCTTTGCTTTCTCCATCTTGCAGTATACATATAATCGCGTACAAAGGTACAAAAAAATGCGGAATTTCAGTTGCTCAAACCCCATCGTTTAGTGTAATTTTACACTTTTTTAACGTTTTTTAGAGCAAATCATTCTCTATATTGACATAAATATTTTAAATTTGCGTGAATTTTAAGAACTAAGGTTTTATTCCCAACTATTAGAATGCAAGTAATACAAACTATAGCACAACTGAAAGAGGTTCTACAAGCCGAGCGTGCAAATGGAAAAGTCATTGGCCTTGTCCCCACAATGGGAGCCCTTCACGATGGTCATGCATCATTGGTAAAGCGTAGTGTGGCAGAGAACGACATTACCGTTGTGAGCATATTCCTAAATCCCACTCAGTTCAATGACCCCAAGGATTTAGAAAGATACCCACGCACATTTGAAAGCGACTGTAGCATCCTACAAGAGTGTGGCGCACAGATAGTATTCGCACCCAGTGTAAGCGAAGTATATCCTGAGCCCGACACACGACACTTTTCATACCCTCCCACTGATAGTGTAATGGAGGGAGCAAAGCGCCCTGGACACTTCAATGGTGTTTGCCAAATCGTGAGCAAACTCTTTGAGATGACCGACCCCGACTTTGCTTATTTTGGAGAAAAGGACTATCAGCAGATTGCCGTCATCCGTCGTATGGTGGACGACCTCGGTTTCCGTGTAAACATTGTGCCATGCCCCGTTATCCGCGAAGAGGATGGCCTAGCAATGAGTAGCCGAAACACCCTACTAGCAGAAGACGAAAAAGCCATTGCACCCAATATCTACCGCGTACTTTGCGAAAGCAAGAAGCTAAGCCTAAGCATAGCAGAAACAGAAAAATGGGTAGTTGACCAAATCAACAGTATCCCTGGCCTTGAAGTAGAGTACTATAGCATTGTTGACGGCGACACACTAGCAAGCATCAACGATTGGAGCGAGGCTAAGAGTGTGGTTGGATGCATAACGGTATATTGTGGCAAAACCCCAATCAGATTGATTGATCATATTAGATACAAATGACAATAGAAGTTCTAAAGAGCAAGTTGCATTGCGTACAAGTAACTGAGGCCAATCTCAATTACATGGGTAGCATCACCATCGACCAAGACTTGATGGATGCTGTTGGAATTATTCCTGGAGAAAGAGTATTCATTGTGGACAACAACAATGGAGAAAGATTTGATACCTACACCATCTCTGGCGAAAGAGGTAGCGGATGTGTATGCCTTAACGGAGCTGCGGCACGCAAAGTACAAGTGGGCGACACCGTAATCATCATGGCTTATGCAAGAATGACACCAGAAGAGGCCGTAGGTTTTACTCCACTTATCGCCTTCCCCGAAAATAATCACATTAACAAATAATCGTTACTTTTAAATCTATTGAGTAATATGAAAATTTCTAAGATTGAACATTTGGGCATTGCTGTCCAGAACATTGCAGAGGTACTACCCTACTACACCGACGTACTAGGTTTGGAGTTTTACAAAGAAGAGGTTGTAGAAGACCAGAAGGTAAAGACAGCTTTCTTGAAAGTTGGCGAGGTTAAGATTGAGCTTCTTGAGCCCACTTGCCCCGAGAGCACCATCCAGAAGTTCTTGGACAATGGTGGTCGTGGCATTCACCACATTGCTTTCAAGGTAGAGGATGGCGTTAGCGAAGCTATTGCTTTGTGCGACGAAAAGGGTATCCGCGCTATCGACAAGGCTCCACGCAATGGTGCAGATGGTTTGAAGATTGCTTTCCTTCACCCCAAGAGCACTTACGGTATTCTTACTGAGTTGTGCGAAGAATAATCTATCTTCAGCCAATCAGTTTATAGAACAATAAACAAACAACTCTGACCATTAGTCACTCTCATCCGAGTAAATTATCGGTAATGAAAACTAATGGCAGAGTTTTTTTATTCGAGAAATTAATTACACAAAGGGATTGGCAAGGCACAAAAAAATATAGGCTAGCCACACGTGGAAGCTAACCTATATTCTCTATTATTTCTTTGTACTCAGAAGTACGTATTACTCTACGCTATAATCCTTAGAGTAGCGAAGCATCTGCTCTGCATAACCCTCGGTGTAAGATACTGTTACATCGGTGATATTACCCTCAGCATCCTTGTGAGCAGTGTATACGGGATTGATAAAGCCCTTGTAGGGTGCTACGTTTAGCTTTGCATAGCGATCAAGAACTTCCTTGTGCAAGTCGTAATTAATCTTCACGGCATAAGTCTCAACCAACTGGCGTGCAGCCTCGAAATCACCTGTAGACTTGATACGCTGAATCTCTGCTAGCAACTCGCCAAATAGATTGCGCAAAGCTACATAATCGTTGATACGAACAAATGTCTTACCGTCACGGTTAACCAACTCCATCACATCCTTGCCGTCAGCTGCCTTGCCCTTACCATTCTCCAAAGCCCAGTAAGCAATCAAAGCACGATTACGCATATGAGCCTCTTCAATCTGGTCACCCAACTTGATACGAACAATCTGAGTGAGCAAACCATTTTGCATCTGACCGATATAGCATGCCTTGTAAGCATCAGCAGTTGGCAAAAGACCTAGCTCAACCATCTTTTCATCAGCAATGTAATAAAGTGCAAATAGGTCGGCACGTGCCTCCTCGATGGTGCTACCATAAGCCTTCAAAGCCTCGGGATCTACACCAGGCAACAACTTACCGCTACCATGACCCAAGCACTCGTGAAGGTCAGTGTGCAAGTCATCTGTGTATGCACCATACTGCTTTACGATTTCTTCCTCTTCGGCACCATAGACAAACTCCTTGAGCATGCCATTACCCTTTGAGCTCTCGGCATAAGCGTGAGTAAGGTTGGCAATAGTTACTGACTTACTACCGTGCTCTGCTCTCACCCAGTTGCTATTAGGCAAGTTGATACCAATAGCTGTAGAGGGATAAAGGTCACCACCAAGGATAGCTGCGCGAATTACCTTTGCAGATACACCCTTTACTTCCTCCTTCTTAAACTCAGGAGCTACGGGAGAGTTAGCCTCAAACCATTGCGCATTTGCGCTCAATTGCTCGGCACGCTCGGTTGCTGCTACGTCCTTGAAGTTAACGATACTTTCCCAAGAAGCCTTCATACCAAGGGGATCACCATAAGACTCAGTAAAACCATTTACGAAGTCCACCAATGGGTCAGTATTCTCCACCCAAGCAATGGTGTATTGATCGAAGGTGTGCAAGTCGCCACTTTCATAATATGACACCAATAGGTCAATCACCTCCTGCTGCTTTTCATCCTCAGCATAGGGACGTGCAAGCTTTAGGTTCTCCACCACCTTGGTCAATGACTTGCCATACTTGCCGTTAGTTGTCCAACGATCTTCGTAAATTGTGCCATCAGCACCCTTTACCAAGGTTGAATTCATACCATGCATCACGGGGTGCTGCTGGTCGCCCTCTGCCTTAACACGAGCATAGAATGCCTCTGCCTCTGCCTGAGTAACACCCTGATAGTAGTTGCTAGCGCTGGTGAGCACTAGGTCCTCGCCGTGTGCCTGATTTACTCGCTTTGGCATAACCTCGAGATTGAACAATACGTCCAAAATCTCCTCCGAGCAACCTGTCTCTGCGGCAAACCATTCCTTGCTGAATTCGGGTACAAACTTCTCGCTACCATAGTGATGGTGTATACCACTGCTGAACCATAGACGCTTCAGATAGGTCTCAAAAGCCTTGAAGTCAGCACTCTCACGATCGCCCTGGTATTCCTGGTACAACTTCTCCATCATACGACGCAATTCGAGGTTGTAACGACCATTCTGATCAAACAAAATGTCACGACCCCACAATGCAGCCTCCTGAAGATAATAGATGAAGGTCTTCTGCTGGAGAGACAATGCATCAAAACCCTCTACATTGTAGCGCAACATCTGAATGTCAGCAAAGCGCTCGTCAATGTAGTTGAAACTTTCCTCTTGCTTCACACTACCACCACAAGATGCCAATGCGATGACTGAAGAGAAAAGTAATGTCTTTGTTAAGTTTCTCATGAATTTATACATTATATATATGTTAAGTTTAGTTTGAACAATGAGGATTGAGAAAAAATCCCCAGCCTATCGAGAAGACCGGGGATTAATTCTTTATTGGTAAAGTACAAGGAGCAAGGGATTAGTTCTTGAAGAAATCCTTTACGGCCTCGTTGGGAACCATACGCTCATCGAAAGAATAGGTACCAGATGCATTCTTAACCATCTTGATTACCTTAGTGTATGAACGGCCATCTGTCTTACCTGTCTGCAGAGTAGCCACTGTTTTCTTTGCCATAACTTAATTCTAAGTGATTGGGGGTTGATTACTTAATCTCCTTATGTACAGTCATTCTCTTAAGAATGGGGTTGTACTTCTTGAGTTCCATACGCTCGGGAGTGTTCTTACGGTTCTTGGTAGTCACGTAGCGTGATGTACCGGGCAAACCACTCTCCTTCATCTCGGTGCATTCCAGAATAACCTGGACGCGATTGCCTTTAGCTTTCTTTGCCATCTTTTAGTTCCTCCTGAAATTAACCGATTACACAAATGTTTTTCCAATCACAATAACCCTTAGCCACTGCGTTCTTCAATGCTGCATCAAGGCCTACCTTGTTAATGTAACGAAGACCGCTAGCGCTGATACGCAAGCTGATCCACATATCCTCCTCAACATAGTAGAACTTCTTGTGGAACAAGTTCACATCAAATGTGCGCTTTGTGCGACGCTTTGAGTGAGACACGTTGTTACCAACCATGGCTCTTTTACCGGTAATTTGACAAATCTTAGACATTTCTAATCTTCCTTTCTTTTGTTACTTTCCAATAACATCTTCCAAACAGGGCACAAAGGTATAGCTTTTTTGCGAATAATGCAAATAATTCTGTAAAAAAGAAACAGATATATTTGGAGTTGCCTCACATTCTAACTTTTTGCGTGCAAATTTCTCCATTTTAGTACGTTTTTGTTTCCTCGCTATCAATCTTTTGCCGCTAACATTTTCTTATATATCTACTCGAGAATAAGCGGGTTTGTCCATGGAGCAGAAATCACGATCTTGATACTTGAAACACCCCACCATGGCTATCATGGCTGCGTTGTCGGTGGTGTAACCAAACTTGGGTATATACACCGTCCATCCATACTTCTTGGCATGCTCTAGAAAGGCTTCGCGCAATCCTGTATTGGCACTCACTCCTCCTGCCACGGCCACGTGCTTTATCTTGAGGTCCTTGGCCGCTTTGCGCAACTTTTTCATCAATATATCCACGATGGTAAATTCGAGCGAAGCGCAGAGGTCGGCCTTGTTTTTTTCGATAAAATCGGCATCCTCAGCCACCCAATCTCTCAGGTTGTACAGGAATGAGGTTTTAAGGCCTGAGAAGGAGTAATCGTAGTCGGGTATCTGTGGGCGAGCAAACTGGAATGCTTTTGGGTTGCCCTGACGCGCCAACCTATCCACGATGGGGCCTC
>JAZLBF010000020.1:0-8105 GCA_045613565.1 Bacteroidaceae bacterium
CGGCCTCGGACTCCATTCCTCACAACATTAGAAGAAGTACAAAAAAAGCATTTTTTTAACCATATCAATGATAATTATAAACAAAGATATGTAAATCAATTCAATACATAGGTATTCATCCTACTTTTTGTCCATCTTGCCATGCTCCTCTACTGCATAGTATTGCTGAGACGATGCTTGGGATTTCTCAGAAGAGAGAGACTCTAGCGCCATCCCTGCATCGTGGTTACCGTCGCTTGTATGACGCGATAGTAATATCGTGCCTAATATAATAAGGGCAAGGTTGACTACCAAGAGTAGGAACCATCGTTGGGAACGTGTAAGCCAACCTCGCCTTTTCATATCTCAGAGTAAATTACTTGTTGAACATCTCTATTAAGCCCTTGATGAACATGGAGAGAATAGCCAAAGGTGCAACCCAGCGCAAGAGGAAGATGATGATGGGGAAGATGCGCTGTGAAACCTCGCCATTGTTGGTAATTTCTCTGCGTACCAGTTCTCTGTTGAGATACCAACCTACAAAGAGTGCTAGCAATACGCCGCCGAGGGGCAGGATGATATTGGAGGAAACGGTGTCGAAGAGATCGAAGATGGTTAGTCCAAAGATTGTCCAATGACTGAGCACGCCAAAGCTGAGGCAGCAGAATACTCCCATGGTCATGGCAGCTACGGATACGATGGTGGATGCCTTCTTGCGTGTCATATTCCAGTTTTGAAGCACATAAGCAGTGACAGCTTCGTGCAAAGAGATGGCACTGGTAAGAGCTGCAAGGAAGAGGAGTACATAGAAGAGTCCGCTGAAGATGTAGCCAAGAATGGGTACATTGCCAAAGGCCATATTGAAGACATAGGGAAGAGTTTGGAATACTAGACCAGGACCAGCATTGGCTTCTACATGGGGCACAGAGAATACGGCTGGGAAGATAATGAAGCCACTGAGGATGGCCACAGAGGTGTCGATGCTGCTGACGCTGAGGGCAGAGGATACGAGGCGTGTGTTCTTGTTAAAATAACTGGCATAGGTGCATAGGCATCCCATGGCCACAGAGAGGGAGTAGAAGGCCTGGCCCATGGCAGCAAGAACCACGTTGATGTCTAGCTTGGAGAAGTCGGGCTTGAGCAGGAAGGTAAGACCATCGTGGATGCCAGGCATACTGAAGGTACATACGACGAGGATGCCGATGATGAGCAGTAGCATGGGCATGAGTATCTTGGAGCACTTTTCGATACCATCCTGCACACCACGTATGATAATGAGGTGGGTCATTAGCATGAATATTACTGCTGAGATGAGACTGAGCCATGGATTGGAAACGTAGTCGCCAAAGAAAGCTCCATAATCACAATCAGGATTGGAAAGGGCTCCGCTGAAGCTACAGTAGGCATAATAAAGAGTCCAACCGCTGACCACGATATAATAACTGAGGATGATGAAGGCTACACCGATACCCATAACGCCGATGATGCGCCACCACTTGCCTGGTGCCAATTGGCGGAAGGCCTCTATCATGTTGCTCTGAGTGTGACGACCGATGACAAACTCGCCCACCATGATGGGGATGCCTACCAATAGGATACATATTATATATACTAGTATGAAGGCTGCACCACCATTGTCGCCCACGAGCATGGGGAAGCGCCAGATATTACCCAAACCTACAGCACTACCTGCTGCTGCGAAGATAGCTCCCATTCGGCTACCAAAATTTACATGTTTTTCCATTACTTGCTAATCAATCCGTATACAAATATTATACCTATACCTATTGGTGCTACCCAGCTGAAAAGTAGCATCAGCAGGGGAGTGAATCTAGAGTTAAGTTCGCTGGCCACCAATTTCTTGTTCATATCCCAACCAACGAAGGTGCATATAAGGAGACCGCCCAGAGGCATGAGGAACTTGGCGGTGATGAAATCAAAGAGGTCGAAGAAGCCCATGCCAGCCACAGTGATGTGTTTCCATAGGCCAAAGGAGAGGCTACAGAATATGCCTAGAAGTAGGCATATGGCGGTAACGATGGTTGCAGCCTTGTGGCGAGAGAACTTGAAGGTCTCGTGAATGTAGGCTGTGCTAATCTCATGCATGGAGATGCTGCTGGTAAGCGCTGCCAAGAGCAGAAGCATGTAGAAGAGGCTAGAGAAAATGTACTCTAGCAGAGGCAAATTGCCAAAGGCCTTCTGGAAGACATGGGGCAGGGTGATAAACACTAGGCCAGGACCAGAGTCGGCTGAAACACCTACGCTGAACACGGCGGGGAAGATGATGAAACCGGCAGAGATGGCCACTAGTGTGTCTATGGCGCATACGCTTAGGGCTGAGTGTACGAGCTTGGTCTCCTTGTTGAAATAACTAGCGTATGTGGCTAGTGTACCCATACCCACAGAGAGTGAGAAGAAGGCTTGGCCCATGGCACTGAGGACTACATCCTTAGTTACCTTGGAGAAATCGGGCTGGAGCAGGAAGCGGAGTCCTTCGATAGCATTGGGCATGGTCATAGAAAAACCTGTTAGGATTAGCATTATGACCAAGAGCACGGGCATCATTATTTTACTATATCGCTCGATTCCCTTCTCCACACCAGCTGCCACTACGGCGTGAGTAAGTAGCATGAAGATGGTAAGGAAGATAATCGGACGCCAGGGACTGCTGACAAAATCGTTGAATAAGGTACCAAAGTGGTCATTGGCCATGAGATTGCCAGTGAGTGATTCGAATGTATAATCCAAAGTCCAACCAGCTACTACACTATAGTAAGATAGTACTAGAAAACCAGCCAGTACGCCTAGAAAACCAGATACGACCCATGGCTTGCCAGGAGCCAGCACGCGATAAGAACCTACAGCATTAGAACGGCTAGCTCGGCCAATAATAAACTCTGCTATCATCACAGGCATGGCCAGGAACAATACGCAGAGGAGGTATATCAAAATAAAAGCGGCACCACCATTGCTGCCACATTCTGTTGGGAATCTCCAAATATTGCCCAAGCCTACGGCGCTGCCGGCCGAAGCCAGCACAGCACCTATTTTAGTTGCGAAATTTCCTCTTTCCATAATTTGTATGGATTCGTGCGCATGTGACTATTGTAGAAGCGACGGTCGCCAGTCACCTCTCTGCCAATGAAGTCAGGCTTCTGAAAAGGTTCCTCCTCATATGCCAATTCTATCTCTGCTAGGATGAGGCCTTCGTTGTCGCCATAAAACTCGTCTATCTCCCAGGTGTGCTTGCTATCAGGGGATTTGACTAGGAAACGAGTTTTGTCGATAATGCCTGGTTCGCAGATTCTCATCAAATCGTAGGCATCCTCCAAGGGAATCTCCATGTCATACTCATAGCGAGTGAGGCCAGCCAATCCGCTGGGGCCTTTGATGGTAAGATATCCCTTGTTGTCTCTGATGCGAACTCGTACTGTGCGACCATTGCTACTGCAGATGTATCCCTGCTGTATTCTGGTGGCATTGTATGCATGAGATTTGAAGTCACCGATGACTAGAAATTTTCTTTCCGTCTCGTAATGCGCCATTGTCCTTTTTGTCTGAAATGAATTATTCTCCGCCAAACTCCATAAGATAAGCCTTGATAAAGGCATCAATCTTGCCATCCATCACACCACCAACATCGCTGGTTTGGTAATTGGTACGATGGTCCTTGACGCGGCGGTCGTCGAAGACATAACTTCTAATCTGGCTACCCCATTCGATTTTGCGCTTTCCAGCCTCAATCTTGGCCTGCTCTTCCATGCGATGTTGCAATTCCTTGTCGTAAAGCATAGAGCGCAAGAGGCGCAAGGCGTTTTCCTTGTTCTTGGGCTGGTCACGGGTTTCGGTATTTTCGATTAGGATTTCCTCCTCCTCGCCAGTATAGGGGTCTTTGTACATATAGCGGAGGCGTACTCCAGATTCAACCTTGTTGACATTCTGTCCACCAGCACCAGAGCTACGGAAAGTGTCCCAAGAGATGCGCGCCTGCTCAATGTTAACCTCGATAGTATCATCAACCAGAGGAGTGACGAAGACAGATGCGAAAGAGGTCATGCGCTTGCCCTGAGCATTGTAGGGAGAAACGCGCACGAGGCGATGCACACCGTTTTCACTTTTTAAATAGCCATATGCAAATTCGCCTTCTAACTCCAAGGTGCATGACTTGATGCCAGCATCGTCGCCTTCGAGTAGGTTGGCAATACGTATCTTATAACCATTCTTGTCGGCCCATTGCATGTACATACGCATGAGCATCTGAGCCCAGTCCTGTGCCTCGGTACCACCAGCACCAGAGTTAATTTTGAGCACAGCATCCATAGAATCCTCTTCCTTGCGGAGCATATTCTTAAGCTCAAGGTCTTCGATGGTGGTGATAGTGCGTGAATATAGTTCGTCCACCTCTTGCTCAGTTACTAGTTCTTCCTTGTAGAATTCAAAGGCAGTAGCTAGTTCTTCAGCTAGGGTGCTTACTTCGTCGTAACCTTTAATCCACTTTTCCAGTGCTTTGACTAATTTCATCTGTTCCTCGGCACGCTTTTGGTCTTCCCAGAACTCAGGTGCCTGAGTGCGAAGTTGCTCTTCTTCGTACTGAATCTTCTTAGCGGGGATGTTTAGATAATGGTTCAGCTGTTCTACTCTTTCCTGAACCTCTTTCAATTGGTCTTGTGTAATCATTCTTCTTCGTACATCTTTTCTATCTGCTCCCTATAGTTTTTGTAAAGTACGCTTCGTTTCACTTTGAGCGTGTTGGTTAGTTCGCCTTTTTCTAGGCTAAATGGTTGGGGTAGCAGGGTTATTTTCTTAATTTGTTCATAGTGTGCAAATTCTTGTTGGAGGGTTTCGATGCGATACATCATAAACTTGACCACTCTTTCGTTTGCACATAATTCTTCGTTGGTGGCGCATTCCACTCCATAGTCGTGAGCCAATTCCTTTAGTAGGTCGTACTGAGGGATGACTAGTGCCGAAACAAACTTGCGCTGCTCGGCCACAATTACTATTTGGTCAATGTATTTGTCCACGCATAGTTTGGATTCTATCAACTGTGGCGAGATGTATTTGCCATTGCTGGTCTTGAAGAGGTCCTTGATGCGGTCGGTCAGGAACAATTCTCCGTCCTTCATATATCCAGCATCGCCAGTGTGGAACCAGCCATCCTCGTCGATAGATAGGGCTGTAACCTCGGCCTTGCGATAGTATCCCTTGGTGATGGTTTTGCCTTTGAGCAGAATCTCATCGTTCTCTCCAAACTTTATCTCCACTCCGTCAAGCAACCGTCCTACGCTACCGATGGTGATGGGCATATTGGGACGGTCGACACTGACGGTTGCAGTACTCTCCGTCAATCCATATCCTACCACCATCATCAAGCCTGCGGAGCGCACAAAGTCTTCAATTACTGGCGGAACGGCTGCTCCAGCTGTGGGAAAGAAGTTGGCACGCTCTAATCCTAGTTGCTTCTTGAGGAAAGCAATCATGGTGTTCTCGTAGATGGAGTATTGCATTCGCAGGCCAACGGGAGGTACTAGGCCCTTCATCTTGTATTCCACATTGTATTCGTGTCCCACTCGCAAGGCATCTAGCAGGAGTTTCTTTTGCATGGGGTTGCTCTTCTCCAATCTCTCTTGAACAGCGGCATATATCTTTTCCCAAAAACGTGGCACAGCGCACATGCAGGTGGGGTGTATTTCACGCATGGATTGTAGCACATCGGAGGGCCTTAGGTTGATGGCCATCGTGCATCCGTTGGCTATACAAAGGTAAGACCATCCTCTTTCTAATACATGGGTAAAGGGTAGGAAGTTCAATACCACATCTTTATCCGACAGAGGGAATACACCGCAGTGCGAAGCCACGGCCGTATTGTACATTTCGTGGGTGAGCATTACACCTTTGGAGAGACCGGTGGTGCCACTGGTATATAAAATGTTGGCCAGGTCTTCTGGTAGCACCGACTCGGTGCGTATGGCTATTTCTGCTTGATGCACTTCTTCGTAAGCATCGATAAAGTCCTGTAGGTATTCGCTGATTTGGTCTTCTGGATTCCTTACTACATGAGGGTCAAAGATGATGAGTTTTTCCAATGTGGAGCCATGCTTTAGCACACGGAAGGCTATGTCGTATTGCTCCTGCTCGCCTACAAAGATATAGCGCACATTGGCATCGCTCACGATATATTTGACCTGCATCTCGCTACTGGTAGCATACATGGGGATGGTCACAGCTCTGATGGCATAGGCGGCAAAGTCTACGAATAGGCTTTCTGGCATGTTCTGAGCAAATACGGCCATATTTTCTTGCTCTTTAATGCCTACTGCTATCATTGCATTGGACAATCTTCTAACTCTTGCCGAGAATTCATTCCAGGAAATGTCTTTCCAAACTCCCTCGGCGTAATCCTTATAGCGAAGAGCTACGCGATTGCCGTAGACATGTGCTTGGTCATGCACCAAAAGTGGTAAAGGACTGAAGTTCTGCATGGATGTTACCTAATATATTATTACGCGCAAAGATAGTGCTTTCTGCTCACATTGTTGGAATATTCTCAAGAATAATTTCTTTATTGGCTCAAAAATGTATAACTTTGCCTTGTCAATATACCTTTACGCACGATATGAATATAGATAGACTGACCTCTGATGCCGTAAAATTGCTTTGTCAACTGATTTCGATTCCTCGTTTCAGCCGTGAGGAAACTGCAGCTGCTGATATGCTTCAGCAAGTAATGTCCACCGAATATGGATTCGAGGTCAATCGTGAGGGTAATAACCTTTGGTGCGTTCATCCTGACTTTCAGCCTTGTCGCTCCACTCTCTTGCTTAATGCTCATATTGATACAGTTAAGCCTACTGCTGCTTGGACAAGGAATCCTCACGAGGCTACCATCGAGGATGGTGTCATCTATGGACTTGGTAGCAACGATGATGGTGCATCGCTGGTCAGTTTGATGCAAGTTTTTCGTGTGCTTTCTCAGAAGACGTTGCCTTACAATCTCATTTTGGCTCTCAGTGCCGAGGAGGAGGTGAGCGGCAGGAATGGTATGGAGCATCTGCTCACCGTTTTGCCAAAGATTGACGTGGCTTTGGTGTGTGAACCTACTGGTATGCACCCTGCTATAGCCGAGAAGGGGTTGATGGTGCTCGACCTAGTGGCTCATGGCAAGGCTGGTCATGCTGCTCGCAATGAAGGCGACAATGCCATCTATCATGCTATGGATGATATAACTTGGTTCCGCAATTATCAATTCCCCAAAGAGAGCCCCTTGCTAGGTCCAGTCAAAATGTCTGTTACCATCGTTAATGCTGGTACTCAGCACAATGTAGTACCTGCCGAATGCACCTTTACCGTTGACGTTCGAAGTAATGAGTGCTATTCCAACGAAGAACTTTTCTCTATTATCAACCAGCATGTTAAGAGTGAGGTCAAGGCTCGTAGCTTCCGTCTTTCTTCCTCTGGTATCGATATCAATCATCCTCTAGTGCAGAGAGCAGTTGCTTTAGGCAGAAAACCATTCGGAAGTCCCACTCTCAGCGACCAAGCGCTCATGCGCTTCCCTTCTTTCAAGATGGGACCTGGCGAGAGTCCTCGTAGCCATACGGCCAACGAGTTTGTTCGAGTTGACGAGATTCGTGAAGCCATTTCTATTTACTTGCAGATGTTAGATGTTCCCCAAGAATCCATTTGCTAAGCTTTTCAATAGCCTTTTGGCCTAAGAAAATGCATTTTCTACTCCTTGTAAGTGCTCTCCCGCATCGGGAGACAATTTTCGAAGTGTCTGAAATGCTTTTTGCGCAAAGAACGGCACTAAGATTTCTTGCATGCGCATTATATAAATATGTAATTAGCGCCAAGGGACATCGTATATTGTCCGTTTTACACTTATTTTGTTAAATTTTGTAAATTTCTTGCTATAATGTTTTGCTGGTTTGTGAAAAAGCCTTACCTTTGCACTCGCAAAACGGGAACAACCTCCTAAGTCACTGAGATGCGGAGGTGTTTTTCTTGCGCTAAAAAAGAAAGAGTTCTTTGAAATATTTTCGTAGACAGAAATTGTAGTACAAGCACTATCTAGAGATAGATAGAGGAAATAAACTTGTCAATTCCAAGAAGAGTCAACAAATTCG
>JAZLBF010000021.1:0-17186 GCA_045613565.1 Bacteroidaceae bacterium
CAGACCTTCGTACAATTCACCTCCATGGCCATGGGATACCGTGCCGCATGGCGCATCCTGGAATCCTATTGGCAATACTTCCACAAAAAGCAAATGCCCTTCACCCCCAGGAACATCATCCACCGATGGGCACCACCTACGGAAAACAACTCCGAGAACTATCTCCGCACCGTCTGCCTCCTCACTGGACTAGCTAGTAACGAAGCTCTACCACGACCCAGCACCGCACGCCACCAAGGCCAGGACAACAAACTACTACTCCTCCTCTCCGCCATGACCACCATGGAGTGCGGAGTGAGAATGGAACAAGTAAATCACAAAGCAATCAGAGAAGGATATGAAAAATCATTCTAGAACCAGCCCCCTCCTAACCTTCCCTGCAGGGGAGGAACCTAGGCACTCAGTAAAGTCACTTTCTACTTCACATTCTCCTTCTCGCAAGTGCCCTCCCCTGCAGGGGAGGGTTGGGGTGGGGTCTCTTGCCATGCTCTACTATCCCGACCGTGGCTATAAGCGTGCAGTCACCCTCTTCCGCAGTGAAATATCCCTCACCCGAGGCCTCCTCCCTGCACTCAAAGCTGTGGGCTATCGTGAGAACCAACGAGTGCTCACCCCCAGGCAAGTGAAAGTCATCGCAGAGTATCTTGGAGAGCCGTAGACAGAGTACAATAAATGCCAGCTTACCACAAAGTAGGCTGGCACCGTTATAACCCTGGGAGGGGAATTGTTTTGGGATGAAATGTGGTTCTTGGTGTTATCTCATGTCGATGATTTCACACTTGGGATAGTCCTTGGCAGGGAAGTTGAAATGATCGGCGGAGAAGGTGACACCGGTATTGTAGCTCTTGATGTCTATCTGGGTCCAATCACCATTGTGGCGCACACGTAGCTTCATGGGCTCGAAGGTGGACTGGTTGATATTAACGATGACAATGGAGGGCTCTAGCTTCTTGTCCTCGGCACGCATGGTGATTTCCCATGCCTTCTTGCCATTGATGGTGACATTCTTGGATACAAGGTTGTAACCCTTCTGGTAGATATTGAGGAAGGCTAGGGGAGAGGAACTGATGATTTCTTCGGGAGTGGGAGTAACTAGTGTTACCTCGTCACTACCGATGATGTGACTCCATAGCTCCTTGCCATTGAACCATGTGCATGCTGCCGTGGTCTGGATGAGATACTTGGTGGCAAGAATATCAAAGGTGCCATCGAGTACGTGCTCAGAGGAGCTACCCTGGTGCACGGTGGTGGCAAAGGTGGCATGGATGCCCTTGGCAGAGTATATCTTCTTTGATGTTGCATCAAGGATTTGATTGGGGCTTAACTTTGTCTGTGCAAAGAGCATGATAGGTGCTAGGAGGCACACTAGGAGGAGGGGAATGGTTTTTCTCATTGTTTTGTAGGTATTATTTCAAATTATCTAATCGCATTTGTAAGTCTTCTTCACTGATACATAGTACTTCGCGTGGCTTGCTACCGTGTGCTGGGCCTACGATACCTGCTTCCTGGAGCTGATCCATGAGGCGACCGGCACGATTGTAGCCAATTGAGAGCTTGCGCTGGATCATGCTGGTAGAACCCTGCTGAGTTTGTACCACGAGGCGTGCCACCTGTTCGAACATGGGATCGAGGTTTTGCATATCCACATCGCGACCCTCGTCTTCTTCACCCTCCATAGCCACGGGGGGAAGGGGTGCAGGACCTAGATAGCTCTGCTGACAAGCGATGTACTTGGTAATGGCATCTACCTCGGGAGTGTCAACGAAGGCACATTGTACACGAACGGGTTCGCTACCGCCACCGATCACTAGCATATCACCCTTGCCCACCAACTGTTGTGCTCCGGCACGGTCTAGGATGGTACGGCTATCCACCATGGCACTAACCTTGAAGGCCATACGGCCGGGGAAGTTGGCCTTGATGGTACCAGTGATGATATTGGTGGTGGGGCGCTGAGTGGCAATAATCATGTGGATACCTACGGCGCGTGCCAACTGGGCAATACGGCAGATGGGGAGCTCAATCTCCTTGCCAGCGGTCATGATGAGATCACCAAACTCGTCGATGATGACAACGATATAGGGCATGAAGCGATGGCCCTTCTCTGGATTGAGACGGCGAGCCTTGAACTTCTCGTTGTATTCGCGTAGGTTTCTGGCTCCGGCCTTCTTCAACAGGTCGTATCTGTTGTCCATCTCTAGGCAGAGCGACTTGAGTGTCTGTACCACCTTCTGCACATCGGTGATGATGGGTTCGTCACCTTCGGTGCCTTCCACCTGAGCTAGGAAGTGATTGATGATGGGAGAGTAGATACTAAACTCTACCTTCTTGGGGTCTACCATCACTAGCTTCAACTCGGCTGGGTGCTTCTTATATAATAAAGAGGTGATAATGGCGTTCAAGCCAACGGATTTACCCTGACCTGTGGCACCTGCTACGAGGAGGTGAGGCATCTTGGCTAGGTCTACCATATAGAGCTCGTTGGTAATGGTCTTACCTAGGGCCATGGGTAGTTCGTACTGGGTCTCCTGGAACTTACGGCTATTAATGATGCTCTCCATAGACACGATCTGGGGACGAGCATTGGGTACTTCGATACCGATGGTACCCTTGCCAGGGATGGGGGCAATGATACGTATGCCTAGGGCTGAGAGCGATAGGGCTATATCGTCCTCCAGATTACGGATCTTGGAGATACGCACACCGGGAGCTGGGGTAATCTCGTAGAGGGTGATGGTGGGACCCACGGTGGCCTTGATGCTAGAGATCTTGACACCAAAGTCCTGAAGCACCTGGATGATACGGTTCTTGTTTTGCTGCTGCTCTTCCATATCGATGGAGGTGTCTACATCGTAGTGCTTGAGCAGGTCGATGGTGGGATACTTGTAGTTCTCCAGGTCCAACTTGGGATCATAGGGCTCCAACTGGCGTGTTTCATCCAGGTGAGCTTCCTCTTCCTCCTTGCCCTTGTGAACGAGCATTGTCTGGTCGGCAGAGGTGTTTTCATTGGTTTCACCGTCGGCAGAGGATGGTTCTTCCTCCTCGGCAGATGATACTATCTCGATGTCTAGTTGTGGCTGAGCATCAGCGGTGGGAGCACTATCGGGGGTGATATCGCTAAACTCGATGGTAGTGGCCGTTTCCTCCTCGGGCAAACCGGTATATACCTCAGGGACTGGTTCTTCCTCGGGGGTGGCGATGAACTGATCCTCGGGGTCTTCATCTTCTTCTTCCTCGGCATTCTGCTTCTTCTTAGATTTGAGATAGCTGGTGGGAGAAAGTATCTTGCGAATGATATGGATAGTTTCGTCTGAGAGATAGATGAGATATCCGATGAGAATGGCTAGGAGGATGAGCAGAGTGCCCACGGAACCTATCTTGGTTTCGAGGAAATCTACCTCAGTCTTACCAATGCCACCACCTAGGCTGATGGGGCTATGCATGGCCTCAAGGATTGGCTGGAGCAAGAAATGGCCAAAGGCTGAGAACCATATCATGATGATGGAGCAATTGAGGAACCACTTCCAGAGGCGCACCTTGTAGATCTGCATGATACGGAGCGATGTGACAATGAGGAAGAGGGGGATGCAGAAAGAAGCTACACCCCAGCACTCGTCGATAAAGAAGCGTGCTGTGCTCAATCCCAGTGTGCCCATCCAATTCTTGGCCTTCTCGCCCTCGACCCATGTGGAGTCTTCCACCGCGGTGAATAGATGAGAGGCTATGCTGAGAAGCACAAAACTACTGATGAGGAAAATGATGGCACCGGTGCAGAAACGGGTGATCTCTGCATTGGACATGCCTTCCTCGTCGGCTACATCGGGCTGAGTAACTGGTTTGTTGTTCTTGAAAAATGACTTGATACGAGCGAAGAAACCCACAGAAGAGGAGGAAGAAGAGGGGGCCTTCTTGGTATTTGGTTTCTTTGTGGTTTTCTTTTCGTTTTTGGTATTTGCCATAGGAATAATGGTGAGTACTTTTTTGTTTTTATTGCTTTATTCGATAGGTTCGGAATGCTTTTCGTAATTTGTAGAACCTACTTTATAAGATTTTCACGTGCAAAATTACTAGAAAAAAATGTAAAAGGGTGTCATTTGGCATTTTTTTTCATAATTTTGTAGACGAATAGAAGAAAACAACCAAATAAGAGTGAGAAAAAGTAAGGTATGAAGACGCTGGTTAGCAGGTACGACAAAAAATTGATAGCACAGTTGCCGAAGGTGCTATTCCAGGGTCGGATAATAGTAATACAAAGTAAATCAGAGGCAAAAAAGGCCGTTGATTACTTGATGACACAGGAGTTGGTAGGTGTAGATACCGAGACTAAACCCATATTCAAAAAGGGCACAGGAATGAACCCCGTGGCCCTCTTGCAGATAGCTACACATGATACGTGCTTCCTGTTTAGACTGAATCAAATAGGTTTTACGAGCGACTTGATCAGGCTCATGAGCGATGATAATGTGCTGAAGGTGGGTTTGTCGCTGAAGGATGACTTTATGCAACTGAAGCGCCGTAAGCCCTTTACGCCAGGAAGGCATGCGGAGTTGCAGAGCATGGTGAAGGACCTAGGCATCACAGACCAATCATTGCAGAAGATATATGCCAATCTGTTTGGATATCGTATCAGCAAGACACAACAGTTGACCAACTGGGAGGCTGATGTGCTCACGGATGCTCAGAAGAGATATGCCGCTACGGATGCCTGGACCTGCATACACATATACGAGGAGATACAGAAACTCAATGCCACGGGCTATATGCTGGAGGTGATACCAGAGCCAGAAGCTCCTGCTCCTCCTCCAATGACTCCGGAGCAAATACGCGAGAAGGAGGAGAAGAAAAAGCAGAAAGAAAAGGAACGTCGCAAGAGGAAAAGACAAAAGGAAAAGGAGCGTAAGGCTAGAAACAAGAGCAGAGCTAACAAAGAGAAAATTAAGAACATAAAGGAAACTGATTAAACAAAACATATAAATGGCTGATTACAAGAAAATAATTCTAAAGAAGGGTAAGGAGGATAGCTTGCTCAGAAGACATCCCTGGATTTTTTCTGGTGCAATCTATAGTGCTGACAATGACTTGCAGGAGGGCGATGTGGTAAATGCATACACCGCAAAGGGCGACTTCATTGCTGTGGGTCATTGGCAGATAGGTAGTATTGCCGTAAGAGTATTGTCGTTTGAGCCAGAGAGAATCAACGATGAATTCTATGAAAACAAGCTATCTTCGGCACTAGATGTGCGCCGTAGCATAGGATTATTGCGTAGTAATGCCACTGATAATAATACCATTAACAATACCTTCCGTCTGGTGCATGGCGAGGGTGACAATCTTCCTGGCTTGATTATTGATATCTATGCCGATACCGCCGTGATGCAGGCTCATAGTGTGGGTATGCATTGCGATCGTCAGATGATAGCAAATGCCCTGAAGAAGGTGATGGGAGAGGAACTGAAGGCTGTCTACTACAAGAGCGAGACAACATTGCCCTACAAGGCTGACCTTGGTCAGGAGAATGGTTTCATTCTGGGTCACTCTACCAATGACATTGCCGTAGAGAATGGTTTGAGTTTCCATATCGACTGGTTGAAGGGTCAGAAGACTGGTTTCTTCGTTGACCAGAGAGACAACAGAACCCTCTTGGAGCAATACTCTAAGGGAAGAAAGGTATTGAATATGTTCTGCTACACAGGTGGATTTAGTGTCTATAGCATGCGTGGTGGAGCAGAATTGGTGCATAGCGTAGATAGTAGTGCCAAGGCGGTGGATTTGGTTTCCAAGAATATGGAATTGAATTTCCCTGGCGATGGAAGGCATCAGGCCTTTGCCGTGGATGCCTTTAAATACCTTGATGAAATGGGCGAGAATTACGATTTGGTGATTCTTGACCCACCAGCCTTTGCCAAGCATCGTGATGCATTGAAGCAAGCACTACGCGGATATACCAAGTTGAATGCCAAGGCTATGGAGAAGATGCCTAGCGGTAGTATCTTGTTTACCTTCTCATGTTCGCAGGCGGTGAACAAGGATCAATTCAGAACAGCTATCTTCTCGGCCGCTATGCAAGCTGGACGCAAGATCAGAATCCTACATCAGTTGCACCAACCTGCTGATCACCCCATAAACATCTATCACCCCGAGGGCGAGTATCTGAAGGGATTGGTGGTGTATGTTGAATAGTCCTTATTTATATAAACGCGATGAAGGAAACTCGTTTTTTCTATACACCTGAGATTAATGGTGCTCTGCCTGAGGAGGAAGCCAAGCACGTGGTGCGTGTGCTGAGAATGAAGGAGGGCGACCAACTGAACCTGATGGATGGATGTGGCAAGTTTTATCTGGCAGAGATTACTTCGGCATCTAATCATCATTGTCTCTACAAGGTAATCCAAGAGGAGGAGCAGACACGTGCATGGCAAGGCAATATACACCTGGCCGTGGCACCAACGAAGCTCAACGATCGCATAGAATGGATGGCGGAAAAGGCTACAGAGATTGGATGGGACAGGGTGTCGTTTCTGAATTGTCAGTTCTCCGAGAGAAGGAATATCAAAACGGAAAGAATAGAGAAAATAGTGGTATCTGCCGTTAAGCAATCTCACAAGGCATGGATACCCGAGGTGAACGAGTTGCTATCATTCAAGGAGTTTGTAAAGAAATGGGGTAGGGACATCAACTCGGAAGATGATAATGTGCAGCGATACATCTGTCATTGCTACGAGGGCGAGAAGCCACACCTGAAGGATGTCCTAGAGAAAGGCAAGGATGCTATAGTGATGATAGGTCCTGAGGGTGACTTTTCTGTGGAGGAAGTTAAACTGGCATCAGAGTATGGCTTTAAGCCCGTAAGCCTGGGTACAAGTCGTCTGAGAACGGAAACGGCGGCACTTGTAGCTGTTCACTTGATGCAAATCACACAATCTAATTAAATTCTTTTTACTTGCATTTGAATGATGGAGAGCATAGTTGGCTTATATCAAAACTGGAAGGGCAAAATGCCTAGCTCTTGCGAGAAACTCCCTGGTGCTGGAAGCAATCGTCAGTACTTTAGATTGATGGATGAAGATGGCAAATCCGTGATTGGATGCACTGGTACTTCTTGCGAAGAGAATGAGGCTTTTATTTATCTGACACAACACTTTGCCGGTGCCGGATTGCCAGTACCTGAAATCTTTGCCATAAGCGATGATAGACTTTCTTATATTCAAACGGATTTGGGTACGAGTTCCTTGTATGATGCCTTGAAAGAGGGTAGGGAGGGTGCCTTAGGATATAGTGCAAGTGATATAATATTGCTTCAGAAGACTATTCATCTGTTGCCCAAAATACAGGTTGTTGGTGCTGAGGGTTTGGACTTCTCAAGGTGCTATCCCCTTGAATCGATGGACGAGCAAAGCATCATGTTTGACTTGAACTATTTCAAATATTGCTTCCTGAAAACCTCTGGCATAGAATTTAACGAGGTAAAGTTGGAGAAATGCTTCAAGGCATTGGTATCTCTATTGCAAGAAGATACGGCTGAATGCTTCATGTACAGGGATTTTCAGGCAAGAAATGTGATGCTCTCAGATGGAAAGGAACCTTATTTTATTGATTACCAGGGCGGAAGAAAAGGTCCATTGCAATATGATTTGATTTCTTTCTTGTGGCAAGCTTCTTCGCATTATACCAGCGAGATACGCCAATTC
This sequence comes from Bacteroidaceae bacterium, assembly GCA_045613565.1. Taxonomy (GTDB): domain Bacteria; phylum Bacteroidota; class Bacteroidia; order Bacteroidales; family Bacteroidaceae; genus Physcousia. The sequence continues at coordinate 7,689 of JAZLBF010000021.1, forward strand.
CTGATAGATGAATATATCACCTCGCTCAAGGAATACAAGGATATTGACGAGGATGCGTTCAGAAGAAGTATCCCCAAGTGGGTATTGTTCAGAACCCTCCAGGTGTTGGGTGCATATGGCTTCAGAGGTAAGATCGAGGGCAAGAAGTATTTCCTTGATAGCATACCTTCGGCTATTCAGAATCTGAGAGAGGTTCTTGAGGAGGTTGATCTGGAAGGCATTGCTTATTTGCATGAAATACTTACTCAATTGGTAAATCTTCCCGCTTACAATATTAATAAGGTGAAAGAAGCAACTTCTCCCAAGAAGAATCAGGAGGAAAATAAGAAGTTAACGGTAAAGGTATTCAGTTTCTCATACAAGAAGGGTATCCCTGAGGACACATCGGGCAATGGTGGTGGATATGTATTCGATTGCAGAAGTACGCACAATCCAGGTAGATACGAACCTTATAAGAAGTTGACAGGCTTGGACAAACCTGTGATAGATTTTCTGGAAAACGATGGTGAAATCATTGATTTTCTGGAGAGTGTATACAAATTGGCTGATGCTCATGTGGCTAGATATATAGAGAGAAGATTTACATCGTTGATGTTCTCATTTGGTTGTACCGGAGGTCAGCATCGTAGTGTGTATAGTGCTCAGCATTTGGCCGAATATATCAGTGATAAATTTGGTGTAGAGGTTGTCCTTACTCATCGTGAGCAAGGCATCAAGCGTGTATTTCCTCGTAGAAAGAAGGCTATGATTTTTGCTGCAGGACTAGGTACTAGGCTTAAACCCTTGACGGATACTATGCCTAAGGCCCTGGTGCCCATAAAGAATAAACCATTGATAGAGCATGTCATTGATAAGCTTGTTTTGAACGGTTTCAACGACTTTGTAGTCAATGTACATCATTTTGCGGAAATGATAGAGGATTGGGCGGAAAAAGCATTGAAAACTAGCTACAAAGACAAGGGGATACGTATTTCGTTCTCAGATGAGAGAAACGAACTCTTGGAAACGGGTGGCGGAATCAAAAATGCACAAACCTTATTACAGAAGTCCAATCCTGATGCCAAAATCCTAATTCACAACGTGGATATTCTCTCAAACGTAGACATTAATCGTTTCTGGGATTATGGCAATGATGCTGATGCCGTATTGGTTGTATCAAAGAGAGATACATCAAGATATCTGGTTTTTGATGATTGCATGAAACTAGTTGGATGGACAAACATTCACACTGGTGAAGCGAAAACTCCGCACAAGTACGTGGAGCAACTTCTTCAGCAAAGAGAGGAAGGAAAACTGGATGTGGGCAATATTCATCTGAGAGCATTTGATGGTATTCATCAATTGAAAACCAATCTCATAGCAGAAATGGATTCTTGGCCAGCAAGATTCAGTATTATTGATTTCTATCTAAACATTTGCACCAAGGCCAACATATTTGCTTATACGCAGGACAATCATAAAATGGTTGACGTAGGCAAACTGAATACGCTTTCCATAGCTGAAGAGTTTTGTTCTTCTATGGAATAATCACGAGCATTCTCGGATATATAATATATAAGGTATATGTATTTCTTACTTAGTACAATTAAGTTTTGAATAACATATACCTTATTTAATTATTCCATATTATATATATTGTATAACCTTATTAATATATACGCATCAATGCCAATTATCACAAAAAATACCACCTTTATATTAGATTAGCACTTTATTTAAATAATACACATTATGTTTAGTTGCTTAAATATAGCTTATCCCTATTTTGGACTAGAACTGAAAGTTTTATAGGATTTATATGATTTGAGAGATTCAATATAATTGTAAGTTCAGGTGTGTATTGTAAGATTATAATTCAAGCCATCAGATTAAAGTTTTTTACTTTTCTGATGGCTTGAGTAGTTTTGTAGTATTCTCGTGTGTTGAGCTTAATACTTATCTATTGTTGACATATCGCTTCTGTACTTCTCCAGTTGTTACATTTCTTACGATGTACAAACCACTAGGCAATGTGCGCATCATCTCTTTGTTACCACTAACAATATATCTTCCATCAATTGAGTAGTAAGTATATTTGTGAGTAGTATTGTTAATGACATCTTCGATAGCAGAAGCATCACCACCATTGAAGGTGAATGAAATACTTCTCTGTGAATCATCCTCAAAAGCTATATTTGTGATGGGTTTGTGCATAAAGTATGTGCCATCGGTATTAGGATTGTGCAATCTAGCTGCTGGTGCAATGCGATCTCCTTCGGTGCGCTCCTCGTCAGTTAACGAGTTGTTTCCACGAATACCCCAATACTTCAATACGGATTCCCTATCGCTTAATGGCCATAGATGTCCACGCATTTCAGAGAAATATTTTTCAGAACTATCAAAATTGTCAATAATCTCAAAATGACCATTTGCGGGAATTATAGTCATTCGCTGACGATTAACATCCGTGTTGATTCTATTGCTGCTCCATGCATTAGCATCGTAAGTGACATGGTATATCATCAAACCATTGCCTAATGATGCGCACAAGGAACTTGTCCAAGGGTCATAGGTTGTTCTATTCTCTAGGATATAATATTCATTTCTATCGCCCTCATTATAAATGATATATGCAGAACCACCATCGTTAATAGCTTTCATGTTGGTGATGTTTGCAGGCTCAGAAAGTTCTATTAATGATAGCCATCCAAGGAAATTCTTCTCGTAAGCGGTATATGGAGTTGGTTCATAACCATCCATCCAATATTCGCCATAATCCATCAAGCTCCAGCGATCCATACCTGCACCTTTGTAATTAATATCATAAAAGTCAGGCAAGCCAAGCATGTGTGACATTTCGTGGAGATATACACCAATACCATTTATCACGGCTTCATTTTCACCACCATCTTCTGTGTGATCAAAGCCTTGCAGTTCGGGAGCTACAAGCTCTGTTGCATATGTGATGCCACTATTGGTCAGATTGTTTGTCCAACAAGCTGGGTGCATACCATTTTCGTCACCGACATTAGCACCACAACCAGGGAAAATGATGATCACACCATCTATTTTGTTGTCATCATTAGTATCCAACTCCCCTATCCTATCCTTAATCTGAGGTGCTAGAAGGGTAAGTGCTTCGTCTCTGAATTTAGTTCTTCTGCTTGAACCATATTTATCACCATAATACGATCTTTCCCTAGACAAGGTAACAGGTTCGGTGATAATGAATTCGGGAGTAAAGATACCACCGCTCATTTCATTAAAATAGTCATATACAGAGTGTTTGTTCTGACCTGCTCCCACTCCTCTACCATTGAAAAAGGTGTTGAATACGGCAACTACGGAATCATTGCTATTGGCAACGGTAAATTTAACATCGGCATAGTTGGCAAGACATACAACAATCTTTGGAGAACCAGTTGCGCGCAATTGTGCCTTGTCTTGTGTGGCCGCACATCTGGTATTAGCACCATGATCGTCATTAATTATGCAATACTCTCTTTTATACTTTTTTGTTGGCATTGATTCATCAGGCGATACACCAACCTGAGCAAATGAGTTTAATGCACACAATAAACCTAATAATGTGATACTTTTCTTCATATTTTTGGGTTAAAACTAGATGCAAAGGTATGATTTTTCGCCAATATTCTAAAAAAAGAATTGTAAAAACTTACTCAATAGCCAAAAAATCCATAATTTTGTACCGCGTTAGTCAAAAAGGGGGATTAGCTCAGCTGGCTAGAGCGCTTGCATGGCATGCAAGAGGTCATCGGTTCGAGCCCGATATTCTCCACCTTATTTATATATAAAGAAAGACAGAATCTTCAATGTTTAGATTCTGTCCTTTTTATTTTTATGCTATGTCTTGGAGAGAACTATTTCTGAGGGTGTGTCCCTCCTTTTAAGAATAATCTATTTCTGAGAATACTTCTTAATAAGGTTGTATGCCTGGTACAATCCCATTTCTCCCGCTTGTGATAAATCTGCCAATCCCTTGTTGACCTCCTTCATAAGGATATACGCAACACCACGATTAAAGTAGGCTTCAGGTAATGTATTATCCACCTCAATAGCCTTGGTGTAAGCATTGATAGCAGATGGATAATCCTTCATTTTAACGTATGTATTACCCATATTGTAAGATGCGTAGGCAAAGTCCGGAATATTGTTTGCACAATACTTGAGGTCTTGCAAAACCTCCATGTATCTGATGCGCAATTCATTTTCATTGATTGGTTGAGCTTCTATCTGAGCGGTTCTCATCTGTGCTCTCATAAAGCGGTAGAAGGGAGAAATATTACTATCAGAAACAATCAGGGAGTCAAGAGTGGACATTGCTGATTCGAAATCACGCACGATATAGCAATCCATCACCATTTGACTAGCGTCGCCAAGAATGATATCTTGAGTAATGCGTGATTGATGCATATTGATTCTTACACTATCCAAGGTGATTTCTTCGCTACACATCAGCAACTTCTGAGAATCCTTGTTTTGCAAAGAAAAATCCTCCAAAGCCTTACTATATGGTATGTATCTACGAGTAGCATGCTCCTTACGATAATAGCCAAGGGTGTACATCGGCAAGCATTTCAGTTCCGTTTGCTTGTTTTGCACTCGGCCTCTGAACTCACTTGCATAGGCACTTAGTTGTGATTGCTCATCATCAACAACCATCTTGTTGTAATCCTCAATATTGCGATCTTCCTTCTTTCTAGTTGTCTTCTGAACCTTATACGTACCGGTCTTCACCTCCATCTTTGCTTTCAAGACACGATACTCATCACGCTCAGCACCATATACATCACCCACTTTACGCAATATAGAGGCACGTTGCATGTATCCAGTCCAAAACTGAGGATATTCGTCAATCACGGCACTGATATCCTTGATAGCACCGTGGTAATCCCCTACTCTATCCAATAGAATAGCTCTATTGTAAAGTGCTATCATATTATCTGGTTCTACACCCAATACGAAGTTGAAATCCTCAATAGCATTATTGTCATCACCCACCTGTGCGCGTAGCAAACCTCTATTGTAATGCGCAACATAGTTGGAACCATCTATTTCTATCGCCTGGTCGTAGTCAGACATTGCTCCGCGAATGTTTTGTTGATGAAATCGCACTAATGCTCTATTTACATACAACATTGGTAGTCGTGGTCTCTGAATGATGGCATTATTCAATGATTTCTCCGCCTTTTCGTATTCACGACGCTTGGTTTGCATAGCAGATTTCATACTCCATGCACCACCATCATACTTGTCAAGCACCAATGCTTTGTCCACCCACTTCTCCGCTAGCACCGTATCCTTCATAGCCAATGAAACCTGTGCTTTCATCGTACATTGAGAAGATTCTCGTGGCCATAGTTTAATCATCTTATTCAAAGCCGAATCTGCCTGATGATATTGCTCCATTTCCATGTAGCAAATAACCATGTTGTGCCAATTGTTCTTCTCTATTGGATTTTGCTCCAGAGAAGCCTTATAATCCTCAATAGCAGCATCGTAATGCTCCATATTCACTCTGCACAAAGCACGCAAAGTATAATACTGAGCATTGAAAGGACTTCTACTTAAGGCCAATGTGCAATCAGTTTCTGCACCAGCATAATCTTCAAGATAAAACTTTGCAAGGCCTCTAAAGAAATATGGATCTGACAAGTATGGCTTAGCCATAATAACGGAGTTGAAACGCTGAATAGCCAATACATAGTCCTCGTAATACAAAGCATTACGGCCCATCATCATCACACGATTGGTATTAATCTGTGAGAACAATGTGGTACTAAATACTATGAATATCAGTAGAAAGGATAATATACGCTTCATTTCCGTTACTATATAGCTTCTTCGTTTAGATGCAATTCGTTTCTTTTTGGAGAAAACTAATTTCTGAATCTGGCAAATTATTTTTTCAAAGGTTTAACCTTATAATCTGCTTGAAATTGTCCCTTTACCAATTGCTTTAGCTTAGGAGCCATCAACTGTCTGCGAAGACCCTTCAGATGGTCAGTATATACCACACCATCTAGATGATCAAACTCATGCTGCATCACTCTAGCCAAGAATCCATCTACCCATTCATCATGCTCCTGGAAATTCTCATCCTGATAGCTGACACGAATACGAGTGGGACGAGTTACTTTTTCAGACAACCCTGGTAGTGACAAGCATCCTTCCTCCTGAGTATCCATCTCCGTTTCGTCCACCTCCTCGATGTAAGGATTGATAAACGTACGCTTATATCCAGCATATTGTGGCTCTTCCTCGCTGATGCAATCCAAGTCGATGATAGCCATACGAATGGGTAAACCCACCTGTGGTGCAGCCAATCCTACTCCACGGCTCTTAGCCAGAGTATCCCACATGTTTTGAATTAATTCAGCTAGATTTGGATACGTAGCATCTATCTCTTCTGTTTCCTTACGCAATACGGGTTGACCGTATGTATATATAGGTAAAATCATATCGTTAAATATCGTTTATGTTGTATTTCCTTAGTTTAATACCACGTCTATAGGTTATCTGAATGAGCGAAATAAAAGAATTATTCGATAAAATCAAACAATTACTGCCTTCTTTCCATCCATCCTTGTAGGATTATCGTAGCACTTATCTCATCTACCAAAGCCTTGTTCTGACGAGCCTTCTTGCCAATACCGCTATCCAGCATCACCTTGTGCGCCAATACGCTCGTATAGCGTTCATCCCACCACTCCACGGGTATATCAGGAAAAACAGCATTTAATTTCTTGACAAAAGCCTGGACGCGAGGTAAATTCTCGCTATCCAGGCCATTTGTTTGTTTGGGCAAACCTACCACAAATCTCTCAACTGGTTCTTTAGAAATATAATCAGTTAGAAATTTTATTAAAGAATTAGAATCAACTGTTGTCAGGCCATTGGCAATTATCTGACAAGGATCTGTCACAGCTAATCCTGTACGGCGTTTGCCATAATCTATACTCAATACTCGAGCCATTAATTACTTCTGATAAAGCAACCAAGCATCTGCATATGTAGAGCGAACCTTATCACGGCTCTGAGCAGCAGAAACCTTGTCATTATGAGTGCTCAATACTACACGATACATATTTGAGGGGCTCTTTACCACCTGTGCCTGGTAACCCTGACCCTTCAACTTGTTCTGTAGTGCTACAGCATTAGCCTGAACGCCAAAGCTACCAACTACTACGCTGTATGCCTTCAAGCCAGTACCATTTACCAATGTAACGTCCTCCGAACGAACACTTACATTGCTATAATCAGTTGTTGGGGTAACTGTCTGTACTGGAGTAACTGCTACTGTATTTGACTTCTGCTCAGTTTCAGCTGTAGTCACACTTGTTGAAGCCTGCTGCGCCTGTGCCTTCTCGTAAGCCTTCTTGTATGCACTCTCACCGCTTTTACATGAACTCATCGCAAAAGCCATAATTAGGGCAGAACCCATCAAAACTGATTTCTTCATAGTTATTTTCAATGATTTTATTGATTAATATTTCGTTTTAGGTGTAATTTTTACCTCTGCAAAGATACAACAAATTTACGAAACCACACGATTTACAAATGTTAATAAACATTACAAAAGTATAAATTATGTTAAAATAGTACAAAAACATTCAAATATTCCTTGCAACTACAATAAAAAATCCTATATTTGCATAGAGTTTTTAGGAATATGACAACAAAAATATCCGAGAAACTATATAAACAAATTATAAATACAACCTAAAACAACTTTAATTATGAAAGCCGTTAATTATCTACTTGCCTTTATCGGCGGAGCTGCAGTAGGAGCAGCATGTGGTGTTTTGTTTGCACCTGAAAAGGGTTCTAACACTCGCGCTATGATTGTAGAAAATCTTAAGAAGCGTGGCATTAAGCTAAGCAAGCAGGAAATGGAAGATCTCGCAAGTGACATTGCCGAGGATCTAGGTCTTGGTGCTGTAGAATAATACCTTGTCAGTATTTTGTACATACATCATTAGTATATCAACAGAGTGGTATCAGGGCTCCCCTGATGCCACCTTTTGAAACGATTTTCTATATTTACCTTATTAATATATAAAGCTTTGGAAGAGTTCAATAAGTTTTTTCTTCTTTTGAAGGATTACATCCAGATACAAAAAGAACACGCTAGCCTTACTGCTGCAGAAAGTGCCACAAGATTGCTCTTCGCACTAGCCGTAGGAGCTATTGTTTCCATCCTAGTTGGAATCGCTCTGCTATTGTCTAGTTTTGCATGTGCATACTGGATTAACGAAACCTTAGGTTCTACCTATATCGGTTTCCTAGCATTGGCAGGTATCATACTCTTCTTGTGTCTAATCTTCTGGCTTAAGCGTAAAACCTGGGTACTCCAACCTGTGGCAAAGTTGATGGTACGCATTTTCCTAGAGTCACCATCAGCACCCCAAAATTCTAATCCTCAAAATCCTAACACAAATACTGCCAATTAATGATTAAGGAAAATATAGCGCAAGAGATTCTAACCAAGCAGGACGTTTTTCTTGCCATCCAAGAAAAGAGACTTGCTAAGCAACAGGAAATCAAGTTGCTACAAACTAAGATGCAAACCACCATCAACAGTGCGATTGCTCCCATCCCCCGAAGCAATAACCGCATGGATTTTGCTATGCAGATAGCACGCAATGCATTCAATGTTTGGCAGGGTATCAACATAGGTTTGAAAGTAGTACGAGGATTTAGAGCAGCATTTCATAAAAAATGAGTGACGGAAACATAAATCGCCAACTCTTACCACACACACCATTTCACAGCGGATTGGCCACTGGGCGTATGCAGATGAAGATACGCTCGGAAGTTGCTCTCCGCGAGATATTAGACACCCATTTTTCTGAACTATCACCAGAAGATCGTCAAAATATCATCGCAGAATTCATCCAAAAACTTAAGATGTAACACACACCCTCTTACCCTCTCCACTTTAAAACGGTTTCCTATTACTGGTAAGAGCATACAAGGAGTGGTAATCAATACCATCCCTTGTTTATTCTATATGATTAATAGCTGAGTTGTTGATCGTTTATCGATGAGTGTTTAGCTATTTTAACGGATGAAGTTCTAGAAAGTCTAGGATATCTATAAAATCCTTGAATTAGCTCAAAAACTCAGATGCTAGTATTTAGATGAAATCCGAGGAAGCTCTAATAATCCTATATAGTCAAGGATTTCTAGAAGAAACTCGTTACTGAATAGATAGAAAAAAGGATGTGCCAATTGATGACACATCCTTTATTAATATCTCTTGACAGGGATATATTACTTAAGAGAAAGAGTGATCTCCTTACCCTCTTCAACTACGTTTAGCTTGTCCTCACGGAGCAACCAGCCCATAGCCAAATACAAATCCTTGTCAGTCTTAATCTTGCATGCCTTCTTAAGGTCCTTAGCATTCATTGCGTCATTCTCGCTAAGAGCAGTCCATACTGCACCAGCTACGCTACCAATCTTTTCAATCATTACTTTTACCTATTGATGGGT
>JAZLBF010000022.1:0-50085 GCA_045613565.1 Bacteroidaceae bacterium
GATGGCATCATTATCGCTATCTTTATGGTATCATTCAAATAGATTTGATTTTACCATCACTTATAGCTTCACATCAATCTGCTTCGAGTGTTTATTTTAATTCCTAGAATTTAAATGGTTAGAGATTAGCGCCAGCATAAGACTAGAGACTAAAGACAAGAGTCAAGAGACTTAGCGAACTGAAAACGGAAAACGGAAAACGGAAAACTATTTTTTAACAACTTTAGACGCGAATTTAGACTCGTTTTATTTTTTACCAGTCCTCTGGTCGGGACTGTGTTGCAGCTACGCACAACACAGAACGGAACTTAAACACGTTCTTTTGAAAACGGAAATCGGAGAACGGAAAGCTGCGAGTAAGCGAGAGCAGAATCAAGCTCGCTTGAATTATGCCAAGCGTGAGCAGATTCAAGACGACAAAGTCGGCTTAAAACGGAAAGCTATTTTTAACAACGCGAGGACACGCGAATAAATACTCATTTATTTTCACCATCCCAATAAGATTATTTCTTATCTACACAGAAACTGTTCGCTAGGCATACAAAAAAAGGTATAGAATAGGATGTCTACTCTATACCTTATATCTATACCTCTCTATGTGGGAAGGGGATGTATTAGTATCTTTCGTTTTCGTTGGGAAAGTTTTCGGTCTTCACATCGGTAATATACTGACCAATGGCGTCGGTCATGACGGTAAATAGGTCGGCATAGCGACGGAGGAACTTGGGAGAAAAGCCCTTGTTCATGCCTAGCATATCATGGGCTACTAATACCTGACCATCTGCTGGTCCTGCTCCGATGCCAATGACGGGGATGGTTAGCTCCTGGCATACTCGCTGACATAGTTCGGCTGGTATCTTCTCCAACACGATGGCAAAGCATCCTGCTTCCTCCAGGGCATGTGCATCGCTGAGGAGCTTGTCTGCCTCGGCTTGTTCCTTGGCACGTACTGCGTATGTACCAAACTTGTTGATACTCTGGGGCATAAGTCCCAAGTGACCCATAACGGGGATACCTGCATCGAGAATGGCGCGAACGGTGTCCAAAATCTCTACTCCACCCTCCAACTTGAGTGCATCGGCGTGGCTCTCCTTCATGATACGGATGGCATTGGTAACACCCTCTGTGCGGCCTACCTGATACGAGCCGAATGGCATATCGCATACTACTAGCGAACGCTTGACTCCGCGCACTACGCTCTTGGCGTGGTATATCATCTGCTCTACGCTGATGGGGAGTGTGGTGAAGTTACCTGCCATGACATTGGATGCACTGTCGCCAACGAGGATGATGTCCATACCTGCCTGGTCAACAATCTGTGCCATGGTGTAGTCGTAAGCTGTGAGCATGGCTATCTTCTTGCCCTGCTGCTTCATCTCGATAAGGCGATGTGTGGTCACCTTGCGTGTATCATCTACTAAATAACCTGACATATTCTTTTTACCTTTTTTTACCTTGATAAATATTGCATGAAAATAGGCATGTGCCTAAAACAATCGTTTGCAAAGGTACAACAATTTGATGATGTAAGCGAAGATATGCCTTGAGTTTTTAAAAATCTATTGCAATAAAGAGTTTTTTTTGATACCTTTGCACGAAATAAAGGTAACCATGGAAACGAATTCTTCACTTAATATATACAAGGCTTCTGCCGGTAGTGGTAAGACTTTTACCCTGACGGTGGAATACATCTATCTCATGATTCGTCCTCAGGCTGAGGAGGAGTATAAGCATACGCTGGCTGTAACCTTTACCAACAAGGCTACGGCAGAAATGAAGGACCGTATATTGCAGCATCTCTATGGCATCAGCAAGGGTTTGTCTAGCAGCAAGGAATACCTGAAAAAGCTGGTGGAGAAGTTGAAGGCGGAAAAGTGCGACATGTCTGTGGAGGAGATACGCAAGAGGAGCGGCAAAGCTCTGAGTATGATTCTGCACGACTATAGTCGCTTCAGGGTGGAGACCATAGATAGCTTCTTCCAGAGCATCTTGCGCACACTGGCCAGAGAATTGGGACAGAGCTCTAACCTACAGGTTGACCTGAAGGACAACGAGGTGCTGGAGATGGCCGTGGACAGGATGATAGACAATCTGGACGTGGATGCTACGCTAAGAAACATAGTGATAGAATACGTTACCGACGAGCTGGACGAGAATGGCAAATGGAACATACAGGCAGCAATAAAGAAGTTTGCCAAGTGTATCTTTGAGGAGGACTTTCTGAAACGTAGTGCACAGGAGCGTGAAATAATCTCTGACCACAAGAGGGTGAGAGAATTCAGAAAGTGCATGAAAGATATCATTGACGGCGGAGAGGAAGAGTTGCTGAAGGAGGCACAAGAGGTGCTTTCCTATGCAAGGAGCATCTGCACGGAAGAGCTCGTGGGCAAGAGGACACCATCTCCAATCACATATCTGCAGCATGTGGTCAATCAAGATATGAGCAAGGCGAAGACTACTGCCGAGGGTAAAATCTTCACGGCCTTCCTGGAAGATGGCAGTGCCATACTGAATGCCAATAGCAAGAAGGATGACGCCGCATGTGCTCTGTTCAGAGAATTTGGTGATAGATTCAATGCCTACATGGCTACCGCGGAGAAGCTGAACAGGGCAATAAATTCTGCTCGACTGGCCAGAAACTATACTAACCAATTGCAGTTGCTCTCGCGCATAGACGAGATAGTGAGGGACATAAATGAGGAGCATGAGACATTTCCACTCTCGCGCACCCCTACCCTGCTGTCAAGCCTCATCGATGAGCAGGACAATCCATTCATATTTGAAAAGATAGGCACCGTATTGAGAAACATCATGATAGATGAGTTTCAGGATACGAGCAACTTGCAGTGGAACAATTTCAAGGTGCTACTCTTTGAAAACCAAGCCCTTGGCGGCAACGACCTGATAGTGGGTGATATAAAGCAAAGTATCTACAGATGGCGTGGTGGCGAATGGAGCCTGCTGAGCAATCTGGGCAATACGATGAGCACGTGGAATCCGCAGACACACCCCTTGCAGTACAATTATCGTAGTGAGGCGAGGATTATCGACTTCAACAACAGTTTCTTCCCCATAGCGGCGACAAAATTGGATGAGCTTTACCCGGATGCAAGATTTAAAATTGGTGGAGATGACGGAATCTATAACGATGTCTATCAGTACAAGCCTGAGAAGAAAGAACAGAACGTGCAGGGATACACGAGAGTGGCCGTACGCGTAAAGGGTAATGACAAAAACAAGCAACCAAAGTTATCACCAGAAGAAATTGAGGAGTGGATGCTTGCTGACATGCTAGAGCAGATATGCCATCTATACGACGAGGGATTGCCTCTGAACAAGATGGCTATCCTCCTGCGCAAGAACAAAACCTCAAAGAAGATACTCAAATACTTTCAGGACAATGCTCCAGAACATATCAGAATAGCTAGCGACGAGGCGTTCCTGTTGGAAAACAGTTCGATAGTGACGATACTGATTTCTGCCATGCGTATGCTCATAGAGGAGTACGAGGAAAAGCCTGTGGCATACCATCTATTCCTGATGCACTACAAACAGATGGTGGAGAAGGAGGCGGTTACCCACGACTATCTGATGCGCAACAATGCTCTGGAGCTGATACCCAGTTTTCTACTGGAAAATCGCAACCAACTGAAGCAGATGCCACTATATGAATTGGTGGAGGAATTGTACAGGAGTTTGAAGCTGGAAAGACTGGAAAACCAGGAGGCATACCATTATGCTTTTCTTGATGCCGTACAACTGTACCTGAAGGATAATCCAAACGATATACACTCCTTCCTGAAGGTATGGGATACTAGTTTGCACACTCAGGCTATTCCCTCGGGTAAGCAGGAAGGTATACGCATCCTGACGATACACAAATCCAAGGGTTTGGAGTTTCACACCGTATTCCTACCCTATTGCGACTGGGCAATGGAAGAGGACAAGGGAGACACCCTATGGTGTGAAGCAGAAGAGGGTCACGAGGTGTACAACACACTAGGCAGAATGCCGATAGCCAAGAAAGCCAGCATGGCTAAATCATACTATAGTGGCAGATACATAGAGGAGCACTTGCAAAGCAGAGTAGATGAACTGAATTCGCTATACGTGGCTCTGACTCGTGCTTCGTGCAATATGTATATTTGGGCACGTTGCACTGACTCTATTCCCGAGGGTGGCATAACAGTAGGACATCTGCTGAACCTCTGCCTGAACCCCAAGAATGACTTTACCGATGGTGTGTTCCTACTAGAGGATGGAGTGCCTGTGCTAGAGATAAAGGAAGATAAGGCTAGCGACAATAGAATGCAACCCGACTTTAAACCATTGAACACAAAAATGGTCAGTTATAAGGCTAGACTCAATTTCAGACAAAGCAATGAGGCTAAAGAACTATTTGGACATGACGATAGCGCCAGAGCAGAAGGCATACTCTACCACAATATCATGGAGGAGATACGCGATGCTTCGCAGATAGAGTTTACGCTGAGAAAAAGCCGTATGCAGGGACGTATTTCGCAAGAGCAATATGACGAACTCAAAGAGCTATTGCAACAGATAGACGACGACAAACTGATAGCTTCGTGGTTTGCACCAGAGAATAGGGTCTTTGCCGAATGCGACATACTAAACCCCAAGGGTGACAAAAACAAACGTGACCAAAGACCAGACCGCATCATCATGAACAATGGGGTGATAACGGTAATTGACTATAAGTTTGGAGACGAGCACAAGAACTACGACGGACAGGTGAAACACTATATGCGCCTGCTGAAAGAAATATATCCTACACATGAGGTAAAGGGGTATATCTGGTATGTTAAAAACAAGAATTATAAAAACATCTAACGCTTACGCTACATGAACAATAATTGGACAGACAATACATTCTTGTCACACGTTGCCAAGGACTTGCTAATGCGCTTTAAAGACGATATGTCCAGGGTGACAGTAGTCTTCCCCAATAAGCGCGCTCGCTTGTTCATGAACGAAGTGCTACTCTCTGAGGTTTCCAATACCTATTGGGCTCCACATTATAGTACTATAGCGGAGATGTTCGAGAGCATAGTGGGTGATACGGTGGCTGAAACAATACCTGCCGTGTGCAAACTGTACTATGTCTACAAGCAACTGATGGGAGAAAAGGCCGAGTCGCTGGATGTCTTCTGGGGCTGGGGAGAGATACTGCTATCGGACTTTGATGATATAGACAAGCACTTGGTCAATGCCGACAATCTCTTTCTGAATGCAAAAGAGCTGAACGATATCGAATCGTTTGACTTTCTAAGTCCTAATCAGCGTGAAGCATTGGAGAGATTCTTTGGTGCCTTTGCTACGGAAAACAAAACTCACTTGCAGGAGAGATTTTCCGAACTTTGGAGCATCATGCCTGGCTTGTATCACGGTTTGAAGGAAGCTATGCCAGAAGGCGTGCAACCATATCAGGGTGCGCTGGAGAGGCTTGCCGTGGAGAACAAAGACATGCTTGCTCTCCTGGACGAGGAAAGAACATATTGCTTCGTGGGTTTCAATATGCTCAGTGAGACAGAAAAGAAACTCATGACCTATCTCATTAAGAAGAATAAGGCTCTCTTCTATTGGGATTATGATGATATGTACAAGGATAATCCAACCTTCGAAGCTGGAGATTTTATCAGGAAGAATCTGGAGGATTATCCCAATGCATTATCTAAACGTAAAATCTACGACAACCTAGCACATAAGGCTGGTTTCACATTCGTTTCAACCAGCACGGATAGCATTGCCACCAGATACATACCTCAATGGCTTACGGCAAAGCTAACGGAAACGGAGCGCGAAACGGCTCTGGTATTGTGCGACGAACAACAGTTACAACCCGTATTACATGCCATTCCTGACAAGGGTAATACATCCAATGAGAAGGCTCCCAAAGATATCAATATCACCATGGGATACTCACTCATGGGGACACCAATATATAGCCTTACCAGTGCTCTAATAACTTTACAAACCGAAGGCTGGGACAAGAAGAGAAAGAGGTTTAGCCTACCCTTCTTGCGCACCATAAAATATCATCCATACTATCAGTATATAGCGGATATAGATTGGGAAAGAAGAATAGAACCAACGCACGTTGCTGAGTTGATACAATACCTTGACGAGATAGTTATTTCGCTGGCTGGTAAGATGAGCGAAGAGGATAGTGACTTTGATGATGTACTGATGACTGAAAGTCTTTATATCATACACAAAACCTTGCGCCAATTCTATGACATGGTCACCAATAACGAGCATCCCCTAGTATTGCAACCAAGCACTATTAGACGATTGCTACGCAGGGTACTTGGTAGCAAGAGCATACCTTTCCATGGCGAACCAGCACAGGGTTTGCAGGTAATGGGTGTGCTGGAGACAAGGTGCCTGGACTTTAAAAACATACTGATGCTGAACGTGGGTGAAGGCTTCCTTCCAAAGAACACAACGGACAATTCGCTCATACCTTTTACCCTGAGAACGGGCTTTGGGCTTACCACAATACGTCACAAGGTGGCTGTCTTTGCCTATTACTTCTATCGTTTGATTCAGCGAGCAGAGCATGTGACATTTATCTTCAACGAGAACTCATCGGGCAATGTGCGTAGAGAGATAAGCCGTTTCCTTCGCCAATTGCAAGCCGAGACGGATATTCCTATTGACTTTATCCGCCTGGAAGCAGAGCAAGATACCACACAAATAGAATTAAAAGACATTGATAAAGACGAAGATATAGTAAATCTTCTGCACCAAAAGTTCAATACCAAGGAGAGCAATGAGGCGTATACCCTAAGTCCCTCTAGCATCAACAGATATATCAATTGTCCGATGCAATTCTATCTGACTTCGGTGTGCGAATTGCGCGTTCAACCAGATGAAGAGGAGGTTGTAGATGCCAGAATCCTAGGAAATATCTTCCACAATGCTGCTGAGGAGATATACAAGGAGATTATGTCGCACTCAAAGAGCAAAATTATCACTCGCGCACAACTCTCGGAGTACACAGCCAACAAGGGAGAGCGACTTCAACCAATTATTGATAAACATTTCCGTAAAGAGGCCAATATCACAGAGTTCCGCGGAGAGAATATATTGATAAGGGGAGTTGTGGAGCGCTATCTTATCAACCTACTGAAGTGGGATGAGCGACACTCACCCATCAGCATGGAGGCAATGGAAAAAGATGTAGCGATGCAATTGAATCTGAAAATCGGAGAGCGCGACCTATGTATAAAAACCGGAGGACGTGTTGACCGTATGGATATCATCTCTGATGGTAGTACTCCGAAACACATACGAATCGTTGACTACAAAACTGGTGCTCACGAAAACGAGGTCAAGAAGATGGACGATATATTCAAGCGTAGCAGCAAGCATGCGGGTTATTACTTACAAACCTTCCTCTATGCTATAGCGGCTAGCAAAAAATATTCAAATCAGTTACCTATCAAACCCGTGCTCTTCTATACGGCAAAGTCAGGCAAGGAGGACTATGACCCATCCTTGTACATAGGTAACAACAAGGGTACTAACAAGGAAGGATTGGTGAGCGACATCCTTGCATATGAGAATGACTTCATGGAACAACTGAAGGGTATTATCACAGAAATATTCAACCCCGAAGTTCCTTTCTATAAAACAAAGGAGCCAGAGGCTTGTGCCTTCTGCGATTTCAAACAATTATGCAATAGACAAGGCGAAAAGAACTTCTAATTATACCAATGTATAATAACATCAAAAATATCAACATACTAACTAATCACATTTGAGAATGAAGAAATTATTTCTCTCTCTTGCAATGCTAGCTTTAACAGTTGGCTTGCATGCGGCTCCTGCCACAGAAGGCGACGTATTCGTTGTACCTACGGCAAAGAGCATCAAGTATGGTAAAGGTGTGGCAAATATCACTTGCCAAGCCGAGGTTACCACTAGTGATAGCAGCCTTGACTATGCTGCTGGTTATCTAAAGAGAAGCTTGCACATGTTTGGCGCTCCCATGCATGGTGAGTCTACTCCTATTAAATTGGAGATTGCCAAGAATAAGAAGTTGGGCAACGAGGGTTATATCCTTGAAGTAAAGGAGAAGCAGATTACCATCAGTGGTCAAACTCCTCAGGCAGTACTTTGGGGTATACAGACATTGTTGCAGATTCAGGATGCAAAGGATGCTCGTGACAAGTTCGAAATCCCCGTTTGTAAGATTCAAGACGAGCCCGACTATCGTATGCGTGGCTTCATGATTGACGTAGCTCGTAAGTTCATCCCCATGGATTACTTGAAGAACCTTGTTCGCACTATGTCTTATTATAAGATGAATATGCTTCAGATTCACCTTAACGACAATGGCTTCAAGAAATACTATCACAACAATTGGGACGAGACCTATGCAGCTTTCCGTCTAGAAAGTGAGCGTTTCCCTGAGCTAACAGCCAAGGACGGACACTATTCTAAGGACGAGTTCCGCAGATTTGTAAAGGAGTCAGCAAAACTTGGTGTGGAGATTATCCCCGAGATAGACGTTCCTGCTCACTCTTTGGCATTTTCACACTTCCGTCCTTCATTGTGTGCACCAAAGTTTGGTGTTGACCACCTTGACCTCACCAACCCCGAGGTAGTACCTTTCGTGGATAGCCTATTCATTGAGTATATGGAAGGTCCCGATCCAGTATTTGCTGGTCCTCGCGTACACGTTGGTACCGATGAGTATAGCAATGCTGACAAGCAGGTTGTAGAGCTCTTCCGCGGTTTCACTGACCACCTAATCAAGTTGGTAGAATCTTATGGCTACCAGGCTAAGTTGTGGGGTTCACTCTCTCATGCCAATGGTGAAACTCCCGTAAAGAGCGAGAATGTAATCATGGACGTTTGGAATAATGGTTTTGCCAATCCCAAGGACATGAAGGAGCAGGGCTATCAATTGGTAAGCATCCCCGATGGCTATGTTTACATCGTGCCTGCTGCTGGTTATTACTATGATTACCTCAACGACCGCTTCCTCTATGAGCGTTGGACACCAGCAAATATCGGTGGCGTACAATTCGAGGAAAAGGACCCTCAAATCGAAGGTGGTTGCTTTGCTGTATGGAATGACGTATGTGGCAATGGTATCAGCGTAGGTGATGTGCACCATCGTACATTCCCTGCACTTCAGGTAATGGCAGAGAAGTGCTGGCATGCCGTAAACGATACAGTAAACTATGCTAAGTGGGATGCTGGCAGAAAGCGTCTTGGCGAAGGTCCTGGTATCAACGAATTGGGTAACACAGAAATCGAACTTCCCTTCTTGCGCAGCAATACTCCTCTACAGGCATTTGCTCCCAAAGCCCCTGCTATGAAGATGCGACCCAAGCACGACACGAAGAATGCTGATTGCAAGGATTGTAAGGACAAGAACTGTAAGGATTGCGATAAGAACAAGAAGAACGATAAGAAACTTGATTGCAAGGACTGTAAGGACAAGAACTGCAAGGATTGCGATAAGAACAAGAAGAACGACAAGAAGTTTAAGAACGACAGAAAGAACGCTCCTCAGCAGGGTAAGTTTGCACACAACAATAAGAGAGGTCCTCAGCAGGGCAGATTCAATGCTCCTATGGCAAAGAGAGGTCCTCAGCAGGGTAGATTCAATGCTCCTATGGCAAAGAGAGGTGGCATGATGAACTTCCACGCTATGGGCAATCCCTATGCTCAGATAGGTTACGACTATCAAGTAGACTTTGACATCACTTGGGGTAAGGAAAAACCAGGTGCAGTGCTCACAGAGAGTGCACGTGCTAAGTTCTACCTATGCGACCCCATCAGTGGTATGATTGGCTTCAGCCGCGATGGTTATCTATTTACATTCAAACATAGTGGTCGTCCTGGTGTGAAGGAGCATATCACCATCAAGGGTACTAACAAGAAGACCGAACTTTGGGTTAATGGCAAGTTGGTTGAAACTCTCAACTACGATGAAAAACTTGCTGCTGACAAGAAGCCTTACAATGTAGTGCGCACACTTGTATTCCCCTTGTGGAAGACTGGTCAATTCAAGAGTAAGGTTACCAACTTCAAGGCTAAGAAGATTTAATCCTCCAACGGATTTATAACTACCAATAGAGACCTTAGACAATCCAACGTCTAGGGTCTCTTTTTATGTCGAAAATGCAATGACCACACAAACGCATCCTTACTCCCAGGCAAGTGAAAGTGATTGAAGAACGCTTAGGAGAACCTTAGATAGAGTACAGAGTACAACAAAGCCCGGTAAAAAAACTTTAACCCTTTACCTTAAATCACTAGTCTCTTGTCTTTTCTCTTTTCCCTGTACACTAAAAAAAGCCAGAGGCCACCCAAATAAGTAACCTCCAGCTTAGTGAATTAAGGTTTATATAAAAATTAGGTTGATTATAGGCTTTCACCAAAGTCTTCCTTGAACTTAGCTACTAGTTCTTCCTGCCAGTGTCCGATTTCCTTCAGTCTGCCGAAGAAGAAGCGCAATACGCTGGGCTCTTCTACCCACTTGAGGCCACCGATGAGCTCACGATTGTCCCACAACCACTTAACACGGTCGGCTACGTACTTGATCTGCGAGAGGGTGTAGACACGACGGGGTACTGCCAAGCGCATCAACTCCAACTCTGAGAAGCGCTCTGTGCCATCGGGCTCACGCTGCTCTGACAATGTACCACGCTCCATACCACGAATACCACCGGCAATGTATAGGGCAGCTGCTACGGCTGCTGCAGGGTACTGATCATGAGGCATATCGGGCACGAATGCCTGACAATCGATATGAGCACCAAGACCACCTGCGGGCTTGATCATGGGCACTCCGTAGGCATCCAATTCATTGACCAAATAATTGATGAATTCGGGGCCGTGGCTCAAGTAATCCATGTCTAATGACTCGTACAAACCTTCTGCCATTGCTTCGATAGAGCGTACGTCAATACCACCGTAGGTCAAGAAACCTTCGTACAAGGGGATGTACTCCATCATGCTCTTGATCAGTTCGGTGTTGTGACTGATGATGGCACCACCGCGTGCAAAGCTCAACTTACGCGCTGAGAAGTAGATGATATCCATCTTGTTGGCCAAGAGGTGATAGATCTCCTTGGGGGTCATGTACTTGCACTGTGCTTCACGTGTCTTCATGAAGTAGATGTTGTCCTGAAGCAATGACGCATCGAGGATGCTGGGTACTCCAAACTCATGACAGATGTCTGCTACGGCCAACATATTCTCCAAGCTTACTGGCTGACCACCAATCAAGTTGGTACCAGCCTCTACACGTACGTATGCTACGCGCTCGGGGCCATACTCGCGGATGGTCTTCTTTAGCTCGCGGAGGTCGAAATCACCCTTGAATGGATCGTCGCTCTGAGGCTGCAAACCCTTCTTGTGTACCAATTCCAATACCTCGCCACCGCAACGTGTTACGTGGGCCTTGGTGGTGGTAAAATGGAAGTTCATGATGGCTACCATGCCTGGCTTAACGAAGCGCTCGGCTAGGATATTTTCACATGCACGTCCCTGGTGAGCAGGCAATACATTGTCAGTACCGAATACTTCCTTCATGGCTGTCTTTAGACGATTGAAGGTTTCGCTACCTGCATAAGAGTCGTCGGCGGTATGCATAGCTGCCGTCTGACGGTCGGACATAGCATTTACACCTGAGTCGGTGAGCATATCCATATAGATATCCTTGTTTTGAAGCAAGAAAGTATTGCATCCTGCCTGCTGAATAGAGCGCAAACGCTCCTCAACGGGCAAAAGGTTTAGTTTCTGAATGACACGCACCTTGTGCATTTCCAAAGGTACTTGGTTTTCTGGTTGGTAAAATTTAACTGCCATAATTATATTTGATTTTTTCGTTATCGTTTTGATATTGCAAAGGTATATATTTTTTCACTTTAGGAAACATTTTAGGGCAAAATATTAGCAAAAATACACCCCAAACCGATATTTTGGTAGACAAAAGTCCAATATTTGGGTGAAATATGGTGCAGAAAAAGCATTTCTACCAATAAGCCAGAATAGAATAAACCAATATTTAACCACTCAGAAGGTTTATACCAAAATACAAAAGGCGTTTGGATACACAAAAAGAGAGGCCCGCGGAAAGCGGACCCCTCTGGTATAGATGGATAGTTACTAAACTAAAATAGGATTAGTCAATGGGAGAGAATTGGTCGGCACCCACATCGCATAGAGGACAGAAGAAATCCTCGGGGAGGTCTTCGAAAGCTGTACCTGGTGCTATATTCTGCTCGGGCACACCAACTGCGGGATCATACTCCCAACCGCATACGTCACAAATATATTTCTTCATAGTTGTAATCAGTTTTTAGAATGGTTTGTAATTTTTTTGTTTTAAAAAAAAAACGGGTAGAGAAGAACTCCCTACCCGCCTATATTGTCGATTAATAGTTGTCAACGTGAATCTCAAAGTAAGCCTGAGGATGAGCACAGGTAGGACACATCTCGGGAGCCTGCTCACCTACTACGATATGACCACAGTTGCGGCATTCCCATACCTTAACGTCGCTCTTAGCAAATACCTCTTGCAACTCTACGTTCTTCAACAAAGCACGATAGCGCTCCTCGTGACGCTTCTCGATAGCAGCTACCAAACGGAACTTCATAGCCAATGCCTTGAAACCTTCCTCTTCAGCGGTCTTTGCGAAGCCCTCATACATATCTGTCCACTCGTAGTTCTCGCCTTCAGCAGCGTGCAACAAGTTCTGAGCTGTATCACCAATACCCTCTAGCTCCTTGAACCAAAGCTTAGCGTGCTCCTTCTCATTGTCAGCGGTCTTCTGGAAAATCTCTGCAATCTGCTCAAAACCTTCCTTCTTAGCCTTTGAAGCGAAATATGTATACTTGTTACGAGCCTGTGATTCACCTGCGAATGCTTCCAATAGGTTCTTTTCAGTCTGTGTTCCTTTGTACTTTGACATAATTGTAAGTGTTAAATGTTAGTATTTAGATTTGTTATTTTTTAATTGTATTTTTGCTGTTTGCTTTTGTAATCGCTACAAATTTATGGTGTTTTTTTATATTGTGCAAGTATTTTATAAGAAATTATTCATATTTTTGCATAAAATTAACATTTGAAACACTTTTTAACATAATTCGGAGCAAATTTAGTTTGTAATCACTACAAAATTACACTCACAAGAAGCACCCCTCAGAAATAGGTTAAAAATACCTATACATTATATATATATTATACAGACGAAGAGATGAGATACGTGATGCAATTTCTGATAATAATAGCCTTTGCCTTTGCTGGCGAAGTGCTTCACCACCTCCTTCCCCTACCCTTCCCTGCCAACATATATGGCATCATACTCTTGTATCTAGCCTTGCATCTGAAAATAGTCAAGGTGGAGCAAATCAAGGAGGTAAGCACCACACTCATCATTGCCATGCCCGTGATGTTTATACCACCTGCCGTGGGACTCATGAAGACATGGGGAGACATACGCGACTCGTGGCCACAATATCTGCTGATAACCTTCGTGACCACATTTATAGTGATGGCCTGTGCAGGATGGGCCACACAACTGGTAATAAAGTTTAAGAACAAGCAGAAACACTAATACAGAGAGCGAGAGCACAAAAATAAAATCATGATACGAGAATTCCTTGCAGAAACAGTTTACCTGGGAGTAATACTCACCCTCGGTTCCTATGCAATAGGACTTTGGTTGAAGAAGAAAACCAAGTGGGCTCTGATGAATCCCCTCCTCATAGGCATCATCCTCACCATATTGGTACTATGGCTAACGGGTACTCCATATGAAAACTATGCACATGGTACAGAAGTGATCAACTACCTGCTCACTCCTGCCACCATCTGTTTGGCCGTACCCTTGTACGAGCAGATTCAGCATCTGAAAAAGAACTTCCACGCCATAGGTATAGGCATACTATCTGGTGTGCTCTCAAGTATGCTATCCATCCTGGCCATGGTACTGATACTAGGACTTGACCACACATCATACGTCACCCTCTTGCCCAAATCCATCACCACCGCCATAGGCATGGGAGTATCAGAAGAACTGGGAGGCAACGTGCCAGTCACCATCATGGTGATAGTATTTACTGGCATCATTGGCAACATCTTTGCCGAGCGATTCCTACGACTGATACGCATCAAAAACCCCGTAGCCAAGGGAATAGCAATCGGTTCTGCCTCGCACGTCATCGGCACCACCAAAGCCATGGAAATGGGTCAAACGGAAGGCGCCATGAGCTCCCTCTCCATAGTCACCAGCGGCATCATCACCGTAGTAGTGGCCTCCCTCTTTGCTCACTTAGCATAGGGAGAGGAGAAATACTAAAAAACATCTATAATAGATATTTACAAGTAATAAATACGGACAAAATAATCCACAAATAATCTTTCGCGAACTACAAAAGGCTATTCATGCGGGCTAGGTATTTGCCGATGATATCAAATTCGAGATTGACAACGGTGCCTACCTTGAAAGCATGAAAGTTGGTGTGCTCGAAGGTGTAAGGGATGATACACACCTGGAAGGTGTCTGCTGTGGGACGACATACAGTGAGTGAGACTCCGTTGACGGTGACACTACCCTTGTCTACACAGAAATATCCGCGGCGTACCATGTCCTCGTTGCTTTCGTATTGGAAAGTAAACTGATGAGAACCTTCTTGGTCTTCGATTGCTATACAACGTGCTGTTTGGTCGACATGGCCCTGTACGATATGACCATCCAAACGTCCGTTCATCATCATGGAACGCTCAACATTGACCTCGTCACCCACGGAGAGCAAACCAATATTGGTACACTCTAGCGTTTCGCGCATGGCAGTGACGGTATATGTATTGTCCTCTAGGCGAACTACGGTGAGACAAACACCATTGTGAGCAACACTCTGGTCGATACTCAACTCTCCAACAAAGGAGCATGACAAGGTAAGGTGAACATTGTCTTGCTCGTGCTCGATACGCACTACACGTGCTGTTTCTTCTACTATACCACTGAACATAAAAATGATATGATTGCTTGATTATACGGATGCAAATATACGAAGAATAATCAATATGAGAGAAGGAAGATAAGCGAGAAAAACACAGTGAAGAATAAAAATTGATATAGTTTTTAAACTAATAGAGAAATAATGTGTCAGATTTCAGATTAAACACTAACTTTGCAAGGAAAAACAAAAAGATAATCAAACAAAACTATGATTAAAAAATCCATTTTCTTAATGGCATTGATGTGCTCAGCAAGTGCTTGGTCGCAGACATGGACACTGAGCGATTGCATAGAGCATGCTTTGCAGAACAACATCTCTATCCTGAAAAATAGAGTGAATGAAGAGAGCGGAGAGGCAACATTGAAGCAAAACAAGAGTGCACTGTGGCCTTCGTTGAGTTTTAGCACATCGCATGGCGTGAACTACCGTCCTGGTCAGGTGGGTACTACTTCACGCCCCGTGGATGGAGAGCTAGTTACTACCAGCAATACCACAGCTAATAGTTCTTATGGCATCAACATGAACTGGACAGTGTGGAATGGTGGCATCAACTACAAGAATGTAGAGGCTCAGAAGGTGAACAACGAGATAAGCCAATTGGCAACGGAAGCTAGCGAGCTAAACATTCAGGAACAGATTGTGCAGCTATATGTGCAAATCATGTACACCAAGGAAGCCGTAAAGGTAAATGAGGCATTGGTCAAGACAGCTCAGGAGCAGTACAATCGTGGACAGCACATGTTCAACGAAGGACAGATGTCACAGGCCGACTTGGTACAACTTGAGGCACAGTTGGCTAGCGCAAAATATGATGTGGTAAATAGCGGTGCTCAAGTGCAGAACTATTATCGTCAGTTGAAGAGCTTGTTGCAGTTGGACATGAATGTCAAGTTCCAGATTGGTGGCGAGATTCCTTCTGACGACATCTACTTTGAAAATATTCCTCAGGCACAGGCTGTATATGAGCAGGCACTATTGTCACGCCCTGAGATACGCAGTGCTGAGAAGAGCATTGAGAGTGCAGAATTGCAGTACAACATAGCAAAGCGTGGCCACTACCCCACCATTGGATTGAATGCTGGTATCTCTGATAGCCACAATACTGGTAACAAGAACGGTGTTGGTGAGCAGATGAAGAACAACCTGAATATGAGTGCATCTGTTAGCTTGAGCGTACCCATTTGGGACCAGCGTCGCGCAAGTACCAACAAGCAGAAGGCATTGCTACAGAAGACCACAGCACAGCTTGACTTGGAAGACAAGAAGAAGAGTCTTTCAAGCACTATCGAGCAATTCTGGATTAACGCCACCAGCGCACAGGTGAAATTTGCCTCGGCTAAGGCCAAGTGTAAGAGTCAGGAAGCAAGTTATGCCTTGGTAAACGAACAATTCCAAAACGGACTAAAGAGCGTGGTAGATGTACTACAGAGCCGCGACAATATCCTAGCTGCTGAGCAGGACAAACTACAGAGCAAGTACACTCTACTACTCAACATACAGATGCTCAAGTTCTACCAAGGAGAAGAGTTGGACTTGTAAACACCTGAGAAACTAACATCAATGAAACATAAACATCAAATAGATATGAAGAAATCAATTCTTACAACATTGAGCGCACTAGCATTGCTCACAGCATGCCAGGGCGAGGCAAAATTTGAATATTCAGAGGCAGAGGTTACACGTGAGGATATCACCACTAGTGTAACAGCTACTGGTACTATCGAACCCGTAACCAGCGTACAGGTTGGTACACAGGTTTCTGGTATAGTAAGCAAGCTATACGTAGACTACAACAGCGTAGTAAAGGCTGGTCAGGTCATTGCCGAATTGGACCGCACCAACCTAATCTCTGAACTAGAAAGCGCTACAGCACAATTGCAGAGTGCAGAGAGCGACCTAGAGTATCAGAAGCTAAACTACGAGAGATATAAGAACCTATTCGACAAGGGTCTAGTTTCTGCTAACGATTATGAAAAGGCTAGACTCTCCTTCCTACAGTCACAACAGACAGTAATTCAGCGTAAGCAGAATGTAAAGAAGGCTCAGACCAACCTTAGCTATGCTACTATCACTAGCCCCATTGACGGTGTAGTATTGAGCAAGGAAGTGGAAGAGGGTCAGACTGTGGCATCTAGCTTCAACACCCCCACCCTCTTCAATATTGCACAGGACTTGACCCAGATGCGTGTAATTGCTGACGTGGATGAGGCTGACATAGGTGAGGTAGTAGAAGGTCAGCGCGTAACATTCACCGTAGATGCCTTCCCCAGCCTAGTATTTGATGGCAGCGTGCAACAGGTACGCCAGGAGGCAACCACTGAGAGCAACGTAGTAACATACGAAGTGGTAATCCTAGCACCCAACGACGACCTCAAGCTAAAGCCTGGTCTAACAGCTAATGTTACCATCTACACCATGGAGACCAAGGATGTAGTGGCAGTTCCTGCAAAGGCATTGCGCTTTACTCCTAAAGAGACTCTCCTAAATGCTGGCGAGACCATCGTTGATTGTCAGGGCGCTCCCAAGGTATGGGTACGCGAGGGCAACACTTACAAGGCTATCCCCGTACAGACAGGTGTGACAAACGGTATGCTCACAGAGATTAAGAGCGGTTTGCAGCCAGGCAATATGGTAGTAATAGACCAACGCGTGAATGTGCCTGAGATGCCAGAACAGCAGACACAGAACCCTTTCATGCCAGGTCCTCGCAACAGAAACAATAACAACAAGGCTGCTAAGAAGTAATCCCTATTTTATCACATAATATAGCTATTATGGCAGAATTTAAGGAAAACACCAATGTAGACGAGCGCGGTCGCAAATGTGTCATCGAGCTGCAAAACGTCAAGCGCGAGTTTCATGTTGGTAGCGAAATAGTAAGGGCTCTGAGAGGTGTGTCGTTCAAGATACACGAAGGAGAGTTCGTTACAATCATGGGTACATCAGGTTCGGGCAAGTCCACTCTGCTGAATCAGTTGGGATGTCTAGACACTCCAACTAGCGGAGAATACTTCCTAGACGGAGTTCCCGTGAGAAAGATGAAGCGCAGAGAGCGTGCTGTGTTGCGTAACAGAAAGATAGGCTTCATTTTCCAGAATTACAATCTATTGGCAAAGACTACAGCCGTGGAAAACGTGGAGCTACCATTGATGTACAATCAGAACTACAATGCTCGCCAGCGTAGAGAGGCTGCTATCAAGGCTCTGCAACAGGTAGGATTGGGCGACAGATTAGAGCACAAGTCTAACCAGATGTCTGGTGGTCAGATGCAGCGTGTAGCCATTGCACGAGCACTAGTAAATAATCCTGCTGTGATTCTTGCCGACGAGGCAACTGGTAATTTGGATACAAGAACATCTTTCGAGATTTTGTGCCTATTCCAAGAGTTGCACCGCAAGGGTTGTACAATCATTTTCGTTACACACAACCCCGAGATAGCACAGTACTCAAGCAGAAACATCATGCTACGCGACGGTAGAATATGCTCGGACGAAGAGAACCATAATATCCTCAGTGCTAAGGAAGCTCTAGATGCTCTCCCATTGCCTCAGGACGATTAATCCATTCACATACGAAAGAATAGAAATACAATGAGTTATATAAATCTTTTTAAAGTTGCCATTCAGGCAATACTCAGCAACAAATTTCGTTCCTTCTTGAGTATGCTTGGTATAATTATCGGCGTAGCAGCCGTGATTATCATGATGGCAATCGGTCAAGGTTCGAAGGAAAACGTCAAATCAGAACTCAGCAAGATGGGTACTAATCTGCTAACAATACGCCCAGGTGCTGAGAGAAGGTTTGCTGGTGCTCGCCCCGACCCTGCCAGCATGCAGACACTGAAGGAAGAAGACGTGGATGCAATCAGAAGAGAAGCCACGCTGATTACTCACATTTCGGCAGAGGTAAGTGCCAGCGGCCAGATAATTTATGGCAACAAAAATACCACAGCCACACTGTACGGTGAGAGTCCTGAATACTTGGACATCAAGAAGTGGGAACTGAAGGCTGGTGATTGTTTTACAGAAGAGGATTGCATGAAGAACTCGAAGGTTTGTGTAGTCGGTACCACCGTAGTGGAACAATTGTTTGGCAACAAGGATTACAACTGCGTAGGCAAGACTATACGTTTCAAGAACATTCCCTTCCGCGTGGTCGGCATTCTGAAGTCAAAGGGTTACAATTCTTGGGGTATGGACCAGGACAACCTGTTGATAGCCCCCAATAGCACAGTAATGAAGCGTGTTGCAGCTCAGACATGGTATTCATCTATTGCCGTAAGTGCATTGAGCGAAGAGTTGTCTGACGAAGCCATCGAGGAAATGAAAGAAATCCTCAGAAGAAGCCATAAAATCAAAGAAGGCGACGAGGATGACTTTACTATCCGTTCTCAGCAGGAGATGATGGACACAATGTCATCTACCATGGACGGTATCACATTGATTCTAGTAGTGGCAGCGGCCTTCTCATTGCTAGTAGCTGGTATCGGCATTATGAACATCATGCTAGTGAGCGTAACCGAGCGTACCAAGGAAATCGGTTTGCGCATGAGTGTGGGTGCTAGAGGTATAGACATCATGCTACAATTCTTGATAGAAAGTATCATGATTTCGCTCACTGGTGCTTTCCTAGGAGTGGCACTAGGTTATGGAGGTTCGTATTTGGCAAAGGCAGTATTGTTGATGCCATGTAGCGTACCCTTCTGGTCAGTATGGTTGAGTTTCGCAGTGTGTGCCTTCATCGGTATATTCTTCGGATATCTACCAGCACGTAAAGCCGCATTGATGGACCCCATCGAAGCTATACGTTACGAGTAACGGATAGATATAAGGTAGGTTCTATAAATTAGTTATAATCTTTAATTAGGTAAATTCCATTGCTTCTGTTCTCTAATATCTCTTGTACCATATAACGCAAAGCTATTTTATAGAACCTACCATAAATTACAGAGCCCCTCTGCTCTCTATTTTCTCCCCTATTGGATGGATGAAATAGAAAAGCGAAGGGGTTTCTGTGTTTAGAAAACACGATATATTGCACGAAACTGATGTATCATAGTATTTTTACCTTGCCAAAAGAGCAATATTTCAAATATTTGTTGTAAGTTTGCATGGAGAAAACAAAACAATAAAATAACCTACAACAAATTAATTAAGCATACACACATGAAAAAGATTATTCTACTACTGTTATTGGTGCTACCCATGATGTCATTTGCAGGTTCAACCAAGGAAGACAAGCACGCAGCAAAGTACCTCAAAGGAGCTGTACCCGTGGAAAATGGTATCGTAACATATAAGAAATCATTTAAGGTACCTGGACAGACCGAACAGCAGTTGTTTGACAATATGCTTTTCTACATCAAGGACAACTTGGTAGAGAAAGGTATCGTTGACGCACACACTAGAATGATAAGCGATGGCTCTAGTGATGGTGTTATCTCTGCACGTGTAGAAGAGTGGTTGGTTTTCACAAAGAAGTTTTTGAATATCGACAAGACACGTTTCCGCTATCAGATTACAGCTACAATCAGCGACAACACCGTGAACCTCATCGTCAACCAGATTTCTTACCTCTATGGTGAGGAATGGGAGGAAATACAGCCCACTGGCAATGGTGGTACCATTTATCGCGCTGAGGAGTGGATTACCGACGAGGTAGCTCTAAACAAGAAGGGTAACAAGGTACTTCCCTTGAGCGGTAAGTTCCGTCGCAAGACTATTGACCGCGTGGAGGAAATCTTCGAGAACGCGATGGATATGTTTGAGGAGAATGCAAAGAAGCAGCAAGAGGAAGAAGGCAAGAAGGTGCCTAAGCGTCAATTTGTTGTTGAATAAATCACAGGCTGTCAACAGAATATAATAATACCGTTTTACACGATATGAAGAGAGACGAAAACCTAAGCCTGGAGGAACAGGTGGCGAAAATACGAGCTAAGCGTAATGGCGGCGAATGGAAAGACAGAGCCAGACGTATACTCAATAATGTATTTCTCGTGGTATCTGGATGCGGCGTGGCAACTTATTTCTTGAGTGATGACAAAATGAATGGTATCATTCTGGTTGGAATAGGCATGGCATTCAAAGCTGTTGAAATTATTATAAGGATTCTTAGATAATAAGCGTTGACTTTGAAGAAATTAATCACAATACTTATCATTTTAGTGGGCCTACCTTGGTGGGCCCGCTTTTCTGTCTCTGCTGAAATAGACGACCATTCGTTTGAGGAGCAGCAGACGATGGATAACTATAGCAGCAACAGTGGTAAATCCACCTGGGGACGAGACACAACGAGAGGTAAGCAAGTACCTTTACCGATGGGAGTGTTTCAATGGAAAGTGGACCAACGACTAGGAACGGTAATACCAACTGAGAATACAGACACAGCGGTGCACAACTTCCAGAACTGGAAGATGCAGGATGGCATGACAGGACACTACTCCCACACGGGTAATACTGGTTCGGCTCGTTTGTCGCGTATCTTTATAGAGAGAAAGATAGACAACGACTTTGTCTTTCTCACTCCGCTGGATTACTTCCGCAGTGGTGTTT
Source organism: Bacteroidaceae bacterium (assembly GCA_045613565.1). GTDB lineage: Bacteria > Bacteroidota > Bacteroidia > Bacteroidales > Bacteroidaceae > Physcousia. Next base: position 21,564 of record JAZLBF010000022.1, read on the forward strand.
CAAACTTTAACTTTACGAACACCAAGAGTCCTATCACTAATTTGGCTTATCACTCATGCGGAAACAAGCAAAACGGCGAGGAGAGAGTGAGAGGTAACTTCGCCACAAATATCAACAAGGTTTCGGGTGTTGGTTTCCTACTTGACTACAACTATGCTCGTGGTTATTATTTCAATCAGCAGAACAGTCAGTTTGGCGCAACATTCTATGGATACCACCTAGGCGAGAGATACAATATGCATGCCTACATCAACACTAACCATCTAAAGAACGCAGAGAATGGTGGTCTAGAGGACGACACGTATATCACAGAGCCATGGAAGTATCAGCAGAAATTCAGTTCTAATGACATTCCCGTCAACCTATCCTCTACTTGGAACAAGAACGACGACGAAACATACTATCTCACACATCGCTATCATCTTGGCTATGACAAAGAGATAGAGGTGCCCGATTCGCTTAAACCACAGCCCCCATCAGACAGCGACCTCTTCATTATGCTTTCTGACTCTATCAGAGAAGTTCTTTCGAAAGATAGTGTCGCACGCAAGAATGCTATAGACTCGTTGCGCAACGATTGGAAGAGCAAGTTGGTCAATCCTACAGAATTTATCTCCGTTGCAAGCATTATTCATACCTTTGAGATGCGCAACATGAGACATACATTTTATGACCAGGGCAATAATTCATCGTACTATACCAACAAATACTGGGGACAAAATTCACACATCGAGGACAGAACCAAGGCTATAAGCATACGAAATACCATTGGTCTGGCGATGAATGAAGGATTTAAGAAGTGGGTGAAGATGGGTCTTACCTTTTTTGCCACACATGAGTATCGTAGATACGGACAACCCACTCACATACCCGATACTACGAGATATGATTTTGATACAGAGAATGATTTCCTAGTGGGTGCACAGTTGAGCAAAAACAATGGTAAACTGATTCACTATAATGTGAACGGAGACCTTTGTCTAATTGGCACAAATATAGGTGATTTCAATGTTCAAGCCGAGGGCGATTTAAACTTTAAGCTAGGCAAACGTGATTCTGCACAATTAGTGGTTAGAGCATTGTTGCAGAATCAGAGACCGTCATACTTTATTAGAAATTATCGCAATGCCTATGTCAACTGGCAGAACAACGACCTATCAAGACAATTCCGCACTGGTGTGCGCGCAGAGATTAACTATAGCAAGACACGCACCAAATTACTTTTCAGCTGGGATAATCTGACTAACTACACCTACTTATCCATGGTAAATACTCTGCGTAATGGAGCCAATGATAATAGTACAAGACCAGAAGATTTCACTCATGACGTAGCTGTACGCCAGTGCGACAATAGCATAGAGGTATTTACTGCTGGCATCTCTCAGGATTTGATATGGAAATTCTTTGGTTGGGAGAATCAAGTTACATTCCAGTACAGCACCAACAAGGATGCTCTGCCATTGCCTGCTATCAATGTGTATTCAAACATGTACCTACAGTTCCGTTTGGCCAAGGTGCTCAGAATACAATTGGGAGCAGACTTGAGATACTTCACTTCCTACTATGCACCCGACTATCATGGAGCAGTAGGAATGTTTGCTGTACAAGACGACTCGCATGCTCGTGTAAAAATAGGTAACTACCCAATCATAAATGCCTATGCTAATATGCATCTGAAGCATTGCCGATTCTACATCAATGTAGCACACGTTAATGCAGGAGAAGGAAATATGTTCTACGCTCCACACTTGCCCATGAACCCAATGACTATCAACTTTGGTCTTTCATGGAATTTCTTTAACTGATACACATCAACAATTTCTATCTGAAAAGAAGATGAAACATATACACTGGGGATTCATTGGTTGCGGTGAAGTCACCGAGCGCAAGAGCGGTCCTGCCTTCAGTCTTATCGAGGGTAGTAGCGTGGCTGCAGTTATGTCGCGCAGTAGCGAAAAGGCTCGCTCGTATGCAGAGCGTCACAACATACCTAAATGGTATACTGATGCACAGTCGCTAATCAACGACCCTCAGGTCAATGCTGTCTACATAGCCACTCCGCCATCATCTCATGCCACTTATGCCATCATGGCAATGAAGGCAGGTAAACCGGTTTATGTAGAGAAACCTTTGGCTGCATCGTATGTGGACTGTCAGCGCGTAATGCGTGTGAGCAAAGAGACTGGAGTGCCATGTTTTGTGGCATATTACAGACGAGAGCTACCCTACTTCAACAAAGTGAAAGAACTATTACAGCAGGAAGCTATAGGCAAGGTTATCAATGTGCAGATTAGATTCTCTGTACCACCTCGCGACCTAGATTACAATAGTACCAACCTACCATGGCGAGTGCAACGCGATATCGCTGGTGGAGGATACTTTTACGACCTGGCTCCACATCAGTTGGACCTCTTACAAGAATTGTTTGGTCCCATTGTATATGTCTGCGGTTTCCAAGCCAATCGAGGTAAACTATATCAAACGGAGGATACTGTATCAGCAGCATTTGCCTTCCAAGACGGAATGCCAGGAAGTGGCAGTTGGTGCTTTGTTGGCCATGAGAGTGCTCGCACCGACCAGATAGAACTCATTGGCGAGAAGGGACGAATCTGCTTCTCTGTATTCACTTATAGTCCTATCGTATTGCAGACAAGCCATGGCAAGGAAGAAATAGTCATTGCCAATCCCAAGCATGTACAATTGCCACTCATCGAGAAAGTGGTGAAGCATCTGCAAGGCATTGCCACTTGCGATTGCGATTGCGTTTCGGCGACGAGTGTCAATTGGGTAATGGATAGAATTTTGGGCAAGTTATAAAAGTTGTCCCCTACCCTAGAAATAAGAATAAAACAAAAGCTGTGGCTCACGAAAAACGGGCCACAGCTTTTGTATATGTTCGTTTCTCTAAAAGAGATGTCTACTTGATAAATTGCTTTGCCAACCAACGGCGAACAGGCTCATCGTATAGTTTCAGACAAGCGTAAGCCAAGGTAATATTTACTGCAATAACTAGAATCACTATGGGCCATGTCTCAGCTAAAGTGTACTGCTCGGTCTTTATCAACCATGCATAGAAGAGATACATCACAGGATAGTGTACTACATACAAGGGATATGACAAATCGCCTAGGAATTTGCACACCTTGCTAGAGAAGGTATTACTCAACTTGCTACCAGCTGAGAACCAAATTATAGCAGGGAATACTAATACGATAGACAAAAATTCGAATGCACTATTGAAGCTAATATTGGGAGCTGGTGTGACAATAGAAGCAGGAATAAATGGCACTGAGAATAGAGCAAAGAGAACTGCTATAGATATCCAAAAGATGCCACGAACGGAAACGGGATTGAAACTTCTAGCCATGAACATACCTAGAGTGAAGGGGAATGTCATACGAAGAAGTCCACCACAGAAATTGACAGCATCTAAGGTCCAACCTACACCAAGCATGTCATATCCTGAAACATTGATTATACCAAACGATGACCAAAGGCCTCCAGTTATGATAACCAATATGCCTAATGCCTTGTATGATATACGTCTAATAAACAAGGCATATATGATGTTGCCAATATATTCAAAGAAAAGTGACCATGCTGGTCCATTAAGCGAATACATTTCTCCATTACCGCGAACATCGTAAGGAGCGCCAGGATAGGCAGGAATAAAGAGCATGGTAAGCAACATGGCGATAAATGCCCATGGTGTGAGAACCTTCGTGCCATCCCACATTACGCCACCCTGCATCAGATAGGTAATAAAACCTATCACAGCACCCATGACAATCATAGGATGGAGGCGAATAAGACGACGCTTGAAGAAGCCACTTAGTGTAAGCGATTTACGATTGAAGTAAAAATAAGGTTTCCATCTATCATCATAAGCATAACTGATAACGAAACCAGAAAGCATAAAGAAGAAGTCGACTGCCAAGTGACCATGATTGAAAGTTTCGATAGCTGTTCCACCTGCAAAAGCAAAGCCCTCGAATACGTGATACCATACAACCATCAATGCAGCGGCTCCGCGAAGACCATCAAGAATTTCAAAATGAGGCTTGCTATCTGCAAACGATGAAGAAGAGGTTTTCTTTTGTTTACGTCTTTTCATTATATAATAGGTTATGTTTGTCTAGTTTTTCCTTTTCTCGCGGTGCAAAAATAAACAAAATTATTTAAAAATAAAATCTTTTACTATTCCGAGAATTAAAAATCGCAGAAAATACTAATATTCACAAAGTGAAAATAGGAATAATGCAACAATTTTGTTGCTAATCAGTTATTAGAGAGATGGAAAACTATACTATGTTAGTATTCAAGTTTAACAACGAAATACAGGATAAAATGAATGGATTGTTCATTCCTGATGTGGAAGGGAAGAAAAGACTGTTGGTAATAGCTCTCCCGATGCGGGAGAGGATTTCCGAAGCTTTGGAAATGCATTTCCGTATCGAAAAATATGATTATCTCATTTGGAAATAAGCTTATCTGATAGGAATCTCCTTGATTAGCATTTCCTGAAGTTCCTCTCTACTACCATGGAATACATTACAATCCACGGGGCCACGGATACCAGAGAGTTTGCCACAATCTGTGTGTTGCCAGAAGTGCCAATTGATATCGCTAGCTGGTTGAGCAACATAATAATGTGCCATCCAGAAGGGATACTGATTGAAACGCTTGTCGCTAAGTATATCGCGACGGAAGCGATAACTACTATATATAATAGGTCTTACGCCGTAATGCTTCTCCACCTCTTCTAGCCAATCAAGAGCCATACGCTGAATCTGAGCTTTATTCTTGCCAGAAGCCAACCACTTTCGCTCGTCCTCTATATCTAATACGGGAGGAAGGTCACCCTCCTCAAGATGAGCCTGACGCAAAAAGAATTGTGCCTGTTTCTTGGCGGAAACATCTGGAGTAAGAAAGTGATATGCTCCACGAATAAGTCCATTGCGACGAGCTTGATAAAAATTATCATTAAAGCAATCATCCATCAGGCTAATACCCTCTGTGGCTTTAATAATAACAAAGGTAACAGGGTCGTTACCCATATTGGCATTTCTCAGACGCTCCCAATCTATCTTTTCCTGATAATGACTAATATCTATACCTCTCACCACATATTCAGCAGGGTAAGTGGTTTCTCCATAGATGGCCTTCCATTGAAAGCTATAGGGGTCGACAAAGAAATGAAATAGTATGAAGCAGTAGAGAGCTATGATTCCTACTCCTCCAAGTACTCCCCACCATACGGGCACCTTGCGCAAGAAGGAGAAAAAAGAAAAGCCACCAGACTTCTTCCCTTTTTTCTGAGAAGAAGTCCGGCGGTTTTTATTGTTAGTCTTCCTTTGTTGAGGCATTAGGAATTACTTAGCCTGCTCCAAAGCAAGAGTCTTAGTGCACTGGTCACAAACCTCTGTGGGCCCCCAGTACTGGATAGGACCAGGATATACATAAGCTGTTTCCTTAGCCCACTTTTCACGGTTAGCTGCGAAGAACTTGAAGGGAGCACCCTCTAGCTCAACCAAAGCCTTACGGATAACGGGCTTGTTAGCACCATTACGACGCTCGATGTTCATCATCATTGTGATGGGTACACCACCAGCAATCCATTCTGCAGCAGGAGCTGTAGTATTCTTGATTACGCTCATGTAACCAGTCTTGCCATTAGCAATCAAACGGCTAGCGTTGTAACCAAGGCTATAGCAGTAGTCAGCATCATAGTTAGAAGGAGCTGCGCAACGACCCTCGTAACCGAAGAAATGGTGCTGAGCGCTGAACTTACCTGTGTACTTACCTTCCTGCTTCCAAGCAGCAAGCTTACCCTCTACCATGCGGCTAAGCAACTTCTCTGTCTCGATAAGAGAAACCTGTACGTTACCGTGGGGATCACGATCAAGACAAAGCTGACGAGCTACGTCTGCGGGAAGAGACTCAAGGATAGCAAGATTCTCGGGTGCGATATTACCCTTAACGAATGCAATCTGCTCCTCAGCGCTACCAAACTCGCGAGACTCACCTGTAGCGGGATCAGTAAGCACCTCGTTCAACTGCTGGATAAGCTTCTTAATAGCAGGAATGAACTCGATCAAACCTTCAGGAATCAATACAGTACCGAAATTGTTGCCATCAGCAGCACGGTCAGCAACAATCTGAGCGATGTATGTTACTACGTCATCCAAAGACATCTCCTTCTGCTCAACTTCCTCAGAAATCAAACATACGTTAGGCTGAGTCTCCAAAGCACACTCTAGAGCGATGTGAGAAGCGCTACGACCCATCAACTTGATGAAGTGCCAGTACTTGCGAGCACTGTTACAGTCGCGCTGGATGTTACCAATAAGTTCAGAGTAGGTCTTACAAGCTGTATCGAAACCGAAAGAAGTCTCAATCTGCTCGTTCTTCAAGTCACCGACGATAGTCTTGGGACAACCGATAACCTGTACGCCATAGTTCTTAGCAGCGTAGTACTCTGCCAATACACAAGCGTTAGTATTAGAGTCGTCACCACCGATGATAACCAATGCCTTGATACCAAGTTCGCGCAAAATTTCGATACCAGCCTCGAACTGACTTTCCTTCTCAAGCTTTGTACGACCAGAACCAATGATATCGAAACCACCAGTGTTGCGGTACTCATCGATAAGTTCGTCTGTGAACTCAACATACTTGTGGTCAACCAAACCACCAGGACCCATCAAGAAGCCATAAAGCTTGCTGTCCTTGTTGAGAGACTTAACACCGTCGTAAAGACCACTGATTACGTTGTGACCACCAGGAGCCTGACCACCAGATAGGATGATACCTACGTTGATAGCCTCATTGTTCTCGCTCTCAGCAGAAACGAACTCTACTACGGGCATACCATAAGTATTGGGGAAAAGAGCCTTGATTTCGTCTTGGTTACCAACGCTCTGTGTAGCGGCACCTTCCATAGCCTTTACAGCACCCTGAAGAGCCTTAGGCAGCTTAGGCAGATAAGCTGCTCTTGCAATCTGCAATGCACTTTTTTCCATTGTCGTAAAAATATTTAAATTGTTATACTATAATTTGCAATAGCAAAGGTATAAAAAAAAGCCAATAATTATCATTTAAAACAAGCAAATATTACTTTTCCATAAAATTATTTCGAAAATATAAATTCATACTTGCGTATATCTAAAATTATATATACCTTAGCAACAGAAAAACTGGGCAATCACACGATTTCGCTGAGAATTATCAAATTAAACAACCTAACATAAAATCAAGCCATGAACAAGCGTAAACTCAAGAAGGGCATCAATTACTTGTGCTCAGAATTATTTGCCGAGTGTATAGCACTCAGCCAGTATGAAAATGTAGACAAGAATGCTGTTGCTAATGTGATGGAGAGCATTTTGATGATGCAAGCCGACATCATCAGTCGTATATCTCATGTAGAACCAGGTGCACGCAAGTTATTCTTCAAGAAACTTCACGAAGACCTGAGCGACAAAACAATGAACATCATTGATGATATCTATGCTCTAGTGTGATTGATATTCACAACTATTTCGGCACGGACAAAAATATAAATGAATTTATACCACAAGATATTATTTGACTGGATGGGGTTTAGAGAGGAAATTTCTGAACCCTTTCCTGCAAAGTATATCATAGCCTTGGCACCCCATACGAGCAACTGGGACTTTGTCGTCGGTATGCTCTTTTGTCATGCCAAGGGATTTCATTGCAATTTCCTGATGAAGAAGGAATGGTTCTTCTGGCCATTGGGAAAACTGATGCACAGGCTTGGAGGCATACCTGTGTATCGAAGCAAAAAAACGGGCCTAACCGACATTGTTGCAGAAAGGGCCAAAGAGATGGACACATTCAGATTGTGTATTACCCCCGAGGGAACTCGCAAACCCAACAAAGATTGGAAGAAGGGGTTCTACTACATTGCTCTCAAGGCAAACATACCCATATTGCTCTATGGACTTGACTATAAGCGCAAACTGATAAAATGCAGTCGCACGTTTGTCCCTACTGGCAATGTAGAAAAAGACATGGAAGAGATAAAACAATACTTTACGGAGTTTGAAGGAAAGCACCCCGAAAGATTCATCATATAAATGTACAGAATACTTGCATTCATCATAGCCACATTGGTGGCACTAGGAAGCTCTGCACAAGCAACCAAAAGTACTAAAAAACGTTTGGCTAGCTACTTTGATTCCTATCAAAATACCGCATATAGTTGTAAAGACAAAACGAAGGTCGAGAAACTATATTTTCGTTCGCAACATAAGGAAGTAGAAATTGTTGTGAGCGAGATATTTCTTGGCCAACCATTTACAAACGAACTAGTCAATACCATCTACACAGACATCAGACAGTATATCCCTGCACCTTACAACAAGTGGAAAATCAAAATTACCGTTAATGGATACCCTATAGAGGACTTGGTGCCAGCTAATACCTTGCCTGTAGCAGATAGCACAAGATTTTGGGGAAGCATTGAGCACAAAGATTTGCCTTGGACAACTATATTGAGTAAGCCATACAGTGTAACCAATGGTTTGCAAGACAGACATATGGCTGTATGGGCAAGCCATGGCAGATATTACGACTTCAAGACTGATGCATGGAGATGGCAAAGACCCAATCTATTCAATACCTGCGAGGATATTCTCACACAAACCATCGTAGTGCCTATGCTGATGCCCATGTTGGAAAATGCAGGTGCAATAGTGTTCTCACCTCGCGAACGTGACACACAGATACATGAGGTAATCGTGGACAACGACCGCCCCACCATCAATGGTGTGTATCGTGAAGATAACGGTGCAAACGAATGGGTGGATTGTGGCACAGGCTTTGCATATTGGAGAGAATATTACAGAGATACCCAAAACCCATTTGAAGAAGGTACCGCAAGAGTAACAAATACACAATCAAGCAACCAAAAAGCATCTACCATCACATGGGTGCCAAACATTCCTCAAGATGGCAAATACGCAGTGTATGTTTCATACAAAACATTGCCAACTAGTGTACCCGATGCAGTATACACCATCGTACATCAAGGAGTGGAAACAAAGGTGAGAGTAAATCAGCGTATGGGTGGCGGCACTTGGGTTTACCTAGGTACATACGACTTCCACCAAGGACAGTCATACGATTGTTGTATTACCCTCTCCAACCATAGTGATTTCCATGGTCATATCACCGCCGATGCTGTACGCTTTGGTGGTGGCATGGGTAATATTGAGAGAGGTGAGATTGGAGAAGAATATCAGAAGATTAGTGGTTTACCACGATACCTTGAAGGATCAAGATACTACATGCAATGGGCCGGTGCGCCATATAGTGTGTACAGTTCTAAGGAAGGTACAAATGATTATGCCGACGATATCAATGCTCGAAGCTATGCTCTAAACCATGTAGCTAGAGGTTCTGTGTATATGCCTAATGATACATTGCCAGGTTTGAATGTTCCTCTAGAGCTAGCCCTCGGTGTACATACGGATGCAGGCCTTCGCCCAAACATGGATATTATTGGCACCTTAGGCGTGTATACTACACAATTCTACGACATGAAGTTGGCCACAGGACTTTCACGTCTAGCAAGTAGAGACCTAGCAGACGGAATGCTCTCTGAATTGCATAAAGACCTAACATTCCATTTGGGTAGTTGGAATAGGCGTTCGCTATATGACCGTAACTACTCGGAAAGTCGTGAGCCACAGATTCCATCTATGATTTTGGAATTGCTTTCACATCAGAACTATGCCGACATGCTTGTTGCTCATGACCCTTATTGTAAATTTGTCATCGCACGTTCAATATACAAGTCAATTCTAAAGAACAATGCAATGATTCATCAGCGTAAGGCACCAGTAGTGCAACCACTACCAGTACGTGACTTAGCAGCAGTTACCAATACAAGCGACAAACAGATAACATTGAGTTGGACACCACAAAACGACCCTCTCGAAGAAAGTGCTACACCTAACTCATACATTATTTACATCAAACAAAACGACAAAGGTTGGGACAATGGCACCATCGTCACTGGTACTCAGGTAAATATTAATGCCACACCAGGTATCCTTTACAGATTCAAGGTGGCAGCCTTAAATGAAGGAGGTAGCAGTATGCCTAGCGAGGAAGTTTGCGCACGAGTAGCTTACGACAACAATGCACTCTCAATCATGATAGTGAACGGTTTTGAACGTATTGCTGCACCACAAGCCATTGACAATGATACTCTACGTGGTTTTGACATTAAGCAAGACCCAGGTGTAGCATACATGAGCAATACGAGCATATATGACCTCAATGGTATGCCTATCGCAGGAAACACCTTTGACTATGCATCAATGCATGCGGCAGACTTCCTAATTGCAGACAAGGACTTCTCTGCTAGACGCGATTTAAGTATCTCATCTTGTATCGTATCTGCCTTGCCAAAAATAGACCTAAAACCATATGCAATGGTTGACCTCATACTGGGTGCACAACGTATGGATGGCTACTCACATCGTGTATATCAAGCATACCCAGAGTATGTACAAAATAGTATCACCGAATACACTAAAAACGGTGGCAACGTAATGGTAAGCGGTGCATATGTAGGCGAAGATTTGATTACTGCCGAACAAAGAGATTTTGCATACAACACTCTGAAATATATCCATCATGACAATATCAAAACTGATAGTTTGCAAATAAAAGGCATGGGCACCGAGTTTAACATTATCTCACAACCCAATCCTTTCATATATACTACAGCTAGAGTAAACGCAATACATCCCACAGAAGGTGCATTCACTACCCTACTCTTCAATGAAACATATACCACATATCAGATAGATGAAACCAATGGCAATGCTGACACAGAAGTGCAAATACCACAGGTGTCTATCAAACAAACATCAGGAGCAGTAGCATATCAGGGGGAAGACTATAGATGTATTACATTTGGATTCCCACTTGAGTTAATTGAGAATACAGAAATTAGAAGAGCTATATTTAACGCCTCACTCCAATTCTTATGTACAGAATAATATGTAACATGAAAGGTAGCCGCACTATGGCTATCTCTGACGAACATCTAGAGACACTAGAGAAATACTCTCTCTTGTTCAATCTACTTGGTAGCAACGGCATTGTAGACGATGTAGCATTGGAAAAGCTACAAATGAACGTCAAGGCACTATTGGAGCATACTAATGGTGCGCCTGAACTTATCAATCTGGCGCAAGAAGTGATTTTCCACGAAAACATGAAAACACTTGGTTTGCACCAACTGATACTACTTTACCTGGATTGGCAAAAGGATAAAATTGCAGCAAATGTACCAACTGAGTGATTGGCTACCCACGACGCGAAAAGAAATGGAACTTCGCGGATGGGACAGAGCTGACGTAATATTGTTTTCTGGTGATGCCTATGTTGACCACCCATCATTTGGTGTGGCTGTAGTGGGTAGAATACTAGAGGCTTGTGGCTTGCGCGTATGCATTGTACCACAACCAGATTGGCATGGTGACTTGCGTGATTTCAAACGACTAGGTCGACCTCGCCTCTTCTTTGGTATTAGCCCTGGATGCATGGATTCCATGGTAAACAAATATACTGCTGCCCGTCGTCTCAGAAGTGAGGATGCCTATTCGCCTGATGGACGTCACAATATGCGCCCAGAATATCCTAGCATTGTATATACGCAATGTCTTAGGAGTTTATACCCCGATGTACCCATCATATTAGGTGGCATCGAGGCTTCGCTACGTAGAGTCGCTCACTATGACTATTGGCAAGACCGTATTCGTCCTTCAATATTGGTGGATTCTCAAGCGGATATGATAACATATGGCATGGGAGACAAGGTGAACGTAGAATTGGTAAGAATCCTAGAGTCATTTATGGCCACTTATGACGAAAGCCTTGAATACGACCCAGCAACAGGAGAAGCTCTAATGACTCGCAATGCATTTCGTAAAGCGGTAATAGAGACATACACCTTGCTACAATCAGTAACCCTAGCTGATAGCATTGAAACTACTGACGATGATATCATTTTGCATTCGTATGAGGATTGCTTAAAAAATCCTATGATGCATGCGGAGAACTTCAGGCATATTGAAGAGGAAAGCAACCGAATGCACGCTTCTAGATTGCTACAGAAGACAGGAGATAAGTATGTTATTGTCAACCCACCCTATCCTCCGTTAACCACAGAGGAAATGGATTACAGTTTCGACCTTCCCTACACTCGCCTACCACACCCTAAATATAATGGCAAGAGGATACCAGCTTTTGACATGATAAAGTTCTCGGTGAACATGCATCGTGGATGCTTCGGCGGATGTGCTTTCTGTACAATATCGGCTCACCAAGGCAAGTTTATCATGAATCGCTCCAAAGAAAGCATTCTCAAGGAGGTGGAACAGATAACAAAGATGCCCGACTTCAAAGGCAATCTCAGCGACCTAGGAGGACCTAGTGCCAATATGTATATGATGCAAGGCAAGAATCTGAAGGCTTGTGAGGCTTGTAAACGTCCCTCTTGTATACATCCTAAAATATGTCCTAATCTCAATGGCGACCATCGCCATCTCCTAGACATATATAAAGCTGTAGATGCTATGCCAGGCATTAAGCATAGCTATATCGGTAGCGGTGTGAGATACGATATGCTCTTGCATGATTGGAAAGACGAGGCACTTAACAAAGCGGCTCAAGATTATACAACAGAGTTGATAACGAAGCATGTCTCTGGTAGACTAAAAGTTGCACCAGAGCATACTGAAGAACATGTTCTTAATCTCATGAGAAAACCATCGTTTGCGCTCTTCCATCAATTCAAGACTATCTTTGATAGGATAAATAATAGAGCAGGATTGCGACAACAAATCATACCTTATTTCATTTCATCTCATCCAGGATGTACGATTAAGGATATGCAACATCTGTCTCAAGAAACTAGAGCTATGAGATTGGAAACTGACCAAGTGCAGGACTTTACTCCTACTCCACTCACCGTAGCTACAACAATCTTTGCTACTGGTTATCATCCCTATACCATGGAGAAAGTATTTTGCGAGCATGACCCAGAGGAGAAGAAAAAACAGAAGTCTTTCTTCTTTGAAAAGGACAAAACATCAGCTATGCAAAACAGCTCTCAAGCAAGACGTAGTTATCCTCAGCAGCAACGAAGAAAAAACAATAACTCTAAAAAGTAACACTTATTTTAACACATAATATATAATATAATAGAATAAACTATGGAATGGTTTGAATGTAAAGTACAATACGACAAAACTCAGGAAAACGGACTTATTAAGTCAACAAAAGAGGCATATCTAGTAGATGCTCTCAGTTTTACCGAAGCTGAAGAAACTATCACAAAGGAGATTGAACCATTCATGAGCGGTGAGTTCATGGTTAGCGATATCAAGCGTGCACGAATTGCTGAACTATTTGAAAATGAAGACCTCAATGCTGACCGCTGGTACAAAGTAAAGATTGGATTCATCACTTATGACGAGAAGTCTGAAAAAGAAAAGATTGTCACACAGACAGACATCGTTCAAGCAACTGATTTCAAGAATGCCTTGGAAACACTAGAGAAAGCAATGCATGGTACTCTTGGTGACTATAAAATCATTAGCATCACCGAAACACAGTTGATGGACGTGTTCCGCCATAAAGTAGAAGAATAAATGGTAGGCGACAGAATTAAAGAAATCATACAATCTCTACCTCCCGACGTCAAACTATGCGCCGTTAGCAAGTATCATCCCTCTTCATTAATCCAAGAGGCATATGATGCTGGCCAACGTATCTTTGGAGAAAGTCATGTGCAGGAGTTGCAACAGAAATATACCCAGCTCCCGAATGATATTGAGTGGCACTTTATTGGACACTTGCAAACTAACAAAGTAAAATATATTGCGCCATACGTTAGTCTCATTCATTCTGTTGATAGCATACGACTGTTGCATGAAATCAACAAACAGGCGATAAAGCACAATAGAACAATCCCTTGCCTACTACAATTACATGTAGCAGAAGAGGAAACAAAATTTGGCTTCTCATCAGAGGAATGCATGACATGGCTCCAAACGAAAGAATTTCTCACTATGTCTGGTATATCCATAGCAGGCATCATGTGCATGGCAACAAATACTGACGACGAGCAGAGAATCAGAAAGGATTTCAATACTGCACATCGCTTCTATCTTCAATGTAAAGCTACATTCCCAGAGTTAGCGCAAACGATGACCACATGTTCTTGGGGTATGAGTGGCGACTATCCTATAGCAATTGAGGAAGGAAGCAATCTTATCAGAGTAGGAAGTTTTATCTTTGGCGAAAGAGAATATTAAACGATAACTGATGAACGGTGGAATATGTTATCTGGAATGCGCTAGAAAATAATCGGAAAGTCTTGGATAACCTTTGTAACATATAACTCCGAGAAATACTAGCTAATCAAGAATGTCTATCAAGAAAAAACATTCTCATAGATGACTTCTCTACTGCGTGGTTGGATAGCCTTAGAAAGACAAAAATGCACACCGAGAACTGCATAATACATTCTTTTTTGTGCAAAAAAACTGTTTTAAAACATCTTTTTCTGCACAAACGTTTGTCCGGTGTGCAAAAAGTCGTATCTTTGCACTCGAAAAACAGATTAATAACTATTAAACTTCATCTAAACTACTATGCAATTACCTGTAAGTTTCAATGAGGCGTTAGAACAGAGTATCAAGAAAAATTGGAATCGCAATTCACTAAGCGATTATGGTGAAGTAACATACCAGTACAAGGATGTTGCTAGAATCATAGGTAAACTCCATATTCTTTTCGAGGAAGTAGGTATTCAAAAGGGTGACAAGATTGCTTTGTGCGGTCGTAACCAAGCAAAGTGGGGCATCGCTTTCCTAGCTACAATCACATATGGTGCAGTAGCAGTACCCATCTTGCCAGATTTCCATCCTGAGCAAATCCATCAGATTACCAACCACTCTGAAGCTCGTTTGCTATTTGTTGCAGACCATATTTGGAAGAAGATTACTCCAGAGGAGATGCCTAATCTTACAGGCATCCTTGGCATAGAGGACTATCAAGTGCTAGAGGCTAGAGAAGAAACTCTTACCACTGCACGCCAGAATCTAAACAAGCTCTTTGGTGAAAAGTATCCTGATAGCTTCCGCCCTGAGCACATTGTATACCACAGGGACGAGCGCGAGGAGTTGTGTATGATTAACTATACCTCTGGTACTACTAGCAACTCTAAGGGTGTAATGATACCTTACCGTGCTATTCATAGCAACGTATTGTTTGGTATGGAGAAGTTGGGTCATGAATTAAAAGCTGGTGACCGCATGCTATCTATGCTACCCATGGCACATATGTATGGCCTAGCATTCGAGTTCATGTACGAATTCGTTGCAGGTGTACACGTAAGCTTCCTTACAAAGATGCCAACTCCAGCAATCCTATTGAAGGCATTGGCTGAGATTAAGCCAAAGATTATCATATGCGTACCTCTTATCCTTGAAAAGATTGTGCGTAAGGCTGTTCTTCCTAAGATTAAAGACCCCAAGATTCGCATCTTGATGAATCTACCAATCGTAGGTGACCAGATTAAGAAGCGTATTTGTCAGGGTATGCAGGAAGCACTAGGTGGCAACTTCTATCAGGCAATCGTTGGTGGTGCTGCTATCAATGCTGAAATCGAAAATTTGCTAAAGGATATCGGTTTCAACTATTGCGTAGGTTATGGTGCTACAGAGTGTGCTCCTATTCTTGCATATGAAGATTGGAAAGAATTCAAGAAGGGTTCATGCGGTAAGGCAGCTCCTCGTATGACTCTAAAGATTGATAGTCATGACCCAGAGAATGTTCCTGGCGAAATCTTGGCTAAGGGTGACAACGTAATGCTCGGTTACTACAAGAATACAGAAGCTACTGAAACAACATTGATTGATGGTTGGTACCACACTGGCGACCTAGGTATCATTGATGCAGAGGGTAATGTATTCATCAAGGGACGTAGCAAGAACATGCTTCTTGGCGCAAATGGTCAGAACATTTACCCAGAGGAGATTGAGGACAAGCTAAATAGCCTTCCCATGGTGGCAGAGTGCGTAGTAATCCAAAAGGGTGAAAAGCTATATGCTCTTATATATCCCGATATGGAGCAAGCTAAGGCTCTCAAGCTTGGTGACGAGGAGATTAAGGCTATCATGGAGCAAAACCGCAAGGACCTTAACACTCAGATTCCCGCTTACGAGCAGATTTGCGGTGTTAAGATTATGGCACAAGAGTTTGAAAAGACTCCCAAGCGTTCTATCAAGCGCTTCCTTTACAAGGACGAAGAGATTTAATCTCACACGACTAAAATAATTGCACTCAAGAAGAAAAAGCAAAGGCATCTAAATTAAACGATGACAATACATTCTTCATTCAATAAAAACATAGAGGACAGTCTTCGCAAACATTGGAGTCTGCCCTCTATGTCCGACTACGGCCTACAGACATTGCTATATAGAGATGTAGCCACAGAGATAGCTAAATTACACGTTGTATTTGAGCGCTCTGGCATAAAAAAGGGCGATAAGATTGCGCTATGTAGTAGAAATATGAGCCGTTGGGGAGTGGCCTTCCTAGCTACTCTTACATATGGCGCCGTAGCAGTACCCATCTTGCACGAGTTTCATCCTGAACAAGTACACCACATCGTTAATCACAGCGAATCAAAGATTCTCTTTGTAGGTGACCTTGTATGGAAAAAACTCGATTCTAAAGAAATGCCTAATTTGAAAGGCATTATCCAGATGAATGACTTGACACTGCTGGATGCGAAAGACAAGGGTTTGAAAGAGACTGTAGAAAATCTCAATCGTTGTTTTGGTGAGAAGTATCCAACTAGCTTCACCCCTGCCAACGTAACATATCACAGTGATGAAGAAGAGGAATTGGCCATCATCAACTATACCTCAGGCACTACCAGTAACTCAAAGGGTGTAATGATACCCTATCGTGCCATTGTGGGTAATATGATGTGTGCTAACGAATTAATCGGTAGCAAAATCAAGGCTGGCGATACATTGTTATCTATGTTGCCATTGGCACACACGCTTAGTATGTCTTTCGAATTCCTATTCGAATTCGTTACTGGTGTCCACGTGAATTTCCTCACCAAGATGCCAACACCAAGTATACTCCTCAAGGCATTGGCAGATATACGACCCGTAGCATTGGTATGCGTTCCTCTCATCATAGAGAAAGTTGTACGCAAAGCCATCATGCAGAAGATTAGCGACCCCAAGATAAAAATACTTCTCAAAACTCCCATCGTAGGTCGCAAGATTAAGAATAAGATTTGCCAAGGATTGAAAGACGCATTCGGAGGTAATTTCTACGAAGTCATCATTGGTGGAGCTGCACTCAACCAAGAAATCGAAGCTTTCTTACATGATATAGGTTTCAATTTCACTGTAGGATATGGTGCTACAGAATGTGCTCCACTTATCTCATGCAACGATTGGCAAGAATTCGTACCAAGTAGTTGTGGTAAGGTAGTCAATCGCATGAAGGTAAAGATAGACAGCCGTAATCCATATGAAATACCTGGAGAAATATTGGTAAAGGGACAAAACGTAATGCTCGGATATTACAAAAATCCTGAAGCTACGGCAGAAACCCTCGTTGATGGATGGTATCACACTGGAGATTTAGGCATTGTTGACAGAGCTGGCAATATCTTTATAAAAGGTAGAATCAAGAATATGCTTCTCTCAGCCAATGGTCAGAACATCTACCCAGAGGAAATTGAAGACAAACTAAATAATCTTCCATACGTGCAAGAATGCTTGGTTGTTCAAAGAGGAGACAAATTGTATGGCTTGGTTTACCCCGACCCAGAACTAATTAAAAAGAACAACACCTCTGCCAAGGATTTAGAATCTCTGATGGAGGAAAACAGAAAACAACTAAACACAATGTTGCCTGCCTACGAACAACTGGCTGGCATAGTAATACAACAAGAAGAATTTGAGAAGACACCCAAACGCTCTATCAAACGATTCTTGTATTCGTAGCCTTTTATTATCCCACTACAATAGCCCTGCTGATGAGTATATCTCGCCAGCAGGGTAAATGGGTAAAAATAGGCAAGATAAAAAGGAACTAGAAGCAGAATAAAATACACTCATAACGCTGAATGAAAAATATACGAAATTTTTGTATCATTGCACATATCGACCATGGTAAGAGTACCTTGGCCGATAGACTTTTGGAAATAACAGAAACCATCAAAGCCACACACGGACAAATGCTTGACGATATGGACCTTGAACAAGAACGAGGTATCACCATCAAAAGTCATGCTATACAGATGGAATACGATTATGTTCGAGATGCTGGCACTAGTCCTATCCCCGTGAAGGACAGTATCAAAGATGGAAGATATATATTAAACCTCATTGACACTCCAGGACACGTTGACTTCAGTTATGAAGTGTCACGCTCTATCGCTGCATGCGAAGGCGCACTCTTGGTTGTGGATGCCACACAAGGTGTTCAGGCGCAAACCATCAGCAATCTCTACATGGCCATTGAGCAGGATTTGGAAATTATCCCCGTTATCAACAAGTGTGATATGCCCAATGCTATGCCAGATGAAGTAGAAGATGAAATTATAGAATTGATTGGCTGTAAGCGCGAAGAGATTTTACGTGCTAGCGGTAAGACAGGTGAAGGTGTACCCGATATCCTTAGAGCAGTTGTAGAGCGCGTTCCTGCTCCCGAAGGAGACGAAGATGCACCTCTTCAGGCACTTATCTTTGATAGTGTCTTCAATTCTTTCCGTGGTATTATCGCATATTTCAAAATCGTTAATGGTAGTATCAAGACTGGTGACATCGTAAAGTTCATGAACACCGATCGAGAATATAAAGCTGACGAAATTGGTGTGCTCAAGATGTCTATGTCTCCACGCAACGAAATGCATTGTGGCGATGTAGGTTATATCGTTTCTGGTATTAAAACTGCTACCGAAGTTAAGGTAGGTGATACCATCACTACCGTGAGCAATCCTTCTACCGAAGCCATTGCTGGTTTTGAAGAAGTAAAACCCATGGTGTTTGCCGGTCTCTACCCCATCGAGACAGAAGATTTTGAGAACCTACGCGCTTCGCTTGAGAAGTTGCAACTCAACGACGCTTCTCTCACCTTTACTCCAGAGAGTTCCGTAGCCTTGGGATTTGGTTTCCGTTGTGGTTTCCTAGGACTTCTTCACATGGAAATCATTCAGGAGCGCCTCGACCGTGAGTTCAACATGGATGTAATCACCACAGTGCCCAACGTAAGTTATCGAGTATACGACAAGCATGGTGATATGCGAGAAGTACACAACCCTGCTGGTATGCCAGAGGTAACACTTATTGACCGCATTGAAGAACCATACATCCACGCAACAGTCATCACTCGCACCGACTACATCGGTAATATCATGACATTGTGTCTTGGTAAACGTGGTGAGTTGCTCAAGCAAGATTATATCTCAGGCAATCGTGTAGAATTACAATACGCAATGCCTTTGGGAGAAATCGTTATTGATTTCTATGACAAGTTGAAATCAATCTCTAAGGGTTATGCTTCATTTGACTATCATCAATCTGGTTTCCGTCCATCAAAGCTTGTTAAGCTAGACATTCTACTTAATGGAGAACCAGTGGATGCTCTTAGCACCCTCACCCATTTTGACAATGCCGAGACATTTGGACGTCGCATGTGTGAGAAGTTAAAGGAACTCCTTCCACGTCAGCAATACGATATTGCCATTCAGGCAGCTATCGGTGCAAAGATTATTGCACGCGAAACTGTAAAGCAGCTCCGTAAGGACGTATTGGCTAAGTGCTATGGTGGTGACGTAAGCCGTAAGCGTAAACTTCTAGAAAAGCAGAAAAAGGGTAAGAAACGTATGAAGCAGATTGGCAATGTGCAAGTTCCACAAAAGGCCTTCCTTGCCGTATTGAAACTAGATTAATTTATCTAAGGATAACACCTAAACAGAAAAACACTTATACCATGATTACTAAAAGAGATGTTGCGAGAGAAATAGCTCGCAGATATTGCCGCCTAGAGCCAAGCAGTATTGATGTGCTGGCAGAATTACTCATACCACTCAAGTACCTCCGCGGAGAAGTTATTCTTCGCGAGGACGAAGAGTGTACATGCATGTATTATGTAGAACGAGGCATGGTGCGCCAATACTATTACAAAAATGGTAAAGACGTAACCGAACATTTCTCCTTCGAAGGACGAATAGTAATGTGTATCGAATCATTACTGAAGCATGTCCCTAGCCAAATTATTATTGAAGCATTGGAGACAACTCACCTCTATGCTCTACCAAGAAAGAAATTGCTAGAAGCCATCGACACCTGCCCTGAATTAGGTATTCTTTACCGTAAGATATTGGAGCATGCATTAATCAGTTCTCAGCATCATGCTGACTCACAACGCTTTGAAAATGCTCAAGAACGCTATGAGAGACTATTACGCGAAAAGCCAGAAATTATACTTAGAGCACCTATGATTTACGTTGCTTCATTTCTACAGATGACACCAGAAACCTTGTCACGAGTGAGAGCTCATCACGAAAAAGGCAGCAAGTAAATTCATATCCCTCATCAATATAAAGGCAGATTCTAAAAACATCTAGTTATCTAGTGTATAGAATCTGCTTTTAGTGTAATAAGGGTAATCTCTGGATTGACACCTAAGCGAAATGGTGCCGTGCATCCTAAGCCTACATTAATATATAATGTCTGACCACATTTAGAATACTCGCCAGCAACCTCCTGAAAAGCATACTTTGCTGGAGTCCATCCGAATATTCGTATTTGAGCAGAATGTGTGTGACCAGAGAGTGTCAAAGGAATATCTGTATTGGGAACTACTTCTGCCGACCAATGGCTTGGGTCATGAGAGAGAAGTATTCTGAAGCCATCAGTATCCTGCATTGCCTTGCTTAAATCTCCCTTGTTGATGGACTTAAACCCTTGATTTGTACAACAAGCATTATCTACACCAAGGATTGTTATCTTTGTACCATCCTCGGCGTGAATCTCCATATTCTCATTGCGTAACAAATTCCACCCAAGACTATCTGTTTGGTAAGCAGCAAAGTCTTCGACGGATTTATCACGACTACTGTCATCACGAAAACCATAAATCATAAAGTCGTGATTGCCTAAAACAGAAGCCACACCATACTTTGAACGCAAACGCCTCAACGTATTTGTATATGGCAATGCTTCCTTCTTTCCGATGGTAACCATATCACCAGTGAAACAAATCAAATCTGGAGAAAGACGATTAATCTCATCTACAATTTCCTCTAATTCAGCTGGAGCATCATCAAAGGTGGACAGATGCAAATCTGATATATGCACTATCTTGAATCCATCAAAAGACTTGGGAATATCAGCATGAGAGTATTGCACTTCCGTTGTTGCAAGCCTAAATCTACCTATATAATAGCCATAAGCCATCAGTAGCCAGAAAGAAACAACCAATACCAATGCTGTCCATCCAAAATATCTATACGGAAGATGATACCCTGCCAACTTGCCTATCACCCACCCTATTACCCACAACAGATTGGGGAGTGCAGCCAAAAGCAAACCTGCTATTATACTAAAGAATAGCATCATAGATACCATACCCTTGATAAATATCGTGCGTTAGACGTAGGCTTCCTCTATCTCCACCACATAAACATCGTGAAGACTACCACCTGGCTGATTGTTGTACCAACGCTTCAATACCTCCTTATCGATGAAAGAATCTTCTGTCATAGAAGACTTGAACAACTTCCTGCATACTAATGTCAAACGTGATTGAGCAAAGGTTACCACACCACTACCGAGAAACTCGGGAGTGAGATTGGCATCAGCTACCTTGTTGGTATCTCTACCACTCACGGTACCACATATCTGCAATGATTTGCGATATTCCTCTGGCAAGAAAGAAAGTGTAAGACATTCATTTTGCTCCACAAACTGATGAGTATATCGCTCTGGACGAATGAAGATGAAGGCTACTGGTTTATTCCATAGCCAACCTATACCACCCCATGATGCTGTCATCGTATTGAATCCATTCTCGTCACCTGCCGTAATCAACATCCATTGTTTTCCGATGAGGTCCCATACGTTTTCCTTCATCAATACGTTGATATCTGTCTGTTTCATTTGTGTCTGTAGAAATTTGAAGTTATATTCCGTTTTCAATAATGCTTAAATATAGTTTACCTCAGCATTTATTCTTATTCCGAACTTGGCATATACATCGTGCTGAATTTTTTCTGCCAAAGCCTCGATGTCCTCACCTCTAGCTCCTCCATTATTCACCAGCACCAATGGTTGCTTGTGATGCACACCTGCTTTTCCTAGGGAGCGTCCCTTCCATCCACATTGTTCTATCAACCATGCAGCAGGTATCTTGATATGTTCGTCATCCACAACGTAATGAGGCACATCGGAATATTTATTTTGTATCTCAACAAAGATACCCTTCTTCACAATTGGATTCATGAAGAAACTACCAGCATTGCCCTGCTCCTTGGGGTCTGGAAGTTTGTCGTTTCTTATCGAGATTATCACATCCCTTAATTGCTTTGCTGATACCTCATTAACATCTATACCAGCACTCTGCAAGCTCTTAACAATACCGCCGTAAGCTAATTGTGGCATGAACTTCTTGCTCAATGCAAATTCAACGCTCACCACAGCATATGCGCCTTTATGCTCAGGAGTCTTGAATATACTATGTCTATAGGCAAAATCACACTCGTCATGCTCAAAGCTTATCTCCGCGCCATCCGCAAGCGATATGCAATTCACTCTCCGTATGCGTTCGCCTACCTCCACACCATAGGCTCCAATATTCTGCACAGCACTTGCACCCACCTGACCTGGTATGAGACTTAGGTTCTCAAGGCCATACCATCCTTGATTAATGCAATACTCTATAAATTCATCCATCGTAAGGCCTGCACCAGCCTTTACCACTATCTCTTCCTCTCCTTCGCTAAGTACGTCTATGGTGCTTATGTTGCTCAGAAGGATAGTTCCAGGGAAATCATTCATAAATAGCAGGTTGCTACCATGTCCGATATGCAAGATAGGACGAGGACAATCAGCAAAACCACCCCTTGCCAATGCCTTTATTTCATCCACGTTGTCATAAGAAATCACCACATTTGCCTTGACATCAATGGCAAACGTATTGTGACTCAAAAGCGAATAATTCTGTTTTACCTGCATCTATGTATTGTATCAATTTTCATAGCCAACCAATTCCCATTTTCTTCTGTTCTTCTTGAAGATAAAGGATTCACACATTCCATCTCCCATACTCATCTTCTCGATGAAGATTTGACTGGCATTCTTGTAATTCTGGCCATATCTGATATTGCTAATCACACCACTAGGCACTCCGCTGCTCAGTGTTGGCCATTGCTCTCTATCCACAAAACCATCTATCGACTGACCATCATCATCAGGCGCCGCCATAGAAATATGTATTGAGCGAGCAAGGGATATGTTTTGAAAAGCTTCATCCGATGAGAACTTAGAATAGAATTTCAGGAAATCAGACATATCGCTCTCTTCAAACGAAAGGTAATCGACATCAATCATCTTCCAGCGACCCTTATCCTTCGCAAACGAGTACGAGGTAATCAGTTTTTCCGGCAAATTTATTTTCTCCAAAAATGCATTCTGCAAAGTTGTATCTTCGTTCATGTAATTGTCCTGCTCATGGCTGTAAATGACGGAAGTGTAGTCACCCCTCATAAAGTCAAACTCGTCAGAAGACAATACCACCAAACTATTGCCCAAGGAATCCATAGGCAGGCATGTTCTCTCTGCTTGCAACATTGTATCACGAATATAACAATAGAGGAAATCATCAAAGAGTTCGTCCACTCTAGCCTTGTACATATTCTTTATCAATTCCTCGTCTGTCACAAGTACTCGCTCTCTGGTCACATAGGTAATCACCTCACCCTGTTCCTTATCAGCATTGTCTTGTTTCTGCTCCCCAAAGGAACAAGAACTCAACAGCGAAAGCAAAACTAATGCAACAATGGCACAAAAACTTCTATACATTTATTTTAATCGCCTTTTAACAATAACTCTACAAAAGTACACTTTTCTTCCGAGATAAAGCTCGTTTCTTAACATTTTTCATTAACTTTGCACAAAATTTAAAAGAAATATGGTAAATCAGATAGAACAACTAACTGCTGAGATTGAAAATCTCACCGCTAGCAGTGCTGAAGAGGTTGAACAGCTTAGAATAAAATATCTTGGTCGTAAGGGTATAATGAACGACCTTATGGAAGCATTCCGCAGTGTTGCTCCCGAACAAAAGAGAGAACTAGGACAGAAGATTAATGCCCTAAAGCAGGCGGTAACCTCTAAGATTAACGACCTAAAGGATAGCGTTGCCATCGAGGCAAACTGCAACTCTGCCGTTGACCTTACCCGTACAGCCTACCCCATTCAATTGGGTACACGTCATCCCCTCACTATCGTCAAGAACGAAATCGTAGACATCTTCTCTCGTCTAGGTTTCACACTAGCCGAAGGTCCCGAGGTTGAAGACGATTGGCATGTATATTCAAGCATGAACTTTGCCGACGACCACCCAGCTCGTGACATGCAGGACACCTTCTTCGTTGAAGCTCGTCCCGACATCATCTTGCGCTCACACACCAGCTCCGTACAAGCTCGTGTGATGGAAACTCAGCAACCTCCTATCCGAGTAATTTGCCCCGGTCGTGTATACCGCAACGAGGCTATCTCTGCTCGCGCACACTGTTTCTTCCATCAGGTTGAAGGTCTATACATTGACAAAAACGTATCATTCACTGACCTCAAGCAGGTGCTACTCCTTTTTGCACAAGAAATGTTTGGCTCAGAAACCAAGATACGTCTCCGTCCCTCATACTTCCCCTTCACCGAACCCAGTGCCGAAATGGACATCTCATGTCACCTCTGCGGAGGCAAGGGTTGTTCCTTCTGTAAGCACACTGGTTGGGTAGAAATCCTTGGTTGTGGTATGGTAGACCCCGCCGTACTTGAAGCTAACGGCATCGATAGCACCGTTTACACTGGCTATGCCTTCGGTATGGGTATCGAGCGTATTACCAACCTGAAGTATCAAGTTAAGGACCTACGTATGTTCTCTGAAAACGACGTACGCTTCCTAGACGAATTCAAGTCAGCCAATTAAGCATAAACTACACATTATATATCATCAACTCGACTACTCCCCAAAGTGGTCGAGTTTTTGTTTTATACCCACTCCTCATCAATATATTGTATTTTTTACACCATTATTGCTCATTATTATTTGCTTATGTGCAAATTTTACCTTACCTTTGCACAGATTTTCAAAACAAACACAAAAAAACGATGAAAAAGATTCTAATGATTATTGCTTGTGCTATGATGGCTATCTGCCCCACTTTCGCACAAGGTATCAACGACAACGGTGACAACATTGTAGGTGAATATCTAACCGACCGCGGTGGTAGCAAGAGCAAGGTACGTATTACCAAAAACGCACAAGGCAGCTACGATGCACAGGTATTCTGGGTAGAAAAGCCACTTGGCAAGGACGGCAAGAAGCGTAAGGACGTTAAAAACCCCGACAAGTCACTTCGTAATGTAGACATCGACCAGGTAGTACTAGTCAAGGGTTTGAAGTACGACAAGAGCAGCAAGGAATGGAGCGGTGCTAAGATATACGACCCCACCAAGGGTATCAAGGTGAACGCAACAGCAATGTTTGAAGCACCAGGCAAACTAAAGCTACGTGCCACCATCCTAGGCATTGGCCAAACAATCTACTGGCAAAAGATCAAGTAAACGTGTTTTAATATTGGAGGTAGGAAGATAGCAGCAATTGCTTCTTCCTACCCTTTTTATATAAACTACTCAAAATGCAACGCAAGCATTACAATCCCCAAATCTTATTTAAAATAATCCATCCACCACAGAAAAAAAACACCAGAAGCATAGCATATCTCACATAAATTTACTACCTTTGCAATGCAAGACAAAAGAAACAGAGGTTTCTCATCATATAAAGAACACTTGCATATAACAACTTCCAAGCATTGTTATATCCATAGACATAGCCGCACTGGTTTGATCGGGATACTCATCAAATTAATTCAGAAACCGAGACCAGTTTTGTACACCAATGGCGTGCCATTCACCTTCGGGTGTAGATGGATTACAGAAGTGATACAGACCCTCAAATCCTATCATCAGGAGTTTCATCACATCATCAGTGCGGCCCCTATACATTCCCCCATCGGAGCACCCTCCAATGGGGGATTTGCTTTGTATTAGGTACATAACTATTCTATTCAAATATACAGAAAACTACTAATCAAACCTCTCTAGTCCGTATTAATAACCAGTCTATCGTTATGACTATACATCACACAAATCCTCTTACCTTAGACACTACTTTTATGATTAGAAACGAAGAAAATTAAAAATAATCGTCCAAATATTTAAATTTTTCTTTGAACGTTACTATATTATGCCCGTAATTAATTAAAGGTGAGTTTATATGACTTTACCCTAAAAAGAGTGGCGCACCCTAAATAAACAGAGGGTACGCCACTTTTTCTTTACAGAGTTATTCGATATAGGTAATTCAAGAAAGCAAGACATTACGAATAGAGAGTTGATTTTAGATTCTAATGCGTTTTATCAACGCACCATACATAAGACCATGCTCAGTGTGGAACCAACCTTTCCACACTATGACTTCGTACCAAGAAGTCATATATATCTTGATGATGTTCTCTATTCATATGTCTTGCTTGTTTTTCGTACTTATAACAGGCAAGCATACGAATTTTATCCAAAAATGAATATTTAACAAGAATTTAACATAATGGACAATACAAGGCTAACAATAGCGTGCGAAGAAAACCGAGAAGGTGGGTATGAAATTGATGTGACCTTTGAAAGAGATTCACGCACCCAGTTCAGAGAAGCATTTATTTCGTTGGATAGACCTATGCCGCCATACCTTATTGAAGAGAGTGATATAAATGGCGTAGGTGCTGTAAAATCAGCAGCGACAAGCATTCTATCTCATATTAAGAATGTCATCGGTAAAAGTATGAAAACCGATAGCCGTATTTTTACCGACAAGGAGATAGATTCGATGTTTGAGTTCAAAGAACTCTACACAATACGAAGATTTGCGGAAATTGCGGGTGTTAAGTTTGATGAGAGCAAATTCACGAATCGTAAAGAGTTTCAAGAGTATTTTCAAAAGTGGCTGAAGGAGGAGAAGAAATGAAAATACCACATCTTTACGGAAGAGAAGAAATATATCGGTATTTAAATTCTATTACAGAAATAGACAAAAATGATATAGATAGTTTGGCAAACCAAATGTTACAAACTCCATCTGGGGATATATATACAATAATTCTCAAGTATGCTAATTCTGAACTCTGTAAACAGTTAGATTGCGTTGTTTTCCACAATAAGGACAAGTAAAAAGAATGTTTTCAAATTTCTCATTCTTTTGAACGTGGGTTATGTATGATATTTCCTTGCAATGAGGGCACTCTACTTTTATTTTAGACAATTTGTTCATTGTTATAGACTTTTTCTGCAAAATTACAAAGAAAATCCGTACCTTTGCATAGTCTTTCGGGACAATGTTTGGAAATAATAGAGAATGTGCCTCATTCCTTGTAAAAATTCGCCAAATCAAAGACAAAGAATACACGAGGCACGGAGCAGCTCATATACGTGGGCTGCCTACCGTGCGTGTATTCAGGTGTTTGGCGATACCTACAAGGATGCAAGGTGGCAGTCCACGTTCTTTTTACTAATAAACATTGTAAAATTTCTCCAATCGTCTGCCCACGGAGAGCCTTGTAAAATTCGCCATTATGAAAGTCTTTGGAAAAGCATTTTTAGGAGGGACAGTATTTACAATCCTAATGTTCATCCTTGTTCCTTTGTTTGCGGAAGGAATGTCGCCTGTTGAAACAATCTCAAAACTTACTGACCATCCTTTAAAGTTGGTGTCACTTCTACAAATGGTTGTTGTATGTGGACTTGTGTTTGGAGGATTCTTTGCCTTAATTGCTTGGGCAAGCCGAAGAAATAAGGAGAGAACAGAAACTGACAGACTTATGCGTGAGTATCTTGAAAAGAAACTTAAAGAAGATTTAGAAAAAGATAAATAAGTACAGAAAATGGGAGCAGTCTTCACAGATGGCTCCCATTCTTCGTATATTCCATAAAATTGTCGTATATTTGCAGTGCATTACCAGTGCGACTGTAAATCAAATTGTTCATTATTGTCAAACCTTCTTAAAACAATTTGTTTATGGAATACTGTAGAAAAAGCAAAAGTATTGGCACAGGAAATGAAACTCCCAAAGAATGTATATTGAAGAGATTGTCTTCAA
>JAZLBF010000023.1:0-72180 GCA_045613565.1 Bacteroidaceae bacterium
ATTTTGTCTCGCACAGAATCCACGGATTTCTCAGATTATCTTCTTCTCAAGAGGTCAGTTTTGCGAGTGTGTTTGAACCCACAGAATTTGTCGCAAGCTTCGCTACGACGGCTGGCGCAGTGTTTAGTAACTGACTCTACCTCTAAGATAGGGGTAGTACCCCGAAGGGGGGAGGGGGTGGATAGACCCAGCGTAGTGGGATTGGTTAAAGGTTAAATTATTGAAGTTTAATCCACCCCCTCCGTCGCTACGCTCCTCGTCCCACCTGTCTCAGGGGGACAGTTTGCTGGCGCAGTGTTTACGAAAGCATTGGATACTTCTCTGTGGGTTCTACGCGCGAAGCTGCGTAATAGTTCCAGCGATAGCGTCCATTGTATGGGAAAGTCAGTGAATTCATTGAGAGATTATTAGTGGTTGCAGCGGGAGGTCTGAAAATAAAAGAGGATGGGCCTATTTTGACACATCCTCTTGTTTGTTGTTTACCCTTTTCTCTAGGGGCATTACTTACGGCAGTAATTGACCTTGCTAGACAATAATATCATTGTCGGGAAAAAAGGTTATTAATATATATTCAACTATTGCTGTCCGGTAAAATAACTATCTTTGCCCATGGTTACAATTATGTTTGTGCAAAGGCAAAGGTAACCAAAAGGGCTGATACCTCGTGAGAAGTGTCAGCCCTTAATTTAAATATCGTAAAAAAGTTTACCGGACAGCAATAAATACTATCAAATGAGAGCGCCAGCTTACCATTGCGGTTGGTAGGCTGGCGCTTTTGTAAGTGTTATGGATGGAGTGGGGGAGGTGATTAGTTGTGCACCAAGGTGCCGATGTCTTCGCCTTCGATAACTTTCTTGAGATTACCTACGATGTCCATGTTGAAAACGTAGATGGGAAGGTCGTTTTGCATGCACATAGCAGTTGCGGTGATATCCATTACCTTTAGTCCCTTGGCAATGACATCTTGATAGGTGATGTCTTGGAACTTGGTAGCTGTGGGGTCCTTCTCGGGGTCAGCGGTGTAGATGCCATCTACGCGAGTACCCTTGAGCATAACGTCTGCTTCAATCTCAATGCCACGCAATGAAGAACCAGTGTCTGTGGTGAAGTATGGAGAACCTGTACCTGCGCTCATGATAACAACCTCGCCTTGCTCCATAGCTTCGATGGCTTTCCACTTGGTGTAGAACTCACCAATGGGCTCCATGCGGATGGCGGTGAGCACACGATTCTTCTGACCAATAGCACCTAGAGCACTGCTCAATGCAAGAGAGTTAATCACGGTAGCACACATACCCATTTGGTCACCTTTTACGCGGTCGAAACCTTTGCCTGCACCTGTTAGGCCACGGAAAATATTACCACCACCGATGACGATACCAATCTGAACGCCCATCTCGGCAATTTCCTTAATCTGACGAGCATAGTCGTTGAGACGTTCTGTGTTGATACCCTGTTTTTGTTCGCCAGCTAGGCTTTCACCAGAAAGCTTTAGCAAAATACGATTGAATTTCATAGTTGTTAGTATATATATGTGTTATTGATTTATATTCTTGTTATGTAGGAATTTTACTTCCTTGAAGGCATAGCGTCTGAGGTTTTGATGGTTGTCCTCGATGATGAGGTGGCCATCGGGCTCTATGTGAGAAATCTTGCCAACAAACTCGCCTTCTGAGTCTTGAAACCAACAAATCTTTTCTCGAAGGTAAAGGTGTTGGTGATAAAGTTGGCGTATCGTGGTGTATTCTCCATCTTGTATCTGCTTGTAGTAGCTTGTAAAATGCTGCATGATGGAGGAGAGTAAGGAGGATGGAGATGTCTCCTTGTCAGTAAGCAGATATACTGACGTTGGGGGAGCTGCTAATCCATCGGGAAAGGATTTCTGATTGATGTTAAGTCCGCTCCCGATAACGGAGCGCCCTACCAACTTTCCGAAAAGGGTGTTTTCTATCAGGGTGCCACATATTTTCTTTCCATCGCAATATATGTCGTTGGGCCACTTGATAGAAACTTCCGTGAGATAATTATCTAGTGCATCCTTGATGGATAGTGCCATAGCTTGGCTAAGTACGAAGCTATCAGAGGCTTTCAGATTGTTGGGTAGAAGAAGGATGCTGAACAGGAGATTTTCTCCTCGATTGCTCACCCATGTATTGCCCAACTGTCCACGTCCCTTGGTTTGAAAATCAGAGGAAACGATGGTAATGTCGGCACTAGGTGTGAGGGAGCGAAGAAAATCATTGGTAGATTCCAACTCCTCAAAATGTTTATATTCCAACTCCAGGTCTGAATGCACTTTCGTAGTGTTTAATATAAGGTTTTTCTAGAGTTCCAGTAATGGTAATGATATCAAAACGGACCTCCAAATCAATTGCGTTGTATCGGAGATAGGCATCAGCAGCCAATACGAGTAGGTGCATCTTGCGAGGTGTCACGGCATCTTGGGGATTGCCATAGAAGACGTTTGCTCTAGCTTTTACCTCTATAAAGATAATTGTGTCTTCATGTCTAGCCACGATGTCTATTTCCTTGTGACCACTATGCCAATTTCTGTCAAGGATGATGTATCCCTTGCGACGTAGAAAGTCGACGGCTAATTCTTCACCTCGTGCGCCAAAGTCATTATGCAGAGCCATAGTACTATCTTT
Source organism: Bacteroidaceae bacterium (assembly GCA_045613565.1). GTDB lineage: Bacteria > Bacteroidota > Bacteroidia > Bacteroidales > Bacteroidaceae > Physcousia. The sequence continues at coordinate 2,649 of JAZLBF010000023.1, forward strand.
TTTTCTGGAAGAAGTTCTTCATCAGAGCAGCACATTCTTGCTCAAGAACTCCACCTGTCACTTCACATCTAGGATGCAAGGCCTTGGGAGCATAGGTGCGAAAGCCACGTTTCTCATCAGGTGCACCATATACTACTCTAGATATCTGACTCCACCCCAAGGCACCAGCACACATGATACACGGTTCTACGGTGACGTATAGAGTACAATCCGTCAGATACTTGCCACCAAGATACTCTGAAGCAGCAGTGATAGCAAGGATTTCGGAGTGAGCCGTAACATCATGTAGGCGCTCGGTGAGATTGTGAGCCTTAGCTATGATATGACCATTGCTCACGATTACCGCTCCTATGGGTATTTCACCTTCAGCAAGCGCGAGGTGCGCCTGCTGAAGGGCTTGTTTCATATAGTGCTCGTCGGTCATTCTTGAGATTCCCAGAATTCCAACTGACCATCTACAATCCAACGAATATCCTCTGCGTCGAAGGTTCCGATTTTCTCCTTCTTAGCTTGCTTTGCCATAAACTCAGCTGCTTCTTCGATGTCAATCTCGGCCTCTTCGTCCTCATTGTCCATCAAGCCAGAAGTTTCGCAATACTCAGCAAAAGCATCCAAGAAGTAATACAAGTCGTCCTCAGTAAATTTCTCTTTTACCTCTTGTGGAAGATAACCTTGGATGAATTCTACCGTCTGACGGTCTTCTTCTGCAAAGAGAAGTTCTTCGTTAAATTCGCTCATAAATGCTTCGTTATAAATATTAAAGAATGTTCTTTAGCTTCTCTTCCAAAGCAACCTTAGTGCATGCGCCAACCTGCTTGTCAACGACCTCGCCATTCTTGATGAACAAGATAGTGGGGATGTTGCGTACGCCAAAACGCATTGGAAGTTCCTCATCTTCCTCGATATCGCACTTGCCAATGATAGCCTGGTCGGCATACTCCTCAGCTAGTTGCTCTACCAATGGAGCCACACGCTTGCAAGGGCCACACCATGTTGCCCAGAAATCCAATACTACGGGCTTACCGCTAGCTACCAACTCTTCAAAATTTGCGCTGTTAATTACCTGTGCCATAATGAAAAATTTTAATTGTGTGAATAAATAATCTTTTTAAGTGTTCTCGTTAGTGTTTAATTTATGTTATACTCCAAACCATCAGTTTCTCGCAAGTAATCCAATAGTGAGCGAGTAACTTTGATTTTGAGGTCTTTTGGTTTCATCGAAAGCGAATGTCCTTCGCTATTGTGGAAGATAAATTCCACGTTCACCTTGCCTTCTTCTTTCACGAGGGCCTCCTTCAGAGAAGCAACAATGTCTTCCGAAAGTTTGTCGGCATTGAGGTGAATGGTAATCTTCTGAATCAAGTCGTCTTTGACATCGCTGAGGTATTGTATCTCTCCGATGGACAATTGTACTCGAGTGGGGTCATATCTACCAGGTTGCACACGACCACTGATGTACAATGTGCTACCAACCATCATGTATCCTCCCCACCTTGGCCAATCCTGACCAAATAGAGCTATTTCTCCCTGTCCGCTATAATCCTCTATGGTGACAATGCCATAGCCAGAGCCTCGCTTGCTGATACCCGTCTTGACATTGGTGACAATACCACCCAGAGTAAATTCGCAATTAACCAGAGGAGATGGGTCTTCCAAGTCCGTTGCATGCATGGTACACACATCACGAATGATTACGGCATATTCATCAAGCGGATGAGCTGATAGGTAGATACCCACCAGTTCGCGCTCCTTGTTCAGACGCTCAAGTGTGCTCCAAGATTCAGCATCAGGAATAGGAGGAGTACTAACCTCCACCATGTCCATGCCAAATAGAGAGTACTCGGCCTCTTTCACGCTCTGTTGGTAACTGTTGCCATACTTGGTAAGAGTGTCAACGAAAGCCTCTCCCTTGGCATTGAAAGCCAGGAATTGTTCTCTGCGAATTTGGTCTTTGAATGAATCGAAGGCACCACTAAGTGCGAGGCACTCCATACCGCTCTTCTTGACGGCAGACATGGGTACTCGTTGTGTAAAATCAAAGATGTCCTTGTATGGACCATTCTTCTCTCTTTCTCGCACGATAGCCTCAGCTGCTGATTCTCCAAGTCCCTTGATAGCCATCAAACCAAAGCGAATCTGCGATTTGGCATTTACGCCAAAGTTGCAATGCGATTCATTGACATCAGGTCCCATTACTTCTATCTTCAGAGCCTTACATTCGTCTAGGAGTTTGGTTATTTCCTTGATATCATCCTTACGGCGTGTCAGTAGAGCAGCCATGAATTCCGCGGGGTAATGAGCCTTTAGATAAGCCGTCTGATATGCTACCCATGAATAGCATGCGGCATGCGACTTGTTGAAGGCATAGGAAGCAAACTTCTCCCAGTCGCCCCATATCTTTTCCAATATCTTCGGGTCATGACCATTGCGCACACCACCCTCGATAAACTTGGGCTTCATGGCATCTACGATATCCTTCTTCTTCTTACCCATCGCCTTACGCAAGGCATCACTCTCGCCTCGAGTAAAGTCGGCCAAAAGACGACTGAGCAACATCACTTGCTCCTGGTATACGGTAATGCCATAGGTGTCCTTCAAATACTTCTCCATGATGGGGATGTCGTATTTGATTTCCTCCAAGCCATTCTTTCTCGCAATAAACGAGGGGATGTAATCCATGGGACCTGGACGATAGAGGGCATTCATGGCAATGAGGTCTTCAAACACCGTTGGACGCAATTCCTTCAGGTACTTCTGCATACCAGCAGATTCAAACTGGAAGGTACCAATGGTGCGACCCTCTTGGTATAGCTTATAGGTCAGTTCATCATCGATGGGCAAGTTGTCGGGGTCAATCTCTATTCCGTGAGCTTCCTTGATTACGCGACAAGCCTCCTTCATCTCCGAAAGAGTTTTCAGACCTAGGAAGTCCATCTTAATCAACCCCGTGGATTCTATGACATGACCATCGTATTGGGTCACGGCCGTCTTTTCGCCAGGGAAGTCAGGGTCGTCGGCGGTGCTGACGGGTACATGCTCAGATATAGCATCACGACAGATGATAAAACCACAGGCATGTATACCAGTACCTCTGATGTTACCCTCCAGCATTCGTGCATACTTGATTGTATTGGAGAGCACGGGGTCGGTACTAGCCTCGGCTTGTTGCAACTCCACCGTACACTTGATGGCATTGGTGAGGTTCATCTTCAGGTCCTTGCCATCAAGGTTCAATCTATCTGGTATTGCCTTACAGAGGGCATTGGCTTTCTCTAGAGGTAGTTTTTCTATTCTTGCTACGTCCTTGATACTATTCTTGGTGGCCATAGTAGAATAGGTGATGATGTGAGCGCAATTCTCCTTGCCATACTTGTCCATCACCCATTGCAATACCTTGCCTCTACCATCATCGTCAAAGTCGGTATCAATATCAGGCAATGAGATACGGTCGGGGTTGAGGAAACGCTCGAAAAGCAAGTCATATTTCATGGGGTCCAAGCGTGTGATACCCAAGCAATATGCCACCACACTACCAGCCGCAGAACCACGACCAGGACCTACCCATACGCCTAGTTCATTTCTGGCAGAATTGATAAAGTCTTGCACGATAAGGAAGTAGCCAGGGAAACCCATGGTCTTCATGATGTGCAACTCAAATCTGATTCTATCGTCCACCTCCTTGGACAATACCTCGCCATACAACTTCTTGGCACCGATGTATGCAAGATGTCCCAGATAGTCAGCCTCAAATTTGATGCGATACAACTTGTCTATGCCACCCAGTTTGGCTATCTTCTTCTCGCCCTCCTCGCGTGGCATCATATTCTCGCCATTTTCGTCGGAAGTAAACTCCTTGAAGAGGTCTTCCGTAGAATATCGTTCACGCCATTGCTCCTCAGTACCAAATTCTTCTGGTATGGGGAAGAAGGGCATGATGGGGTTGGAGTCAAGGTCGTAGGTTTCCACCTTGTCCAATATCTCGGCGGTGTTAGTTAGTGCCTCTGGTATATCAGCAAAGACTTCTGCCATTTCCTCTCGGGTTTTGAACCACTCCTGCTTGGTGTAAAGCATTCGTGTGGGGTCGTTCAAATCCTTGTTGGTAGAAAGGCATAGCAGGTGGTCGTGAGCCTCGGCATTGTCCTCATCCACAAAGTGCACATCGTTGGTGGCAATAACCTTGACACCAAGTTTCTCGGCCAGTTCTAGGATGATGGGATTAACCTTCTGCTGTACATCATACACCTCGCGATTGGCTCTCTGACGAGGGTCTTTTACTCTGTGGCGCTGTACTTCCAAGTAATAGTCATCACCCCAAATCTCTTTGAAGCGGAGTATTGTCTTCTCGGCCTCTTCTATATTGCCCGACATAATCTTCTTGGCAACCTCTCCACCAAGACATGCCGAGGAGATAATCAATCCCTCGTGGTATTGAGCAAGGTCGTTGAAGTCAGTTCGAGGACGCATGTAATAACCATCCACCCACGAGCGACTCACCAGCTTGATAAGGTTCTTGTATCCAACCTCGTTTTTGGCCAAGACAACCAAGTGCCAACCGCTCTGGTCAACCTTTCCTTCCTTTAAAGTCTTATCTCCACGTCTTGCAACATACATTTCGCATCCAAAAATGGGTTTGAAAGGTTCCAAACCCTCTTTTTTGCGCTTGCCGTTGACCTTGGCACAATAGTCAAAGAAATCCTTAATGCCAAACATATTTCCATGGTCAGTAACAGCCATTCCCCTCATACCGTCGGCAATAGCTTTGTCTACCAATCGCGAAATACTGGCTTGCCCATCGAGCAAGGAATATTGCGTGTGAACATGGAGATGTACAAAATCTAGCATTGTCTGGAATCCTTTATCATTGTTTTATGGCATAAAGTTATAGCATTTTATTCTCTTGTGGCACAGGGAGGGATAAATCTTTTCTTTTTTCACCCTTATTTAAGAAAAAAGTAGTGGTAAAAGGTCGATTATTACAATTAAATTGTATCTTTGCGTATCAATTGTTAAAAAAAATGGGCAAAAGACTCAGAAAATTAAGGAAGATTCGCCTTCACAGAGAAGGAACCGCCACACTGATATGGGGATTCATTGTTTACGCAGCATTGAATGTGTTGGTGTATTATCTCATCAAGCCATTCTGCCCCATGGTAGCTTACTTGTTCGCTGGTGTAACAACGGTTATTTATCTCGTGGTGGTAAATTTCTTCCGTTGCCCCATACGACATTATGAAGATGATGACACTGAGGGTCTAATCATCGCACCTGCCGATGGTAAGGTGGTGGTGATTGAAGAGGTTGAGGAAAATGAATATTTCCATGACCGTCGTCTCATGGTGAGTATCTTCATGAGCCTTTTCAATGTACATGCCAACTGGACCCCTTGCGATGGTAAGGTCAAGATGGTGCGCCATCACGATGGACGTTATCAGGCAGCGTGGCTTCCCAAGTCTAGCACAGAAAACGAGCGCAGCACAGTAGTGTTTACCACCTCCAATGGTCACGACATCCTCGTTCGTCAGGTAGCAGGTGCTATGGCTAGACGTATCGTCACCTATATGCAAGAGGGTGAAGAGTGCTTCATCGACGAGCACATGGGATTTATCAAGTTTGGTAGCCGTGTAGACATTTATTTGCCCATAGGCACCAAGGTGAATGTAGAATTAGGTCAGCGTACCACTGGCAACGAAACCATTATAGCTAGACTTTCATGAAGAAGCATATTCCCAATATGATTACTTGTGGCAATCTCATTTGCGGATGCATTGCCACAGGTGCAGCTTTTCATACCCCTCTGCCAGCCAATTATTTCTGGGCTATCGTATTCATACTAATAGGAGCCATTTTCGACTTCTTTGATGGAATGGTAGCGCGAGCACTTGGTGTGTCATCCCCCATTGGCAAGGAATTGGATTCATTGGCAGATGTGGTAACCTTTGGTGTAGCACCCAGCGCTATGCTCTTTAGCCTTTTCCAGGAGGTGCAATATCCCATGTTCATGGAGCCCATCCGTGCTTTCATGCCTTACACAGCATTCATCATGGCTGCATTCTCAGCATTGCGCCTAGCCAAGTTTAATATAGACACACGTCAGACATCATCCTTCATTGGTCTCCCCACTCCAGCCAATGCACTCTTCTGGGGAAGTCTCATCGTAGGTCAGCACGCATTCTTGGTAAGTGGCCGATTCAATGCCATGTTCCTCTTCCTGTTCATGTTGCTATTCTGCTTCTTGTTGGTAGCAGAATTGCCCCTATTCGCACTCAAGTTTAAGAACCTCTCATGGGTAGACAACAAGGTGAAGTACATCTTCCTCTTGGGATGCATTCCATGCTTCCTCTTGGCCGAGAGTTGCTTTGCAGGCATCATCCTATGGTATGTGGTACTTTCCTTCATAGCACCATTTTTTGCTCCCTCCAAGGTAGGATAATATGAACGAAATCATCATCCACTCTCTAGAGGATATCAAGCGTGCGGCAAGCGAATTTGTTGCACTCATAGGTGAGCGTCGCATATTTGCATTCTACGGCAATATGGGAGCAGGTAAGACCACCTTCATCAAGGCCATCTGCGAGGAACTAGGTGTTACGGATGCCGTCAGCAGTCCCACCTTTGCCATTGTCAATGAATATGACTCCAATATGGGTAGCATCTATCATTTCGACTTTTATCGCATCAAGCGCTCCACAGAGGTGCTCGATCTCGGTTTTGAAGATTATGCCTATAGTGGCAACCTATGCCTTATGGAGTGGCCAGAGCTTATAGAAGAATTCTTGCCCGAGGAAACTATCGAAGTGCGCATCGAGGAGATAGAAGATGGCAAGCGCCGTGTGCTGGTAGGTTAAGCACATCCTGCCAACATCCTATTTCTTGCAGGTATTAAGGGGAACTTATCATTTTATATTTTGGCAGATGAGGTAAAACATCTTCTGCCAAGAGTCGTTATGATTTATGTCTTGTTATATTAACTTGAGTTTTTTGAAAATAAAATCATGATTACGATATAGATACAAAATTCCCTCGCAGCTATAGCTACGAGGGAATTATTATGTAAGGTTGATTACCTGATTATTAGAGGATGGTGCAACCGGTGCAGGGCTTGAGCTGCTTGAAGAAATCATTGCCCTTGTCATCAACTAGGATGAATGCGGGGAAGTCTTCTACCTCAATCTTCCAAATTGCTTCCATGCCTAGCTCGGGATATTCTACGCATTCGATTGACTTGATGTTATTCTGTGCCAAGATAGCAGCAGGACCACCAATAGAACCTAGATAGAAACCTCCATGGTCCTTACAAGCACGGGTTACATCCTCGCTACGATTACCCTTTGCAAGCATAATCATAGAACCACCGTTGTCCTGGAACTCATATACGTATGGATCCATACGACCTGCTGTGGTGGGACCCATTGAACCACATGCCATACCTGCAGGAGTCTTTGCGGGACCTGCATAGTATACGGGGTGGTCCTTCATGTACTGAGGCATACCCTCGCCTGCGTCTAGACGAGCCTTAAGCTTAGCGTGAGCAATGTCACGACCAACGATGATTGTACCATTCAGGCTTAGACGTGTACCGATGGGGTAGTTAGAAAGCTGCTTGCAAACATCTGCCATGGGCTGATTAAGGTCAACCTTAACTACATCGCCTTCGCCAGCGTTGCGCAACTCTTCGGGGATGAGTTCGTATGGTTTGTCGTCCATCTTCTCAATCCAAATACCCTGCTCATTGATTTTACACTTAATATTACGGTCGGCAGAACAACTTACACCTAGGCCAATGGGGCAGCTAGCACCGTGGCGAGGTAGACGGATGACGCGAACATCGTGAGCCATATACTTACCACCGAACTGTGCACCAAGACCAATCTTATAGCACTCCTGAAGGAGCTGCTGCTCTAGTTCTACATCACGGAAAGCACGACCAGTTTCATCTCCAGTAGTGGGAAGAGTGTCGTAGTAGTGAGTAGAAGCTAGCTTAACGGTAAGAAGGTTGCGCTCTGCACTAGTACCACCGATTACGATAGCGATATGATAGGGAGGACAAGCAGCAGTACCTAGGCTCTTCATCTTTTCTACCAAGAAAGGAATCAATGTGCCAGGGTTTTGGATACGTGCCTTGGTCTCCTGATATAGATAAGTCTTGTTGGCAGAACCACCACCCTTTGTCACGCACAAGAAATGATACTCCATGCCCTCGGTAGCCTCGATGTCAATCTGAGCAGGTAAGTTGCACTTGGTGTTAACCTCGTTGTACATGTCAAGAGGAGCATTCTGGCTATAACGTAGGTTGCACTCGGTATAAGTCTTGTACACACCAAGAGAAAGAGCCTCTTCGTCGCAGAAACCTGTCCATACCTGCTGACCCTTTTCACCATGAATGATAGCAGTACCAGTGTCCTGGCAAAGAGGAAGAAGACCCTTGCAAGCAACTTCTGCATTGCGAAGGAAAGTGAGAGCAACATACTTGTCATTCTCGCTAGCCTCGGGGTCGCGAAGAATCTTTGCCACCTGCTCGTTATGTGAGCGACGCAACATGAAGCTAACATCGCGGAAAGCCTGATTAGACATACGGGTCAAAGCCTCGGGAGTAACCTTCAAAATCTTGTGACCCTCAAACTCGCTGACAGAAACGCCCTCGCTAGTCAGCAAATAATACTCAGTGTCGTCCTTGCCCAACTGGAACATAGGAGCGTACTTAAACTCTGGTACTTGTGCCATAGTTGATATTATTATTTAGGTTTATATATTTATTTTCGTTTAATGATTCGTTATTCGGGGATATTTTCTTTTAATATGAAGCGTCGATAATAAGTCCAACTCAATGTGGTGAGTGGTAATGCTATTATTAAGCCTACAGCACCAAGCAAGGCTCCCCACACAGAGAGTGACAATAGTATTATTGCAGGCTTAAGTCCCATGGATTTACCCATAATCTTGGGTACAAGGAAGAGGTCTTGGATAGCCTGAACAACAAAAAAGACTATTATCGCCATCACTACTATAAGCCAAAAACTTTGGCCCGTATCATTTGATTTCAGTAGGGCTAGGAAAACCGTAGGAATAAAGCCTATACCCTGAGCATACGGAACCATGTTGAGCAAACCGATAAACATACCCAATCCAATTGCCAATGGGAGGTCGATGATGATAAAGCCTATGCTGAAGAGCACACCTACAAGAAAGGCAACGGTGGCTTGTCCGCGGAAATAGGCATTCATCTCTCTCTTGATGTCATTGGCCAAACAAATGGCTGACTTGCGATACTTCTTGGGAACAATCAGAATCCAGTTCTTGTTGACATTTTCATAGTCAAGTAAGATGAATATCAGGTACAAGAACATCATCATTAGACCAACTATTCCCCATACCACGCTGACAGTTCCTGAAACTAGATTCCATGACTGATGCAGGGTGACTTGTACGGCATCCACAACTTTCTCGTTTTGAAGCAAACGAATCACGGAGTTGCTATCAAAGTCTTTTACCAATATAGCTATCTGTTCGGGTATTGCTGTGCCAGCCAAATATGTTGTTGCATACTGAAGCAAGTCATCAGAGAGGCTTCCTATCTGACGGAGTGCAGGAGGCAGAGTAAGCACTAGCAAAGCCGTGATAATACCTGATAATGCTAGTACCGTGATAAAGATGCTCACCAAACGATAACGCAAGTGACATTTTTGTTCGAGAAATACCACTAATGGATATATTAGATATGCCAAAAGCCATGCTATGAAGAATGGCAGCAGGACTCCGCTAAGCGCATTGAAGAGGTAATACGCTCCGACCACACCAAGTGCTATAAGTAGACCACGTACAAAATGGTCAAACGTAATGGTGCCACCTTCCAAGAATGTTTTTCTAGATTTAGAGGACTCTGTGTCATTATTTACTTTTGCCATATCAATATGTTTTATTCCTCGTAATGGTCAAATAGGAAATCATTGTAGGGATACTTCTGCACGTGCAATTCGCGCACCTTATTATAGAGCACCTGGCGCAATGTATCGTATCCTGTCTTTTCCAAAGCAGAGATGAAGAGACATTCACCAGACAAGCGTGTCATCCATGTGTGAATCAAATCATCCAAGGATACATTCTCCTTCGTTGCAGGAGTAAGGTCGTCTTCGTCCTTCTCCACCCAACGATATGCATCCACCTTGTTAAATATAATCATAGATGGTTTTTCTGCACATCCTAGGTCTGCCAATGTCTTTTCCACCACCTTAATCTGGTCTTCAAACTCGGGATGTGAGATGTCAACCACGTGCAATAGCATATCTGCCTCGCGAACCTCATCCAAGGTGCTCTTGAATGAGTCTACCAAATCGTGAGGCAACTTACGAATAAATCCAACGGTGTCTGACAGAAGGAAGGGTAGATTGTCCACAATTACCTTGCGCACAGTAGTGTCAAGCGTTGCAAACAATTTATTCTCTGCAAACACTTCGCTCTTAGAGAGTAGGTTCATCAGCGTTGATTTACCCACATTCGTATATCCAACTAGGGCTACACGTATCATCCTGCCACGATTGCTTCGCTGAGTAGTCTTTTGTTTGTCTATCTCTGCCAGGCGTTGTTTGAGCAATGACATGCGATTAAGGATGATACGGCGGTCCATCTCCAACTGAGTTTCACCAGGACCACGCAAGCCTACGGAGCCCTTACCGCCACCGCTACCAGAACCACCACCTTGGCGCTCCAAGTGAGTCCATAGGCGTTGCAATCGGGGTAGCATATATCTGTATTGAGCCAATTCTACCTGAGTCTTAGCGTTAGCCGTCTGTGCTCGCATGGCAAAGATATCCAATATGAGTGATGTTCGGTCTAGCACCTTGACTTTCAGTTCCTTTTCTATGTTGCGCAACTGCTTTGCCGACAATTCGTCATCGAAAATCACCATCGACACATATCGCTCGGCATCCTCTTCTGCTTCAATCCATTGGCGAATCTCCTGCAACTTACCTATACCCAGATATGTTACACTAGAAGGGCCATTCAGTCGCTGAGTGAAACGCTTTACTGTACGTGCTCCAGCCGTTTCGGCAAGGAATTCTAGCTCATCTAGATATTCGTTGGTCTTGCGCTCGTTCTGCTGAGGTGTGATGATACCCACAAGGATAGCAGTTTCCTCAGTTTCGCCAACGATATCGCTATGAGCCACCTTACCCATGCCATCCTCGAAGGGTAGGCTAGAGCGTGATGCATTATAATATTTACTTCTTGTTGTCTTCATGTGTGGTTTTTACTTAACCAAAATCACTAAGTACTTGCTCACACTCCAGAAGTGCTCTGAATTAGTGATACGCAATTCATACTGGCCATTGGCATCCTTTGTCAGAGTGTAGCTATCCTTGGGATGAGTGGTTTGCAATGATGCAGACTTGCTGTATGTCTTAAGTTCCTTAAAGGTACGGATGTCTATCTCGGTGAGGTAGTCCTTGTTGAAGTCGCCATCCTGCAATACCTTGCCATTCTTCAATATTCCTTGTTCCTTCAGCTCTGGCTTAGTGCCATATACAAACCAAGCCTTGTGCAATTGCTTGTCCTGACGAGCCACGGTGCTTGCTTGTGTCTTACTCACTTCGGTGAGATTGCTAGCGCTTCTTGACAAAGAGTCTATTTTGTGCGACTGTGATAGAATGGTAGAATCCTTTTCTGCAATAGATGCCTCCAATTCCTGAATGCGCAAGCTCTGTGTCTCCACCTGTGTCTGCAATCCGTCAACAAGATTTTTCAATTTGTCGCTCTTGAAACGGCTAGCGTTTAGTTTCTCTCTCAACTGAGCAACCAATTCGCGGTTCTGTTGCATAGCCTCGCGGATGTATTCTAGATTGTCAATGATAATGGCACGAGAAGAAGCACTCTCCTTTCCGCCATCAGCCACAGTTACTCGGCCTTCAGCCTCAGCAATACGGCGTATGCCTGTCTGCACCTCGGTCATTGTCTCCACGATGTCGTTCAACTCAGCATCCTTATTGTCAACGATGGTCTGCAACGAGTCCAACTGCTCTTGCCACTTATTACTTGTTTCACCTGTATTCTGGCATGAAGCCATCAATAGCAAACCTGCTACTATTATACCTATTTTCTTCATAAATCTTCGTTTTAATTCTAAGCCAATTGCTTGTTTCTATACTTACTGAAATGTTTCTTTTCTGGTTCCTGGGTCTTTTGTTCTTCTTGAGAGGTTTCTTGTTTAGCGGCAGCTTCATCTCTACCTGCTACCACGATGACAAATTCGCCTCTGGGTTCGGTTTCCATGAAATGAGCTAGCACTTCTGCTATCGTTCCGCGAACACTTTCTTCGTGAAGTTTGCTTATTTCGCGACAAGCACTGCACTGACGGTCTTCGCCAAAGACTTCGGCAAACTGTTGCAATGCCTTAACCACTCGGTGTGGACTTTCATAGAATATCATCGTGCGCTCCTCTGCTCTCAAGGCTTCTAGACGAGTCTGACGACCTTTCTTCTGAGGCAGAAATCCCTCAAAGCAAAATCTATCGCATGGCAAACCGCTGCTCACCAATGCTGGGACAAAGGCTGTGGCTCCAGGCAGTGTGATTACCTCTATGCCCGACTTTGCTGCCTCGCGTGCAACTAGAAAGCCAGGGTCGCTGATTCCTGGTGTACCTGCATCACTCACTACGGCAATATTTTCTCCACCCTTCAGGCGTTCAACCACTTTGCACACCGTCTGATGCTCGTTAAACTTATGGTAGGAGAGCATCGGTTTCTGTATCTCAAAATGGCGAAGCAGATTGCCACTAGTGCGTGTGTCTTCGGCCAATATCAAGTCACATTCGCGCAATACTCTGAGCGCTCTTGCTGTTATATCTTCTAGGTTGCCCACTGGTGTAGGCACCAAAAATAATGTACCCATATGCTTTGGTTAGAAAAGGAATGTATCTTCCTCTTTATACTTTTGTGCACAAATTTAAGCATAAAATTTTAAATCAGCGCCAGTAAACTGGTAAATTTCTAATTGCTTAACATTTATTAACATTCTTTTCTCACCTCCGCCATTTTAATTTATACCTTTGTTGCGGTAATAAATCATAAATCTAGGGCTAAAATTGAGCACTAGTCAAGGGAAATACTAGTTGAGCGTTAAACTCGATAATACCTTCAGGAACTCACCCGAATAAGACAGAACCAATAAAAATGCTTACCATTGTGAAACATTTTTTCGCAAATACTACACGCATTTCATTAATTCTTCTTATCTTTGCACTCGCTATGGCACCATGCCATGCGCTTATAAACGGCGCCCAGATGGTGGAATTGGTAGACACGAGGGACTTAAAATCCCTTGACCATTGCGGTCGTACGGGTTCGAGTCCCGTTCCGGGCACTGTCATAGATGTTCATCCCATGACGTATACAGATATGTCGTGGGATGATTTCGTTCAATCACTTTCCTATGACCAAGAGAGCATGAGCGAGGAGGCTTGGTCGGAATACATCGAACAGCTAGAATGGCTACACTCCCATCCTCTGGATATCAATACTGCTTCGCCACAAGAGATGGGTTTGCTCCCCTTCCTTACTCCTGCTCAGATAGAGGCCATACAGGCTTATGTACATTTGGACGGACCAATGAAATCTTTGGGTGAACTGGCTCTGATACCCGAATTGGATAATGAAACCAGGCGAGTTCTACCTCTGTTTTTTCACGTCAAAGACCCCAATGCAAAGAGGGACATTTGGGATAAGAAATCCAGATGGTTTGACAATATCAAGAATTCTGTAGATACTAGAATGGATATTCCCCTGTATTATCGCAAGGGTTATCTCAATGGTGCATATTGCGGCACACCTCTATACCACCGTGTGCGATGGGCTATGGAGAGCGACCATGTACTAGCTGGTGTGCATGCCAAGAAAGACCCTGGCGAACGGTTCTATGATAGTTATGGCGGATATGCCATGATTCGCAACAGAGGCATTCTGCAGAGTGTCATTATTGGAGACTATCGTGCAGGTTGGGGTGAAGGACTGGTTATGAGTAGGGGAACCTACACTAGCAAGAGTAATCTCATGAGTGGTACCAGTCAGGGAGTGCGTCCCATGACAGGAGTTGCCGAAGGTGGTTTCCTTCGTGGTGTAGCTATCACGCTTGCTACTCCTGCTGAAACAAAGGCGCGCAGGGGATTCTCGCTCAATGGCACCCTGTTTGTATCTTCTCGTCAGATAGATGCCACTTTGAATTCTCATGGACAGGTGCAAACTATCCTAGAAAATGGTTATCATCGCACGGCATTAGAGATGTCCAAGAAGCATAATACTAATGCACTTCTGCTAGGTGCTCACGTGCAAGCCAACATAGCTCATTTCCAGCTAGGAGCAACTGGCTATTGGCAACATTTCAATCGTTCTCTCAATCCTGGCTCAGAACTATATCGCAAGTGGTATCCCCAAGGTCAGAACTTTGGCGTATTCGGTGTGCATGGAGGCTATAGTTATTACAAGTGGACAGCGTTGGGTGAAATAGCCTATAGCACCAATCACGGAGGTATTGCCGCTCTTGGACGAGTACATTGGACCATGAACAGGAACCTGAAACTAGGACTCCTAGGCCGCTATTATAGTCATCGCTTCTATTCCTTCCAAGCAGCAGCTATCAGCGAAAACGCAAATACTCAGAATGAGCAGGGTGTAATGCTGCGCATGGAAGCCAAACCATGGGATAGGGTAAGCATCATATCCTATGTGGATTTCTTTTCGGACTATTGGCCAAGGTATGGTATGACAGCATCCAGTAGCGGTCAGGAATTTATGCTCGAGGGCAAATTTCAGATGCAACACTCTCATCTCCTCTCCCTCCGCTATCAGATGAAGCGCAAGGCAGCCAATGATGCAATCCTACCACTACATCGCATCAAGGCGCAATGGACATATACAGGCATCAGTAACTGTAAACTGCAAAGTACAGCCTCTGCTCATCTTGCTACAAGCACATCCCCAGGTTTTGCGCTTAGTCAGTTGGCACAAGCATCTATGCTTCACAACAGAGCTCTCCGTCTCAGCCTTATGGGAGCATATTTCAATGCTCCCGACTATCTTACCAGAGTCTACATCTACGAACCATCACTTTGGAATAGTAGTGCCTCATATTCCTACTACGGGCATGGCTTGCGCATAGCCACTAGCCTGAGCTACACTCTTCCCAATTCTCATTGGACAATAGAAGCCAAGTATAGTCTTACCCACATGCTAGACAGTCAAACTATCTCCTCTGGTCTTCAGGAAATCCTTTCCCCAAATAAAAACGATATCTCCATCCAAGTGCGCATGGAGTACTAAGGGTAGGGAGAGTAGCTCACAAGTTCATAAAGAGTATTTCTACCAGAAAATACGTGCTCCACATTTGCAAAACGTAATTTCTGAGCGGAAATTCCATTTTTCAAATTTGCAAAGCCACTTTTCCGCCAGAAATTCCATTTTTTAGATTTGCAAAGCCACTTTCTCGTCAGAAATTCCATTTTTCAAACTTGCGAAGCCTATTTTTTCAGGAAAAGACATTTCCAAAATTTTCCGGCGTTTCCCAAACTGAAAAAATGCCAATTCTATTTGTTGCCTGTCTCAATATCAAAGGCAGCCTCGGCATGCTCATGATTGAAAAGGAAGACAATTTACAAACTCTCTCGGCCCTTGGTTCAACTAACACTCAGATACGCCGTATCTTTATCCTTGAAGACATGCTTACCTTAGAACTTTTGACATTCTTATTCCTAAGCTACAAGAATAACAGTTGTAGTATGTGTTTATTCTATTATTAAAGAATAGGACAACATTACTACAACTGTTAAATTATAAACTTCTAAAAGCAAGCATCAGGTCTTACCATCTTCCCCAAACGTTAATATTACGTCTGCTCTGTGGATCTAGGGAACCTTCGTTATCTGTTCCTCCATATCCTATATCGTAAATATCTCCACCGGTAACACTACCGGCTAGGATTGAAGATGTTGTAGATACTTCGATAATCTCTGTTTGGGGCTTAATGTATTTTTTCATAATTCAATTTTATTTAATTATTATTTTTTTTCCATTATTTATATAAACACCTTTATTCGCTGACCTTACTTGGCGACCTTGTATATCATAAATTATACCATTTATAATATCGTCGTTAGTTAGTTCTATACCAGTTGTATGTTCACCGTTAATTCGAATTCTGATATTTGAGGCTTGTTCTTGTGAAGACAAGACATCTACAAATTCAAAATATCCTCTAAAAGCTTTGATTTTGTTATTTCCTACAGAATAGTAGAACTTTCCAGAATTAAGGAATAGCTGATTTCTTTCAATGGTACCGCCTGCCCTCAAAGTACCATAGAAGGTGCCATATACTTCTTTACGTGAACCTGTCCTTCCGTTAGTGAACTCAACAAACGCGTCATCTTCGTTGGTTTCAAGAATCGAGGTAACTAAAAATTCGCTAATATCCTGACTTGTCTTGATAATATATGGATAGTTCGCCATTAAGCCGTCCTCGCTTAATAAAGCAGATTCGAAGATTACTACTATTTCTGTGAGGTCATCGTTTGCCTCATATTCCAAGAATTCCGCTAACTGCACATCCTCACCAAACGACTTTTTTACCTGCTCCTCTGTCATAGCAAAAGGCAAGCAGATTGTATTCCATTGATTTGCAGGAATAGTACGTTTAACTAGTATATCCACCTCTTCATCTGTTGTTGCAGGTAATATTGTTGAATTCTCATCTAATGTAATCCAAGGATTACCAACAGTAATGGTGAAGTTTACTTCTGGCATAGTCACCGTTGTTTGTCCATCTGTCTTACCAAAAACAATTCCAGAAAGTTTTGCTTGAAGGATTGTACCTATCTCTAGTCCCTTGTCACAAACAATAGGAATAGAAAGCAATAAACCATCTGTACCCTTCATTGGATTTGAACTCAAAGACAAAGCAACAAAGCGATCAGTTCCATCTAAATAATTGCTAGACAAGGTATATGAATCATCGTAGCAATCTCCCTGAGTAAATAATGGAGAACCACTATCGTCTTTTATTGTACTTACCCCTTCGGGAAGTTCCAATACCATTTGGTAACCACTATATTGATTTTCTACATCAAACTGATAGTTGATTTTGATTTCAGTTCGATAATTTTCGAGGGTTACATGATTAACATTCAGGTTGTCTGCCCAAGATGCCCCCACCACAACTATGGTGAAAAACATCAAAGCTAGTAATCTTTTCATTTGTATCATAATTTAATTTTGATTTAATATGTTATTCACGATAGAAATAGCATCAGCTATATTCACTGTGCCATCTTGGTTTACATCAGCAGCTTCTTCATTGATGATAAATGTTGACTTGCCTAGAATGTAGTTAACTAGTCCGATAGCATCCGCGATATCCACTACGCCACTTCTATTCACATCTCCTAATATAACTATATATTCACCTTGAACAGTAATATCATTGGCTGGCATTGTTTCAGGAATATCTTTCCATCCACTAAATGTATAACCATCCTTTCGGGGTACATCTATAGCAATTACCTTAGAACCATAGGTTACAGAATCTGTGTAGAGTACTTCGCCATCTAATATGTATGTCATTTTATACTTATTAGGTACAAATTCTCCCTTGATTATAAGATCGTGATTAGGCATTGTTGTCGGAACATCCTTCCAACCACTAAATGTGTATCCGTTTTTCTTTGGGGTAGGTATCGTAGTGATTGTCGCCCCTTCTGCTAGTCGCTCAATACGACACTCCTGGTCATCTATCATATATACCAATGTGTAAGTGTCACCATCGTAAGGATTATTATCTGGGTTACTTGGAGATATTGGGTCGTACTCGAATAGAGCTTTGAAATGCATATTACGGGGTTCCATTTCAAAATAGTAATAAGAGTCTTTTGATACTGTTATGTCATCCAATACCCAACCCACGAATTTATAACCAAAATAGGCATAGGCACTAACATAAGTGGATGTGCCAGCTTTGATTTTCTCGCTACTATACCACACATCGCCACCTTTAGTTGCCTCGGCTGTTACTTTATATGCCAATGGAATAACATCAGGATTAGCAGGGACATCTGGCTCGAATGTAAACACGGCCTGTAGTTCCACATCCTTTGCAGGCATAGTATAATAATACCATTGTGATGTAGAAACTATATTGTCTCCCTGCAACCAATACTTGAATTTGTATCCACTATTAGGAGAAGCATATAAATAAACGCTAGTTCCTGCAGTGAATTCTCTTGCTGAAGATTCAATATTGGCTGAACCACCTTTTCCTGCAGTCACTTTGAAATGATATTTCATAGTGACCGAAGGCTCCTTAGGATTTTCGGGGTTGGCTGGGTCATAATCACCGCCATATCCTCCATTGGATTGTCCCCATAGGGCAATGGAAATTGCCCATAGGAAACAAATACTAATATATCTTCTCATAAAACTATTGTTATTGTATGATTACTTAACAACATGAACCTTTTGAGATTTGCCATTAATCTCTACAATATACAAACCTGGTTCTACATCAATTCTCATTGACTTGCCATAC
Organism: Bacteroidaceae bacterium; assembly: GCA_045613565.1. GTDB lineage: Bacteria > Bacteroidota > Bacteroidia > Bacteroidales > Bacteroidaceae > Physcousia. The sequence goes on from JAZLBF010000023.1 coordinate 21,207, forward strand.
TTGCTTGCAATCAATTGACCAGCTACATTGTAAATAGTAACCTTTGCATCTTGTCTATTGTCTATTGCTATTACGCCATTATTAGCTGTAATCTCTGCCAACTTGCTAGCATCAATGTCTTCAATTGCCGTAGCCTCCATATCAGTGTATATACGGACCTCAAAGTTATTGTTTTCACCAACTTCTGTATCGAATGTATAGCTTTCCTTTGTAAGGTCTGTCTGTGTTCCTGTATTAAGGTCAACCAAAATTACCGTTTGTTCGCATACATCCTTCAGACTAATAGTATATGAACCTGCGCTACCGGCATACATACCCAAGCCTACTACACCATTGCTGATAGGACGCTCATTGATAGCATACTTCTCATTATTATATATAGTATACAATTGAGGGGTAGCTCCATTTGTACTCATAAACTTAGCTGCATCACAAATAGTTTCATAATCCATCTTTGCAGCATCGTTTAGTACGATACGTGTACGGTCAGTAAACTGATCATTGCTCAATAGCAAATTGAATACCATGCGTTCTGAGTTATCAGATTGCATTCGTGCATTATTTGCAGAACTAGCAACAGCGGTCAACTGACGTCCGGCAGGATCAAATGCAATAGAGTCTACACTTGATGGACATTGTACGAAGAATGCCTCAAATGGTTTAAATACATAATCATCATCTACTGGAGAATATGCTGAATATGTATTATTGTACATATCCCATACAGTAATAGGAGCAGTAAAGTCCATATAACGACTATCGTAATAACATGGAAATGGATTACCTATCAAATTCCAACCGCTATTCGCCAAGAACTCAGCAGGATACTTCTGTAACGCAATTGTGCGAGTAGTATTTGCAAAGATATTATTCTTTTTTGCGTTGTCTACTGCTGGTATTGTAAAATTACCGCCGGAGCTACTCCAAATATAGCCTTGACCTGCATACAATGTGCCATTATAGGGTACTGTCACCCAAGTGCTACTATAATTACCATTTGCGCGTGCCTTACTATCATATCTGCGTACTACCCAATCACTATTAGTTGCAATATCTGAAATCTTTACGTCGAATGGAAAACTTAAAAAGTACCATTGACTGCGATTTCCGTCATAATTATAATTCGATAGTGACATAGCTACACGTACGCTATCTGCAGTCATCGTTGCATCGTTCAACAATTGAGAATAAGCCATTCCACCTCCCATGTCTACACCATGCTGAAGATTAAAGTTATCCAAAGATAATGTTCCTTTACCACGTAAGTGTAAAGACGAAGCATTATAATGATCATAGGCGTATTCATAACTATAATCACGATAACTAGTAATATTCATATCAGGCTTGTAATTTGCAGGCAATAACGAATCGGGCATTACCAGCACTGCATTACCTACAATATTAATAGAATTTGGATAAACATCAGGGATAGGTAGAATCTGAGAGAAAGCAGCCCAACCACTAGTTAGTTTGTAACGGTTTACAGTCCATTCTGGCACATTTAAGATTCTTCGTATTGCCATACCCATATCATCTAATGTCAACAAGCCATCTGCAAGAGTTGGTGGAATTAATGACATACAATTTACCTCAGCGAGTTTAGAGCAATTTTTGAAAGGAGATTTGCTACATCTTAGCAATGTGCTGGGAAGATCCACTTTGACCAGACTTGAACAACCACTAAAGGCATCTTTACCGATATATGTAACGCCCTCAGGAATTGTAATCTGGGTAAGATTAGAACAACCAGAAAATGTATATTGATAAATATTTCTTAAACTCTTAGGTAATTTAACCTGTTTCAAATTATAACAATGCTGGAAGGCTCCTATGTAATCAGAGGAATAGGAATCATAATAATCGTCATTGTTGCTCTCATACTCATAACCAATTGAAGATACGCCATCTGCAAATATTATAGTTTCTAATCCATTACAAGAATAAAACGCTCCGGCAGAAATACTTTCAAGACTCTGTGGAAAATTTAAATTTCTTAATGAATTATTATAAGCAAAAGCTCGATTCTCTATACGTTTGAGATTGGAATTGAACTCTACATTGTTTAGTCGAGAACAGTTAATGAATGCTTCTCTGCCAATACTCTCTGTGTTAAGGCCAAGAACAACATTTTCAAGAGAATAACAATTGGCAAAAGCACCTTCTCCAATTTTAACTAAGCCATCTCCCATTGTAATAGTTCTCAAAGAGGAGCAACCCTTGAAAGCACATTCACCGATATCTGTTAAAGTAGAAGGGAAAGTAACAGATACTAGAGTATTACAATTTTCGAAACAACCTAGATTGTTGTTACTACTATAGTTATCATAATATCCATCCTCCAAACGCAACAAACCTTCTGGCAGTGCAATACTATCAAGATTTATACAGTTCGCGAATGCACCATTGCCTATGGTTTTAGCATTCTTGGGAAGTATAACCTCTAACAAAGCCCTTCTATTTTCAAACAAAGATGATGGAATGGTTTCAAGGTCCAAATCATGCATATCAATCGTCAATAGGTTGGGCATACTGTTCTTGAGGTTGTCAATATCAGTGTTATCTACTTTTCCACTTAAAATCAAAAAGTTTACATCTGCCAAATAGCTAGTATGCTTCAGAATTTCTTCTCCCATCATACCAGGTGTTGCATTCACATTGACAGTCACACCACTACCATCCACAATCACACGATTTGAAGACCATGGATAAACTGAAATATAATTGTTTCGACAACCCATGGGTACATAAACAATAAAAATATTACCTAAGTCTGAAAGTTCAGGAGGAGTTGGACCTTCACATACCAACTTTCGCATTGATGAAGGAAATGCTCCGCCACTTATAGTATCAACGCTCTCAGGAATAGTCATAACTCGAATTTTTGTTTCTGCGAACGCTCGTGTCCCAATCTTTGTTACTGTGTTTGGAATGTCAATAGTTGATAGAGAATAACAATTCTCGAACGCATAACTGGGTATTGATTTCAGATTTGATGGTAGTGTAACAGACATTATACTATCACCAGAGAAAGAACACTCCAATTGTGTCACCGGCACATCAGAACCATTGTGTGAGAAAAAACTTGGTATCACCAGATTCTTGCCATATCCAGATGCCGATGTTATACTCATGCTATTTGTTCCACTCAAGTAACGGTATATCCACTTTACGTCATCATCGCCTACGTTATACATACTGATATTATTCGCCCAATTTCTCCAGATAGATGCAGTACAAAAATCATCGTAAGCATTGGAGGGTACAATGAATCGAGTGTCTTGGGTAAATGAATTTGCTGTTATAGCGGCAGGAGTAGATGAATCTATTGTTACAGTCGCATTATGTGTAAATGCTTTTGAGCCTATTGTCTTTGCTGAAGACAAGTCTATATCATATAGGTTACAACTCTCAAAAGCATTATCTCCAATAGTTTCAACATTTGACAAATTAATACTATATAAATGACAATTATAAAAAGCATAAGAACCAATTTTTTTTAGGGACGCAGGCAAACTAACTGATCTTAAATTGTTACAGTACCAAAATGATTGAGTGCCAAGTTCTGCAACTTGGGTATTAGATAAGTCTAAGGAATCAAGATTGTGACAATAATAGAAAGCATATTCTCCAATACTTTTCAGAGTTGCAGGAAATTTAATATTATTTAATGCCCTCATGTTTTTAAATGCACTATTGCCAATCGTTTCAACTTTTGTGGCAGAGAGATCAATATTTGTAATTGGACAATAATCTTCAGAATATTGTGCAAATGCTTCCGCACCAATAGTCCTTAACGATGTAAGCTCGCTCCAATTTATTGTTTTTAAGCTAGGGCAATTGTAAAATGCTCGAAAGCCGATATTTTCAAGAGAGGATGGAAAGAACACACTCTGCAATGAAGGACAATTGCTAAAGTAAATAGTGGAAACTCCTTCGACATAATCCTCAACATAATCTCCTCCATACATTACATGCTCAATATTCTTAATAGATGTAGCAGATAAGTCTATTGAGGTTATATTAGCATTATCATATATACCAAATTCTACTCCACCTATTGACAAACTATCTTCACCGCAAGGCAGGGTTTCGGGAAACACAAGACTTGTAGTATACCCTGTTGCACTAATGATACTAAGCGAATTGGTTGCATATACATAGCGATATTTCCATGTTACACCATTATCATCTATATATTCGTATCTGTGCATTTCTGATTCACGATGAATATTAGAACCATATTTAGTCCAGTTAGCTGATGCAATATATGCATCATAAGCATCATCAGGAACAATAATGGCATTCGCATTGCTAAATGCACTACTCTCTGCATTATTAGTAAACCAATTGGGGTCTGTTGCAGAAAAACTGATAGTGCTATTCTGAAAAGCATAGTTGCCAATTGTTTCTATTGATGCTGGTAAGGTCATCTTTAATGATGAACAAGACGCAAAAGCATATGCGCCAATATGCTTTAGGTTTTCTGGCAAAACAACCTCTTGTAATGATGACATGTTGTAGAATGCATAGGTTCCAATTGATTCTACAGACTGACCAACAATAACCTTTGTGAAATTACTACCATTAAATACACCTATACCATTAGATGCATCTGGAATATTACAATTTACGGTTAATTTACCAGTACAACCAGCAAAGGCATTATTGCCAATTCTAGTAATACTTGCAGGTAAAGTGATTGAACTCAAATTGGTACAATTACGGAAAGCGCCATCACCTATTGCAACCACATTATAAGTCACTCCTTTGAAGGTTACTGTAGAAGGGATAGTCAAATTTCCCTCTGATAAAGAACAACTAGTTACGATAAGCGAATTGTCATTCTCAGATAAATATTCTAAGCCATCTTGAGAAAATGTTTCTAAAGAATATACTATTATATCAGTGATAATAGCTTGGTCAGTACCAGAATTTGAACTACCATCCTTTGTGTAAAAGAATTCTAGTGTGTGTGTACTCGAGCTTAGATTCTCATTTGTGTAGGTGCCGCTCAGCTGGCTACCACTTGCTTCTACAATGGTGACACCATTCAATTTTACGATAAGCTTGTCATAGTTCTCTTCACTATCAACAAACCAATTAAACTGCAACTTAGTTCCAGTAAACGTTACAGTGTGAGAATCTGTACTACCGTCATCATGGTTAGTAGATTCCCAACCTCCGAGATTTACATTTCCGGCGAAGGCTTGTGCCAAACAGCCAAGTAACATGGCTGTGATTAGCAACATTCTCTTACTCTTTTTCATAATCACTAGGGCCTCCATCAACCCACTTGTTTTAAAATCAGGCTCCTAGATTATTGAAAAACTTTTTTCTTGGTTGATACATATCTACACAAAAAACGTGGAGCCAGTCTGATGCTCGTTCCACGTGTTAAGGCTCTCGCATTGCCCTGCTTGTCGAAACGAGCAACGCCGAAAGCCCCACGCCGATGAGTATATAATATGCCAACATTGGCCATTGCATGCAATAGCCAATAAGGGCAGTATATAACCACCTCATGAGACGTTCCCGTTGCTTTGTTTTTGACAAGCAGTTGAATTTGCGAGATTCTAACACGTCAAAACCAAAGCGTACAGATACGCCTTTATGTATATATGTGCCTTGCCCACCTATGCCCTATGGGAGCTTTCAGCGTAGCTCGGCGGTGCAAATTTAGCAAAATTATAATTAACGAAGAAAGTTTTAGATAGCAAAAACTATCATAAAGGTTTATTCGGGCATTATTCCGCCCAAAACTATAACATATTGTAATATAAAGGTGGAAAAAAACGTCTGATAGGACAAAAAAATCGAAATGGAGTTAGAAAAGCGTTTGACATCGTCAATTCAAACGAAATGGATTTAGAAAAGCGTTTGATAACATCGTTTCAAATGAAATGGAGGTGAAAAAACGTTTGACAACACTAAAATAAATGAAATGATGCTAGAAATGCATTTGACAGCATCAATTTAAGCAAAATGGAGTTGTAAACTCTGCTGATAACATCAATTTAAATAAAATGGAGTTGTAAACTCTGCTGATAACATCAATTTAAATGAAATGGAGTTGTAAACTCTGCTGACAGCATTAATTTAAACAAATTGATGTTAGAAACTGCGCTGACAACGTCGATCCAAATGAAATGGAGGGGTGAACGGGAGCTATGAGGAAAGATAGGAGAGTATGCCTACAATACTATTCTTTGAGCATCAACGGGATGGTCAAGGAAGATGGAGGCACATTCATTAAATTGATTGGGATGCTCAGTAGTGAGCATACGCAATGTCCCTCCTTGTGAAAGGCGTGCTTGCATATCTGTGTGACGCATAAGATAGTCTTGCAAGCTGGTGGCTATATATTGTCCTTGAGGTATTATGGTAACACCAGAGGGAATGAATTGCTCTATCTTAGCCTGAAGCAGTGGATAATGAGTACAGCCTAGTATAACGGAGTCTATCAGTGGGTCGGCGGAAAACATTTCATCTATCTTCTGCTTAACAAAATAATCTGCTCCTGGCATATGAGCTTCGTTGTTCTCAACAAGAGGTACCCACATGGGACATGAGATACCTGTAACATGAATGTGGGGGTGGAGTTTAGCAATCTCTAAATCGTAGGTTTTTGAACGAATGGTACCTGGTGTAGCAAAGATTCCTACGTGATTGGTTTTAGTGATATCAGCAATACACTCGGCAGTAGGACGAATTACTCCTAAGACACGGCGCGTAGGATCAATTTGAGGAAGGTCGTTTTGCTGAATACTTCTTAGGGCCTTAGCTGAAGCTGTATTGCAAGCAAGTACAACTAAAGGACATCCCTCCATAAACAGGCGACGCACAGCCTGAAGTGTAAATTCATATACTACTTCAAAGCTGCGCGTTCCATAAGGAGTACGTGCATTGTCGCCTAAATATAGATAGTCATACTGAGGCATCAGTTGGCGAATCTTACTAAGTATAGTCAATCCACCATATCCACTGTCAAATATACCTATTGGCGACATGAACGTTTGATCACTTTCTAATTGTTCGATGAGTCGATACCCAAAACTTTCAAAACCACAGGAGTAAGGTCGATAGTAAGACCGCTAACCACGTAGGGTACGCTGCCATTATCCAAATCGAAAACTATGCTCACTCCGCGTTCTTGAGCCGCTATTTCAATAGCATCAGCTAATTCTGCCTGGACATCAGCAAGCATGCTCTTCTCTGCCTCTACCAAAAGAGCTTGCACCTTGATGCGAAAGGCAGCATTAGTTTCAAGCATGCTCTCCAATTCATTTTGACGCTTCTCAAGGATAGTCTTTGGGAAATCCTTCTGTCCCTGCATGAATTCTTCAAACTTGCGCTGAAAATCCTTCTCGCTCTTCTTTGCCTCAGCTTCATACTGCTCGCGCAAAGCTATCATATTATTCTGAATAGCCTTGTATTGTGGCATCTGAGAAAGAATTGCATTAGACCTGATACTACCCATTCTGAAAGACATAGGTCTAGGGCGTGATACAGGTGCAGGCTGAACCTTCTGAGCTTTTAGGGTATCTACTTGCAGAGTATCTTGTGTCTGAGCTTGAGCAGAAAAGCCACAAGCACAAATACATGTGAGGCAAAATGCTTTTGCTAAATCTGAAATACTAAATACCTTCATCGCTTAACTTTAATTTCGATTACTTAGCAGGTGTAGTAGGAGCAGTGGTAGTAGTTGCTGATACTGTAATACCTAGTTCCTTCTGAATCTGAGTAGTAATATCGGTGCTAATAGCTGGGTTAACAAATGAGATGGCACCTACGCTCAAATCAACAACATATACATAGTTACCTGCCTCAGCCAACTTCTTGACAGCAGCATTTACCTTCTGATAAATCAAAGCCATCTTCTCCTGAGAAGCCTTCTCTAGTGTCATCTGGCTATCTTGCACGCTCTGCTGAAGACGTTGACCAAGGTCGTTAAGCTCCTGCTCACGACGAGCGCGTACATTTTCCAATAGGTTATTATACTCCTTCTGAAGGTCAGCCAACTTCTTCTTATACTCATCCTCCATCAACTTAATATCCTCAGAGTATTGCTTTTCCATAGCCTGAAGCTCTGTCTGAGCAGTAGTATACTCCTTCATGTGGGGAACGATGTCAGCAAGATTGTAGTGAGCAAACTTAGCCTGAGCCATAATGGTAAGGGGTGCTATCATTAGAATAGCCAAAAGAATCTTCTTCATAATCTTTAATGTATTTATTTGTTTTATTAATTTTCGTGTTTAGAATTTGATTAGTTGTAACCTAACTTAGCAAGAACTTCGTTAGAAATATCAACTTTGGGTGAAGCAAAGATAATACCAGCATCAGAAGCACGGTCGAGAATTAGACTATAGCCCTTTAGTTCTGCGATATCCTTGATAGCATTGTATATTTCATCCTGAATGGGAGCCATGAGGCTTTCACGCTTCTTGAAGAGTTCTCCCTCAGGACCAAAATACTTTTTCTTTAGTTCACTTGCTTCCTTTTCCTTGGCAATGATAGCTTCTTCGCTCTTTACCTTCTGCTCATCGGAAAGGAACATAGACTCCGATTGGTACTTCTTGTACATATCCTGAGCCTCAGCTTGAATTACTTCTACCTCGGCTTGCCACTTCTTGGAAACCTGATTCAACTGCTCTCCTGCACGCTCGTAAGCGGGGATATGCTTAAGAATGTATTCCATATCTACCAAAGCAAACTTTTGTGCACTAAGAGGCATAAAAGAAGCACATAGGGCGATGATTGCAAAAAATAATCTTTTCATATACTCTGTGTTTTTATTATTGTACGTGAGTTACTCTCATGAAAAACTCTGCACAATAGGTTAATATGTATTAGGTTATATTAGAATTCCTGACCAAGAACGAAGTGGAAATGACTACCACTATATGTACTTACACCTTGAACCTTATCAAAACCATAAGCCCAGTCAATACCAAGCAAACCAATCATGGGCAAGAAGATACGTGCACCCACACCCACTGATTTCTTCATATCGAAGGGATTTATCTTGTTGATACTACTCCAACAATTACCACCCTCGGCAAAAACAAGGCCGTACAAGTTGGTACTAGCTCCCAACATGAAGGGATAACGTAGCTCCACTGAGAAACGTGTGTATGCATAACCCATATTACCACCAGGAGTAATAGAACCATTGTCATAACCACGCAAACCGATGGTTTCGGTAGAGTAGATAGAAGAGTAACCAGAAGTACCATCACCACCCATGTAATAGTTCTCGAAGGGAGAGGGTTTGTGCTTGTTGTATGAACCTAGCATACCCACTTCGGCACGTGTCATAAGCACGAAGCACTTGTCATGATTGGAAAGTGCGGTAAAGTTGCGGAACTTGAACTTCCACTTGTGGTACTCAATCCAAGAATATTTCTCCTGCAATTCTCTGTTGTAAGAACTACTATTGGGATTATTGGCCAAATTAGCATAATCCTTGCCATCCCATAGAGAGTATGGAGGAGTAAGAGAAACCGACATCAACAATTCTGAGCCCTTACGAGGGAATATCTGATTGTCAAGACTATGACGAGACAATGCAAAGGTCAATGCGAAGTTGTTGCAATTACCATTTGTCATCAATGAGAAGTAATTCCAGTCCTTCATCATATATCTTGTGTATGCAAGTTCGGCATTCAACTGGAAATAGTCGTCTGGCCAGCGCAAACGCTTACCCCAACCCAAAGAGACACCAAAGATTTGCTGAGACTTGTCTGGGTCATAGAAATTCTCATAATTGCTTCCATAACCATAACCATAGCCATAGCCATAACCGTACAAACTATTGTAATAATTGTTGTAATAGTTGTCGTAGTAAGCAGAATTATAATAACGGTCGCTCACGTCTGTTTGCTTGCTATAGAAGGCGCCAAATGACAAGGCATTGGGACGCTTGCCACCAAACCATGGATTGACATACTGAATGCTGTATTGCTGATAGTATGTACCATTGGTTTGACCACTGATACTAAATGTCTCGCCATTACCCTGAGGCATAATACCACGGCGCAAACCACCATTCTTGAAGAGGTTAGCCAAGCAGAAGTTAGAGAACTTCAAACCAATCTTACCAATTACACCAGTTTGTCCATAACCTAGTGAGAACTCCACCTGGTCATTGCTCTTTGGCTCCAATCCCCATGCAATATCCACAGTACCATTGTTGGCATCTGGCTGAATATCTGGCACGATATTCTCAGGGTTGAAATGACCCATATTAGCAATTTCACGATAAGAACGCTCAAGAGCAGCCTTTGAGAAGAGGTCACCTGGCTTGTTTCTCAATTCACGACGCACAACATGCTCGTATACACGGTCGTTACCAGTAATCTTCACTCGGCTAATCTTTGCCTGAGGACCTTCTGAGATACGCATTTCCAAGTCTACGCTATCTCCCACTATATTCACCTCGACGGGGTCTAACTGATAGAAGACATAACCATTATTATAATATAGGTTACCGATGGAGAATTCATCAGTAGAAATACGGTCACCAATGAGTTTCTGGTTGTAAACATCACCCTTCTTCATGTCAAGTACGGCCGCAAGATAATCCGTTTTGTAAACGGTATTACCCACCCACTCGATATTGCGGATGTAATACTTGTTACCTTCCTCAACATACATATTGATGTCTACATGCTTCTCATCGATATTCTTCACGGTATCAGCCACGATGATAGCATCTCTATAACCCAATTCGGCATAGTAGTTCTGAAGGTTTTCCTTAGCCTCCTTGTACTTGCTATCTACAAACTTATGGCTACGGAACCAGTTGTTGATACCCTTCTTCTCACGAATGGTCTTCAACACACCCTTGGTGAAGAGTGTACCCTTCAACTTCTTCTCTGGGATGATGGTATTGCCGTAAAGATTGATGTTATTGATAAGAATCTTGCCATTCTTCTTCACGTTTACATCAACGACAACCTTGTCAGGAGCAGATGGGTCATCGTGCTGAAGTATTTCTATCTCAGCATTTTTAAAGCCCTTGTCCTCAAAGTAGCGCTTACCCAGGATTTTCGCATTTCTGATGGTGTTTGGTGTAAGCTGACTTTCTTCCGATAAGCCAAGTTTGTCCTTCAAATCATCCTTCTCCGACTTACGAACACCATTATAGTTGATTTTCGAGATACGTGGACGAGGAGACAAGTGTACGTGCAAGTACACTGAGTCGTTGATGATAGAGTCAACATTGATGGCTACGTTTGAGAACAAGCCATTCTTCCAATAACGCTTGATGGCTTGAGTAATCTCTTCGCCAGGCACAGTAATGTGGTCTCCGACACTGATGCCAGAGAGACGTGCCAGCATATCCACATCATAGTTGGGTATGCCCTCTACCGCGATATTCTTGACCACCACCTCTCTAGGAGTACGGCTATAGTCAATGACCACCGCGGTGTCACGTTTGGTATATTGCGCCTTAGCAGGTAGAGCTGCTAGACACAACATGATTACATATAAAATAATGTATATATTATTCTTCATCTGATACTTGATCTCCTGTTTTTCCATAACGGCGCTGACGTTGCTGATAGTCAGCTATTGCCTTGCGCAACGATTCCTCATTAAAATCGGGCCAAAACTCGTCGGTAAAGTAGAATTCTGAGTATGCGCATTGCCAAAGCAGATAGTTGCTTATACGTAGCTCACCGCCAGTACGTATCAGCAGGTCGGGGTCGGGCATGAAGTTGGTTGTCAAGCGAGAACTTATCATCTCCTCGTTGATATCCTCAGATGATAGGCGACCTTCCTTCACGTCCTCGGCAAGTGAGCGAGCTGCTCTTGTCAACTCCCAACGGCTACTATAACTTAGTGCAACAATCATCGTCATACCGGTATTCACACTAGTACGCTCGATGCACTCAGACAATCTCTTCTGTACACTTTGGGGGAGACGCTCCATCTCGCCAATCATGCGGAAGCGCACATTGTTCTTCATGAAAATCTCTTCCTCCAAATTGGTTAGAACGAGATTCATCAGAGCCTCAATCTCTTCTACTGGGCGATTCCAGTTTTCGGTACTGAAAGTGTAAAGCGTAAGATACTGAACGCCTAGCCTTGTAGCCTCCTCAGTAATCTTCTTTACTGTTGCTACACCCTCAACGTGTCCTGCTGTACGAGGCAAACCCTTTGCCTTGGCCCAACGGCCGTTGCCATCCATGATTATGGCTATGTGCGCCGGTATACGGCTATTGTCTAATTGTTGCATAGTCTGTATTTTGGACTTATGTCATATGTTAGTGTAAACATGAAGAAGGAATATGTATCCTTATTCTTCAAACCAGAACTCTCTATGTTGTATGGGTCGTTCAGACGATTCCCATCTAATTTGTCTATCGTTGTGAAGCGATGCGTCCACTCGAAGATGAAGTTCAAACGAGGCATTACTTTGTATTTTACTCCTGCACCGATGGGGAAGTTGATGCCAAAACTATTGGCTCCTTCCACGATTCCCACCGTGGTGCCTATGCCCAAGATGGCATATGGGGTGATGCGCGACAATTTCTTGTAGCCAGGACCTAAGCCATAGCCCCAGAAATTCAATTCAAACTGAGCGCCAAGGTCCACCACACTGCCTTTGAATGCTACATCCTCTGCTCTCTCTGATTGCCCAGGGCCTTCTGGCAGGTAATAACCCTTGGAAGTGCCACCGTATCGTCCGTAGGCGAGGTTCATCTTCAGTGCCATACGAGGATTGAAATTCCTTCTCAGGGTGAAGGCACCCATCACACTACCACCAGAGAATGGAGTACTATTTACATCGCCCAAGTAATAGCACATTCCTAATCCTCCGCCAATATCCCATCTGTATTCGAGCAATTCCTGAGCGGAGAGCCCTCTCATGGCGAATATCAGCAATAGTATCGTGTATATCCTTTTCAATCTCGTCGAGCGCTTTAGTATATGTCTGGGCGAATGAAGCCTAATCTATTGATGCGTCCACGATATGCCTTACCACCTGCTATTACCCAGATGAAATTGTCGGCATCCACGGCAGCCGTGAGATATCCGTCCACACCCTGCAAGTCATTTGGAGGCAGAATGCTTTGCAAGCGCCACCATGTCAAACCATTGTCTTGGCTATAATATATTCGCTCGAGGGCACCGATGCTACCATCAAGGCTTTCGCCTGCTAGCATCATCAGCATATTGTCGTAGTACATCAGATTCATGTGTGTGAACATGGGCAACTGAGAGGTGTTCAACCAGCTACGAGTGTAGTACATCCATGTTTCATTTTCTTCCTTTTCAAAGCCTGTCCAGCACTTTGACCACACCACAGCTGTTGTATCTGATGCCTCGCCTCTATTGCCTAGGAGTATCATTCTTGTGAGGTCGGAGGTCTGTTGGTAGGTCAAGAAAGCCACTTCCCGACTCGGGAGAAGACTTTCGGAGTCATCAAACTGCTCTCCCGCCCAAGAAATGTTATTCAGAAGAGTGCTTTGTAGGTTTTGGCCATCCAAAACGTACATCCTACTGTCAGAAACACCGATTAGGCGATGTCCTGCCTCCTGGCTAAGCAATGACCAACTTGCGCCGTCGGCACTGGTATAAATCTCACCATCAGTTGTACCTACGAAGAGTGCCTGAGAGTTTTTGGTCAATGTGTAAACATCCGTGGCAAGGGGGAGGTTAGTTACCTGCTCGCTCCATACACCAGAGTTGGCATTGTTGTGTGCTGACCATAGTAGCGCACTACCATTGTTGGTCAAAACACCCATTTGCTCTTCCCAGGCAACAGCCTTCATGGGATGCTCACCACTGATAGCATTTGTTGTCTCAACGGTATTCCAATGAAGAGAATCGCCTTCCATAGTATGAACATTGATGCGAAGAGTATATTTACGCTCAGTATTATCCGTAGCAATCACCTTGATGTATAGTGGTTTGCGAAGGTCGATACTATCCTCTGAGTCGTAAGTCACCCAAGGGTCATCATCCCATGCATCAGAACTCTTGTAATAAGCAGCACCGCCAACATAAGAAAGGTTCATTGTCACTCGAGACAAGTCAGTATTGCAAGGCAATGAGTCGCGATTTTCAATGAATAGGGTCTTATTGTCGATGGTAAAAATCCAATTCGACGCAGAGTAGGTTGAATAGTATGTGCTATCGGTCACTCCGTCTGATGCCTTTGTGCTAAATTTCTTTCTGAAGGAATTGAACGAAACCTTGGACACATAGCACTGGTTGCTTGCCGTTGTTTCGTATCCAGCATCCGACATACATGATGTCAAGAATGTCACTAGCACCACCAAGGGCAATGCCAGGCGGAATAGTTTTTCTGTAATCTTTTTTCTGTTCGTGTACATTATAATATGCAATTTGGTCACAAAAGTACTGCATTTATTCCAATTCTCTACCATATATGGCATCAAAAGTGTGCAGATTTAAGATTTTTTAACATTTTATGCCCGTCTACATAGTATTCTTCGTACAACTCGGCACCTTTTAACACGGGTGCCACAACTCTTTCTTCCCATTCCTCCCCCACACTTTCGGCTATAGTTTGTGGAGAAATTTCTATCCTTGCCTCATCCCAAAGACCTGCATCAATGAAACTTTGCAAGAGCTTGCTTCCACCCTCTACCATCAGGTGCTGAACTCCCCGTTTGTGGAGGTCGTAAAGGATTTCAGAAAGTATCTCATTGTGATATACTACCGTCTCCACCTCACTTTGGGTAAAGTCGTTGCTCAGCACTCCCTTTCTGTCTATTGTTACCCTCAGGGGAGATGCTCCTTGCCACAATCTAGTGGTCAGCGAGGGACGGTCGTTGATGGCCGTGTTTGTACCCACCATTATTGCCTGACAACGAGCACGTAAGCGGTGTACTAGCATCGAAGTAAAGGAGGTGGATATATGCAATCTACTATCGCTCTTTGTCTTGCATCCGATGGTGCCATCTGACAATTGTGCCCACTTCAGAGTTATCCATGGACGGCGCTGGCTATGAAAGGTATTGAAGCGTGGATTTATTGCCCAGCATTCTTTTTCTAGCACACCCGTAACCACCTCAATACCAGCCTCTCGCATCCTACGAATACCTTCGCCATTGACCTTAGCATTTGGGTCGAGCATACCAACAACTACTCGTTTGATTCCTACCTCTATAATCAGTTCGCAGCATGGGGGTGTCTTTCCCCAATGAGAGCATGGCTCAAGGGTGACGTACATCGTGGCTTCTGACATCAGGTGGCGTAATTCTTTCAAGACCTCCTCATCATCGCGAAAATTGGCTAGCGACTTGCCATCCAATTTCACACTATTAATGGCATTTACCTCGGCATGAGGTCCACCATATTGGCGATGAAATCCCTCGCCTATTATTTTGCCTTGACATACTATCACAGCACCCACCATGGGATTGGGTGCCACACTAGCTTCACCGCATTTGGCCAATTGTATGGCTCTGTGCATGTACTTCTCGTCCGTTGTCATTTTTCGCGAAATCTGAAAATACTATACTCTTTTCTTTGTTTCTTTCATCACTAAATCGTACCTTTGGGGCATGAATTGGAAACAAGAACTTGAAAATCATTACGAAGAGAGGGAAGCCTATGCTCTGTACCGTCTGGTTATGGAGGAGTGCTTTGGCTTGTCTCATACCGATATATTGCTTGGCAAAGATAGCCAAATTTCTGCTGAAAAGCAAGAGCAACTGAAGGAAATCCTTGAGCGCCTCAAAAATTACGAACCAATACAATACATTTTGGGCTTTGAGGATTTTTGTGGACACCGATTTAGTGTGGCTCCTGGTGTGTTAATTCCTAGGCCTGAAACACAGGAATTGGTTAAGACAGTTATTTCACTCGCTTCTGGCAGAGAGTCATCACAAACACACATCCTAGACATCGGCACCGGTAGTGGATGCATAGCCATCTCACTTGCCTTGGAGGGTTACAAACTCTCAGCTATGGACATCTCCGAGGATGCTCTGCGCATAGCCACAAAGAATGCCGGCGACCTAGGTGCAGAGGTAAGTTTTATTCACGAAAATATCTTACATCCATCTCCTTGCTCGGAGAAATGGGATATTATCGTGAGCAATCCTCCCTACGTTTGTGCTAGCGAGGCTAATGATATGCGTTTCAATGTGCTTATGCACGAACCTCATGTGGCACTTTTTGTGCCTGATTCTGACCCCTTGATCTTCTATCGAGCCATCGTATCTTATGCCTTATCTCACCTGAATCCAGACGGATGGATTTGTTTGGAAATCAATCAAGCCTTCCCTGAGAAGATCAAGCAATTGCTCACTTCTTTTGGCTTCAAAGAACCCACTATCATCGTTGACCAATATGGCAAAAATCGCATCGCGTACGCTCAGCTATGAGCAGGCTCTCCAACGAGCTGCCTCGCTTTGTAGCACATCCGAGCATTGCATCTATGATATTACCAACAAGCTCAAAAAATGGGGCATTTGTACATCTGATATAGACAAAATTATCGATCGCCTCATCGACGAGAAATTTATTGACGAATCAAGATATGCCAGGGCCTACGTCAACGACAAGTTTAGATTTGCTCACTGGGGACGAGTAAAAATCAAAAATATGCTCTACCTTCAGCACATACCCGAGACGGAAATAAACGAGGCACTGAACAACATTTCTCAACACGAATACGAAGAGGTCCTGAAAGGCGTGATCGAAAGCAAGCAACGCACCTTGCCAGAAACCGAAAGCTATGAAGCAAGGACAAAAATCATACGATTTGCCATACAACGTGGATTTGAATTACACGAAATCACAAAATTTATAGACGAATCATAACACATTATTAATAAAAAAACACTATCTTTGCAAGGACAAGAAATTTATAAACCACTAAAAATATATTGATATGAAGACATTAGAATCTATTTTTGCCGACAAGCTATTGAAAGTCAAGGCTATCAAGCTTCAACCCACCAATCCCTTCACATGGGCAAGCGGTTGGAAGTCTCCCTTCTATTGCGACAATCGTAAAACTCTATCATACCCCGACCTCCGTTCTTTCGTTAAAATTGAGACAGCTCGTCTCATCATGGAGCGTTTCCCCGAGGCAGAGGCAGTTGCTGGTGTAGCTACTGGTGCTATTCCTCAGGGTGCCATGGTAGCTGATACATTGAACCTACCCTTCGTGTATGTTCGTTCAAAACCCAAGGATCATGGTCTTGAGAACCTTATCGAGGGTGAGTTGAAGCCCGGCACTAAGGTAGTTGTAGTAGAAGACCTTATCAGCACTGGCGGCAGCTCTTTGAAGGCAGTTGAAGCCATCCGCAATTATGGTTGCGAGGTAGTGGGCATGGTTGCCTCATACACCTATGGTTTTGACGTGGCAGAGAAGGCTTTCAAGGATGCCAACGTAGAGCTTGTTACCCTTACCAACTATGAGGCAGTTGTTGCTCAGGCTCTAAGCACTGGTTATATCAAGGAGGAGGAAGTAGAACTTCTCAACCAGTGGCGCAAGGCTCCATCTGAGTGGCAAGGCTAATAGAAGACAACACACTTACCCACTTTTTAGACATTACATTTATGAATAAATACGAAAGTTCCGTAAAGACCGTCTATGCTCCCGTAGAACGAGTATATGCACGCCTTTCTGACCTCAACAACATCCAACCTCTGAAGGAAAAAGTTGACGATCCTCGCTTTGAAGAACTTATCAATAGCCAGGTTCCTGCCGACAAGCGTCCCACTCCAGAGCAGTTCCAAAAGTTGCGCAATAATATCCGCAACCTAGAGCTTACTCAGGATACCCTCTCTGGTCACATCGGTCCCTTGGGCGATATCACACTACGTATCGTAGAGCGTGCTGAGCCTAAACTTGTCAAGATGGAATTGGAGGGTGCTCCCATTCAGGTTACCCTTTGGATTCAGATGTTGCCCAATGACGAGAATACCAGCCGTCTGAAGGTTACCATTGGTGCAGAGCTCAACTTCTTCATCCGCAAGATGATTGAATCTAAGTTGGAAAAAGCTCCCGAAGGATTGGCACAAGTGCTTTCTCAGCTACCTTACTAAGTTTTCCTTCCTCTCTATCTACGTATAGCACAAAGGGATACTTTTACAATAATTTGACAAATAACTATGGCAAAACTTTGGGATAAAGGTTTTGAGATAAACGCAGAAATAGAAAGGTACACCGTGGGACGTGACCGCGAGTTGGACCTCTACCTAGCACAAGATGATGTTGTGGGCTCTATGGCCCACATCACCATGCTTGAGAGTATTGGTCTTCTTGAGAAAGAGGAACTCGGTGCTCTGCTAGCAGAATTAAAGAAGATACACGCTCAGGCTGTCAAGGGCGATTTTATCATCGAGGATGATTGCGAGGATGTACATTCACAGGTGGAACTCATGCTCACCAAGACACTAGGTGAAATGGGCAAGAAGATACACTCAGGTCGTTCGCGTAACGACCAGGTACTCGTTGATCTACGTCTATTCACCCGTCGCCAGTTGCGTCTCATCGTCGAGGATGTTCTATCTCTCTTCCAGGCTCTTCAGGCACAAAGCGAGCGCTACAAGCACGTGCTCATGCCTGGCTACACTCACTTGCAGATAGCCATGCCATCTAGCTTTGGTCTATGGTTTGGTGCCTATGCAGAATCACTCGTAGACGATATGATGATGCTTCAGGCAGCCTATCGCCAGACCAATCGCAATCCCCTGGGCTCTGCTGCTGGTTATGGTAGCAGTTTCCCTCTGAATCGTAGCATGACAACTAGTTTATTGGGCTTCGACTCGATGGATTACAATGTAGTTTATGCACAGATGGGACGAGGCAAGACAGAGCGCAACGTAGCCTTTGCCATGGCATCTGTGGCAAGCACCATCAGCAAGATGGCCTTCGATGCATGCCTCTTCAACTCTCAAAACTTTGCCTTCGTACATCTACCCAAGGAATGTACCACTGGTAGTAGCATCATGCCCCACAAGAAGAATCCAGATGTATTCGAACTGACACGAGCCAAGTGCAACAAACTTCAGACTCTGCCTCAGCAGATTATGATGATAATGAACAATCTTCCTTCGGGATATTTCCGCGACCTGCAAATCATCAAGGAGGTATTCTTGCCTGCATTCCAGGAATTGAGAGATTGCCTTCAAATGTCTGCATACATCGTTCGCGAGATGACAGTCAACGAGGACATCCTATCTGACCCTCGCTACGACCTTATCTTCTCCGTAGAGGAGGTAAATCGTCTAGCCACAGAGGGAATGCCTTTCCGTGATGCTTACAAGAAGGTAGGTCTTGACATCGAAGCTGGCCAGTTCACTCCCAATAAAAACATCCAGCACACCCACGAAGGAAGCATAGGTAATCTATGCAACCAAGAGATTGCCCAACTGATGGATTCTATAGTAAATGATTTCCACTTTGAGCGCATCGACCAAGCCATGAATGCCCTCCTGTCATAGTAATGAGAAGAACAACTTTCACATCCTTAATAAAAATGCTGGTTGTACTGATGTCAATCAGCATTTTCTCTTCTTGCCAAGAGGCTATAGACAAGTACTCCGACTTTCGCGCTAAGTTCACCTACAAGCCAGTTAGCGCTGTGCCCAATCTCTATCGTGCATGCACTTCGCTAGGCGAATTCTGCTCCATCACCGTGGGAGCACAGAAATACTTGGTCAAGAGTCCCAGCACATCACACACTGATGAAATATCATGGACAGCGATACAGGGATACAACAATTTCCAACTAGGTTTGGGTGGCACTGGATTAATCGTAGGTCTTCCCACCATCCCCGAAATGCTTGCCAACGAAAGTCAGGTGATATGCTTTGATTTGTCTTGCTCAAATTGCCATCGAGAATATCACATCACCAAGCGTTTGCAACTGAAAATTGGAGGTTATGCTTCCTGCTCCGCATGCCATCGCAGTTACGACCTCAACAATCAAGGAATCGTCTCCGAAGGCGATACAGGACGTTCACTTTATAGATATTACGTACATTACGACCCATCTAGCCAAAGGTTGACAATAAACAATAATTAGTATTTTTTACACTTATTATTTGTCCAATTCATTTTTTTGTTATACCTTTGCACTCGCTAATGAGAAAGATTAGCATTTCAGGTCGACTCGCTAGCTCAGTAGGTAGAGCACTTCACTTTTAATGAAGGGGTCTCGGGTTCGAACCCCGAGCGGGTTACCACAATAGGAAGAAAACATTAATGTGTTCTTCCTTTTTTTGTGTATATAAGAGCCCCTCCCTGCTGAGCTTGTGTGTACTACTAAGTCCCTATGTATTAGTTTAATGGAAGATGTATTCCCAAGGGCTCATGTTGTCTGATTCTACTGTCCGATGAATTATTAAGGGATGGTGTCGTAAGACTTTTGTAGCATAACATGAAGGTTCTTCAATCTCTCAGGGCTGGATTGAGGAATGTCCGTCATGATGTAGCCAGATTGGGTGTCAATCATTGTTTTGCCTGAATTGTCAACCAAGAGTGCTCCAGCAGGATAATTGCAATAGGCAAAGGGATTGGTATAGTTCTTACTGAATACGTTGCGACTCCACGGGAATTCCTGATTGTGTGGAATGCTCATTTGGCTAAGTATTGTGGCTACAATGTCGTTTTGCGCAATGATGGTGTCGACATTCTTGATTTGCTTGACTGCTCCACCTACAAAGAATAGGGGGATATGAAAGAATTCAGGATTGTCGAGTGTGAGATTATAGGTATGACCATGGTCGGTAAAAATAACTACTAGGAGGTTATCCCATAGTGGAGTACGACTGAGCGAGTCTAGGAGTTGGCCTACACAATGGTCAGTATATGCAAAGGCATTATATACCTTATTGTCTAAACGATGATAAGGAACATCCCATGGCTCATGGCTACTGATGGTTTGCCACGCCCAATAGAAAGGAGTATCAGGGCCGTTCTCTTGCTTGGTTTTCTGCATAAAGGCAAGCATACGATTCATGGTAATGCTATCATTTGCTCCCCATGCATCACGCTCTTTCTTGCTTACGTTGATATCTTCTATATCCCATACCTTAAAGCCAACAGCCTCTAAATAATTACGCTTGTTCATGTGATTAGAATTGCCACCATACATGTAATCAGCGGTGTATCCGTGAGCGCGTAAAACCTTACCTAGGCCAGGAATCGAAGGCAAGCATGAATTGTTCAGCATTAATGAGGTAGTGGGGTAAGAAACATTGCCAGAGATAGCGCTAACGGTGCCACGATCGGTACGGAAGCTAGTTGCCCAAGCATTGGTGAAGTTTATACCACGCTCCATCCATGCGCATATCTCGGGAGTAACATCTTTGACTCCTCCCAAACTCTCGATGAAGGGTGCGCCTAAGCTCTCCAATTGGATGGTGAGGATATCGGGACGCTGAGTGGTGAGAAGAGTATCGGTGATGTCTTCTGTGTCGGTGGGGAAAATTTGTAAGAAAATCTGATTGCACTCTTCCTCTGGCATCAAGCGAAATTGCTCGCCAAAAGCCTTTCTATATTCAATAAGGGAGCGAACCATGTGACCAACGGGGTTGATAGCAGCATGATTTAGCAATAACTTCTCGCTATGGAAGGCACTACGTTCGTTCACTCTCTTACCATTGATACCCCAAATCATTAGGCAAAGCAACAAGCCCACGATAGTATAAGGTACGGGGAATTTCTTTTCCTTGACGAAGGTACGCCTGCTCTGCTTCTTGATATTTTGAATTTTCTTGGGGGTAATGATAACCACAAGAAAGGCCATCAGGAATGCGGATAGTAGGATAGAACCTATGCGCGTAATGATATAAGATGTGGAAACGCTAGCACCAGCATTTCCTGGGGAAGACATATAACTGAAGACAGAAGCATCGAGCAGGAATTTCCAATTCTCGTACATGATGATGGAGCCACCCATGTTGCAACTCATCAGGAAAGCCACCAAAGCGAGGTATGGACCTACAATCCAACGCAAGGGCATTGAGGGCCACTTGAAGGAAAGCAAGGTAATAACCCACACGGGCATCACTACCCAACCGATGACATTCATATCTAGGGGTAGGCCTTGCCAAAGTGCTTGTAGCATCTCCTGCCATGAAAAGAACATAATGTCCTTGTTGTAGGCCAAGAATTCAACCTTGCCAAGCAATGTGGCTATTGTCAGAAGTAGTATGAGGGCAATAATGTAGAGCGTGCGCTTCATGTTGTAGCTCGCTAATGTTTTTTGTAGTTAAATGTTATTTTCTTCCAAAGTCGGCAGGTATCTCACCCCACTCCTCAGTGTTCCATTTAAGGATGGGGATGGAGGAATGGTGAGTGCGCAACCAGTTTTCAGCTCTTGCCACCAAGTCGAGAGCTTGTGCCGTCTGCTCGTTTCTTTCCAGTGTTGTCTTGGCCTTCTTGTTTCTCACCCAAGCCTGACCACTAACACTATCACTATAGATAGGCATTCGGATACCCTTTTGCTCCATCAGTGCAAGACCATGGACAATCGCTAGAAACTCTCCGATATTGTTGGTGCCTTGAATAGGGCCAAAGCGAAAGATTTCCTTCCCGCTAGGTATATGAACCCCACGATACTCCATAGGGCCGGGGTTGCCACTACATGCGGCATCTACGCAGAGAGCTTCCTTGATTGATTCCATAATATGATTACATTCTTTCGGGAACTTCGATTCCTAGGAGTGACATGCCATTCTTGACAACCTTTGCCACGGCAGAGCTGAGGGCTAGGCGCACAATCTGCTTGTTAGCATCTTCCTCGCGAAGCACGCTAAAGTCGTGATAGAACTGATTGTACTCTTTCACCAGTTCGTAGCAATAGTTGGCAATTGATGCAGGGTTG
Organism: Bacteroidaceae bacterium; assembly: GCA_045613565.1. Classification (GTDB taxonomy): domain Bacteria; phylum Bacteroidota; class Bacteroidia; order Bacteroidales; family Bacteroidaceae; genus Physcousia. The sequence goes on from JAZLBF010000023.1 coordinate 44,036, forward strand.
TAATCCTGACCAGCTTGGCGCAATGCAGAGGTGAAGCCGTTCAAGTGCTGTATGAGGCTAATCTCCTTCTTGCTCAACTCAGTGTTAGTGGGTAGAGTTTCGGGGATAGAAATGCCCTGCTCAGCAGCCTTGCGAAGAATGCTACGGATACGAGCATAGGTGTACTGGATGAAGGGGCCAGTATTACCATTGAAGTCGATGCTCTCTTCGGGGTCGAACAACATATTCTTACGAGCGTCAACCTTTAGGATGAAGTACTTCAAAGCACCCATACCCACGATGCGAGCAATCTCCTGTGTCTCCTCCTCGGTGATGCCTTCTAGCTTCTTTATCTTGTCTTCCGACATCTTGCAAGCATCATCAATCATAGTAGCAACCAAGTCGTCAGCATCAACTACTGTACCCTCGCGAGACTTCATCTTACCATTTGGCAATTCTACCATACCGTAGCTGAAGTGTACTAGATCCTTACCCCACTTGAAGCCAAGTTTGTCAAGTAAGATAGAAAGTACCTGGAAGTGATAATTCTGCTCATTACCCACAACGTAAATCATCTTATCGATGGGGAAGTCCTGGAAGCGCAACTTAGCTGTACCGATATCCTGAGTCATGTACACAGATGTGCCATCGCTACGAAGAAGCAACTTCTCATCAAGACCTTCCTTGGTCAAGTCTGCCCATACAGAACCATCCTCACGACGATAGAAGAATCCCTTCTCTAGGCCTTCCTCCACCTTGTCGCGACCCTCTAGATATGTATCGCTCTCGTAGTAAATCTTGTCGAAACCTACGCCAAGAGCCTTGTATGTCTCATCAAAACCAGCATACACCCAATCGTTCATTGTCTTCCAAAGGCCACGCACCTCGGGGTCGTTCTGCTCCCAACGAACAAGCATCTCATGAGCCTCCTTGATAAGGGGTGCTTCCTGTTTTGCCTGCTCCTCGCTCATACCCTGAGCTACGAGTTGCTTTACCTCCTCGCGATAGTGCTTATCGAAAGCAACATAGTAGTCACCAATTAGGTGATCACCCTTCTTGCCACTTGTTTCGGGAGTTTCTCCATTGCCGTACTTCTGCCAAGCAAGCATACTCTTGCAGATGTGAATACCACGGTCGTTAACGATGTTGGTTTTAACCACTTTATTACCATTAGCTTCCATCACCTGTGCCAAAGCCCAACCGAGTAGGTTGTTACGAACATGACCAAGGTGCAAAGGCTTGTTGGTATTGGGGCTAGAGTACTCAATCATCACTAGGGGTGACTCGTCTGTAACGGGAAGGAAGCCAAACTTAGGAGCGTGTTCAATTTCCTCCAACAAATTAATCCATTGCTCTGTAGCGATAGAAAGATTGAGGAAACCCTTAACCACATTGAACTTGCTAATCAACTCGGGGCACTGACGAGTAAGATATTCGCCCATATCCTGAGCGGTAGCCTCGGGCGACTTCTTGCTAGTCTTCAGCAAGGGGAACACAACTAGAGTAAGCTCGCCCTCAAACTCGGCGCGAGTTTCCTGCAACTGTATCATCTTCTCTGGCAACTCAGCGCCATAGAGTTCTTTCACGCCACTGAGAGCGGCGGAAACTATTTTTTCTTGTATGCTCATCTGATTATTTTATTATTTCGCGTGCAAAGGTACAATTAAGTGAGGGATTTACCAAATTTATTTGGTTAAATCCGAACACGAGTAACTAAGTGATATGGACTCGGAAGTCCATTTTGGGCAACCAAAACGCATTTCCGACACTTCGGAAGTCCCCCTCCCGCTCTGAAAATGCATTTCCGAAGGTTCGGAACTCCATTTTTCGCAAGCAAAACAAAAAGAGGCAACCCGTTGTTGGGTTACCTCTTGTGTAGTTACTTCTGTCTTGTCAGAAGACCCTTTGTGCGGATTACTTACGCAAACCTAGAGCCTTGATGATAGCACGGTAACGGTTGATGTCGCGGCTCTTCAAGTAGTTAAGCAAAGCACGACGCTTACCAACCAAGCCAGTCAAAGCGCGCTCGGTGCTGTGGTCCTTGCGGTTCTGCTTCATGTGCTCAGTCAAGTTCTTGATACGGAAAGTAAACAATGCAATCTGGCTCTCAGCGCTACCAGTATCAGTTGCACCCTTACCATAGGTTGTGAAGAGCTCGGTCTTCTTCTCTGAATTCAAATACATAGTGTTTAAAACTTTTGAATTGTGTAACTTGTTTGCCGTGCAGCTTCCATACGTTCGGGCACTGCCTCCGGTCAAATGCGGATGCAAAGGTATGAAAAAAATACTGATGAATATGCATTTCTTAGGCACTTTTTTCTGATAATGAGCTAATTTCTCTATTTTTGGGTGTGCAAACTATGTCATTCTACGTATTTTTGGTACCTTTGTGCGCTTATTAATACGTACAGGAACAAAGTACAGAAATCACATAGACAGGAATATGCAACAGATTCGTAATATTGCAATCATAGCACACGTTGACCATGGTAAGACTACCTTGGTGGACAAGATGCTTTTGGCAGGTAATCTTTTTCGTGAAAACCAGCAATCGGGCGAGTTGATGCTTGACAACAATGAGTTGGAGCGCGAGAGGGGTATTACCATTCTTTCGAAGAACGTATCTATCATGTATCGCGACGTGAAGATAAACATCATCGACACTCCAGGTCACTCCGACTTTGGTGGCGAGGTGGAGCGTGTGCTCAATATGGCGGATGGTTGCATTTTGCTTGTTGATGCCTTCGAGGGCCCCATGCCTCAGACACGTTTTGTCTTGCACAAGGCTTTGGAGATTGGTTTGAAGCCCTTGGTGGTGGTGAACAAGGTGGACAAGCCCAATTGCCGTCCAGAGGAGGTTTACGAGATGGTGTTCGATTTGATGTGCGAGTTGGATGCTACCGAAGAGCAGTTGGACTTCCCCGTCATCTATGGTTCTGCTAAAAACAACTGGATGGGCGAGGATTGGAGCACTCCCACGGGAGACATCACCTACTTGCTTGACCAGATTCTTGAGCACGTACCTGCACCTGAGCAGTTGGAGGGCACTCCACAGATGTTGGTGACTAGCCTTGACTATTCAAACTATACTGGTCGTATTGCCGTAGGTCGTGTACACAGAGGCACCCTTACCGAGGGCATGAACATCACCATCATGCATCGTGATGGCTCTAAGGAGAAGACCAAGATTAAGGAGGTGCACACCTTCACCGGTATGGGTCGTAAGAAAGCAGAGTCAGTGAGCAGTGGCGACATATGTGCTCTTGTAGGCCTAGAGCATTTCGAAATTGGTGACACCATCTGTGATTACGAAAATCCTGAGGCTCTCCCCAGCATTAGCATCGATGAACCCACGATGTCTATGTTGTTTACCATCAATGATTCTCCTTTCTTTGGCAAGGAGGGTAAGTTCTGCACCAGCAGACACATTCTTGACCGTCTCAACAAGGAGTTGGAGAAGAACCTGGCCTTGAGAGTAGCTCCCCTTGAGGGTTATACTGACCGTTGGATAGTAAGTGGTCGTGGTGTCTTGCACCTTTCTGTCTTGATAGAAACCATGCGCCGCGAGGGCTACGAGTTGCAGGTTGGTCAGCCACAGGTTATCTACAAGGAGATAGACGGAGTGCGTTGTGAACCCATCGAAGAGCTTACCATCAATGTGCCCGAGGAATTCAGTAGCAAGATGATTGATATGGTGACACGTCGCAAGGGCGAAATGACCAGCATGGTGAGCCAGGGCGAGCGTATCAATATCGAATTCAACATCCCCTCACGTGGTATCATTGGTTTGCGTACCAATGTACTCACCGCTTCTCAGGGTGAAGCCATCATGGCGCACAGATTCAAGGAGTATCAGCCTTTCAAGGGAGAGATAAACAGACGTACCAATGGCTCGCTCATCGCCCTAGAGGGAGGTAATGCTTATGCTTATGCCATCGACCATCTTCAGGATCGCGGCAAGTTCTTCATCGAACCTCAAGACCAGGTTTATGCTGGTCAGGTAATTGGTGAGCACGTTCACGATATTGATCTAGTGATTAATGTTTGTAAGGCAAAGCAGTTGACCAACGTGCGTGCAAGTGGTACAGACGAAAAGGCTCGTATCATCCCCGCTACCATCTTCTCTTTGGAGGAAGCATTGGAGTATATCAAGGAAGACGAGTACGTAGAGGTTACACCTCAGTCAATGCGCATGAGAAAGGTCATCCTTGACCACTTGGAGAGAAAGCGCGCAAGCAGATAATACAAAATATGAGTCGCTCGGGTAGTCAATTAATTTGTGGCGAGTGAGCCAAGAAAAATATCTGACTACCTGTTGACTGAAATTTAAATCATATAAATGAAAAACAAGAAGAAATATCTTATTGAAGTTGCCGTAGTGGCATTGTTCGCCCTTATCAGCGTAGCTTATTTTTGGCAACCAATCAGTGCAGGCAAGGTGCTCTCTGGTCATGACCACACGGGTGCCGTAGGTTCGGGCGTGGAGATGAACGAGTATCGCGAGAAACACAATGGCGAGCGCACTCGTTGGACAAACACCCTCTTCTCTGGTATGCCCACATATCAGATGGCGCCTTCTTACGAGAGTACAGATTGTATATCAGTGATTAAGCAATGGTATACCCTGTACCTCCCCACCGTGGCATCCTATGTCTTCATCATGCTGCTAGGCTTCTATATCATGCTTCGTTGCTTTGACTTCAAGGTATGGATGTCTGCCTTGGGAGCTATCCTGTGGGCCTTCTCTAGCTACTATTTTATCATCATAGCAGCAGGTCATATTTGGAAACTTTACACCCTCGCCTTCATTCCTCCTACCATTGGTGGTATGGCACTTTGCTACAAGGGGAAGTACAGCTGGGGCGTAGTGGTCACTGGCCTCTTTATGGCACTTCAGATAGTGTCCAACCATGTGCAGATGTCCTACTATTTCCTACTACCCATCTTTGCTCTCTCCATCGGTTGGCTTATCTCTGACCTAAAGGAGAAAAAAGGCGTAACACACTGGTTGAAGGGCAGTTTTGCCTTTGCTTTCGGTTGCCTTTTGGGTATCGCCATCAATATCTCCAACCTATACCACACCTGGGAGTATAGCAAGGAGAGTATGCGTAGAAAGAGCGAACTTACACATAAGACAAAAGACCCTGCCGACCAAACTTCTAGTGGTCTTGAGCGCAGCTACATCACCGCATGGAGCTATGGTATTGGCGAGACTTGGACCTTACTAGTTCCAAATACCAAGGGTGGTGCTAGCATGCCATTGAGTATGAGCGAGAGCGCTATGTCTAAGGCAGAATCACAATTCCGCCCCATCTATCAGCAGATGGGACAATACTGGGGCGAGCAACCAGGTACCAGCGGCCCTGTCTATATCGGTGCTTTCGTGTGCATGCTCTTTGTCTTGTGCTTGCTCATCGTGAGAGGTCCTGTTTGTTGGGCATTGCTCATAGCTACAATGCTGTCTATTGCTCTATCATGGGGTAAGAACTTCATGGGATTGACCGACTTCTTCCTCGATTATGTTCCCATGTACGACAAGTTCCGCACCGTTGCCTCTATCCTAGTTATAGCAGAGTTTACCATGCCTCTGATGGCATTGATGGCATTGAAGAAGTTCATAGAGGAGCCCGATAGTGTACAGGTTACATTGCCTTTTGCTAAGAGAAAAGTCAATGCTCTTTGGCTTAGCTTTGTCATCACAGGTGGCATCTGCTTCCTCTTCTGGTTGGTACCCGATGTATTCTTTGGCAACTATATTTCTTCTAGCGAAGCAAATGCTATCCTCTCTCTTGGCCAGAGCGGTGTAGGTCAGGATACTATCAATGCTCTGCTTGGCAACTTGACAGAGATGCGCCGCCATGTCTTCAGCCTTGATGCTATACGTTCCTTCTGGGTGATAGCCATTGGCACCGCTTTGATGGTATTGTATTACTACAAGAAGTTGAAGGCAGTACCCACCATACTCCTCATCTTATTGGTGTGCTTGGTGGATATGTGGAGCGTGAACAAGCGCTATCTCAACGATGGAATGTTCGTTTATCCACGCCCCGTGGAGAAGACCTTCCAGCGCACTCATGCTGATGATATGATACTTCTCGACCCCGAGTTGTACTATAGAACTTTGGATTTGACCGTAAGCACATTCAATAGCAATGATGCTTCATATTGGCACAAGAGCATTGGTGGTTACCATGCCGCTAAGTTGCGCCGCTATCAGGAGGTTATCGAGGCGCATATCGCACCCGAGATGTCTCGCTTACAATCAGCCATTGTGAGAAATGGTGGCGACCTTTCTTCTGTCAATGCTGATAGTCTCTATCCCGTCTTGAATATGCTCAATATGAAGTATATCTTGATGAAGAACAATAAAGAAGAGAAAGTCCCCGTGTTCAATCCTAGTGCTATGGGTAATGGTTGGTTTGCGCAATCTATCAAGTGGGTTGACAATGCCGACGACGAACTAGCCGCTATCGGTCAGGAAAACCTACGTTCTATAGCTGTTGTTGATACCAAATTCAAGGAAACTCTTGGCGTAGAACAACCCACTCCTTCCATCAATGGCAAAGTAAAGTTGGTAGGTTATGAGGCTAATCAGCTACGTTACGAAATAGAATCCAAGGATGGAGGCGTAGTGGTATTCTCTGATATTTACTATCCCGGTTGGACGGCAACTGTTTCTGGCGAAGCAACTCCCGTTGTACGTGCCAATTACATACTACGTGCCATCAAGGTACCAGCTGGTAAGCACGAAGTAGTGATGACTTTTGACCCACAAACCGTTCACACCACCGAGGCCATCGCCTATGGTGCTCTCATCCTTCTAGCACTAATTACATTAGCAAAAATAATCACATTTATAATTTCAAAAAAGAAATGTCAGAAGTAGACCCTGCCTCGCCTGTGCCTCCGTCGACCCAATGTCAGCAGGCCACATCTCTAGGCGAAAGTTACAAAGTTAAGTTCACGGTTGTTACCGTCACCTACAATGCCGAGCACACACTAGAGAGAACCCTCCAGAGTGTAGCTAGTCAAACCTATCCATGCATCGAGCATCTCATAGTAGATGGCCTCAGTAGTGATGGCACCTTGTCGCTCATCCAAGAGTATGTGGAGGACAACTCCGTCAATGTGCATCCCCACGAGATACGTTTCATCCGCGAACCCGACCGAGGATTGTACGATGCGATGAACAAGGCCATCCTCGAAGCGCAAGGCGATTACCTGGTGTTTCTGAATGCCGGAGACAAGTTCCATAGCTCCGATACCCTGCAGAAGATGGTTGAGGGATTAGAGGCTGGTGGACATCTAAATACCGAGCATCCCATGTGGCCAGCCGTATTGTATGGCGAAACCGACTTGGTAGATGATGAAGGAGCCTTCTTGCGCCATCGCCGTTTGCAAGCCCCAGAGACACTCACGTGGAGAAGCTTCCTCAATGGAATGCTGGTGTGCCATCAGAGTTTCTATGTTCGGGTAGATATTGCGCGCGAGTACCTATATAATATGCGTTATAGGTTCAGTGCAGATTTCGATTGGTGCATACGTATTATGCAGGAAGCAGAGGCACGTTCTCTACCTCTGTATAATACCCATCTAATTCTTACCGATTATCTCTCTGAAGGAATGACCACCAAGAACCAGCGCAAATCGCTCTTCGAACGCCTGCGCATCATGGTGCATCACTACGGCTTCATTCCCACTATTGCTCAGCACCTGTGGTTCGTTGTACGTCATTTCTCGCTGAAATAGGCAAGTGTTCATAATTCAAATATTTCAAGCTTTCCGATACCCTCTGGCGCTCCTATTCGTCAGAGGGTGTTTTTTATAAGGTTGGCGGAGGAAATTGATTCAGGGTTTGGGTTTCGAAGTTCGGAGGTTCGTTTTCAGGATTTAGGGGTGCAGTTTTGGATTTCCGAGGTTTCGATTATGAGTTTCAGACCCTAGGTTAGACAGAGCCCCCGAGGTTTTCGGAGCAGTATGAGAGCTCGGATTTTCTGAGGATTCTGAGGATTCCGATTACTCCGAGTATTCCGATTACTCCGAAAAATATATCATTATGTCAAAGAGCGCGTGTTCCTTCGAAAGACAATGCAAAGATACAACAAAAACCCCTTTATGCCATTGATGCCTTTGATGCCAAATTGCTGCCGAATGAATTTGGCATAAAAAAAGGGGTGCAAGGTAGTCGGTAGTCAGGTAGTCAATTATTTTTTGTCAAGGTCGGGCGGGCGCTTCTCTTCATTCCAAATTTTATTATATATATAATTATATTATATATATAATAACTATATTATTAGTAACAATAGTACCTATTAGAGCAGGGAGAGAAACCTAGACGAAAAATATCTGACTACCTGACTACCGACTACCATACCCCCATCCAACAATGGCCAAGACCCCGATGCACTAAAACGGTGCACCATTGTATTCAGAGCTGGGGATGTTCCAAAACAGAACACCCTCTAGGGGATGGGGAGGGGACGAAACGTACCCCCCTTGCATAATCGGAGTAATCAGGTAATCAGGTAGTCAGTTATTTTTTGTCAAGGTATAGTCGCTTGCTCGCTCTTCGCTAATCGCTAATCGCTCTTCGCTAATCCGAATACCCTATGGTAGTCAGGTAGTCAATTATTTTTTGTCAAGGTAGTACCCGTATAATTATTAATTTTGACTTTTTGTCAGTTGGGAGAAACATTTTTTAGTTATTTTATTTTAATTTTATTATTAATTTACTACCTTTGCCACATCTTTCGCATGCTGAAAGCCCCTAATGGGCAGAAAGTGGCGGGGTACATATACATAAAAGCGTTACTCTACGCTTTGTTTTGACGGTCTAAGAATCTCGCAAATTCGTCAATCTGTCGACACAAAGCAACGAGGAAACGCTCCAGGTGATGTTTATACACATCTCTAGTTTGTATACCATAAGTGTACACTCTTGGATGTTTATATATGCATCGGCGTGGGGCTTTCAGCGTTGCTCGTTTCTGACAGATTGGGCAATGCGAGAGCCTTTAGACCGTGGAACGAGCATCAGAGCTGGCTCCACGCTTTTCTTGTATTATGTCAACAACGTAATTAATTGCTAATTAAGGAGCCGATTAGCATGTCAGCTACTTATTCATATGAAGAAGCTATTTTTAGTGATTACATTGTTGTATGCAACTAGTGGATTTGTTATTGCTCAATCATCTAAAGAACTAATCAAGCAGCGTAAAGAGATGCTAAAAGCTACAAAATCTGAGCTAAACGACAAAGCGTCAAAAGCATCTCGTAAAGAAGCAAAGAAACTAAAAAAAGAGGGTTGGCAAACTGTTCCCGGTGCTTTACCTTTAGAAAAGCAATTAGACAAATCATACTTAATGCAAATGGAGTTTGATGATGATATGTTTCCTAAGTACATAATGGGCGAAGCAATGAGTATTGCTGGCAATTATGATGCTGCTAAGATGCAAGCATTAGAACTTGCAAAGCAAAATCTCGCAGGTCAGATTCAAACTGAGGTAACGGCCTTAATTGAAAATACAGTTGCAAATGAACAATTAGATGAAGAACAAGCTGCTAGCGTAACTAGAAGCGTAATGGCTAGTAAAAACCTCATCTCGCAAAGTATTGGTCGCACGATAACTGTAATGGAGGCATATCGTACGCTATCTAACAAAAACAAGGAGGTTCTTGTCCGTATTGCATATAATAGCGATATGGCAAAGAAAGCAACCATAAAAGCTGTTAAGGAAGACTTGGAAAGAAGGGGAGATGCCCTTCATAATAAGTTAGAAAAATTGCTAGGGTGGTAAATCATGATGCATATACGTTTAGTTATTGCTGTAGGATTACTATTTCTAGTATCAGCTCTTTATGCTCAAAAGTTAAAAAAGGTAAGTTCTGAATATGTTTATTATGCGCCAGAAAATGTATCGTTAGAAAATGCAAAGAGAACGGCCTTAGAACGTGCAAGGATACAAGCTATAGCAGATAATTTTGGTACCATAGTATCCCAAAGTAATACAACATTTATAAATAATAAAAATGAAGAGACTAAAACTGACTTTTTTGCTTTTGGAGAAAGTGAAGTAAAAGGAGAATGGGTAGAAACAATTGGGAAACCTCAATATACGATTAGTTATGAACAGGGTGTTTTGGTGGTTAAAGTAATTGTTAGTGGGCGTATTCGAGAGATTGTTACTTCACAAATTGATATAAGAACAGCAGTTCTTTGTAATGGTACAGAATTAAAGTTTGCTCGTAGTGATTTTAAAAACGGTGATGACCTTTTTCTATATTTCAATTCACCAGTAAATGGTTATTTAACAGTTTACTTATTAGATGAGACTACACAGACGGTATATTGTCTATTGCCATATAGAAATTCTTCTGAATTAGCTACAAGAATAGAACATGATAAACCCTATATTTTCTTCTCCACAAAATTTGCGGAAGGAAATGCGCATTTAATAGACGAATATACTATGACGTGTTCAAAAGAGCAAGAATATAATGTAATATATATTATTTTTTCACCTAACGAATTTACAAAAGCTAATTCCAACGCAACATCAGGAACTCTACCTAAAGATTTGACATTTAAAGATTTTCAAAAATGGTTACTAAAACTAAAAATAAATGATAAGGATTTAATTAGTATAACCAAGAGAATTAATATAATTAATTAATTAAAAAACAAAATTATGAAAAAGCTTTTATTATTATTGTGTGTAACACTATGTGTTGGTAGTATCGCTGCTCAAAAAACAAACTACAGAACAGCCCTAGTCTTTGCTTATGATAGATCTAATAGTGTTGTTGAAGATGAAAATATAAGGCTAGAAATTTACAATCAGCAGCTATATGTAACAAACAAGACAACAAAAACACTATTTATTGATCTCGCGCAGTGTTTCAATTACCATAATGGTGTATCTCGTCCTATATATTCTTCTGATAAAGATTCAGGGGCATCTAAGGCTGGTGTAACAAAAGAAGATGAATTTCTAACTATAGCACCAACTACTGGTTCAAAAACCAATTCCACATTTGTCTGTCGCATGACATCTCGCATTTATGGCAATTACACAACAACAGAATCACCAACTGGAGACATGACAGACAATGATATTCGTTTATTAGAAGTAATAAACGACCTAGTTACAGAATCAAAGAGTGCTGACCCAAAGGGGAAAAAATGTATTGGCACCGTATCACGCCATTTTTTGGAGGATGAAAGCATAAACAATATTGGTGTATCCATTGCATATGCATTTAATAAAAGATCTGAAGATTGGCATAGTATTTCATTGTCTACCTGGGTAAGTGATGTAATTCTTACTCCATACTACGTTGTCATTCCCAAAGATTTAAAGAAAAAAGAAAAGAGAGGCTTTGGTGTAAAAGAAACCAAGCCCCTAGAAATACATTTGAGAGCGGATAGCCCTTATGAATTTGACCAAGAAAAATCACCAATTATTGCATGTGATTGGGAAGGCGACTTCAAAGCAGGAACATTTAATTTGTCATATCTAGGTGTCCTAAAGGCACAAAAAGTATGCGTGCTTGCGTCTATTTTGACATATGGTGCAGCAAATCTGATGGCTAATATGGAAGCAGATTACTATAAAAACATAGTCATGTTTGATGGAGGTAATAGCGATTGGGGTAAAATGACATATGTAAAATTAATCAATCAAACAAATCAGACAGGTCAGAAAAGTAAAAGTGCCACCCAAGAATCTTCATCTTGGAAGTCAAATATGTAATGAAATTATAAAATAAGACAAATCAAACTAAATACATTATAATAATTGCTATCAACCGATTTTGTCGGTTGATAGCAATTAAAGCATAAAGTTATTAATCTTTTAACAATCGAGATTATGCGATTCCTAAGTATTCGTAAATGGATATTGACAATATCTTTGTGTGTATTTATTATTCATGTAGACGCGCAGGTTGTTACTAAAGAAACGTTAGCGGCCTTGCAGTATATTAAGAACGGTTACCTAGAATACGGATTAAAGGAGTTGCAAAAATCCTCAAAATTAAATGATATTGTGGCTCAATATTACGTAGCTTTGTGCCATGAGGAAGGGTTAATTGTTAATAAAGATATAGAACAAGCATTCTTGATTTATAGAAGAACTGCAGAACGAGGACTAGTTGACGCAATGTCTAAATTAGTATATTTTTACGATAATGGTATCGTTGTTGACAAGAACGAAATAAAAAGAATAGAATGGCAGACAAGATATGAACGCCGTGGAGGCAAAAATATATTGCCTGATTTTAAGATTTTATATAATGAAGGACTTAAGTATCCAGAAAATTATAGTGCTATTCCTAATTCAAAATCTTCATCACAAAGTGAGGAGGCTTCGCTTATCGCAAATAATGTTGAAAAATCAGGGAATACTACATATAATATAACTTACAACGTACCTATTCAAAAAACAGTTGAGCCACAAAATCAATCTTCAAATAATACAAATGAACAGTTATCTGATGTTGATGTTAATATACCATGTACACAAATAACAAACGAAAAAACATTTGTTATTATAATTGCTAACGAAAACTACCAGGAGGTAGATAAGGTTCCATTTGCTGTCAATGATGGTAAAATCTTTGCCAAATATTGTCACAAAACATTAGGCATACCAAAGAATAACATTTCTTTTGTACAAAATGCAACAGCCAATAATATAAAGCGAGAGATTCGTTGGCTTTCTCAAATCCTTGAGCAATATAAAGGAGATGCAGAAGCAATTGTGTTTTATGCAGGACATGGAATACCTGATGAATCAACTAAGGATGCATTTCTACTGCCTGTTGATGGGTATGGTGATGACCCAACAACTGGTTATAGCTTAAAGGAACTTTATAAAACCTTGGGAAGTATATCTTCAAAGAGGACATTGGTCTTCTTGGATGCATGTTTTAGTGGTACAAAAAGAGATGGAAGTATGTTAGCATCTGCAAGAGGCGTTGCAATTAAGGCTAAGCAAGCAGCTCCTTCTGGCAACATGATTGTTTTTTCTGCGTCAAAGGATGATCAAACGGCCTATCCATATAATGAAAAAGGGCATGGCTTATTTACCTATTATTTGCTAAAAAAGATTCAGGAAACTGAGGGTGATGTTACTCTAGAGGATTTATATAGTTATATTAGCGAGCAAGTAGGTAAACAATCAATACTAGTTAACAGAAAGGCACAAACCCCGTCAATTAATATTTCTTCTTTTTCCAAAGAGACATGGAAAAGTGATAGACTTAGATAATGGCACATATTGCATTATAAGCGTACGAATAAACTATTACAACACAAAACTAGAGGGAACTAAATTGGAGGCAATCTACTTTTACTCTCTAGCTTTTCCTAGTTCGTTTCAGGTAGTCAGGTAGTCAGTTATTTTTTGTCAAGGTATTGTGTAATAAGGGGTGGGGGGAGGACTGGATGGTTATGAAGAGCACGTAGATGGAGAAGAGAAACCAGGGTCGCGATTTGCGACACCGGTTTGAGTTGCAACGAGAGAGGAGTATTCTTATCTGTTTGTGGTATAGTGGATTAGGTGGAGTGGTCTATTGCGCAGGAGGGGATGATGTACCTTGAAAGTATATCATCGCAGATAGTTGGGATATTTCAGATATTGGCATGAAACGCAATAGCAAGGGCTAGCACCTTGGAGAAAGTACTAGCCCTAAATATAGTACACTGGAGTGTGTTTTTGTCAGTTTTGCAAGTTGATTTGCTATGTTTGGCAAACGTATTATCCCACCTGACTACCACCTTTGACGGGGCTGATGGTGGTGGTGACTGAGAGGTCGCCATTGAAGTTGACGGCAGATAAGATCATGCCGTGCGACTCTTCACCCATCATCTTGCGAGGCTCAAAGTTGGCAATGAAGAGTACGCTCTTGCCAACGAGTTGCTCGGGTTCGTACCACTGAGCTATACCTGAAAGGATGGTGCGGTCCTGACCGCTACCGTCATCGAGGGTGAACTTGAGCAGTTTCTTGCTCTTCTTGATCTTTTCGCAAGCCTTGACGATACCTACGCGGATGTCCAGTTTTTCAAAGTCTTCGAACGATACGGTGGGCTTGACGGGTGCAGCTACGTATGCAGCTTCCTCGTTGGCCTTGATGGTGTCTTGCAACTTCTGTACCTGAGCCGCAATGACATCGTCTTCGATCTTGGTGAAGAGCAGTTCGGGTGTGGGCAACTGGTGACCTTCCTGCATAAGAGAGGTGCTACCGAGGTCTTCCCAAGAGAAGGTGGGCATGGCCAGCATCTCTCTGAGTCGCTTGCTGCTGAAGGGAAGGAAGGGCTCGAAGGCAATGGCCAGGTTGGCGGTGAGTTGGAGCGAGATGTTGATGATGGTCTTCACGCGCTCGGGGTCGGTCTTGATTACCTTCCATGGCTCGCAATCGGCAATGTACTTGTTGCCAATACGTGCCAGGTTCATAGCCTCCTTGAGAGCATCGCGGAAGCGGAAACCTTCGAGAAGAGTCTCCAGCTTTTCCTTTACGCCGCAGAACTCCTGCAGGGTTTCCTTGTCATAGTCGGTCAGTTCGTCACAAGCAGGTACCTTACCCTCGTAGTACTTCTGAGTGAGCTGAAGCGCACGATTTACGAAGTTGCCATATACGGCTACCAGCTCGTTGTTGCAACGTGCTTGATAATCGGCCCATGTGAAGTCGTTGTCCTTGGTTTCGGGTGCATTGGCGGTGAGTACATAGCGGAGTTCGTCCTGACGATTGGGCAACTCCTCCAGGTATTCATTGAGCCAAACAGCATAGTTCTTGCTGGTGGAAATCTTGTTGCCTTCCAGGTTCAGGAACTCGTTGGAAGGAACATTGTCGGGGAGAATGTATTCGCCATGAGCCTTGAGCATAGCGGGGAATACGATGCAATGGAATACGATGTTGTCCTTGCCGATAAAGTGCACCAAGCGAGTTTCGGGGTCTTTCCACCAAGTCTCCCAACTGCCCAATTCGGGACGAGCATCGCATAGCTCCTTGGTATTGCTGATATAGCCAATGGGAGCATCGAACCATACGTATAGCACCTTGCCATCAGCACCTTCTACGGGTACGGGAATACCCCAGTCAAGGTCGCGAGTAACGGCGCGTGGATGCAAACCACCATCCAACCAGCTCTTGCACTGACCATATACATTGGGACGCCATTCCTTGTGCTCCTGTAGAATCCATTGCTCCAACCATTGCTGGTCCTTGTCCAAGGGGAGATACCAATGCTTGGTTTCCTTCTGCACGAGGGGATTGCCAGTTTCTGCATTATAGGGATTGATAAGTTCCTCGGGAGAGAGTGTAGCACCGCACTTCTCGCACTGGTCGCCGTATGCCTCGGGAGCATGGCAACGGGGACATTCACCCTTGATGTTACGGTCGGAAAGGAAGCGACCGGTAGCTTCATCAAAGAACTGCTCGCTGACCTTCTCCACGAACTTGCCCTCTTCGTAGAGTTTCTTGAAGAAGTCGCTGGCAAACTTATGATGGATGGGACCACTGGTACGAGAATATACATCGAAAGAGATGCCAAACTTCTCGAATGAGTCCTTGATGATGCCATGATAGCGGTCGACAACCTCCTGTACGCTGATGCCTTCCTTGCGAGCACGGATGGTAACGGGTACACCATGCTCATCGCTACCACCAATGAAGAGTACATCGCGCTGCTTCAAGCGTAGATATCTCACATAGATATCAGCGGGCACGTATACACCAGCCAAATGACCGATGTGTACAGGGCCGTTAGCATAGGGAAGAGCCGATGTAACGGTGGTTCTTTTGAAATTCTTTTCCATATATTTTGTTTGATTTTGTTTTCTTCGCGTGCAAATTTAGACAAAAAAACGCTTTTTTTATCTCGACTGGCTTGAAAAATCGATTTTTTAACTAATTTTGCGCGATATAAACGCGTAAAACGATATACTTATGAAAAATATATTGCTCCTAGTGATGTTGGCAATATCTTGCCTAGTGCCTCAAGATGTATGTGCACAAAACAAGTTGCAAAGTATGGCTTCCCGCCTGAAAGCCTTCGGTGAGAAATTGCCTCAGGAACAAATATTCGTGCATCTGGACAATAGTAGTTATTACCTGGGAGATACTATCTTCTACAAGGCCTACGTGAGACGATGCGATACAGGTCGTCCCTCGGATATCAGTGGTATATTGTATTGCGAATTGCTCAATCATGATGGATATCTGATAGAGCGACAGATGATACCATTGGAAGGAGGCGAAGGACATGGAAACTTTTGCTTGACAGACACAGCTCTGTATGCTGGTTATTATGAGGTGCGCACCTATACTCGATGGCAATTGAATTGGGGTGTGACGGAGCAACCCCATAGTAGATGGGCCGAGAAGTATTTCTTCAATGAGTCAATGTATGAGGATTATTATCGTGACTATGAGAAGTTGTATTCACGAGTATTCCCTGTCTATAACAAACCCCTCACTCCTGGCGACTATAGCCCAGAGATGACCATGCGTCCTTTGTCGGCATACTATAAGAACCCAGCCGATGATCCAAAGACTACTCTCCAGTTATTCCCCGAAGGTGGAGAATTGGTGGAAGGCATCACTCAGCGTGTGGCATGGGAGGTGAGAAATGAAAGTGGCCTAGAGTTGGAGGGAGTGCTATCCGTTGTAGTGGCAGAGGGAGATACGATTAAGTCGGAAACTACACATAGGGGTAGAGGCATGTTTGAGATAACCACTCCAGCTAACCATAAGTTGGAAGCTACCTTCACACCCGTAGGCAAGAATCCCACAGGAACTCGTTCGGTGACGGAAAAGTTGCCCAAGAGCGTAGCGGATGGTGTAGTATTGCTAGTGGAAACTGACACCGCAGGTATCACTATTAATTACGGAGCGGCTGGCCTGGCTGCTCAGGAGCCTTTAGGTCTGACCATTATGCACGATGGTGTGCTACAATATTTCTATCAATTGAGTTCAGAAACCATTCACTATCCAGCTACCAAGGCAGGTGTGTATCAGGTGACGGTGTTCAATAGTATGGGTAAAGTATATGCTGATAGATTGTGCTTCTATTTGCCAGAAGGATTCGAGACGAGGAATGTGTCCTTTGGAGGAGTGAAGGAAGACAACTATAAGGCCTTTGAACCAATTACCCTAGAGGTGCAAGGTGCACCAGGTAGTAGTATGTCTGTCTCTGTGCGCGATGCTGCTAAGAGCGAATACACGTATGATACAGGTTCTATGCTCACGGAGGCTCTCCTATCTAGCCAGTTGAAGGGTTTTGTACCCCATCCTCATTGGTATTTCGAGAAGGATGATGCCGAGCATCGCCAAGCCCTTGACCTATTGATGATGGTGCAGGGATGGCGCAAGTATGTGTGGAGAGAGATGGCACTGATGGGTGAATTTGAATTGAGACACACCCCCGAGTATCGCTTCCCCCATTGGACAGGTCAGGTGCATAATTACACCGCTGTGGATGTGATGAGTGTCACCGAGCAGAAGCAAATGGCCTTCAATGAGCAGATGATGTCCAACTCGGAGAGTGATAGCGAGGATTCTTCCAATGAAAGTGATAGCGAAAGCGAAGATACTGGCACTACTGAGAATGAATTGTCATCAGAATCAGAAAGTGGCGAAGGTGTACGCGATGCACGAGATAGATTTAATAAGAAGGAGAACTCGCTGGATTATCCCGTTGCGATGCATGCCGGTTTTACTCAACCAGGTGAGGAGGCCGTGTTTGGAGATATCAGAAGCCAAGGCTTGTTTGAATTGGACTTCCCAAGATATTATGGTGAGTTTTACTTCTTCCTAGCGGCCAGCGATACCACCAAGTGGAAGAATGGCAATCCTCCAGTATGGGCACAGAGTGGACGCACAAAGAAGAATGGTATAGATTATCCCGAGTTTTATGTCAAGTTGGATCCCATCTATCCACGCTTCCCTAAGCCCTATGATTACTATCAGACACACGTGTCTCCGATGCCTAAGGAAAGTCCCTTGTACAATAGTGCCAACGAGAAGGTGCGTATGCTATCGGAGGTAACTATCGGTGCACGCTTCAATGGTCGTAGAAAGTTTGGACATTGGCGTCCTGCCTTCATTCTTGATGCCTATGAAGCCTTTAATGCTACGTGTGATGCTGGTTTTGCGCCTGGTTATTTCATGGGTTATGAACGCTTTGCCGAGGATATAGCACGCACTTATGTGGGAGATATGAAGACCTCCCGTAGATATGACATTGCCGTTCGTTTTGATGGAAGAAATCTGACCGAGCGTACAGCTACAGAGAAGGACAAGTTGAAGATAAAAGGAATGAGTAGTGTACCCGAGTGGACAAGCAATATTCCCGATAGCCAGTTGGACAAGTACATGTTCCTATGGAATCTCTCTGACGTGGTGGTTTATACCGACTATTCTCCACGCAATGATATGCACAACAAATACAAGGGAGACGAATTGCCCACGGTGACGGTGGATTTGAAGTTGTTGGAGAACGATGCCGAGCGTTCCTATCAGAAGAATCGCCGTTGGATTATGAAAGGCTTCTCCGTGCCAGACGAATTCTATTCGCCCGACTATTCAAAGCAAGCCTTGCCCAAGGAGGATTATCGTCGCACATTGTATTGGAATCCTAGTTTGAAATTGGATGAAAATGGACGTGCAACCATCAATCTCTACAACAATTCTTCCGCTAGCATATTGCAGATTCAAGCCGAGGGATGGACACCCGATGGTGAGATTCAGAGCGGAAATGTCAACTAATATTGGTCAATATCGGAACAAGGGGTATTAATTCCTATCCGATACCACCTTAGTTCTCGTATAATTTTATTAAATTTGCGCACGAAAAATTACTAATTTTCAAAGTCAAATACTATGGAACAAAACGAATTGAAGAACATTGTTTCTCATTTTGCCATCCGTGGCACAGTTAGTGACATCAAGCCTTTGGGTGCTGGTCTTATCAACGATACCTTGTTGGTAACTACCGCTGAAGCTGATGCTCCCAACTACGTACTACAGCGTGTAAATACCAACGTGTTCCCCGATGTGGACTTGGTGATGCGTAATATCTATGCAGTTACATCGCATATCCGTGCTAAGCTAGAAGCAGCAGGCGAGAGCGATATCGACCGCAAGGTGCTCACCTTCATGCCCTCTAAGGACGATGAGACAAAGTTGTATGCCGTGGTGGATGGTCAGTACTGGCGTATGATGATTTTCATCGAGAATGCTGTTACCAAGCAGGCTGTTAACCCCGAGAGCTCTCGTGCTGCTGGTAAGGCTTTTGGTCAGTTCCAGGCAATGCTTGCTGATATTCCCGTTGAGTTGGGTGAAACTATCAAGGATTTCCACAACATGGAGTTCCGTCTACAGCAGTTGCGCGAGGTTATTGCTAAGGACCCCGTTGGTCGTGTAGCAGAGCCCGAGGTACAGGCAATGCTCAAGGAAATCGATGCACGTGCTGAGTACATGTGTCAGGCAGAGCGTATGGGTCGCGAGGGTGTATTGCCCAAGCGTGTGTGCCATTGCGATACCAAGGTGAACAATATGATGTTCGACCAGGAGGATAATGTACTATGCGTTATCGACCTAGATACCGTGATGCCCAACTTTATCTTCTCTGACTATGGTGACTTCCTTCGCACAGGTGCTAACAAGGTAGCTGAGGACTTCCAGGATATGGATGCTGTTTGCTTCGATGTAGATATCTTCAAGGCATTCACCGAGGGTTACTTGTCTAGCGCAAATAGCTTCTTGACTCGCGTAGAGATTGAGAATCTTCCCTATGCAGTTAAGCTATTCCCCTACATGCAGTGTGTACGCTTCTTGTGGGATTACCTCAGTGGCGATAAGTATTGGAAGTGCCAGTATGAGAAGCACAACTTTGTACGCGCCAACAATCAGTTGCACTTGCTCCTCAGCATCGAGAAGCATGAAGCAGAGATGGAAGCATTCATCGCTGATTGCTTGAAATAGTATATTAAGAGACATTTAATGATAGGTTGCCTCAGTTAAGCCAAGAATTGAGGCAACTTATTCTTTTGATATAATTTGGAGAAAATGAAACATAATTTCGCTTTAAAGTCAACGATTAGGAAGTATATCACTGCGGGTTACATCCTAGCTGCCGCCACCATTACTGCCCTTGTTGTGGCTAATTTGCCTCAAACCAAGGAGTGGTATCAAACCTTTTGGCAAGAGCCCCTTCAACTGAATGTGGCTGGATTTGATATCTTCAGCCACAATGGACATAGCCTAACTATCGGAGGTTTTATCAATGACTTCCTGATGGCCGTGTTTTTCCTCTCTGTAGGTCTTGAACTCAAGAGAGAGATATTCTGCGGAGGAGAGTTGTCTTCTCTTCGCAAGGCTCTGCTCCCTTGTATAGCAGCTGTGGGAGGTATGCTGATGCCAACGCTGGTATTTGCTATTTCGTGCAAGCTCACGGGTGATGCCAATTTCCTAGATGTGATAGAGCGAGGTATGCCCATTCCGATGGCTACGGATATTGCCTTCTCTTTGGGTGTATTGTCCATCTTCTCCAAGAGAGTTCCCTTGGGCCTAAAGGTATTCTTGGCAGCCTTGGCCGTGGCTGACGATTTGGGAGGTATCATAGTGATTGCTATCAAGTATACGGAGCATATCGCATGGGAATACTTGGCTGGAGTACTTGGATGTATAGGTCTTTGTGCAGCATTCTCTTACAAGAGCGTGCGTAGCAAGTTGGCTTATTTCCTAGTGGGAATGGCCATGTGGTGGCTCATGTTCCAAAGTGGTGTTCATGCTACCATAGCAGGTGTGATTTTGGCTTTCTGTATACCTGCACGTTTGAATCATGGTACCAAGTACTACATCGAGCGTATCCGTACTCAGATAGACAAGTTCCCCTTGTACGATGTGACTCGTAAGGACAAGCATACCCCCAATATGCTCACTCAGGTGGATATTCAGAACCTGCGCTCCATCGAATCAGCTTCTGACCACCTCATCTCCACCCTTCAGGACACGGAGGATGTCTTGCGCAATCCTATTAATATGGTTATAATTCCCCTCTTTGCCTTTGCCAATGCAGGAGTGTGCTTTGATGGTATGACCATAGGTAATTTATTCCAGGGTGTAGGTTTGGGAGTCTTCCTAGGCCTCTTTGTGGGTAAGTTTACTGGTGTGCTATTGGCATGCTGGATGAGTATCAAGATGCGCCTGGTTCAGTTGCCAGACGGAGCTACCTGGTCATCACTCTCAGGTGTGGCTATGCTTTGTGGTATAGGTTTTACCGTGAGCATGTTTATGGCCAATCTGTCTTATCCTCTCAACTTTGAGGGACAGGAGCCATCCGTGATGCTAGGATTCCTCAATGATGCCAAGTTGGGCATTCTCTGTGGTACTATCACCAGTGCCTTGGTGGGTTGCCTAATCCTCAATAAGACCTTGCCAAAGGCAAAGGAAGTGGAGCACATTGATAATGACATCCACGCTGACTAACCTCCCCCTTGGCGCGAGGAAATAGTCTATTTCTTGAAAAATCTGATATATAAGGTAAGGCAAGCTAATCCACAAAAAGCACCAAAGGTATTGGCGGCAACGTCCAACCAATCCCCATGTCGTGTGCTGGTGAGATAGGCTTGCCCTAACTCCATTAGTCCCCCATAGATGGCCACCAGTATGGCTATTAGTGCGAAGGAGGCATAGCTTGTGGTGCGTTTGTGGAGGATGCGCTCGCCACCGATCACCAGGAACAGGAAGGCGTACATGACCCAGTGGGCCCATTTATCCGCGAATTGTACATCAACCTGAGGGAACTCCTGAGCAGGCATCAAACTGAGCGTGGCAATGAGGAGCAAGGCAAGAGTGGCAAGTAGGTTTTTCTTGAGCATATTAATATATGTATATGTCTGAATACTGTTTTGCTACGTTTGCTTCGCTATAATTCTTGCGCGCACTATCTAGGGCTGTTTCTTTCCATTCGGGGTGGGAGAGGACACACTCGATGCCACGAGCCAAGTCCTCGCTATCGCAATATTGTGCCACGTAGCCATCGTGCATGTGAGTAATCATCTCGGGTATGCCACCAGCATTAAATCCTACGCATGGAGTGCCACATGACATGGCCTCGGCTATGGTGTTAGGCAGATTGTCCTGCAAGGAGGGAGTGACAAAGCAATCCACCGCTGAGTACAATCGAGCCATCTCCTTCTCTCCATTGACATATGGGATGAAGTGGACATGGTTGGTGTCTACTCCATCTATCTGGCTAAGCACCTGCTCGGCATTTCCACCCACTACCACCAGATGAGGCTTGGGGGCATGGAGGTGTTTCAAGGCTTCCAATAGGTATTGCATACCCTTGCGCTTGTCCGTTACCTTTTGGCAGGTGAAGAGGATTAGTTTCTTTTCGCGAGGCAGGGAGAAGACCTCTCTGCATTCGTATTGGTTTTGCGGATGGAATATCTCCTGAGGTATGCAATTGTTGACGTGCGATACGAGAGCCTCAGGCATAGCCTCGTGAGCAAGGTCAGTAATCCATTGGCTACATCCCACGAAGTGAATCTTGCCTTTTTTGTATATGTTTTGCTTCTTTAGGAAATGTCTCTGCTCCAGGCGCGCCAAGGCATTGCTGGTGCTCTTGTAGTCGATACCCTCCTCCGTGTAGTGTATGATGCCACGGAAGGGCCATTCGTCGTGCATGGTCCATACCACCTTTTTGCCAGATAGGAGGATGCTCTGAAGCTGAGAGAGCGAGAGCATACCCTGATTAACCCAATGCAGGTGTATCACATCGGCCTCCTGGTATTCTTTGGTAGAGAGGATATCTATACCATCCGAGGCAAGGTCGTATTGCCATGTCTGACGAAGGGGTTTGAAGAGCATGGCCATGATGCGCAATCGCTCCACCACCTTGGGCAGAAGGTTGCCATATGGCGCCACCCACTCGTCGGTAGTTTGCTTGTCGCGCACCAGCATTTTGGCTTCCACACCACTCTTGATGAGGGCAGTACAAAGTCGTTTTGCTGCTATGGCGCCTCCACCAGTACGCTCTGTGGTGGAGATGATGAGAACTTTCATGTCAGTTTTTTGTGTCAGTTTTTAGTTGTACTCTTTTCTTCCCAACCATTTCTTTACTCTATTGCGAATGGCCTGTCCGATGTAGGAGAAGTTGCCATAGCGGAGGTTGAGGTAAAGTTCTTCAAAGCTTCGTGCCACCTTGATGCCAGGGTTCATCCATCCCATGATGCGATACACTCGCTGGCGGTATGGTATGTGCTCCATCACGGCCTTGGGGTGAGAGAGCGCGGAGGGGCTTTTCTTCTCGGGGAGCAAGCACTCTATCTCGTGCCTCTTCATGGTGAAGATGCGACGATAGCCTCGAGGCAAGGTTTCCAGGGTGCCACCGAAGTGGGTACTATCGGCCGTAGCACCTAGATTGTTGATGAGGTTGACCTTGGGTACTATGCTCAATCCGTTGGTCATCAGCATGTGCGACCATAGTATTGTCTCGTAGAAGGCCTTGCCCTGTGCTCTATGTCTGCGACACATGGGTAGGAAGTCGTCTCTATAGCCACGCTCCTTGACCATTTGCTCCAGTTGTGCCACCGTCTGCTCGTTGTCCAGCCATGTGTAGTGCTCATCCCATTGGTCTATGACCCTGCGCCATGAGGCCCATCCCCAGATGCTCAGATTGGTGGAGAAGAAATAATCCTCCTCTACATCGGTGGTTTTCTCCTCTACATTGAATCCGCACACCATGGTGATACGTGTGTCGTGCTCATAGCGGTCAAGCATCTCCTTACAAAAGTGGAAGAAGCTCTGGCTGGGTATGTCATCGTCTTCCAGTACGATGCACTTGTCCGAATGCGAGAAGGCCCACTTCTGAGAGATGTATTCCGAAGGGTCGCAACCATAGTTCTTCTCCTGGAAGAGGGTATGCACCTCACACTCCCAGTCGATGTCCTTTACCACCTCACGGCAAGCCAATATTCCCGGCATGTCTCTCTCGCCTCGTGGTCCATCCTGATAGAGGAACAGGCGCGAGGGTCGAGCCTTCTTGACTTGCTCAAAAACTAGTGATAATTGCTGGGGACGATTAAAGAACAATATCAGTACGGATATGTCTACTAGAGCTGGTTTCATGGCATAGTTATAGGTTAAAAGCGTATCAAAGGTATAATAATATTGTGTATTATCAAAATAAAATGGGACATTTGTCTTAATTCCTAGCCTTGATTCTTGTCTTCCATTCCCCTAATGGTGTGCAGAAGGCCTCGGTGCTCTAATTTTTTATGCCTCAGAGGATATTTTTCTGAATATATTTGCTAATTCACTCACATAATCGTAACTTTGTCCAATAGCAAATGATAATAGACAAGTATCCATCTAAGTATAGACACTAAAAAGAACTATGTTTGATATAAGACTCTTTATTGAGAAGTTGAAGCTCTCCTTCCAAAAGCGTACTAAAGTGGCGCAGACAAAGAAGAGTTACGCCACCTGGGTGGCCAAGGGCTATGTAAAGGAACCATTGGTAAGCATCGTGCTACAATCGCACAACAAGAGTTTGCAGATAAAGCACATCCTGCCCAAACTTCGTGCTTGGGGAGATAGCCTGGAGATCATCATCATAGACGATGGTTCGGATATCAATCATACTCAGGCCTTGGCCGAGGCTCTCACCGGTGCAAATGAGTTCCTCGTGCGTGCCAACGACCTTTATGAGAATGTCACCTACGACAAGACCATACGTTTTGCCAATGGTAAGTACATCGCTCTCTTGCAGGATGATGACGATTTTGACGATACCTCGTGGATGGACGATGCCGTGAGATATTTTGAAAAGTATCCCCAGTTGGCCATCTTGGGAGGCAAGGATGGACTAGACATTGATTTTAAGCACGATACCCAGATAGCTCATGGTGGCCAGAAGGCTAGCGCTGACAAGGAATTCCAGTTCGTAGTGAGCGTGAATCGTGCTCCAATGTGGCTCAATAAGGAACTCTTCTGCCGTCATCTTCATCATATTGACTTCAGCTTCGCGCCCTTCCAGTTTGACGATTATGAACTATGTGCTCGTGCATGGATGAGCGACTTGCAGGTAGGATGGTACGATGCCAAGTTCAAGTCTCTCAGCGTGGGAGGTATGCGCCTATGGAATGGTAGTTTCACTCAGGAACAGACTCAGCGCAATGGCAAGAGACTTTATACCCTATATGTCAACAAGATAGATGAGATACACAAGAAGGTGGAGGCCAGCAATGCGCTAGTGTGAGATAAGAAAACTGGTATAGTCCTCCCTCCCCCCGAAAAAAGAATAATTTACTAAGGAATATGAACATTGCCATACTCTTGGCTGGCGGTAGCGGTAGCAGATTTGGTGCCGACCGTCCCAAGCAATTTCTCGAAGTCAATGGATGCACCGTTCTCGAGCATAGCATCCGAGCCTTTCATAATTCTCCTCAGATAGATGAGATAGTGGTAATCACACGCGCGGATTTCGTTGAGGAAGTCAAGGGTATCGCCTCACACTATCCCAAGGTCAAGCACGTGCGCCCTGGTGGCAAGGAACGCTATCATAGCACGCTCTCGGCGCTGGAGGTATGCACCGATGCCAACGATCTTTTGCTCATACATGATGCTGTGCGTCCCCTGGTGAGCGAGGCCATCATATCGCGCTGTATCGATGCGCTGAGCCAGTATGAAGCCATCGGAGTGGCAATGCCCAGTACTGACACCATTGTGAGGGTGGACGAGAATGATTGCATCGTGGAGACATTGCCTCGTGTGGAACTTCGTAATATGCAAACTCCCCAGGGCTTCCGTCAGAGGGTGCTCCGTCAGGCTTTCGACCTCGGTTTGGCAGACCCCAACTTTGCTCCCACCGACGATTGTGGTGTGGTGAGGTGCTATTTGCCTCACGTTCCCATCAAAATTGTTGCTGGTGAGGCCACGAATATCAAGATTACCTATCCAAAGGATTTAGAACTGATTAAAACGGAGAGGTGAAAACGGAAAGCGGAAAGGTGAAATCTGCGAGTGAGCGAGTGCAATCAAACTCGTTTGAATTGCCGAGCGTGAGCAGATTAAAGACGACAAAGTCGGATTAAAACGGAAAGCTGTCATCTGTCATCTTTACTCTCGTCCTAGAGGTTACGCTGATTAATCAAATTGACTACCACCTTTACCATCACATCTTTCTCCTCGGTGCGACTCTCGGCAATCATAAGCGTGAGAGCCACGAGGGTGTTGTCGGCAATGCGCTTGTTGCCATCGCTGAACGAGTGGTTCTTGGTGACGAGATAGAGAAGCATAGCAGCTTTCTCTTCCACTGAGGGGTATAGTTCTTCTCCTCCGAAGGTCTGATATATCTGTCCGATACTACTCTTGAAGGAGTCGTCTTTTTCGTTGCCAAACCATTGACTACCACCGAATTTGGTATGTAGGCGATGTATCTCAGCCATAGCATTGTCATAGGTGGCGTGGAATGGAGTTTCGGGTGTAGTAGTACGCTCGATGGAGAGACGCTCATAATCGTAGTTGTCTAACGTATCAAGGGCGTAGGTATAGTCTACCACTACGTCAAAAAGTGCCTGCCCGTCAGCAGTTTGTGTGATGTCGTGACTCTGAAGTGTACGTCCTACTACCTGCACCAACTGGCGAAGTTCACCCAATTGGTCACGGCGCAAGCGGTCGTTTACGGCATAACCCTTCAATAGATAGTCCTTCAGAATCTTGTTGGCCCATTTGCGGAATTGTACACCGCGCTGGCTCTTTACGCGATAGCCAACAGAGATGATGACATCGAGGTTGTAGAAGGGTACAGGCTTTTTTACTCCATTAACGTGTAAAAAATGCACGTTATTCTCCTTGCATAGTTCTCCTTCTTTAAATACATTAATGACGTGACGACGAATGTTTGATTCTTCACGTTCAAAAAGTACGGCCATTTGATTTGTCGTCAGCCATACAGTTTCGTTCTCCATGCGGACATCCACTTGTGTTTGTCCGTCCTCATGTTCGTGGGATTGGCATTGTCAGTTTCTGCACAGGAAGAGGGCATTTTCTACTTCATGGATGCGAAGGGTACCCAGAGTTTTATGAGAGATTTTATAGACCGTAAGGCTATGATTTATCGTTTTGATGGTGACAGCGAAGACGATTGCACCATGGAGATGAAGAACTACAAGAAGAACGGCAATACCGAGACCTTCGATATCTATGCTAAATTTGGATACCAGAAGGGCAAGAAGCAGGGTTCTATTACCATTACTACTGATCCCAATCTAGTGGTTACTAAGGGTAAGGAACTTGACCTCTCTAAGCAGAAGGCAACAGTCAAAGATGGTACTTCTACCAAAAATCTCTATTTCTTGACTGAGACGCAATACAATGAGTATCATGGCAAGAGTGGTGATGCTGAAGGTGCAGGAAGATTGAACCCAGTAGACAAGGCCAAGGGTAAAGCAAAGGACCTGTTGAACAAGGGTAAGGGTCTTATCAAGAAGAAAAAATAAGGATTGATAAATCACCGAGTTCAAAATAGAGTAGGAGGAAGACGAAGCAGTGTTTCCCTCCTATTTTTATGTTCTCTGATTTAAGGTGTTAGCTTTTTTTGGGGGGAGGAGTATTAAAAGTAGAGGTGAGGCTAAGGTGGTGACCAAAACTGTCACCCCTTATTCTGATGGAACCTGTATCGCATTTATGTGACGACGGTTTGTTGAGATGGAGCGGTGTTTTACGGTGTCATCCTATCTTTTGCTCTGATGTAGTTGCTATGTTTCTTTGTATCAGAAGGATAGAGGTAGGTTATTTTTTGCCGCTTCCTCTGTTTTTGACTACCTAACTACTTTGCAAAGTAAAAGGGTGTAGTCAAGAAATTAACTGACTTACTGACTTACTGACTACACCTTGAAACACACCACCCCAAAGAGCATAACAAACATTGCTAACTGTCATCTGTCATCTGTCATACTGACATGGATACCAAGAAAAATTAACTGACCATCTGACCATCTGACCAATCCCTTACAAACATCATCCTCCCCCCCAGTAGCTCTCAAAGAAGCAAGGTGTAGTCAGTAAGTCAGTAGAGTCAGTAGATTTCTGACTACACTATTTATGTATTTATACTACTAAAAAAAAAATTTCTATAGGTATTTGGGAGGACA
>JAZLBF010000024.1:0-2384 GCA_045613565.1 Bacteroidaceae bacterium
AAAGGAGACAAATCATCATTTTTGATGGTTTGTCTCCTTCTCTTTTAATATATCATTCTCAATATGTGATAAGGTAGAAAGAAACATTGATTTTCTCGAGGACTATCTCTTCTCTCTTGGTTGTCTTCCTGGCATATGGCATTTATGAAAAAAGAAGGGAGCGAATTGATTCGCTCCCTTGCTAATAGTGATAGTTTGTAAAAAACTCATTATTGACGTTTGCCGCCAGAATAAACGATGTTTAATGCCCAAGCTTCACGGAGGGCCATCTTTACATCGGTGACAATACCCATCTGGGTGCCTTCGTCAATCTTCATGGACATACGCATAAAGGGCTTATCACGTTCAGGCATAGCCTCACGCTCTTGGTAAACATATTCGCCAATAGCATCTACCTCTGCGAAATCATCGTTAAGCTGGATACGAGTACCTGTACCCATCTTTGAACGGAACTCCTTGGTTGGCTTACCGATGTAGACATATGACACCAATGACTTCTTTTCCAACTTCTCAATTTCGGTACCCTTCGGAGTGTTGAACTCTACTTTGAGTGTTACCTCACGCATAGAGGTTACCATCATGAAGAAGAACAGAATACTGAAGATCAAGTCAGGAAGTGACGAGGTGTTCAGTTCAGGAACTTCCTTGCTACCATTCTTATTAAATTTTCCCATGATTAGTTTCCTCCATACTTTTTAGGTTCAGCCTCTGAAATCTTCATCGGATAAACACCTGTTACAGCTAAACGCTCATCTTCGTTCAAGTCGCGGAAATACTTGCCGAACTTCTCGCGTGCAAACTCATTGCGCAATTCATTGTATGCGGCCATTAGCTCATTCTGGATCTGGAAGTACACATCATATCTTGTGCTACGGTCTGTCTGCACGGAGATAATGTGATTCTTTGTTACAGGATAAGCTCCAAGGAGGGGCAGAGGGGGATCTGCAGGGTGAAACTCTGGCATGTTGGCCTTATTCTCGGGATTAGCGATAAACTCCTTGGCAATTTTGCGAAGGTCTTCGGGCTTAACATCAGTTACAGTTACACGCTTTGACTCATCTCCATAGTAGTACATGATTTCGTTATTCATGTTGACAGAAACAACCAAAACATTTCTACCTTTCACCTTGACATCCTCTTCTTGTTGATTCTTATCAGGTGGAGGCGGAAGACGGCGTACCAAACCAGTATCCGTATCCATTGATGTAGTGATCAAGAAGAAGATCAACAAGATGAATGAGATGTCAGCCAATGAGCTACCATTCAACCCCGGAACTTTTCTTTTCTTCTTTGCCATAATTAAAATCTCCTATAAATTATGACTTACTTTTTGAAAATTCCTGACAAGCTAGCAATCAGTGCAATTGCGGTTACAACAAGCAATACATAAATGGTGTAAATGATTGCATCTGTTGCTTGCAACCAGAAGGCATCTTCATAGAGTCCTGTACCAGTCATGATAGGAGACGCACTGCCTAAAAACCATGTGATTACTAATACAGGAAGGAACAGCCACAAACCAACCTTAGCAAGAGCAACGCCCCACTTAGGCATGTTAGAGTCAATCTTTCCGCCCTTAGCAGTTACAGCACCAGCCAATGTGCATACACCACAGATAGTAGCCAATGCATACATCCAAAACATCAACATGTCTGTGAATTGGGGTGACTTGTAGTAGCCACTGGGCAGTGACTCCATATTCCCGAATCCAACGCAGAAGAACAATACCAACACTACCGCAGAAAGGGCAAGCAGTATGTAATATACGATGGACGCTATTTTACTCGCTTTCATTGTTTTTTCTTTGTTAATGTTAATTACTTCTTCAAGTTGTACTTCATGATCAAATCCAAGAGAGTGATAGAGCTATCCTCCATGTCGGTGGTGAGAGACTCAATCTTAGAAAGGATGAAGTTGTAGAAAATCTGAAGAACAAGAGCAACGATAATACCGAAGATAGTGGTAATCAAAGCCACCTTCATACCGCCGGCTACAACAGTGGGGCTAATATCACCTGCCTTTTGGATGTCGTCGAACGCCATAACCATACCAATCACAGTACCCAAGAATCCGAGAGAGGGAGCCATCGCGATGAAGAGGGTTACCCATGAGCAGTTCTTCTCGAGAGCAGCTGACTGTACACCACCGTAAGAAACAACAGAACGCTCAACTACATCGATACCCTCATCGATACGCAAGAGACCCTGATAGCAGATAGAAGCGACAGGGCCACGAGTGTTGCGGCAGAGATCTTTAGCGCCCTCTACATCACCCTTAGCCAAAGCAGCCTCGATAGCAGCCATAAGTTTCTTTGTGTTCACCTCAGCAAGGCTCAAGTAAATGATACGTTCGATACAGAAAGCCAAACCAAGTACCAATGCGAT
>JAZLBF010000025.1:0-24983 GCA_045613565.1 Bacteroidaceae bacterium
TATAGAATACATCTGTCATCATGTAATGTGGAATATCTACGAGAGCATGGATATGCCCGATTCGGCTAGTGTGCACAAGGCTATGCACATGAGGGTAAAGGGTAGTCGTGAGTTTGTTCCCTTGACGATGGACGAATTGAAGAACCAGTTGAAAGCCAACGTAATTCCCTCGTCGCCTAGACGTAATATTGTCCTTGTTCTCGTGTCCTCGCTTGTGCTTTTGCTTTCCCTCGTAGGTGGCGTGTTGTTTTTCAAGAAAAATAAGCGAAGGAAGCCTTTAGGGGCTCTTTCAAATCCTGTGGGGGACTTAAATGGCGAGAGCAAGGCAGAGGATTTGTCCTTCAAGTTAAATCAAGGCCTTATTGCCTTTAAGCAGACATCTGCCTATGAAGAGATTTCGGCAATGAAATTAAACGAAAGAGAACTTTCCTTGTCTTCTTCAGAAGGTATTCGTGCCATCGAGCAAGCACTTCTGGAGGCATTTCATGATGCTCGCCAAACTTTGCTTGAGAGTACGGAGGTCAATGACCAGGAGCTTGTCTGTTGCCTATGCATGTACCTTGGCGTACCTAATAGCATCATTGCTCATCTAGGCTTTACAACAACGGCTACAATACGAAAGCGAAAGGAAAGAATACGCAAGAAAATCTCTCCAAAATTGTACGAGGTGATAGCCAACGAAAAAAAGTAGTGCTGATGGGGGAGAGGAGAGCTTTTACAATACTCTTGTGATACTTTTCCGAGCTAATAAATGCCAATTACTACTATATTTGCGCAAGAAAAGCCTAATTACCATCAATCGGAAGGCTTGAAAAATGGATTTCTAAAAAAATATGCTTATCTTTGCACGGTATACGTGAAACAAATTTAATACAAAAATAACCTATCATGAGAAGAATTCTTTCCGTATTAGCAGCAGGTTGTGCCTGCTTGCATTTGGCGGCACAATCTCCCGCCCTCGAAGGTTTCCTCTATGGCAACCCAACTGCACCCACCGGTAAGGAGTGGGAATCTGTTGAAGAACTCTCGCTCAACAAGGAGCAACCACACGCATGGTTTTTCTCTTTCGAAAGCGTAGAGAAGGCTCGCAAGGTATTGCCCGAGAACAGTAAGTACTGGCAATCGCTAAATGGTACTTGGAAGTTCCACTGGGCTCCCAATCCTGACGAGCGTCCTGCTGACTTCCACAAGGCTGGCTTTGATGCTTCTTCATGGGATGACATCCCTGTTCCCTCTTCATGGAATATCGTTGGTATTCAGAAGGACGGCACACAGAAGTATGGTACTCCCATCTATGTTAATCAGCCCGTTATCTTCCAGCACCGTGTAGCAGTAGGCGACTGGAAGGGTGGTGTGATGCGTACTCCTCCTACTCACTGGACTGTTTACAAGCACCGCAATGAGGTAGGTTCATACCTACGTACCTTCAGCGTACCTGCTGATTGGAAGGGTCGCGAAGTGTTCATCACCTTTGATGGTGTTGACTCATTCTTCTACCTTTGGATTAATGGCAAGTATGTAGGTTTCTCTAAGAACTCTCGTAATGCTGCCGAGTTCAATATCACTCCCTACTTGAATGAAAAGGGTGAGAATACCGTAGCTGTAGAGGTTTATCGCTCTAGCGATGCTTCATTCCTCGAGGCTCAGGATATGTTCCGCCTTCCTGGTATCTTCCGCACAGTAGCTATTCAGAGCCGTCCTTCTGTACGTGTTCGTGACTTGGTTGTTAAGCCCGACCTAGACGACAAGTACGAGAATGGTGTGCTCAACATTAGTGCAGAGCTTCTTAACACTTCTAAGAAGAACCAGAAGAACGTAAGCATGCGCTATACTCTTTATAGCCACGAGCTTTACAATGATGATAACAAGCCTACTGACGTAGTAGCCGTTAGCACTCCCGTTACTTTGTCTAAGCTTAATGGAAAGACCGTTCTCAACACTGAGTTGAAGATGGTAGCTCCCAAGAAGTGGACAGGCGAGGCTCCCTATCGTTATACTCTAGTAGGTGAATTGCTAGACAAGAAGGGTCGCGTACTAGAAACCGTTTCTACTATCGTAGGTTTCCGCGAGGTAGAGATTAAGGACACTAAGGCCGAGGACGATGAGTTTGGCCTAGCTGGTCGCTACTATTATATCAATGGTAAGCCCCTGAAGTTGAAGGGTGTTAATCGTCACGAAAGCCATCCTGCAGTAGGTCACGCTATCACTCGTGAGATGCAGAAGGAAGAAGTGATGATGATGAGACGTGCAAATATCAACCACGTACGTAACTCTCACTATCCCTGCGATCCCTACTGGTACTTCCTTTGCGACAAGTATGGTATCTACCTAGAGGATGAGGCTAACATCGAGAGCCACGAGTACTATTATGGTGATGCTTCTCTTTCTCACCCCGAGGAGTGGAAGAAGGCTCACGTAGCTCGTGTAATGGAAATGGCTCACGCTACTGTCAACAATGCCTGCGTAGTAATTTGGTCATTGGGTAATGAGGCAGGTCCTGGTAAGAACTTCGTTGCTGCTTACGATGCTTTGAAGGCATTTGATGCTACTCGCCCTGTTCAGTACGAGCGTAACAACGACATCGTAGATATGGGTTCAAATCAGTATCCCTCTATCGGTTGGATGCGTGGTGCTGTTACAGGTAAGTACAACATCAAGTACCCCTTCCACGTATCAGAATATGCTCACTCAATGGGTAATGCCGTAGGTAACCTCATCGACTATTGGGAGGCTATCGAAAGCACCAACTTCTTCTGTGGTGGCGCTATTTGGGACTGGGTTGACCAGTCAATGTACAACTACGAGGCTGATGGTACTCGTTACCTAGCATACGGTGGTAACTTTGGTGATACTCCCAACGATGGTCAGTTCGTAATGAATGGTATCATCTTTGGTGACCGTGAGCCCAAGCCTCAGTACTACGAGGTGAAGAAGGTTTACCAGTATGTTGGCGTGAAGATGCTTGACGCAGAGAAGGGCAAGGTAGAAATCTTCAACAAGAACTACTACGAGCCCATGAACGACTATCAGATTGTATGGTCATTGTGGAAGGACGGTAAGTGCGTTCAGCAGAACCAACCCATCCAGGGTCCTCGCATGGTACTAGGCCCCCGTCAGAAGATGGTTTACACAATGCCTTACGACTTTGCAAAGCTTGCTGCTGATGGCGAATACTTCGCAAAGGTTCAGTTCCTTCTAGCCGAGGATATGCCTTGGGCAAAGAAGGGTTATGTTCAGGCCGAGGAGCAGCTTTTGGTTAAGAGTGCCGATGCTGCTACTAGCATTGCAACTGTAGTTGGTAATGGCACAATTACTAATACTGAGGCAGAGAATATCCAGACCTTCAAGGGCAATGGCTTCGAGGTTCAGTTCGATATGACTAAGGGTACAATTCATCAGTTGGTTTATGGCAACGAGACCGTTATCCCCGCAGGTGGTGGTCCTCGCTTGAATGCCTTCCGTGCATTTGTTAGCAATGACAACTGGTGCTACCAGCCCTGGTTCAACAATGGTTTGCACAACCTACAGCACAAGGCTGTTGATGCTCAGGTGATTAAGGAGAAGAACGGCAACGTAATGCTTACCTTCACCGTAGTATCTCAGGCTCCCAACTCAGTACAGCTTCAGAGCAAGAATGGTCGCTACGATAGCGGTATCCATACTTTGATTGAGAATAACGACCGTCCCTTCGGTGATAACGACTTCAAGTTCACTACCAACCAGGTTTGGACTATCTATCCCGACGGTTCTATCGAGCTTCAGTCAGCTATCACATCTAGCAATCCTGGCTTGGTACTAGCACGTCTTGGTTATGAAATGCAGGTTTCTGCTCAGCTTGACCAAATCAATTACTATGGTCGTGGTCCTATCGACAACTACAACGACCGTAAGACAGGTCAGTTCATCCAGCAGTACAAGTCTACCGTTGCTAAGGAGTTCATCAACTTCCCCAAGCCTCAGCAGATGGGTAACCACGAAGAGACTCGTTGGGCTTCTCTAAGCAACAAGGCAGGTAAGGGTCTAGTTGTTGTCAACGAGCAGCCCTATGCATTCTCTGCTTTGAACCACAGCGCTATGGATATGACTATGGCAACTCATCCTCACCGTTTGCCCAAGAGCGATGTTAACTACGTTACTATCGATGCTATGGTAACAGGTCTTGGTGGTAACTCTTGTGGTCAGGGTGGTCCTCTTCCTCACGACCGTGCATTTGGTGCTCCCACTCGTATGGGCTTCATCATTCGTCCTATGGGTGCTAAGGGTGGCGTAGACGTTGCTACAGCTAGTGAAAAGCCCCTTCTAATGCAGCAGCAGAAGAATGGTCAGATTACCATCGAGAGTGGTATCGAAGGCGCTACTATTATGTATAAGGTTAACAACGAGAAGAAGGCTAAGGAATACACCGGTCCTATCAACTTCCGCGATGGTGGTACTATCACTGCTTACTACAAGGAAAAGCCCGAGCTAAAGGTTACAATGACTTACGCTAAGATTGAGAAGATTAACACTGAGGTTATCTTCACAAGTAGCGAGGAGTCAGGCGAAGGCAACGCTAAGCACCTAGTAGACGGTGATATCAATAGCATCTGGCACACAATGTACAGTGTTACCGTAGCTAAGTATCCTCACTGGGTAGACTTCGACGCAGGTGACACCAAGAACATTAAGGGCTTCACTTACTTGCCTCGCCAGGATGGTCCTAATGGTAACATCAAGGATTACGAAATCCTAGTTAGCCAGGATGGTAAGAACTGGGGCGAGCCCATCATGAAGGGTCGCTTCGAGAACAACCAGAAGGAAAAGCGCGTAATGCTCAAGGCTCCCGTTAAGGCACGCTACTTCCGCTTCCGTGCTCTTTCTAGCCAGAATGGTGCAGACTTTGCTAGTGGTGCAGAATTCAGCATCATTGCCGAGTAATCACTAAGTATTGATTAGAAACAAATAATATGTATGCCCCTTTCATTCTTTTGCAGAGATGAGAGGGGCATTCTTCTACCATTTAGCACAAGACGATATGATTTCAAGAATAATAGGATTGGGAGAGACCGTAATGGATATCCTCTTCCGTCAGCAAGAAATTAATATCAATGGCACCATCACCCACAAGTATGTGCCATTCTCTTCCGAACCAGGAGGTAGTTCATTCAATACAATGATTTCCGTAGCTAGAAGTGGTGTTCCTTGCCA
Source organism: Bacteroidaceae bacterium (assembly GCA_045613565.1). Lineage (GTDB taxonomy): Bacteria > Bacteroidota > Bacteroidia > Bacteroidales > Bacteroidaceae > Physcousia. The sequence goes on from JAZLBF010000025.1 coordinate 5,188, forward strand.
TTTCATTGGTTATACGGGCAATAATAGGGTAGGGCGTGAAATAATAGATTTTATGCAATCCAATGGACTCTCTACCGATTATTTCCAGATTAGAGAGGGTGAGAGAACTGCCGTATCCCTAGCATATTTGGATGAAAATGGTGATGCCGACTATACCTTTTACAAGGATGAACCTCTAGATGCAGAACCCTGTGCCACTCCCGACTTTACCCCCGAGGATTATCTTCTATACGGTTCTTATTTCTCCATTAGCAAGGGTTTGCGTAGATTGGTCACTAATACTCTCCACAAGGCCCACGATGCTAATACGGTGATATACTACGATATCAATTTCCGTCGCTCACATCAGCATCAGATTAAGGAATTGTTGCCCAATATCCAGGAGAATTGTAGACTGAGTAGCATAGTTCGAGGTAGTGCCGATGATTTTGAAATCCTCTTTGGTACACGCGATGCTCAGGAGATTTATCAGAAGCATATCTCTCCCCTCTGCCCAATCTTCATTTGTACCTCAGGTGCTGGTCATATTTACCTTTGCACTCCCTCTGAAACCTATGATTTCAATGTACCTCAGATTCCCTCTTCCGAGATAGTGAGCACGGTGGGTGCTGGTGATAATTTCAATGCTGGTTTCCTGTGTGCAATGCGTCAACGAGACATTCGCAAGGCAGACCTACAAAATCTTCCTTTAAGTACTTGGCAAGAGTTGGTAGCGGAGGGTATTCGCTATTCAGCACAAGTTTGTAGAAGTAGATTCAATTACATCGATGCCAATCAGCTCTAGCCAATTAGCGCGTCTACCTGAAATATTTTCCTATTACGGGTAGATTGCGCAAGGGCAGGTCGTGATATAAAATATGTCCGATGAAAGCAACGATAAGTAGCGTATTGATGGACATACGTAGGATGGGAGACCAACTATCGGGTAGTGCCTGCATGATGGAGAAGAATAGTAGGGTGATGCCTACGTAGATAGCCATGCTTTTGAGGGGATAGTTGATAGGATTCTTGCGTTGGCCAATGATATAACTTAGTATCATTGCTGTACCATAGCCAGCAAATCCTCCCCAGGCACATGCCATATAGCTATATTTGGGGATGAAGATGATGTTTACGGCAAAGAGAACTAGGCAACCGGCTATGGAGAACCAAGCTCCGTAGATGGTCTTGTCAATGAGTTTATACCAAAATGATAGATTGAAGTATATTCCCATCATTATCTCAGCAGCCATTACGATGGGGATTACTCTGAGGCCAGCCCAGTAATCTTCACCAACGAGGTACTTCAGCAAGGGGAGATAAGCCATCACGCACAAGAATGCCAATAGCGTGAATATTAAAAAGTATTTCATGCCGATGGCGTAGGTTTCGTTCTTGTCCTTATCCCTGCTTTGAGCAAAGACAAATGGTTCGTAGGCATAGCGAAAGGCTTGAGTAATCATAGCCATAATCATAGCCACCTTGACACAAGCACCATACACGCCCAGTTCCACCACGCCTTCCTCGTGATTGGGATAAATCTGAGGAAATATCATCTTGTCAGCAGTTTGGTTCAATATACCAGCAATGCCTAATATCAGTATTGGCCATGAATAAGAGAGCATACGGCGAAGCAAATTCATATTGGCCTTCCACTTCATCTTGACCAATTCTGGTAGGAAAAAGAAGGTGATGGTACTAGTACATACGAGATTGAGCATGAAGATGTAGAAAACATCCGTATGTCTGAGCACAACGAAATATAGTAGATTTAGACCTATGTTGAGTATGATGAAAAGCAATTTGAGCGATGCGAACTTTATGGCTTTTTTCTGAAAGCGAAGATAGCTAAAAGGTATTGCTTGCAAGGCATCAAGTGCCACTATCGAAGCCATTATCTGTATGTATTCAGGATGCTCAGAGTATCCTAGCCATTGGCTAATGGGGTCAATGAAACCGAAGATAAGTGTCAGGAATATGCACACGAGCACGCCAATGATGAGCATTGCATTGGTGAAAACTTCGTTGGGGCGCTCATTTTCGTTGTTAGCAAAGCGAAAAAAGGTGGTCTCCATGCCAAAAATCAGTATCACAAGAAGCAGAGCCACATAGCCATATAGGTTGGTGACAATGCCATAGCCACCATTAGCAGCACTGATGACGTGGGTGTAAAGAGGCACGAGCAGATAATTGAGAAATCTGCCCACAATGCTTGACAAGCCATAGATGGCGGTGTCCTTGGCAAGAGATTTTAGATTGGCCATACAGAGAGTATTAGTGGTCTTGTAAATGTCTAGTAAAAGAATACGTATGCAATGATGATGGCTGCTATGACACCGATGAGGTCAGTTATCAAGCCTGCTGATACGGCATGGCGTGTATGCTTAACGCCAACACTACCGAAGTATACGGCCAGGATGTAGAAGGTGGTGTCTGTTGCTCCCTGGAAGATGCAACTCAGACGACCAACAAAGCTATCCGCTCCGTATGTACTCATGGCATCAACCATCATACCGCGTGCTCCCGAACCGCTCAAGGGCTTCATGATAGCCGTTGGTAGGGCTGCTACGAAGTCGGCATTAAGTCCGAGGCTACTCACAATCCACTCTGCACCAGAGATGATTACTTCCATGGCTCCTGAAGCGCGAAATACACCGATGGCCACGAGTATAGCCACCAGGTAGGGGATAATGCGTACGGCCGTTTCAAATCCACCCTTAGCACCCTCCACAAAGGCTTCATATACATTTACCTTCTTGCGTATGCCAGCAGCGATGAAACCAATGATTATGAGGAATAATATCACGTTGGCTATAGTTGTGCTCCATAGATTCATGGTATCGCGGTCCACTTGTGTGGTAGCCCAAACAATGAGGCTTATTAGTAGGCACATTCCTAGCATTGCACCCACTAGGGCCTTGTTCAGTAGGTTAATCTTCTGATAAATGCTAGTGACGATGATGCCTCCCAAGGTAGCTATCGTAGTGGCAATGAGGATGGGGATGAAGATGTCCGTAGGCTGAGCTGCTCCCATCTGTGCTCGGTATACCAGGATGCTCACGGGGATGAGAGTAAGTCCAGAGGTGTTGAGCACGAGGAACATAATCATGGGGTTGGAGGCCGTAGCATTTAGTTGTTCCACCTCCTCGTTGCTCAGATTTAGTTCCCTTCTCTTCCTTTCGTTCACCTCCTTGTTATATTCCTGCATAGACTCCATAGCCTTAAGGCCTAGAGGTGTAGCAGCATTGTCCAAACCAAGCATGTTGGCACTGATGTTCATAAACATATGTCCATATGCAGGGTGACCTTTGGGAAGGTCGGGAAAGAGCTTAGTGAATAACGGAGAAAGCAATCGGCTCAGTGCGCTGACTAGTCCTCCCTTCTCGCCTATCTGCATTATGCCCATCCATAGGGAAAGCACACCAGTGAGACCTAGTGAAATCTCAAAGGCAGTCTTGGCAGAGGCAAAGGTACTGTCCATAATGGCAGGAAATACCGATGTATCGCCCATTATTGCCAATTTAAATATAGCTATTGCAAAGGCAATGAGAAAGAAACCTATCCAAATATAATTTAATACCATGATTGTGTGTTAATGGTTAGAGCGTTGAGCGAGGGGGAATTCCCTTTTATAGATCAAGAAGCATTTGCTGGTCATTGCAGAGGAAGGGTTTGCGTCCCAGGTGCTCGTAGGCCAACTGGGTCACCTCTCGTCCGCGTGGAGTTCGTTTTATGAAGCCCTCTTTGATGAGGAAGGGTTCGTACACCTCTTCCACCGTGCCTCCATCTTCGCCAATGGCCGTAGCAATGGTGTTGATGCCCACGGGACCACCCTTAAACTTATCAATGATGGTGAGCAATATCTTATTGTCTATCTCATCCAGGCCATATCGGTCGATATTTAATGCTTCCAGCGCATATTTTGCTATGGCAAGGTCGATGCTACCATTACCCTTCACTTGGGCAAAGTCGCGTACTCGGCGCAAGAGGGCATTGGCTATACGTGGTGTACCTCTGCTTCGTCCTGCTATCTCGCCAGCAGCCTTTTCGTTGATGGGAACACCCAGGATGTTGGCGCTTCGTATGATAATCTTTTGTAGGGTGGCATTGTCATAATACTCCAGATGCAGATTGATGCCAAAGCGAGCTCGCAAGGGAGCTGTGAGCAGACCGCTACGTGTGGTAGCTCCCACCAGTGTAAATGGTGCCAAGTCTATCTGTATGGAGCGTGCCGAGGGTCCCTTGTCTATCATGATATCTATGCGATAATCCTCCATGGCAGAGTACAGGTATTCCTCCACCACGGGGCTCAAACGATGGATTTCATCGATGAAAAGCACGTCGTTGGGCTCTAGCGAAGTGAGTATACCAGCCAAGTCACCAGGCTTGTCTAGCACGGGGCCAGAGGTTAGTTTAAAACCCACCCCCAATTCATTGGCAATGATGTTGCTCAGTGTGGTTTTACCCAAGCCTGGAGGTCCATGCAAAAGGGTATGGTCCAGGGGCTCGCCGCGATATTTTGCTGCCTCCACGAAGATGCTCAGATTCTCCACCACCTTCTTTTGACCGCTGAAATCCTGAAATTTCAGAGGTCGGAGAGCGTTTTCATAGTCGCGCTCACGTATTTGCCCTTCTTGTCTAATGTCAAAGTCTTTCATATTTAGGATGCAAATATATAAATTTAATGTAAGATTTCGTGGCTGAGATACCCATAAAATCCTCTTTAGCCTTTCTTTTTACAATTAATATCCCCAGTCTTCATTCTGAGTATTTGTTTATTTGTATATTTGCGTCATGATGACCAACGAGGAATATATTCATAAGCACAAGCTAGAAGATGTACGCTCGCTTGCCCTAAAGAAGGCCGAGGAGGGAGTGGACATCAAGTGGTGTCTGCAACAAATAGAGGGATGGCAAAAGTCGCGTGAGAAGCTCCCTCGTTGGGCAACCACAGAGGGCTTGTGGTATCCTCCAGTTCTCTCCATGGAGCAATGTTCCAGCGAGCATACTGCTAGTTACAAGGCCCATATCATAGAGCGCATCTTGCCCAATTCATCGGACAGACAATCGTTTGTCGACCTAACTGCTGGATATGGTATTGATTTTAGTTTCATGTCGCCCTTGTTTGCTCGTTCCACCTATGTGGAGAGAAGTCAGGAACTATGCGACATTGCTACCCACAATTTTCATCTCCTACACCTTGATGGAGCCAGCGTGGTATGCCATGACTCAGTGGAGTATCTGCTAGCAGATAGCACACCCTATTCCTTGATATTCCTTGACCCAGCTCGCCGAGATGTAGCAGGGCGCAAGACGGTAGCCATAGCCGATTGCACGCCAGATGTGTGCCAATTGCAAGAGATCCTCTTTGATAGGTCGCGATACGTGCTTCTGAAGCTTTCTCCCATGCTGGATATCAACCTAGCGCTCACGGCTCTGAAGCATGTCAGCGAGGTTCACGTGGTCAGCCTCAAGGGTGAATGCAAGGAACTACTCTTCCTCATGGACAGAGGGCACCAGGGCATGCCTGTCTACTTTGCCACCAATCTAGAGACTTCCGACGAGGATTTCTCCTGTACCCATGAGCAGCGCTCCTCCGCTCCTCGCCTGCTCTCATCTGGTATAGACCAATATCTCTACGAACCCAATGCCAGTCTGCTGAAGGCAGGCATACAGGATGTGCTTTGCGAAAGGTATTCCATGCGTAAGCTTCACCCCAATAGCAATCTCTTTACCTCCTCTGCACCTTGTCCGGAATTTCCAGGCCGAGGTTTCAGGGTCGTCTCCTATTGCGGATTTGGCAAGAAGGAATTGCGCCAGATGCTATCAGATGTATCTCGAGCCAATATCTCCATACGCAACTTCCCCAGCACGGTGGTGGAACTGAGGCGCAAGCTCAAGTTGGCCGATGGTGGCGACATCTACCTCTTTGCCTCAACCATGGCCGATGGCAAGCACGTGCTAATCCGTTGCCTCAAATAGTTGTTTCGCCTCCTCCAGGTCGTTGTGTATCTGGGCTCTCAGTTCGTCCAGGTTGGCAAACTTTCTCTCCTCCCTGATGCGAGCGATGAAATTCAGTTGTATCCCCTTTCCATACAGATCGCCATCATAATTGATGATGTGCACCTCTATCGAACGGTTGTTACCATTGTCCAGCGTGGGTCTCTGACCTATATTCATTATTCCCTTGCCAAAGTTGGTCTCCACGGCATACACGCCATTGGCGGGAATCAATTTGTCAGCCACTATCCTGAGATTGGCCGTAGGAAAGCCCAGCGTGCGCCCTATCTGATGTCCCGTCTCCACTATGCCCGTGAGCAGATAAGGGTGACCCAGTAGCATCGCTGCGCTCTTTACATCGCCCTCCGATAGTTTGCGCCTTATCTCGCTACTGCTAGCATACATGCCATCCAATTCGCGTGCCACAATCACCTCTATGCCGCACTCCTGGCCCCATCCGATATAGTCCTCTTGGCTACCGCCTCCGTGTCCAAACTTATGGTCGTATCCCATCACCAGCACCTTTACTCCCAGCCTCTCCTTCAGCACGGAGCGCATGAAGGTGGGTGCATCCATTTCAGACATCCTCCTGTCAAAGTGTAACACCTCCACCTCTCTGATTCCGGCCTCCTTCAGCAGAGCCACTCTTTCTTCCGTTGTAGTCAGCAGGCTGGGCACATAGTCAGTACTCACCACACTCCTCGGGTGGCAATCCATAGTGATAGCCATCGACGAGAGTTTGTGCCTACGTGCTTCCTCTAAAACTTGAGAAATCAGGCACCTATGCCCACGGTGTACACCGTCAAAAAAACCTATTGTTGCTACAAACATGTTGCGAAGGTATAAAAAAATATTGAATATTGCTTGCAATGTCGGAAAAATGTTATACCTTTGCACACGCTGAAATGAGAAAATGCTCATGAATGCTCGGACTTGTAGCTCAGTTGGTTAGAGCAACAGACTCATAATCTGGAGGTCCCTGGTTCAAGCCCAGGCTGGTCCACATTGAAAATCAAGCAGTTACGAATTTTCGTAACTGCTTTTTTCTTTATCTGCGTAAACAATGCGTAAACAAACTGCTTGAGTTTTGACATGAAAGGATATAATCTCGTTAGAATCTTAATGAGACTCATATCCTTTCATTATAGGCTTCTATAACTGTACACCAAACCGATTTCTTGTAAACTACGCACTCTGCAACTCGCTTGTAATCAAACGTATATTTGTTGTTTTCTTGTAAAGCTATCGGTTCTTCTTGTAAACTTTAGGTGTATTCCTTTTAATAATACTCCCTTATATACAAATATGCCTTATTGAACAATACTTCCTCCTTGTGGAGCTTATATTTCAATAATGTTTTTCGCAAGGCTTTCTGCACTTCTCGTTCTCCAGCATTGGTAGTTTGCCAACCAGGGAAGCGTACTATCTTGACAATGCTGTCAATGTCTGCCACGATTCTGCCCACTACAGCAGGCGTATCATCTGTACGCAATTCCAAGAATAACTCAGTCAACGCCTCCTTACCCGTCTTACGAACCTCGATGTGTTCTTCCTGCTTCTCGGCTTGAATGGTTTCACGGGCTATCTGACACAATTCCTTGATAAATTCGATACTCGAAATCAATCCTTGTTCTGCTTTGTCTCTAAGTGCTTCCAATCGCTTGCTCAGTTCTACGAACTTAGGCTGATTGGTATATTTCTTGAAACGCTTGATCAGTTCCTTTTCTATCTTCTTGGCTGCTTTCGGGTCTTTCGATACCATGAGCGATGCTACCATCGTTTCATCCAATACCACTTCCTCCATATCGGTATGTATGCCACCCACATGAATGTTGTCGTACATGATTTTCTTGGTCTGAGCGCCCAATGACAGCCACAACAACTTACCCAAAGAATCGGGTCCGGACGGCTTCACCGATTGATAGACATTCGACAACCATTTGTAGTCTGTTCGATATGGTTCCAATGCCGGATCGGGCGACAACGATTCCCAAATGTTGGCCAACTGGCGATAGTCACTGGCAAAAGCATCACGCTTCTCATTGGTATTGATGGCATCCTGTGCCGCTTGCAAACCATCAAAGCCCTCAACGGTTCTGTCCACTCCTTCAAAGTGGGCCAAGTTATTGGCCATAATCCGTGGCAGTTCTTCCAATTGCGAACTGAGGTTGGTAATCACCTTCTTCATAACCTCTTCGTCAAATTCCAAAGCCTTGGCTGCATCGTCAAATACCCCGAAGTAATCCACAATGCGTCCGAAAGTCTTGTTCGGGAATTTACGGTTGGTACGGCAAATGGCCTGCAACAAGGTATGGTCTTTCAATGACTTATCCAAATACATGGTTTGCAGAATCGGTGCATCAAAGCCAGTCAATAACTTGGCAGTAACAATCAGGAATTTCAATTCCGAATCGGGCTTGTTGAACTTCTCCACCAATTTCTCCTGTTCATCCTTGGTCAGGTTGTATAAGCGTTTCAGTTCATCTTCACCCTTACCCGAAGTGGAAATGACTACTGCTGAAGCAGAATCAGGGAAATATTTGCCCAGTTCTTGTTTGTACAGATGGCACGCTTCCCGGTCGGGAGTGACAATCATTGCCTTGAAACCTTGCGGTTCTACCTTTTCCTGATAGTGTTGGGCGATGTCCTTACATACTATCTCGATGCGCTCGGGCGATTTCAAGAACTCCAGCATCTTGGCAGCCTTGTTGCTTAGCGTGATTTTTGCATCCTCGTCCAGTGTGTTGGCAATAGCTGCAAACTCTTCATCCACCTTGTCTCGGTCAATGTGGATATCCAACAGGCGTGGTTCGAAATGCAGAGGAAGGATGGTCTTGTCACGCAAGGCATCTTCGAAGGAGTAACGGCTCATGTATCCGTTTTCGTCCTCCTGGGCACCAAAGGTCCAGAAGGTATTGTGGTCCGATTTGTTGATAGGCGTACCCGTCAATCCAAAGAAGAAAGCATTGGGCAATGCCAAGCGCATCCGTTGGCCCAAATCACCCTCCTGAGTACGATGTGCCTCGTCCACCATGACAATGATGTTTTCCCGTTGATTGATGTTCGCTTGGGCATCCTTGAACTTGAAGATGGTAGTGATGATGATATAGCGTGAATCATTGGCCAGATACTTGTTCAATGTATCGATGTCTTCGGTAGGCATTACATTGGGTGCCTCCTTGAACACATTCTGCGTCTGCGAGTCCAGGTCCACACGGTCCACCACAATCATCACGGTCGGACTTTTCAGTTCCTTCATCTTTCGCATCTTCTGGGCGGCAAAGAGCATCAGCAATGACTTGCCCGACCCTTGGAAGTGCCAGATAAGTCCCCTCTTAATTTTGTTTTCCAACACACGTTGCACAATCAGGTTGGCACCCTCGTATTGTTGGTATCGGCATACCACCTTGATGCGTTGGCGCTTCTTGTTGGTGGAATAAGTGGTAAAGTTGTCAAGAATATCGAGCAATGTCTTGGGCGATAGCAGTTGTTTCATCTCTGCAGCTACATTGTTCAGCCCCATTAGACGCGACACATCGTCACCTTCGTTCACACGCCATGCAGCCCAAAATTCAAGCGGTGTGCGCACTGCACCGTAGTAGAGTTCCTTTCCCTCTGTTGCAAAACTCAGCACGTTGGGCACAAAGAGTTCGGGCACGCTGTTTTCATACCCATCGTGAATGTCCGATGCAGCATCGAGCCACGATACCGACGGACGTACAGGAGTCTTTGCCTCACCCACCACCAATGGAATACCATTGACAAACATCACAATATCCGGACGCTTGGTTTCGCGGTTACGGATGCTGAATTGGTTTACCAACTGAAACTTGTTGTTCTCAATGTTCTCAAAGTCTATCAACTTGACCGACACATGAGCATAGTTCTTCCCGAAAGGCATGGTTTTGTTTCCCTTGAGCCATTCGGCAAATTCCTCGTTAGCACGCACCAAACCAGTGCTGTTTACCGACAACAAAATAGAACGCAGTTTATAGATTACTTCGTCTGCCCGCTCAGGCAATGCTGCAATCTCAGGATTCAGCTTGATCAGAGCCTGCTTCAGTTCTGTTTCTATCAGTACTTCTGTGATTTCACGTGGCAGTTCAGAAGCGGGCGTGTATATCCATTGGGCACCGTACGTAACTATGGGTTCATGCAGTGCTTTCAATTCATTAAGATTAACTCCTGTCATTGTTTTAATGACGAAGTTTTCTACTGAGTTTATTTCGTTGAAAGACATAGCTTAATCTTTTAAAATTAATTGGATTGTTTCAAATAACTTTCTAAATCCAGAAACATCTACATTATCAAAAGGTGAAACCCTATTCAAAATATTTGTAGCAAAATCATCTTTTGTTAGCGCGATATTATCTTCTGTATCAATTCGTATAACTTCAGAGTCTACAATCTTAACGCGTTTATTCTTTTCTGCATCAATAAGAGCTTTACTTTTACATACAATGTTATGATCATCTTTAAGAATTCCACTTCTAGAAGAAAACTCATCGGTTAAATATAAACGTCTATTGTTGTCATCCGAAAATTTTATATTTTCCTTTGGATACATCATTTCAACAGATATTCCAAAGCCATAATTTTGTGGATCAGGGATAGCACACTGATATACATTATTGCCTAATTTTTCAAAAGGTACATCTTCTTTAACAATCTTTTTGTCTGTATCAAATATTGCTATAATTTTATATTTATTAGGAACATCTTTAATATTTGTGATAATATTCTTTAATCGATCTCCCATGTCAAATGTGTATTCATAGAATTCAAGATCAAGGTCTTTAAATTCATTCTGCTCCTGAAATCTTAATAAAGCATTCTTTATATGTTTCCAATCAGTTTTCCCTTCTGTAATTACTATTGGCTTTGTCGCATCAGTCAATCGTTGTTTATAAGAGTCTAAATTTTTTTCCAATTCTTCATATCCATTATCTATTAAATCATAGCATTTTCTTATTTCTTCAAAATGTTCGATGTCTTCCATTAGTGTACCACTCGGTAATGACAAGAATTGGCATTTATCATTAAACACATCCTTCATACCCAAAAGGAAGAATGGAGAATGACTTGATACAATAAATTGGACTTTAGGAAATAACTTTATTAGAGTAGGTGCAATATCTTTAGAAAAATCAGAATGCAAATGGCTATCAATTTCATCAATTAATACAATACCTGTTATATTATCCAATTTTGCGTTATTGTCATTACAGATTCTATCATATTCTTTGAGAATTTTACAAGCAATAGAAAAAATCATTATTTCCCCTGAAGATAGATTTCTGAATGATGGAATACATTCTTCCTCCCCACCGTCATATTTTGTTCCATATAATGCTATTTTTCTATAACAATTACGTTTTTTTGAAATTCCTATTCTTGTATACCTATAACTCTTTTTAAACAATTGCGTTAATATATCATTAATATTTTTCTGAATAGTTGTATTTTTCCCTTCATATCCAACTCGCAAGGTCATCCCGTTAGGAATTTTTATGCCATTCAAGTGACCTGACTCAACTTCTTCATACAACAATTTATCCATAATAACATCCAATAACCATGATTCCAAATCAGATAACAAGTCTTGACAAATCATATTATTTTTACTCTTACCAACATAGTGGTTAGAAAGAATAATATGGGGGGATTCATGTTCTTTATTGTACCATTGAGGTATATAATACCGGTCAACAGGAAAATATAAATATATATGATTATCAATATCTTCTCTTTTTGTATTGCTTATATTGTTAAAGAAGCCATCTTCTTTTAGCTCTTTATTATTGATGTCTATATTTTTGTATCTTTCAGCATTAAAAACATAGTTTTTAAAATAATCATAGTTTTTTGTCATTAAATCTGTATAAGACTTATCATTGTCAAATGACAAATTTACATAAGAGAAGTTTTTTCCTTCTTTAACATATGTAAGACTACTTACCCTATAATAATTGCTTTCTTTCACTTCTGGTATTTGATTATAGTGCTTACGTTTCATTTCAATCAAACTATGAATAATGTTAGAAAGCAACAACGTTTTTCCACATCCATTGCGTCCTATTAGAACAATAGGCAAAGGATTACCATTTTCATCAAACTTGCATTTATATTCTATATGTTCAATGGCTCCGTAGTTCTCTACATGAATATCAAAAAGATACATATCCTAAAATATATTATTGATTAGTTCTAATTTTACTTCTTGTGATAAAGCTATTAGCTTTTCAATTAGCTCAATATTCTTATTTAGTGTATTTAAATCCTGAGAAATAGATACTTGTTCTTTATAGCTGAACATAGGAATTAAAAAATCGCCTAAATCCGCTGGAGTTATAGCAGGATAATTGGTACCATTCATCCTATTCTCACAAAAAGACATAAATGCTTTTGAAAATAGCAAATGGAAAAGAAAATCTGTGTCATTGTTTGGCTTAGCAGAAACAACGGCTGTACCTGTAGAAGCGATAAGATTATCTATATTATTTTTTATCTGAACGAACGACTTTAGATAAGGTCTAACCAATGACATGACAATATCATTATAATTAACAATTCTGCGTGCTCTAGACGGAGCTTCAGAAAAAGCATATTCAGTCAATGGACCTAAATGTTTAGGCGAAACTATGCTTGCAATATCTATATAATGAAATTTGTATTCGCTTGAGGTTTTTGCACTCAAACTCTTTTCATTTATATTGGCACATTCTCCGAATGAGATTTTCTTTTTATTTGAAAACAAAGAATTCACTTGGTGTCCATACAAATCTGTGATTTTATTCAATTCCTTCTTCTCCTTCTCAATCATCTCATCCGCAGCCCATAGCAATTCGGCCAAACGTTTTTGTTCGGGTTTGGGAGGGAGGAGGAATTCATAATCGGCAAGTTCCTTGAATTTAGTTCTTGGAGATAAAGAACCGGCAGATGTAGCCAATGCTTTCTCAAAGAAACCATCGCTTTGAATTAAGAAAGGAAGCAGTTCCGGAATCAAATTTTCCTCTATTGCTTCAAAAATAAGAATATCGCCCGAACATATTCCGTCGAATTCAGCATAAGCAACTTTACGTTGGTAAGCACGACGACGACCAAAAAGTACTTGCCCCTTTACAAATTTACGTGTAAAAGTTGTTTCTTTTTCTAAGGTGTCCCATTTTGTAATATGCAAGTTGCCGGGCTCAATGTGTTCAAGTCCTATTACATGGTCTAACCCATCTGCTACAGGGTCTTTTGACGAAGTATTAACCTGTCTGCAAACTTCATCAAACCTCCACTTCTTCCATCCTGTCTTATCTATTGTAATATCATTCATTGTTCTTATCAAAATTGCTTTTTATGCGTTTCATCAAATAGCCATCAAATAACAAATCGTTGATAATCAGTTGTTATATATTGACAATACTGCATTTTATCAAATAACCATCAAATAAGATTATGCCCACCAAGGAATGTATTTCCTATACTTGCGCGATTGGTTTTCCGGATTATCTTCCTTGATGAGTTTTGCATCCAACGTATCCTTTATAATACGTGAAGCGACGGCCGAATTATGTTCTTCTATTCCAAGTCTGTCACGAAATGTCTGATTTGTCATTTTTTCATTGGAGACATACTTCAAGCATGCGTGCTGATAACAGGCACTTTGCCTTTCCGCCTTATCCATGTTGTTCAAGGTCTTATAGGCATAAATGGAGACAATGGTCCTGTTCTCTTGCACGGTGATTTTAATAGGCGGTAGCTGATATAATTCCACATGGAAGATGGTCTTGTCTAAACCACTGCCTTTTTCCTCACAGAATCCCATTCGTCGCATAATGTCTGCAAGCCTTTCATTACGAGAGCCGTATTCATCGATAAAGCGGTCGGATTGAATTATGGGTTGACCTGGATTGGAAATCTCAATTCTATCGCTGAATATTTCGATTGTGGGAAATCCCTTTACTGAAAAATCTTGATGAATGATGCTGTTGGCCACAAGTTCGCGAATGGCAATTTCAGGATACATGCGAACATCTGTTCTCAATGATTTTCCTATCTCTTCGTTTGCTGGCAATTGTCCATTAATCCATTCCATCAATCCAGGGAAGCCAATAGCATATCCTTTAGTTCCGATAAGGTCTCTTTCAGTTTCGACCTTATTGTTACGCTTATATTTGATTACCCTGATGGCTTTTCTTGATACATTGGGAAAGTCATTCAAGTTTTTTGCAAACAGGAGTGCTCCCAGGTTGGTAATGGCATATTGTCCTTCATATTCATTAACGAGATTCTCTTCTTTAAATCGGGCAATAACATTTTCCATGTTCGAAGGATATGGCAAGTGCATCAAATCAAAGTAGGTTTCCGTACTTAAATATTTGGGGATGTCGGACATCGAGAGATTCTTCAGTGAAGTATTCATTAAAAATCTCTCGGTCAGCTCATTTTTCCAAATTTGCTTTTCCTTTTCAGGATAATCTATCAACTTTCTTGTAGAACTGTTAATACGTATATAACTGACGTTTAGGAACTTCACGGGTACATTCTCGGTCGCTGGTATCTTGTATAGGGCAAGGTTTATTCCTTCTGCATATTCAAAATCGAAGCATTGAAAATCGATTCTTGGATTAAGGCGGTTCAAAAGCCAAACTTCCAGTTCTTCGTTTCCTACCATGTGCTTTTTGGAACGGAATGTCGTTCCTTTTATGTCATGAGTATTATCTTCAATGCCAAATACAAGATAAGCATAGGGTTGCTTGAACAAACAAGCACTATTGGACAAAGCAGAAATACGTTCACCTATTTCTTCCTTGCTATGAAAGTTCGCTTTGAATTCTACAGTTTCCGATTCTTTCGATAGGGAAACAAGACGATCGATAAGTTTTTGCAAATCTACTATTTCCATATTTAATTTACTTTTTTCTACTTCTGTCAAATAAGCATCAAATAAAAACTTGCTGATAATCAGCACTAAAAGTATAAATATCTATTGTTTTATCAAATAACCATCAAATAAAAATCATACAATGTTATAGTAATTGTACCAAAGCATTGTGAAGTTCGGTTCTGTTCCGTTCCCATTCGGCATAGATTTCTTCGAACGATTGCTTAGGGGTATTGTCTTTCACTTCCAATCGGGATACATATTGGGAGATATTGAGTGTAGCCCCATTGTTCAGAATGTCTTCGTTGGAGACAATTTTGGCAAATCCTTCGATAGGCTTGTAATCTTTGTATGCCTTGAAAATCTTTTCTATATGATGGTTTTCGAGTGTGCTGATGGTCTTGTCTTTCTTTACCTCATTCACTGCATTGATGAAAAGTATCTTTCCTTTGCGTTCTGCAGGCTTCTTGGTACGGCAAATCAGCAAGCAGGCTTCCATGGGCGAATTGTAGAACAGATTGGGCCCCAACCCGATGACGCAATCCACGCAATCGCTTTCTATCATCTTGCGGCGCATCTCTTTCTCGGCATCGCGGAAGAGAATGCCATGCGGCCACAGCACCACACATCGGCCGGTATCCTGTTTTAGACTTTTCATGATATGTTGCTGAAAAGCATAGTCGGCACAACCCTGTGGAGGTGTACCCCAAATATTGCGTCCAAAGGCATCGTTAGTAAATGCTACTTGGTCCCAGCTCTTGATGGAATAAGGCGGATTGGCCAGTACTACATCGAATTGCTGCAATTCGTCGTACTCCATAAACAAGGGATTGATCAAGGTGTTGCCACGCACCACATTGAATTCCTCGAATCCATGAAGCAACATGTTCATGCGGGCAATACCCGAAGTAATCAGGTTGATTTCCTGCCCATAGAGACGCAAGGTGCGGTATTCCTTGCCCTGCTCCTTGAGCATCATGGCACAATTGAGCAACAAGCCTCCACTGCCACAAGTAGGGTCGTAGATGCTGTCGTATTCGTGCGGGTCGGCAATCAAGGTCATCAGCCTTACCACCGTACGGTTGGTGTAGAACTCGGCAGCTGTATGTCCGCTATCGTCGGCAAACTTCTTGATCAGAAACTCATAGGCGTTGCCCAATTCATCGTTGGGTACATTCTTGATGTTGAGGTTCTTGCTGGAGAAGTGCTCGATAAGCTGACAAAGCATCTCATCGGACAAACGTTCCTTGTTGGTCCAATCGGCATCGCCAAAGATGCCCTGCAATTGTTGAGCATTGACTTTCTGTATTTCGTTCAAAGCCTTGTTGATGGCTTGGCCTACATTGACTGTGGTACTGCGCACCTGGTTCCAATGTGCTTCGGCGGGTACCTTGAAACGGTGGTTCTCATCGAAGGCTGCATATTCCAAATCGCCATCGCTCTCCTCCAAAGCTTCTTCGTACTCCTCATCGTACACATCGCAGATGCGCTTGTAGAAAAGCAGTGGGAAGATGTACTGCTTATAGTCGCCGGCGTCGATGAAGCCACGAAGATAGGTGGCGGCTCCCCATAGATATGATTCGAGTTCTTTCAGTGTCATTTCGTAAATTCCGTTAGCAGTTGTTTGAAACGTTCTTCGGCCTCCCATGCTTCTTGCATGGCTACCTTCAGTTGGGCTTTGGCTTCTTCCAATGTCGGCAGATTGTCTTCTATCTCTTTCTCTACATACAGCGGTATATTCAGATTGAAGTTGTTGGCTTCAACCTCTGCCAAAGTTACTGTCTTGGCATGATTCTTCACGTCCTTGAAATCACGGTACCATTGGTAGATGGTTCGGATATGTTCGGGTTCCAAGGTGTTTTGGGCACGTCCCTTGCGTACCTGGTCGGCTGCGTCGATGAAGATGAACTTCCCTTTTCTGTCCGCATCCTTCTGAGCACGGAAAACCATGATACAGGCAGAAAGTGTGGCACCATAGAAGATGTTTTCACCCAATCCGATGACAGCTTCCAACAAATCATTCTTCAAAAGCACGGAGCGAATCTTGGCTTCGGCATTCTTGCGGAACAAGGCTCCATGAGGTAATACTACAGCTACACGGCCGGTAGTTTCATCCATGGACTTGATCATGTGCTGAACCCAAGCCATATCGCCATTTCCCTTCGGGGGAATACCGGCGATGTTACGTCCATAAATGTCATCCGCCCAAAGTTCGGATCCCCAGTTGCTCAAAGAGAAGGGTGGATTGGCGATGACAATGTTGAATTGCTTCATAAGGTCGTATTCAAAGAACTTGGGCTCGCGCAGGGTATCGCCACGCTCGATATGGAAGTCTTCTACCCCATGCAGAAACATATTCATGCGGGCAATGGTAGAGGTAGTCAGGTTCTTTTCCTGACCATATAATTTGAGCGTGCGGAAATCGCCGCCCTTTTGCTTTACCTGTTCGATACATTCAAGCAGCATACCCGCCGTACCACATGCCGGGTCATAGATGGTTTCTCCGGGTTGAGGATTGACAATCATACCAATCAGATGGACAACCGAGCGCGGGGTGTAGAATTCTCCGGCTTTCTTGTTCGTCTGGTCGGCAAACATCTTGATGAGATATTCGTAGGCCCGTCCCAAGATATCGGGTTCTACATTGGAGTTGGAAAGGTTGTACTGCGAATAGTGTTCAATCAACCGGCAAAGCAATTCATCGGACAGCTTGTCCTTGTTTGTCCAGGCAGCATCGCCAAAAATGTTGGCCAAGTATTGTGGATTGGCCTGCTCGATTTGTGAGAAAGCTCCCTTGATGGCACTACCTACATTGGTGGTAACGGCACGCACATCGTTCCAATGACATCCGTCGGGAATGATGAACCGGTGCATCTCTGCACCAGAAGCATATTCATGGTCGCCATCGCTTTCTTCCATTGCTTCATTGTATTCTTCATCGTACACATCGGAAATGCGCTTGAAGAAAAGAAGCGGGAATATATATACTTTAAAGTCCGCAGCATCGACCGGACCTTTCAGAATCCAGGCTGCTTTAGACAAATATTGTTCCAATTGCGATAATGTAAGCATCGTTTTATTGTTCGTTAATCGGTCTAAACAAATCCTTTATATCAACTTCGAGCAGTTTGGCTATTTCTACTATTGTCTCCAAATTGGGCTGTAATGTGTTTGTGCACCACTTGGAAACAGTAGCAGGGTCCTTCCCCAGTTGTTCGGCCAACCATTTGTTGGTTCGTTTCTTTTCTGCCAGCATTACTTTGATGCGATTTATATCTTTTCCCATAACGAGATAAATTATATTCCTTTTTTATATGTTTGCTTCGTTATAATATGCAAATGTATGTAATTATAGTCAAAAAAAGAAGTTCACCTTAATAAAAAGTAGAATCAAGGTGAACTTTATTGAAAAATATGTCATATTTTATCATATTTAATCAACAAACGATACAGAAAACGAGTATAGAAATCAATAATAGTGAACTCAGTATGGCTATCGCTATTGTTTTGTAATATGCCATCTTTTGTGACTCACGTTCCTTTCGGTATTCTTTAATAAGGTTGTTCGCTACAGTTATTAGTTTGTTTTCAATACCATTGAGAGGGGTAAGAGTTGGTTTGATGTATTGCTCATAAAGGTTCTTCTCTCTCTGGGTTGTCCAAGTTGCCATAGCTTGATGATGGCGCTTGGCTTCTTCGTCCTTCTCTATTTGAGACTTGTTGGGGAACTTCTCATTGAGTGCAATAAAAATGGATTTATCTACGATTTTCCCAACGTCATTTCGTTGAATTGTACTTTCTAATTGTATTATCGCTTGCCGATTCTTCTTTACCTCATTCACCAGTTCGTCAAACATTGATAGCAAAGCTGCATTTTCATTTTCTTTCTTCATCTTCTTCTAAATTTACGCGGTTTGTAATTTTTATTGTCTTTGTCATTCTCTTCATCATCGGAAGAGCCACCACCTCCACCACCAGATGAAGGTACAACATGAGGTTGTAATGCAAACTCAATAGCTGCATTTACAAGTTTCTCTCCTAATGATGGTCCATTATCAATATTTGTGTTCTCGGGTTCATATATTCGGATGACACTTCCATCATCCAACTTTTCTTGATAAACATGAGCAAACGTATTATGGGATAGTTCTTGTAAGTTCTGTCGAAACTGATTTGTTTTTCCTAACACATTAACTAATTTATTGTAACCCAAGCTACGATCTATTTTTGAACCACTATAGGTGTAACCCTCTTTAGTAAAGCATATACCATGCACATTGCCGTTTTCATTTCTTCGGAATGAAATGGTGATCCCTCTTCTTTCAAGTCTACGTTGGAAACTGTCCCAATTATTACAATTGTGCAAGGAATCCAAGATGGATGTATATAATTGAAATTTATCTTTATCCATACCGTGTAATCTATTCGACTTGATTTTTTCTTTACCCTTAGGCATGTATAATCCGTATTGTAAGGTAATCTGTTTACAAATAGCAGCACTGCGGATTTGGTCATTACTATCACTAATCGTATGGCTATCGTTGTCCACACGATTGTACACAATATGTATATGTGGATGGTCTCTATCGAAATGACGAACTATGATGTATTGCGTATTCTTGATGCCCATCTTTTCCATGTACTCATGTACAATTTTAACCATTCGTTCGTCATTCAATTTATGTTTATCCTTCTCGCTAAAACTCAGTGCTGTGTGCCCAACCATATTCTTCACTTTGTTGTTTTGCGAAGCCTGGTCAGTAAAGCATGCAATAATGTTGGGTAAGGTATTTGTCCGAATACCTTCAGATGCCAATAACTTAGCATCTTTGCCATCTTTGAAGACGTAGTTTACGACATTACCAAAGCTGCTACGTTTCATAATCTTTGCAATCATCCTCTAATCTTTTTAATAATGTTATCCACTTCATTCATCAAATGG
>JAZLBF010000026.1:0-26760 GCA_045613565.1 Bacteroidaceae bacterium
ACGGCTTACATTAGCACCGATTCGGATGATTTCTCTGCCATCAGTGGCAAAGGGAAGTGCATAATCCTTGGATTGAATTTGATGCAGGGCTTCTTCGGCACTGCCCTCGAACTTTAGCTCTATAATATATATGTACTTGTCTGTACCGATGAGCAAGTCTATGCGACCACGACTGGTGCGATACTCTGCCTGAACGTAGAAACCCATCAGTTTGGTGATGATATACATCACATTCTGATAATGGTTCTCCAACTCACGTATCAGTTCGTAGGGAGTATCTGCCAGGAGCGATTGCATCAGCCTCATGAATTTGTCTGCATCGCCACCTCGAAGGCTCAGGACAAAATCACGGATAATCACCTTCTGAGCGGAGTCCCTGCAATAGACATAGTATGGCAGAAGGAATTTAACGAATCCTTTGCGTACTTCCTCGTTGGGGTAATCCAGAGTGTATACGTCAAACTCCTTATCATGCCCCTTGATGGTAAGGTATCCGCTCTGGAAGAGCACGGGTATGGGATTGATGTCTGCACGATGAATGCCATCAAGAGTATCTACATCTACCTCAACGTCGGTTAAATCCTCAAGATGAAAGTCGGTTTTCTTCAACAACTCCACCAAATACGTTGGTGTGCCAGTGGCAAACCAGTAGTCGTCAAATGTACGATTCTTTAAAGTCAACAATATGCTGAAAGGATTGTACATTCCCATTGTATCCTCGCAGAAATGATATCCATCGTAATTAGCACGCAATTCTTCATAGGCATGCTCCTTCGTCATAGAATTCTGACTGGCAAGCTCGGCTACTTCTTCATCGAAATACTCATGCAACTCCTCCTCGCTAATACCACAAATGGGGTGGAATTGACTATTCATGGAAATGTCCTCTAGATTGTTCAAGTCGCTAAACACGCTTACCTTGCCAAACTTGGTCACACCAGTGAGCATGGTAAAGCGAAGGTCGGCATCGGCGCTCTTCAGTACTCCGTAGAAGGCCTTCAGAGTGTTGCGAAACTGGTCCTGCAACTCCTCATTGCCAATGGCCTGGAGTATGGGTTTGTCATATTCGTCGATGAGAACAACTACCTTCTTGCCCGTCTTCTGCCTGATACATTGGATAAGATGAGCAAAACGTAATGAAAGACTATTATTGTTTTGTTCTGTACTATCATACAACGTCTCCCATTTTCTAAGATTAGTATCCAACAAATTTTCCAACTCTTCCAGTGTTACATATCTCTCGGCATTCAAGTCAAGGTGTATCACTGGGTACTCCGTCCAATCCTTTTCCAAGTCAGCTATGGCTAGTCCTTCAAACAATTCCTTCTTTCCCTCAAAATACGCCTTTAGGGTAGAAAGAAGTAAGCTCTTTCCAAAGCGACGAGGACGACTCAGAAAGTAGCATGAACTCTCATTCACCATCTTATACATTAGAACTGTTTTGTCAACATAGACAAAACCCTCCGAACGCAACTTCTCGAATGTCTGAACACCTATAGGATACTTCATAAACGCTATTTGTTGAAAATTCAGCAACGAAGATACAAATATTTAGCCAATTTCAGCAAGAAACTACTGAATAATAACAGAAAAACGTATGTAAACACATGTAATCTGCTCATCCGTACTCCGTACACTTGGATAGTCACATAGCTACCACCATCTAAAAGTAAGAGCAGTGAGGCACATGCCCCACTGCTCTGCTTATGAAGATATGGTTGTTTATTTATCTTCTGGTTTGTAGTAATTGGAATCCTTGTAGTCAGGACTTTCTACCATCCTGATGTTGCTCCGCCACCGCCAGAACGGCCTCCACCAAAGGAACCACCCATGAAGCCTCCTCCGCCTCGGCTACCTCCTCGGCCGCCTAGCATAGAGCCCATGAACATACCACCGGCCATACCGTCAAGATCGCCACTGTCATTAATTTGTTCACGATGAACGGTGTGTCCGCAGGCACTGCAAAGTAGGGTCTGCTTGATGCAAGTACGAGTGCGTGACAACTTGTGCGTACTCTGTGAAATGAGTTTCAAACTACCTGCCTTGTGACATCTAGGACAGGTGTGCTTCTGACGATGTATCAACCAAATGGGAACTACTATCATACCCAAAATGAGAAGAAGGGTGAATATCAATTCCAGTCCAGAAATGTCCTCGCCCTGAGCATCGCTTACCTCCATGGAACCATCCAAAACGGCTACTACCGCCTTGACGCCCTCAAGCATACCCATATCGGTATTGCCTTCGCGGAAGTGGGGTATCATGTAACGCTCTTGGATGCGCTTGCAGATGGCATCGGGCAGATGTCCTTCTAGGCCATAACCTGTGGTGAAGCGTATCTTGCGCTGGTCTGCTACGTATAGTATGAGGAAGCCATTGTTGGTCTCCTTGTTGCCAATGCCAAGATGTTTGAACAAGCTATGTGAGAATTCAAAAATATCCTCATACCCAATACTGGGTAGCATCACTACTAGAGACTGTATGCCAGTGCTATCCTCTAGCTGAGTGAGCATCCTATTAATCTCGGTAGTGGTAGATGCCGAAAGTATAGCACTAGGGTCGCTAACATGCAAGGTGCGATTAGTTGCATATACATTGGGGACAGTTTCTACACTATATGCCATCTCTCCCCTTGCTCCAAATGTGAGTATGGAACAAAGGGAGATGAGTAATATGCAAAGTTTTTTTTTCATTGCTTAGAATTGTACGCTAGGTGCTTGCTCTGTGCCGGCCTGTGCCTCGAAGTATGCACGCTTTTCAAAGCCAAAGAGGCTAGCTAGGATGTTCTTGGGGAAGCTACGCAAAGAGGTGTTGTACTGGCGAGAAGCATCGTTGTAGTCACGGCGTGCTACGCTGATACGATTCTCTGTGCCCTCTAGCTGTGCCTGCAACTCCTTGAAGTTCTCGTTAGCTTTGAGGTCAGGATACTTCTCTACGGTAACTAGTAGCTTGCTTAGTGCAGAGCTAACACCATCTTGTGCCTTCTGGAAGTTAGCAATCTGCTCGGCACTCATGTTTGAGGGGTCGATGCTGACAGAGGTTGCCTTGGCGCGTGCCTCTACTACGGCCTGAAGGGTCTCGCTTTCGTGTGCGGCATAACCCTTGACGGTATTAACCAGGTTGGGGATCAGGTCGGCACGGCGCTGGTACTGGGTCTCGACATCTGCCCACTTGGTCTGTGCCTCCTCGTCCGAGCTAACTAGACTATTGTATCCGCTGATGCCCCAGATGGCCACTAGGCCTATTACTACTAGGGTGATGATTGTTGATTTCTTCATAATTATATTTGTTTTTAGGGTTTGTTTTGTTTACTCGTACTTACTCTGCCAATTCCTTTGACAACTTGTTGAGAAGATCTGTGGCATCGTGCATGATACCATTCCATGGCAAGCTGGTGTCTGTGAGTTTGAGAGATGCTATCTCCTTGAGGGCTTCCTCCAGGGGTTGGAGCTTCTCGGGCTGATTAGCATATTTCTTGCGGAGGATTTTAACCTTCTCGTAAACCTCCACACCGTCTACCAAGCGCTCGAAACGCATAGTGGAGCGACCGTGTGAATATACATAATAGGTGTCACCAGAGGCAAGGGTGCGGAAACGTGAGTCATACTCGGGGCGTGCTGGCCATGAGTTGTAAGCCCAACGCAATTGTCCGTCGTAGTCCTTGGAAATGGCATGCCAACTGAGCAACTCTGACTCCCATGGCTGAGAATAGGTGAAGCCATTGGGGAAGAAGGTGCTACAGCATACATAGAAGGTGGTAACGAAGCCCTTGGCACGGCGCTCGTTTATTTCCTCCTGAGTAAGATGCAATTGGCGCTGTGCCACGCAACAGTCTCTAACATTGGGGATGCGACGATATGATGCGTGATTGTCAGCCATGGCAAAGCCCAATTCGGGGGCGTACTTGTTGATAAGGCGTACCACGATCTCCATCTCTTCGGTTGAGCGCTCGTCGGTAGCAATGTTGGTAATCTTATCCCAACCCTTCTCGCGAAGATGCTTCATGAAATCCTGAAGGAAGGCTGACCACATCTCCTCGTATTGCTTTGACTTGGGAGAAATGGATGATACCTTGAAGGCATTGCCATCGTACCAGTTGAGACGATTGTTCCAAGGAAGCATGGAGTAACAATTGATTTGCTTGTTGACACCAAGGCTCATCATTGTCTCCACATAGCGGTCAAAGACGGTATAGTCAAAGCTCCACTTGCCACTCTTGTCCTTCTTCCAGATAATCATATCCTCATAGTCATCGAATGTCTGTGAGCCCCAGGGGTCTCTGTTGAGAGTAGTGGTGATAACCTTCTGACCAGCCTCAACGAGAGGACGCATCTGCTGCTTGATAGCCTCGAAGTGCTCATCGCTCCACATCTCAAGATTGAGCATACGAGCCACAGCAGAGGGATGCTGCCAAAGGTCTAGATGATATGTCCACTGGTCGTACTTGGGAAGAACCTGATTGATAACCTCCAACTCCAAGGGCATAGTGATCTTGCTAGCACCCTTGCCGGTGATAACCACCTGAGTGGTGTACTTGCCAGCCTTGGCATCCTCAGGAATGCGAATACTTACCCATACGGGGCGCACGGTCTTGGCATCCATATTGAAGACCTCCAGGCTATCTATCATATCGGGCACAAGGATATAGGCATGATGAGGACCACGCTCGCAACGGCAATCAGGTGATGCCTTGTCAGCAAGGGTGTATCTTACAAACTGAGCCTTGGCAATGTCTGCGCTCATCTTGCTAGTTTCGGATACGAAATCCTTGACCACACACTTGATGTCTGTTGTCTCCTTACCTGTAAACAATAGCAACTGAGCTGCTACTCGCTCGCCTCGCCATCCCTCTATCTTTGCCACGGGAGTATTGGAAAGCATGGGCACTTCGCTACGTGAATAAAGTGAGTCTGTAGACACCCACTGGGCTTGCAACTTGTTTATCGACTTCCAGGCCTCCTGGCTTCGCTCAGAAACGGGTACTGGATCCTTGGCCTCTGTGTATGTATTAAACCTCTGTGCCTCGGATGGCAAAGAGATACATGCCATGGCTACGAGAGCCATTCTTTGGATAATCTTATTCATAGTTCTAATTATATTGTTTTGGGTGGAGGATTATTTCTTTGATTTAAGTACCTGGCGGATTACCTTTTCCATCACCAAATAACCTTCTACATTGGGATGAACAGGGTCTTGCTGATACTCCTTCTTGAGAGCAAAGTTCTCATCTACCATCTCCGAATAATAGTCGGCATAGCGGAGACCTTGCTTCTTGGCATAAGCCTTGATTTTGGCATTGAGTTCCTTGATAGAACTGATTACTCGTGAACTCTCCACCTCCCATGACCATGTATAGCGGTCGGCAGGCAATACGGAGCATAGCACCACATCGATACCGTTGTGAAGAGCCAATTCGGTCATCGATACGATATTCTCAAAAACATGCTCGATGGAGACATAACCCTGATTCATGGCAAGGTCGTTGGTGCCGGCTAGGATAACCACGGTATCGGGACGAAGATTGATAACATCTGAACGGAAGCGTGCCAACATCTGAGCTGTAACCTGTCCGCTGATACCACGGCAGAGGTAACCCTCGTGCTGCTCGAAAAACTCCTTGTGGAAACGATACCAATTGCTGGTGATGGAGTTGCCCATGAAGATGACCTTGGCCTTCTTTACATCCTTGTTGCTCTTGTCATAATTGCCATATTGTGCCCAATCCTGAGGAGCACGAAGGCGAGGCAATTCAAGTGTGGCAGAGATGGGGAAATGGTCAGATACATGGCGCACCTTGTACTCTCCATTATTGGCACCCTTTGACCAATAGAAGGGAGTGAGAATGCCATATCGGTGAACAGAAAACTGTTTGGAAACGAAGATATGGTCAATACGATTTTCTGTCCAATTCTGTACATCAAAAGCATTGTAACTACCATTCTCTGCCATGCGATGGCGAGCCTTGTGATATGTATCAAAGAGTTTGCCTGAGTTTACCAACTCGGCATATACATCGCTATGCTGATCGACATTGAAATCACCTGTAACCATAAAGGGAGCATCACCACACATCTCCTCTATCTTCTTCAAGACAAGGCGTGCGCTTTGTACTCGTGCTTCCTGACCCTTGTGATCAAGATGAAGGTTGAACACGTAGAATTTCCACTTGGTGTTTTTATCCTCGAAATGTGCCCAGGTGCAGATGCGACATTGGCTGGCATCCCAACCAATAGAACCAGCTACCTCGGGAGTTTCAGAGAGCCAGAAGTTGCCCTTGTCAAGACACTTTACACGATTCTTTTTGTAGAAGATGGGAGCATACTCGCCCTTGGTGTTACCATCATCGCGACCAACTCCAACAAAGTCATAATCCTTCAAGCCCTGGCGCAAGTCCTGCAACTGAGAGTGCAACACCTCCTGCATGGCTAGGATGTCCCACGATTCATAGTTGGCCAAGGATGTGATACGAGGAACTCTATCCGCCCATGCGTTGCCCTTCTTGGCATCACCTTCATTGGAATAGCGAATGTTGTATCCGCCTACTGAAATACTCTGAGCCACCACGCATAGCACCATGGCCATGAAGGCGAGGAAGGAATAAATTCTTTTCATAGTTATTAGATTTATGTGTGAATATTTTGTTTTCAAAAATCAATTTCCGAAGCCTTGGAAATGCATTTCTCTTGCCCAAAAGGCGTTTCCGAACGTTTGGATATGCATTTCTGATACTTAAAACCCACTTCCGAACGCTAGGAAATGCATTCTTACTTTCCAATCAGGAATATGGCTGGTATCTTGCCTAGGTCGGGCAATGAGGTTTGCTTCCACTCGCGTATGGTCTTGGTATGTATCCATTCGTCGGGAGTGGTAATACCTGCTGCTATGCACATCCGAGTATCGGGGCGAAGATTGGCACAGAGAGTGTCAAACATCTTGCGATTGCGATAGGGAGTTTCAATAAATAGTTGTGTCTGACCCTCTGACCATGCTCGCGATTCCAATTGCTTGATGCGCTTGGCTCTATCGCCATCTTGCACGGGAAGATAACCATTGAAGGCAAAACTCTGACCACCAAGACCTGATGCCATCACGGCCATTATCATGCTACAAGGACCTACGAGGGGCACTACCTTGATGCCTCGTCTTTGAGCTATGGATACGATATCTGCACCTGGGTCGGCCACGGCGGGACAACCTGCCTCGCTGATAACTCCCACCGAATGGCCCTTGGCTATGAGAGCTAGGTACTCGGCAAAGCGAGAATTGTCGGCATGTTTGCCCATCTCAAAGAAAGTGCAATCGTCTATAGGGAACTCTCGATCCATACGACGGAGGAATCGGCGAGCTGTACGAATTTCCTCTACGACGAAATGACGAATCTCCTTAACCACCTCGGCATTGAAGGAGGGAAGGACATTCTCGTGCGGAGTTTCGCCAAGGGTGACGGGGATGAGATATAATGCTGTTTCTGACATAGAAATATATTTTTCGGATTCTATTTCACTTTGGTTTAAGGGAGAGAGAAGAACTATTACTCTTCGATTAGATTGTCTATCTGAGGAAGGGGATTGGTATTACTCTGCTTTGCCCCCAATTTCTGCAATTTGGCACATGTCTGCAATATACTTTGACCAGTAGGTTGCAATTTCTTTTCGGCATCTTCATAAGCCGTTTGGGCATTGTCCAAAGCCTTACCTATGGCTTGGTAGCGCTTCATGAATTGTCCCACACGATCAAGCATCTCATTGGCCAGGGCATAGACCTTCTCGTGATTCTCGGCTTGTGCTATCTGTGTCCATGTCAAACTGATGATACGGAGAGCGGCAAAGAGAGTTTGCTCGTCGGCAATAAATACATTCTTCTCCATAGCCTTGCGCCACATATTGGGTTGGGCATTGAGAGCTGTCCAAAGAGCACCACTATGAGGCACAAACATAATAACATAATCCATGCACACCTTGGGCGAACAAACGAAGGAGGCATAATCCTTCTTGGCAAGTTCAGTCACATGCTTTTGCAAACTATCCACATGAGCCTTCAGATATTGCTGACGCTCTTCCTCGCTCTCAGCATTGACATAATCCATGAATGCGGTGAGCGACACCTTGGAGTCGATGATGATTTCTCTCTGTTGGTCAAGGTGCATAATGACATCGGGGCGAAGCATACCACCATGCTCGTTCTTGAGTGCCACCCCCTTGGCATCACGCATAGTTATCTGAGTATCATAGTGCACACCATTGACTAGGCCATGAGCATCGAGCAATTCGCACAAGACGGTTTCTCCCCAATCGCCCTGAATCTTGCTACCATGCTTGAAGACACGCGCCAACTCCTCGGCACTATGGCGAGCCGCCTCACTTTGCTTCATCAGTTGTTCTATCTGTTGCTTCATAGCCGAAGACAAGGCGGTATGGCGCAAGGTGCTATCATCCATAGTGCGACGCATGGATTCGAGGCTTTCCTTCAGAGGAGTAACTATCTGACCAATGTTTTGCGCACTGGAAGCAGAGAATTCCTGCTGACGTTGCTTGAGCATCTCATCAGTGGTGGATTTGAGTTCCAAGGTTACCTTCTGGAGAGTTTCCTGAAAGCGTGCTTCCTGAGCTTCGAAGGCTTGACGATGGTTCTGCTCGGCTTGCTTTACCAACTCCTCCGCCCTCTGCCTCTCTGTCTGACACTGAGCTTCAAGCACCTGCACTCGTGTGATTTGTGCATGCAATTCTGCCGTGTGAGCGGACTTCTGCTTGAAATACATCACTCCCACTATAGCTGCCCCCAACAAAATACCTAGGGGAAATACAATCCATATACTCAACATAAATTCTTGGTCTTTCTTTTAAATTCGTAAATAAACAACAATGCCGCCGTGCTCAATCCAAAGGGAATGCCCATCCAAATGCCTTGCGCTCCATAGTTGAACACTATACCCAAAAGGTAACTCATGGGGATGCTCACCACCACGTAAGAGATAAAGGCATACAATACCATGCGTCCAACCGCCTCAATGGCTCGCAAACTATTGGCAAAAATTATCTGAGTGCAATCACCCAATTGGTACAACACGAAGATGGGCATTAGTGCAAAGCATAGAGTCTTGACACTCTCATCGTCGGTGTAGATACCCGTTATCTGATACCTGAACAGATATATACCGCCCACTATCACCAAGGCCGTGAACAAGCCCATTGCCCAAGCCACTTGCACGGTGCGCTTTACATTGTCCCACTCTCCTCTGCCTCTGTAATGACTGATGCGGATAGCCGCCGCCGCTCCTATGCCATATTGTAGCATGAACACGAGGGTGGAGATACTACACATCACCTGATGAGATGCCAGAGCAATAGTTCCTATCCATCCCATGAAGATACCTGCGATGTTGAACGATGCTGACTCGAGGCACAATTGCACGGAAATAGGGAAACCTACCTTTGCCATATGCTTACATCCTTGCATCGTGGGAGGCACGCTCAATTCTCTTGTCCATGAGCGAAATCTCTTGCCATAAAGCATTGCTATGAGTAGAGCGACGAAGAGAAATACTCGTGCTATAAAGGTGGCAATTCCTGCACCTAGCAATCCCATCTCTGGGCATCCATACATACCATATATTAGCAAGGCATTGAGCACCACATTGAGCACATTGCTTGCCACCATCATATGCATTGGTAACTTGGTAGATCCCACGGCCTCAGCAAATTGTTTCAGCGCATTAAAACCAGAAACAAACGGCAAGGATATCATCAAGATGAGGAAGTAAGGACGAACCAAGGGCATGATTTGTGCCGGTTGTCCGAGAAGGTCGAGATTAAAGTAAAGCAATGTGAGCAATACCATCACTAGCATGCTAAAGAGGATATTGACCAACAGACTTTCTCTAAAGGAGCGTGACACCTCCTTGTGATTACCCTTACCGAAGGCACTACCCGTGATGGGCGTGGTGGCATATGAAATACCAAGGAGGAAGAATATTACGAAATTGTAGATATTGTTTACCAACGACGATGCACTCAATTCATCAGTGCCATATTGCCCTACCATGATGGTATCGGCCATGCCCTGAATCACAATACCCAACTGACCAACTATGATAGGTAGGCCAAGGAGAAGTATCGCTTTGATATGTGTGCTTACATTTCGCATAAATCGTGGTATGTCTTTCTTCCTTTAACGTAGTATTGCCATAAGAGTGAGAAGGTGCTTTGTTCGGGTACTGGTGAAAGCTTTGTCAAGCGAAGATTCTCTTCTCTGTCCTTTCTGAAATCATGGCGCATTTGTCTGAATGCTTTGCGAGCCTTCCAAACGGCCAAGAATGAGCCCCACTGAAATGTGAGTAAGAATTGTATGCTAGCCAGGGCATCCAACCAAAAGCGTATTCTCATCACCTTGCGCAAACGCTCTTGTGGCAAGTTCTTGTAGAGGAGAAGAAGATTGTTTCTGAAGTTTAAGAAAGTCTTCCTTGGATTACCTTGTGGCAATGTGCCTCCACCCAGATGATATGCCACGCTCTGTGGTACACATACTACGCCTCTGCCTCTGCTACGTAGACGCCAACATAGGTCGATTTCTTCCTGATGAGCAAAGAATCTGCCATCCAAACCACCAACTTCCCAATAATCCTTTGCCCTCACCAATAGGCAAGCACCTGTAGCCCACAAGATGGGGGCAATATTGTCGTACTGACCTTTGTCCGACTCTATAGTACCCATTACTCTACCTCTGCAATAGGGATAACCCAATGCATCGATATATCCACCACAAGCACCAGCATATTCAAAGTCGGCTGGTGACCATTGACACAAAAGTTTGGGTTGGCATGCTGCTACATCGGGGTGCGAATCCATATAAGCTAGCATGGGGTTCAACCATCCCTTGCGTACCTCTACATCGCTATTCAGTAGCAGATAATATTCAGCTTCAATTTCTTTCAAACCCTTGTTGTATCCATCAGCAAAACCGTAGTTCTTGTCAAGCACAACTTGTCTTACAGATGGAAAATTTTGTGATAGCATTTGCAAAGAATCATCAGTACTACCATTGTCTACAACAACGATTTCCGCCTCCGTACTATGTTGTAATACCGAGGGCAAGAACCTGCGCATCATCTCTGCACCATTCCAATTGAGTATAACTATAGAGAGTTTGGTCATCTTTTGTCTGTATTGATATTGCTATGCCATGAACTGGTTATTGCACTATTTCTCCCATCAAAGCTGTCTTGTCTGCATTCCATTCGCCAAGGCGTACATCCACGATGGTATTGTCCTTGATTTGACTTAGTGTCTCGTTGTCCTTTGGTAAGTTTATCTCCACACGGATATAGTTGTCAGTAAATCCATGCATAACATACTTGTTCTTGCTATGCTCAAGCAAAACCTTGCGAGTAGAGCCCATGTATCTTTCATAAAAACGATGAGTAATTTCCTCGCTCAAATCCAAAATCTTCTGACAACGATCTTTCTTCTCTTGAGGGCGAACGGTATGCGGTATTTGCAATGCTTTGGTGCCAGGACGCTCACTATATGGGAATACATGATATTGTGCCACGGGAAGGGATGCCATAAAGTTGTAAGCACCGGTAAACAATTCCTCCGTCTCTCCTCGTGTACCAACGATTGTATCTACACCAATAAAGGCATCGGGCATCAATTGCAAAACACGTTCTATCTTTTGTCTGAAAAATGCTGTATCATACTTTCTGCGCATCAAACGTAGCACTTCATCGCTTCCGCTTTGCAAAGGGATATGGAAATGTGGCATAAAGGCACGACTTTGTGCACAGAATTGCAGCACTTCCTCCGTAAGCAAATTAGGTTCTATGCTAGATATTCTATAACGTTCGATGCCTTCCACCTTGTCCAACTCCTTGAGCAAATCAAGAAAACTCTCGCCCGTTGTCTTTCCAAAATCACCGATATTCACACCAGTGATAACTATCTCCTTGGCACCAGCCTTGGCGGCTTCATTAGCTTGTGACACTAGAAGAGCTATGCTACCATTGCGCGAACGACCCCTAGCAAAGGGTATAGTGCAATAAGTGCAATAGTAATCACATCCATCCTGCACCTTCAAGAAGTATCTAGTTCTATCTCCACATGAACAAGAAGGCATAAAGTTAAGGATATCTGCCGTGCGAACAGTTCTATGCTCGTGAGCAGCCAAAAGTCGCTCCTCGGGCATCATCTGCATACGCTCAATGATAGCATCCACTATCTGACCCTTTTCGTTGCTACCAAGTACGAGATCTACTCCTTCCATGGCAGAAACTTGCTTGGGCTTTAACTGAGCATAACAACCAGTCACCACCACTATTGCACCTGGATGATTGCGTACAAGACGGTTAATAGCTTGACGGCACTTGCTATCCGCTACCTCCGTCACACTACATGTATTAATCACACAAATGTCTGCTATCTCGCCCTTGCGCACCTTCTTTACGCCGTGTGCCTTTAGCTCCTCCCCGATAGTACTGGTTTCTGCAAAATTCAATTTGCACCCCAGAGTGTAATATATAGCTGTCTTTTCTTTCAAGTTAATCATGATGCAAAGATATAAAAAAAGAGGACTGAAACCAAATAATTTTCCTTCGCAATCACACTAGCGTGCAAGAATATTTCTTTTCGCCTTCCTTGAACATCTAGCAAATAAATCAGAAACTGATTATCATAAGCAAAATCATCAATATCTTGCCATAATTCTACACGAAATCTTCCAGGAATTAAGAAACGACACAATCAGCTTAAATCTCTCAGAAAACTATCCATGCAAATACATTCCTTTTTTTGAAATGAGCATGATTATCTTTCTTGTTCTTGCACAATGAGACATACTTACACCTTCATTACACAAAATGTATGGTCAATTATTAATCTCAAACCACTATATTTTTGTACTTTTTACACTTTCATTTGAATTCATTTTTTAACACAATGGAAGACAAATCATCCTTATGGGACACTAATATTGAGTATTTTTAAACAACACAGGTGTAAAAATGTTATTTTTTCTTCCATTTCCTATGTCAAAACAGAAAAAAGTCTTACCTTTGCAGCGCTAAAAAGGAAAAATTGATTGTTTTACAGTATTAAACACTAAAAAAAATGAAGAAGTTAGCATTCGTTTTCGCAGCTATCGTAGCTGTATCTTTCGCTTCTTGCGGCAACCAGACAACTGGTACTGAGTGCAATGACAGCATCTGCAATGACACTACTGCTTGCTGCGGTGACACTACTGCATGTGGTGATTCTACTGCTTGCTGCGGTGGCAACACTTGCGATAGCGTAAAGGTAGCTGAATAATTTCAGTCACAGACGATATCATTTAGAGACTAGTCCTCAGGACTGGTCTTTTTTTTATATATACCTGCAATCAAACCAACTATTTATTGGATTGAATAAATTACTCTGCTTATTGAAACCCACAGAACCATGAATCACAAAAGAACCATTCTTGGTTCAGAAAAGGCATGGAAAAAGCCGCCCGGGGGTGGACGGCTTATATATGATATATATATATATAATTAAATGTGGTGGGAATACTATCAGAAAATGTTTGTATTTAATATGTTCCTCCCATTGCTCTATAGAGTTCTAATGCTCTTTTCATGTCTGATATTTGATTTCTTGTAATCGTTTTGATGTCATAATACTGACAACCTATAAACTTCATTTTAGCGGACTTTGCCTCTACAAGTGCATAGATAAGGTCTCTATCACTACCTGTCAATGCCTCATCAAACCATTCCCAAATTTTGCCACCATTTCCACAGTCCGTTTCAGTATTTGATGGAATATATTCATAAGCATTCTCGTCTATTGAGAATTGTATTTTTTTAAAGAAAAGCCAATCGTCAGAATAGTATTGTACTCTGAAACGTAATGAAGCGACCTTTCCATTTTGGACAGCGAAGTATAAGTAAATTCCATTGCGATTAGTGTACTGAGGAGCAGACTTTGGCTCATACCATGTTATTCCATTTGGGTCGAATTCATCTTTCTTAACTTTGAAAAATGGTAGTAGTTCTTTTATCTTGACAGAATCGATTTTTACCTCTTCGGTCTTAGCCTGTTTACTATTATTAGATCGCTTTACAACATTGTCCATTGCAAGAATGGAGGATTCGATAGCTTCTTCTTCTGATAATTTAGAATTAAAATAAATGTCCGTTATATCTTCATCATCTGAGTTGTACAATTTAAAGCCAATTGGTATATCTAGATATTGTCCCATACCCTCTTTGCGCATATCATTATATACCTTCAAAGATATACAATACATTTCGTATGCTTCTAAATATGCAGCACTATCGGAAGAAGCAGAGATTATTTTTATCTCTTTTTCTTTGATTGAAGAGCCACCTAGCACACTCTGTTCAAGTACACTCTTTACATACTTATAATTTTTTTTAACCTGCATATTGCAAGCAGAAAAAATTATTGTCGATGTAACCAATAAAATGACTTTTTTCATTTCTCATTATCTTTTAGGTTCGACTTATAAACGTTTTCCAATGAAAGAGGCGCAGACTTTCGCCATACGTCTCACGGCTCACCACAAGCCACTCCTATATATGGGAAAGCTGCGCCCGTATGGGTTGCAGTCCCAATAATAGGAGTTTGCTCTTTTCACGTGGTGATTGTGAGACTATCGAGCAATATGTCTTGCACTCTTTGCGGAATGCGTTGCAAAATTACACAAAAATCATCAAACTGCGGCCTCGGAAGTGCAAGAACATTCTCGAATAACTCCTTTGACTACTACGAAAAGACAACCATTTCATATAAAACACCGCTTGTAGAACTACAAAACCACCTTCATGCTAAGTGAGCACCGTTTGTAAAACTACAACAGCGCATTCATGTTAAGTAAGTACCGTTTGTAGAACTACAATAACACATTCACGTTAAGTGAGCAATGTTTGTAGAATTACAAATGCACATTTACGTTAGGTGAGCTTCGTTTGTAGAACTACAATAACACATCCACGTTAAGTGAGCAACGTTTGTAGAACTACAAATGCACATTTATATTAATGAACCATACGCTTGTAGAACTACAAAGTCGCATTCCAAATGTGTAAGAGTAAATGCAAATAAAAATCCCCAGAGATTTCTCTCCAGGGATTTTATTTTGATTGTTTTTGATGTCTGATTATTCAGCTGCCTCAGCAACAACCTCAACAGCTACGTTAGCAGTAACATCCTTGTGCAACTTAACCAAAGCCACATAAGAACCAATCTCCTTAACGTCCTTTAGAACGATAATCTTGCGATTAACTTCCAAACCAAGCTTTGCAAGCTCGTCAGCAACGTGTAGATTGTTTACGCTACCATAAATCTGACCAGTTGCACTTACCTTTGCAGGAATTGTCAACTGTACAGCGTTCAACTTCTCTGCCAAAGCCTCAGCGTCTGCCTTAATCTTAGCCAACTTAACAGCCTTCTGCTTAAGGTCTTCTGCCAACTGCTTCTTAGCGCTCTCGCTAGCGATTACAGCCTTACCATAAGGAATAAGGTAGTTACGGCCATAACCAGGCCTTACATTAACGATTTCATTCTTGAAACCCAAGCCAATGATATCTTCTTTAAGAATAATTTCCATATCTACTTTCTCCTTATTTTTACTTCATCATGTCAGTTACGAAGGGCAACAAAGCCAAGTGACGAGCACGCTTAACGGCCTGAGCCACACGACGCTGATACTTCAAAGATGTACCAGTGATACGACGGGGAAGAATCTTACCCTGCTCGTTCAAGAACTTCTTCAAGAACTCGGGATCCTTGTAATCAATATACTTAATACCACTCTTCTTGAAACGGCAGTATTTCTTCTTCTTTACATCAATTGCAGGAGCGTTCAAATAACGAATTTCTGACTGTGCCATGTTTATGCCTCCTTTTTATTGTTACGACGCTTTTCAGCATACTCAGCTGCGTACTTCTCCATCTTTACGGTTAGGTAGCGCAATACTCTCTCGTCACGACGGTAAGCAACCTCTAGAGTCTTGATTGTCTCAGGAGCTGCCTTGAACTCGATTAGTTCATAAAAACCTGTGCTCTTCTTCTCAATTGGGTAAGCAAGTTTCTTCAGGCCCCAGTTCTCTTCGCCGATAATCTCAGCACCACACTTAGCGAGAACGCCCTTGAACTTCTCTACCGCTTCCTTCATCTGTTCATCAGACAAAACGGGAGTCAAAATGAAAACGGTTTCGTACTGGTTCATAATACGTTAAAAATTGATTAATTGTATAATACTTTTGCAAAAATGCGGTGCAAAGGTAGTACATTTTCAGCAGGTACACAACTATTTGCACTATTTTTTGCAAAGATAGCTCTTTTTTTCTCTAATAAATTAGGTCATCTCAGATAATTTCTCTTAATTTGCATAACGTTTTTAAGAAAACCGAGGGCTTCAAATGTCCTTTTTCTAATATTTTTGAGAATAAAAACATAATAAAATAAAAACAATGAAGTACATTGGCATAGTCATGATTGTAATTGGAGCTCTTGTAGAGGTGCTCAGTTATGTAACAGACAGATTTATGAATTCTGGTGCAGTTGATCAAAATTGGGTTCAGGGTTTGGCTCTGTTGCTGATTATTGCTGGTTTGATTACTCACATCCGTGTGACTGGTAAATCATCTAAGGCATAATTACATCAATTACAAAAAAATAAGGGGTAGATAGTTGTCTGCCCCTTTATTTTTTGTTGTATAGTTATTTCCGAGTTGATGTTTATTCGCCTGGTGCTACCAATCTATAGCCACGACCATGCACATTATTAATTTCAACGCGTGGATCTAGCTTGAAATACTTGCGAAGCTTGGAGATATAAACATCCATAGAGCGTGCATTGAAATAATTGTCATCCGCCCAAATTGTCTTTAATGCGAAGTCACGACCAAGCACCTGATTACGATGACGACAAAGAAGCACTAGCAATTCACACTCCTTGGTGGTTAGTTTAAACACCTCTTCACCACAAGTTAGAGTTTGGCGTGCTGTATCAAAAACGTAATCACCCAATTGGTAATCGGATTTAGGTCTAGCGACATAATTGTTTGTGCGTCGCATGATGGCTTCTATGCGATATACCAATTCATCCATACTAAAGGGCTTGGTCAAATAGTCGTCAGCTCCAATTTTAAAACCTTCCACTATGTCGCTCTTCATATTCTTTGCGGTTAGGAAGATGATGGGGATGTACTGATTTACCTTTCTAATTTCCTTGGCCAAGGTGAAGCCATCCATCTTTGGCATCATCACGTCAAGCAAACAGAGATCAAAGTGCTCCTTGATGAAGGCTGAGTATCCACGCTCGCCATCTGGGCATAGCACAGCATCGTAATCTTTTGCCTGAAGATATTCTCTTAGGAGCATACCCAAACTCTCTTCGTCTTCACACAACAAAATTCTTTTCTTTGCTTCCATATCTAATATTCTTTTCTTATTTGCAATTTATCTGTAATCTGTAATCTGTAATTTGTACTCTGTACTCTAATATATATAATGTGTAGACTTTATTAGTTCTTGGCTATTGGTAAGGTAATCAAAAATTTCGTTCCCTTTCCAAATTCGCTGGTAGCCTTTATCGCACCATTGTGTAGTTGTACCATCTTCTTCACATATGCTAAGCCAAGGCCAAAACCTTTGACATTGTGAGTATTACCTGTGTGTACGCGATAGAACTTATCAAAAACTCTCTTTAGATCGTCCTTACGAATACCCAAGCCGTTGTCAGTGATTTGTACACAGAACTCATCACCTTTATTCCAGGTAGTAACCTCCAAAATCAAAGGTATGTCCTCCTTCTTGTACTTGACGGCATTGTCCATCAGATTGAAGATGATATTGGTAAAGTGCATCTCGTCAACCTCGACATCGGGATTCAGAGCGTCCAATCTAGTGTTTACCTCGCCACCGCTTTGGGTCACCTTGAGACTAAACGTCTCCACCACTCCATCTATCAGTTCGTTGCCATTCAAAACCTGCTTCTTCAAGGCCATATTACCATCCTCGTAGAGCGACATTTGCAAGACTTTCTCCACCTGATAGCGCAATCTCCTCGTCTCACTAGATATCACACCTCCCAAGCGCTCGTAGGTTTCGGGTGACTTTGGCAGATTAGTATCCGACATCATCTGAGCAGCTATACTGATGGTAGAAATAGGTGTCTTGAACTCGTGTGTCATATTGTTGATAAAGTCGTTCTTGAGCTCAGACAATTTCTTCTGCCTTACAACCAGATACACCGTTATCATGAAGGTTATGAAGAGGAATACGGTAAAGAGCAGAGCCAAGTATATCATATTTGCCACCTCTAGCACGTACCTGTTCAAACTAGGGAAATGCACACAGACAACACCCATGCTCGTAGTAGGGTCGCTCCTGAAGAGGGTTTGGCTATAGCTGTACTCCTCACCCTCCGTTTCATAGTCAGGACAACGGAACACTTCCACTCCATCCGTATTGTATATTCTATAATGGAAGGGGAGCGTGATACCATTATCACGAAGAGCTCTATGAATACTCTGTCTCAGGAAGTCCTTGTTGATTCTATCCTCAAACAATTGATGACTCGAGGCATACATCACTCTCAATATTACCTCGTCCAATACCTCTCGCTCATAGATATAAGCATTGCGTATTCTTCGCTGAAAACTCTTCATGCCAGACATGGTAACTTCCATCGAGTAGGAAGAGGAATAGCTATCCAGCGTATCGGCGTATATACTCACCACATCGCGCAAGTAGGCCATCGTTTCGCTACGCTCCAAATCTCTAGATGCCGCATCAAGACTACGGAACACGTTTTCGTTAAACTGTTCGCGTCTGATGCTCATCATTGACCATGCATACCTAGCTTGCAAGTATAGCAAAATCACGAAGCAAATACCCATCGAGAGGCATATCGCCCATAGTGTCCATCGTTTCATATCGCAAAGATATATTTTACATCAATACAATCCACCTAATTGGCTTCTTCAAAATGCTATTTTTAAGCAAATTTAAGGTTTTTGTGAAAAATAGTTGCTATTTTGATAACTAAAATTACACACCAAAGCACTCAAATGTTAAAAAACAGAGGTCATAGACACTAAAAATAACTGTCATCTGTCATATCTGTCAGCTTCGGAAGTGCTCTCCCGAGGCGGAAAGGGAGTTTCAAGACGTAGAAAGTGCATTTCGATGGGCAGAAGAGTAAAGAGGACTGCAAGAGGACTGTAAGAGGACTTAAGAGGATTATAGAGGATTAAAGAGGAGCAGAAGGAATATAGGAGGCTCTCGTGAAGATTACAAGAGACTCTCAAAGATTATAGGAGACTCTCAAAGATTATAAGAGACTCTCAAAGATTACAAGAGGCTCGTGAAGATTATAGGAGGCTCACTCATAAAGCGAGCCTTATCCTTTCAGTAGATAGGAGTATTCGCGAACGGCTTTTTTGAAAAGTTCTACGGCCTCATCGATGCTACATTGGAGACGACCACCTGAGGCATTCTTGTGACCTCCTCCATTGAAGAAGCGAGCAGACATTTCATTGCATGGGAAATCACCCACACTACGGAGTGAGAACTTGACAAATTCGGGGTGCTCCGTGTCTTCGCTAATGAATGCAGAGAGGCGCATGTCTTGTATCTGCAAAGGCATATTCACTATACCCTCTGTATCTCCATTCTTGATACCTAGGTGAGCACGCTCCTCGTTGGTGAGAGTCATAAAAGTGGCGTTATACTCCGTCAGATTTTGCATCTTTACATAGAGCATATAACCAATCAGTCGCATCCTGTTGGGAGTATATGTCCAGAAGATTTTTCTATAAATCTTGTCCTTGTCAATACCCGTAGCAAGGAGGTGGCTGACACACTCGTAAATCACGGCACGATTGGAGGCATAGGTAAATGCACCAGTGTCAGTCATCATACCAACATACAGACAAGTGGCCTCCTGCTTGGAGATATGCTCTATCTCACCCAATTGCCAAAGCAAGTGGCACAGCACCTCGCAAGTGGCGCACATCTCTGGTTGGGAGATGCGTATATTGCAGAAATTAGCATCTGGCTCAAGATGATGATCTACCATCACCATGAAAGGAGCTCCCTCGGAGGCGGACATCTGATTGCAAGTAGTCAATATCTGCTCCATACCCAAAGAGCGCGAGGGTGCATTCATATCGCACACCCATATCAAGTCGGAATGCAGGAGCAACTGCTCTGCCTCCGAAGTTCGATTGTCATATCTGACTATCTCCTGAACATTGGGCAAACTGAGCAAAAAGTCGGGGTATCTATTAGGCACCACCACTCGGCATTCCTTGCCCAATCTCTTCATCCAGGCAGCTATAGCAAGGGTACTACCCAGAGCATCTCCATCTGGGCTTACATGACAGACACAAGTCACTCGCTGGGCTTGCGCTATTTTATCTTTCAATAGAAGCAACTGTTGCTCATTCAAAATCTTATCCATATCAGGCACAAAAATACAAATTTTTAGCGACATACACATTATGAATGTTTTGATTTCCGAGAGCTAATTTGTAACTTTGCACATTGAAAGAAACAATTCACCTATTTAATATGGAGAAGAAGGACTTAAAAATCGTTTATATGGGTACACCTGATTTTGCTGTACCCACCCTAGAGCGTATCATCAGTGAAGGATATAATGTAGTAGGTGTAGTCACCATGCCCGATAAGCCCATCGGTAGGCATCAGAGCCAATTGCAGGCTTCACCCGTGAAGGAATGTGCTCTCAAGCATGGCATACCCGTACTACAACCAGAGAAACTAAAGGATGAGAACTTTCTTGAGGAGTTGAGAAGCCTCGGAGCTGACTTACAGATAGTAGTGGCTTTCCGCATGCTACCCGAAGTGGTTTGGAATATGCCTCGCCTTGGCACCTTCAACCTGCATGCTGCTCTCCTACCCCAATATCGTGGTGCGGCTCCCATCAATTGGGCCATCATCAATGGAGACAAGGAGACTGGTATCACCACCTTCTTCCTTGACCATGAGATAGACACAGGCGAGGTGATTCAGCAAGAGAGAGTTCCCATTGGTGATGACGACAATGTGGAGGATGTGCATGACAAATTGATGATTCTTGGCGCAGAACTAGTGGCTCAAACCGTTCAAAATATCATTAACAACAAGGTTGTACCTATCCCCCAGGAGCAGATGCACACAGACGAACCCTTGCGACCTGCTCCAAAAATCTTCCGCGAAACTTGTCAAATTATTTGGGAGAACCACACCATGGAGAGCGCTCACAACTTTGTGCGTGGCTTAAGCCCCTACCCTGGTGCATGGACAAATCTTATCTCTCCCGATGGCAAAGAGTGCGTGATGAAGATATTCCGCACACAAAAACTTGCCCAACAGGGATGCGAAACTCCCACATTGATTACCTCGCTAGATGGCAAACCAGCACTAGCCGTAGCTATGCCCGATGGCGTACTAT
Source organism: Bacteroidaceae bacterium (assembly GCA_045613565.1). Lineage (GTDB taxonomy): Bacteria > Bacteroidota > Bacteroidia > Bacteroidales > Bacteroidaceae > Physcousia. Next base: position 21,457 of record JAZLBF010000026.1, read on the forward strand.
GCATCCATGAATTGCAACTAGCTGGAAAGAAGCGTATGAGCGCGCTAGACTTCCTTCGTGGCACCTCGCTCGAAGGCTGGAAATTGGCGTAAATATAAAAAGAAAGTAGAGCTAACCTCACGGCTGGCTCTACTCGAGATTTAAACCATAATGTCTAACCTAATGAAAACTGATGCAAAGGTAGTAATTTTTTCATTATCGTAATAAAAGTTTATCATCCGCGCTCAACTAATATGCCGTTTTGACTAAAAAAAATGCCATATCCAACAAGACGGAACTACATTTTGTCACTTCTATTTGATAATATCTTTCACACCACCTTGCGTGCATTCGCACTATTCATCCTCGTCTTCATCATCAATATCTTCATTTTCATCGATATCATCATCGTCGAAATCAAAATCAAAATCTCCGAAAAACTCTGGCACATCCTGAGTGAAGGTATCCAAGCTACGGCGATCCTTCTTGGTGGGACGACCGGTACCCTTGGCACGACCGATGAAGCCAGATATCTTGGCCATCTCAAGGAGTTCAAACTGCTCTGGCGAGGTGACATTTTCGAATATCTCGGGAAGGAGTTTGGCACCCACGCGCTTTTCAATGGTTTGCAGCACCTTGAAACTATACGTCACTGGTGGCTTGCGCACATCTATCACATCACCCACACGGATGGTGCGAGCAGGCTTCAATTGCGCTCCCTTCATGCTCACCTGTCCTTTCTTGCAGGCAGCAGCAGCTATGGTGCGTGTCTTGAATATTCTAGCCGCCCAAAGCCACTTGTCTATTCTTGCTTCGTTCTTCATTTATTATTGTAATGACACATGGCAAATTGCATTCCGCTCAAGGCGAAAGCCTTCAAGGCATCGCATGCAACTGGTATCTTTTCGTTAATCACCTTGTTGTCCTCTGCTGAGAACTTGCCTAGCACGAAATCGACCTGACCACCACGGGGGAAGTCATTGCCGATGCCAAACTTCAATCTATTGTATCCCTCCGTGCCTAGCATCAGAGCTATGTGCTTTAGGCCATTATGACCAGCTGCAGAGCCATTTTGCTTCATACGGATAGCACCTACGGGGAGAGAAAGGTCGTCTACGATAACGAGGAGATTCTCCAAAGGGATCTTCTCCTGCTGCATCCAATAACGAACGGCATTGCCCGAGAGGTTCATGTATGTGCTGGGTTTTAGTAGCAAGAGTTCAGCATTCTTCACTCTGGTTTTGCATACGAAGCCATAGCGTTTGTCCTGGAAGGAAGCTCCCTGAGCCTCGGCAAGAGCATCCACCACGCGAAAACCGATATTGTGGCGAGTGCCATCGTATTCATTGCCAATATTGCCTAGACCTACTATTAGGTATTTCATAGAATTGTCTATAATGTTGTGCATCTGCTCCTGGGCAGATGATGAAGGAGCAAAAGCCTGTAGTATTTTCTTTAGGATATTCATAGTTAAAAATACGGGTAGCGGCATGGCCGTCACCCGTACTTTGTTAATGCATGACTTTGTGTGTCAATTACTTCTTACCCTTACCAGCAGCAGCAGCCATTGCGCTCATTGCGCTACGTGTCATCTTAACCTGACATACAACTACGCTGGGGCTGGTTACGATCTCAAGACCCTCGAAGCTCAACTCAGCTACCTTGATAGTCTTACCAAGACCCAAGTGAGTAACGTCGATGTTCAACTTCTCAGGAATCTGAGCATAAGGAGCACGAACCTTCAAGTTACGTACGCTAGCAGCCAACTTACCACCGGCCTTAACACCCTCTGCCAAGCCATTCAACTTGATGGGTACTTCCATTACGATGGGCTTCTCCTCAGTGATCTCATAGAAATCGATGTGAAGCAACTGGTCAGTAACGGGGTGGAACTGCAACTCCTTCATGATAGCCTTGAACTCCTTGCCATCGATGGTCAAGTTAACGCTGTAGATGTCGGGAGAGTAAACCAAGTTACGAACCTCAGAAGCAGCTACTGCAAAGCCTAGAGCCTCGGGCAAACCGTTCTCACCACGCTTTTCACCATAAAGGTTACAGGGAATCAAACCGCTCTTGCGGATTTCACGAGTGGCCTTCTTGCCAGTAGCGGTGCGGGCTGTGCCCTTAACGTCAATACTTTTCATTTTTTGTTTGTTTTTTTAGTTGTGTTACTCTAAATTAAGTTATTGTGCTCAATTCGCCATCACACGGGCTTAAATAAGCGGGTGCAAAGGTACGCTTTTTTGATGGAAAATCACCCTCTTTTTCAATGGTTTTTGCACAAAAGAGCATATTTTTTTGTGTTTTTGCTCTGAAAATAGTGCTACATCATTAAAAAATAAGTACCTTTGTGCGCTTTATAAATCGTTCTTATGATTAATCGTAAACTAATCCGAATCAAGACCGTACAGGTTATATATTCTTATTGCCTCAACGAGGGTCGCGTATTTCCCGACTCTCAGGTAGAAGGCAAGGGTGAGTTCAAAGAGGTATGCCGCCCCGAACTAGTTGAAAACAATTTGTTGCGCAGCTTGGGCACAGCATACGATTTGTACAATACCATGCTGACCCTGATGGTAGAGATTTCGCGTCTGGCTTTGCGCTCATACGAGGCTCAGCTCAATCGTTCAAAGCGTTTGGGATTGCCCGAACCCAGCAGAAAACTTATCGACAATCGCTTCATGCTACAATTGGAGGGCAACCGCCAGTTGCAGGAGAATCGTCAGAATCAGCGTATTGATTGGTCAAACGAGGAGGAGTTTGTGCGCTCAATATATAACAAGGTGATTGATAGCGACCTCTATCGCGAATACATGGATACCAATGTGGGTACCTATGAGGAGGACCGCGAATTCTGGCGCAAGGTGTATCGCCATATCATCATTGACAATGATAGCATCGACTCTATGCTGGAGGATTTCAATCTTTACTGGAACGATGACCGCTTCATCATTGACACCTTTGTGCTGAAGACTATTAATCGCTTCAAGGAAGATAGCACCGACGAGCATCCTCTCTTGCCCGAGTTCCGCAATGAGGAGGAGCTGGAGTTTGCACGCAAGCTAGTGCGCCAGAGCGTGATGGGTGCAGAATACTATCGTAGCCTTATCGCCGAGAGCACTCGCAACTGGGATGTAGAGCGCGTACCCTTGATGGACCGTGTGATTATGCAGGTGGCATTGGCCGAGATTACCTCATTCCCCACCATCCCCCTATCAGTTTCTATCAACGAGTACATTGAGATAGCCAAGAGCTATAGCACTCCCAATAGTGGCAGATATATCAACGCTACTCTTGACAACATCAGCAAGAAGCTCATTGCCGAGCACAAGTTGACAAAGAACAACTAGGAACAAGATTTTACTCATAAACCAATAATAACTAGAAAACAAAATGATTCAGACAATTGCAGCTGCGGGCTTTGACCCAATGATAATCGTCATGTGGGTGGCACTAGGCCTCATCATGTGGTTCTTCATGATTCGTCCCAACAAGAAGAGACAGCAGGAGATTCAGAACTTCCGCAACTCTATCACCGTTGGCACCAGAGTGGTAACCGCTGGTGGTATTCATGCAGAAGTACGCTCTATCGACGAGCTAAACAACATCCTTGTTCTTGAGATTGACAAGGGCGTAACCATCCGTGTGGACCGCAATAGTGTCTATGCAACTGCGCAGCAAGATCAAAGCAAGTAAAAGAAGAGCTACTACAAGTCTCTCATCCCTGCTCCGTGACAAGGGCGGGGATATGCTTGTTTTTGCCTTTTTCCTAGCAGTAAGCTTTGGATTCTGGTTCATGCAGAAATTGGACGATACCTTTGAAGCAGAAATCACATTCCCCGTGGAATTGGTCAATGTGCCCAAGGGTATGATTCTGACATCCTCCTTGCAAAAGGATGTGGTGGCTACCGTGCAAGATAGAGGTACCAACCTGTTAAACTTCTTGCGCAATGAAAATGTAGAGGCTCCCATTCAGCTCGATTTCGCACAATACGACAATGGTTTCCCAACGGGTAAAGTCACCATCCCCATGGTGGATGTACAAAGAGCCGTGCAACAGCAGTTGCTCTCCTCCACACAAATCTTGCGACTCAACCCTAGCAACATAGAGGTGTACTACAATAGAGGTGTGTCCAAGCGCCTACCCGTCAAGTTTGTGGGCAAGGTGACCACCCGCACGCAAAACTATCTTCAGGACATCACATACTCCACAGATAGCATCACCGTCTACGCACCCACATCCGTGCTAGACACCATGCAGTATGCCTATACCCTGCGACAGGAGATTACCGATTTGGCGCGCACCAGCTCGTTTATTGCCACCTTCCCACAGATTTCCACCATCAAGTACGAACCTGAGGAGGTGCAAGTCACAGCTCACGTGGACTACCTCACGGAGAAGACCATACAGGTGCCCGTGGTGGGACTCAACTTCCCTGCTGGCTATTCGCTCAAGACATTCCCCGCACAGATTTCCATCAAGTATATCATCGGTTCGGCTAACGACAAGAATGTGTTGCCCGAAAACTTTGTCCTTGCTACTACCTACGAGGACCTTATCAGCAACCCCTCAAAGAAGCTACGCCTTCAGCTCAAGTCCATCCCCAATGGCGTAACCAATGTCAGGATCTATCCCCAGGAGGTGGAATACCTGCTAGAATATACCAGTACCCCCGACCATTCGGACGACACACCCTCCTCTAGCAACTAACAATAGCTCACATCGGACACATGATCAAGATTGCTATCACAGGAGGCATAGGTAGTGGCAAGAGCTACATCGCCCGACAGATGACAGAGCTACTGGGCATTCCCGTCTACGACTCCGATGCCAATGCCAAGCGACTCAACGAGGAATCTCCCATCATCCGCCAAGGGCTGATAGAAATACTAGGCCACGAGGCATACGACGCTCAAGGCAAGCTCAACAAGCCCCTGCTAGCGTCATATCTCTTTGCCAGCGCTGACAATGCGGCTAGAATCAATGCTCTGATTCATCCCGTGGTCAAGCAAGACTTCCTCCAGTGGGCAGAAAGTCAACAATCACAAGTGGTGGCCATCGAAACTGCCATACTCAAGGAAAGCGGCATAGACAAGATAGTAGACAAGATCATCAGAGTGGATGCACCGCTAGAGCTTCGCCTGGAGCGAGCCACCAAGCGCGATGGTGCCACCAAAGAGCAAATCCTGGCACGCATAGCCCTCCAGCAGGACTACCCCACCCCTGATATCATCATCAACAATGTGTAGTCCCCCCCCCCACACCTATTAAGAAAGACAATAACAAAATAGAACAATACAATAAAACAAATTAAAGAATATGCT
>JAZLBF010000027.1:0-10275 GCA_045613565.1 Bacteroidaceae bacterium
TATGAATATGTATGTAGCATTGACAATTGGTTTGTCTGCCTTGATGTCATTGGCAGCAGTCCGCTGGATTTATTTCAAAATCCTAAAATTAGCTAAGAACAAGGATTTGGTGGACAACCCAGATGCGCGTAAGTTGCAAAAAGTTCCCGTACCTGTGGTTGGAGGACTGGCCGTATCATTTGGTGTGATAACAGGTACCTTGACGGGATGTGTGTTGTACAGAATATTCCAACCAGAACTTGGTAGTGCTGGGGAGATTTTGTGTCTGAACAATATGTTACCTACATTGATGGGAATGCTGATAATGATATATGTTGGTGCTCTGGATGACATAGTAGGTCTTACACCAAAGGCCAGATTTGTGATTGAGATTCTGGTAATTCTCGGATTGATATTCTCTACGGGCAATTGTATTGATTCATTACATGGATTGTGGGGTATCGAAAGTTTTTCATGGTATATAGCTGTGCCATTGACAGTACTGACTGGAGTGGGAATCATAAATGCTATCAACATGATTGATGGTGTGAATGGTCTCTCTTCTGGATTGTGTATTACATACTGTCTATTGTTCGGTTCGGTATTCCTTGCTATTGGTGATATTAAGAATAGTGTTTTAGCATTTACCATGGCGGCTTCGTTGTGGCTGTTCTTTGTGCACAATGTATTCGGTAGCACTAGCCGTATGTTTATCGGTGATGCCGGTACTATGGTGATGGGTATATTAATGACGTGGTTTACCATATGTGTACTTCAACATGGTGATGCTGTATCAATACCATACAACAATGCTTGCATAGTGGCTATGGTGTTGGCATTCCTGGCTGTACCTGTGGCGGATACATTACGTGTGATGACGATGAGAGTGATGAAGGGACTGAGTCCTTTTAATCCTGATAAGACTCATCTGCATCATGCCTTTGTGGGAATGGGTATAAGTCATAGTATCACGGCGCTCAGCATAGTATTGATTAACCTGGCTGTAGTAGGAACATGGTATATCATGGTAGAGGTGGGTGCTCCTATTAACTGTCAACTATATGCTGTAATTATTGTGGCAGCGGTATTAGTATGGGGTACATATTTCTTCCTTGACCATGAGCATCGCAGCAATAGCAGAAAGGCTAAGTGGCTGAGGGACTTCTCTGTTAAAACACACCTTGGCAGAAAGGAATGGTGGCAGAGATTCACTCACTACCTGGATGCGCCAGAGTTTGACGAACACGAACGAAAGGACTTGAGAAAAAAACTGGAGAACAAGTTCATGAATAGGTGATCGGTATTCTATCTAGAGTACAGAGTACAATTGAAGACTAGAAACTAGGGACAAGGGACAAGGAAATGGAGGAAACGGAAAGGGAACATGAAAAACAATATTCTAACAACGCGAGGGCACTCGATTGAACACGAATACCTTACTATTGCACTTTTCACACGAAGCATATCAAATTCTGCGCTTGATATGCTGACGGAACTTAAACACGTTCTTTTGAAAATGTAAAATGCAAATCGGAGAACTGATAACGGAGAGGTGACTTGCGAAGCCTTATGAGCTTTAGCGAAGTTAAGATAGGGTATTGATAAGTAAGAATATTAGATGGATGAACGGTCATATTAGTTCGAGGCTAATATGACCGTTTATTGTTAGTAATGTGAAATCAATGACGGATATATTTTTTCAACTTCTTAGTGTTGCACTAGACAAACAAGAAGCCTTGAGCAGAACTGTCACAGAGACAGAATGGGCAGAATTGCTAGAGATGTCTTTAAAACAGACTTTGGCTGGGGTGATGTTTGCCGGTATAGAGCGATTGCCTAGTGAGCAAAGGCCTCCCAAGGAAATTCTATTGAGATGGTATGCTTTTGCTGAAAATATAAAAGACAGAAACACCTTTTTAAATAAAGAGTGTGCAAACATTACATGGTATTTCTCACAAAAAGGGATGTATAGCTGCATACTGAAAGGGCAAGGCAATGCTCTACTCTACCCTAAGCCTGAACTCAGAATGCCTGGGGATATTGATATATGGCTTTGGCCAAAAGATATAGAGGGAGGCAAAGGTACATTGAATAAAAGAAGAGAAAGGATTGTTGACCTCATAAAAAAGGAGGGGGAGCCTGAACATATAGTGTATCATCATGTGGACTATAAAAATAGCCGAGATACTGAGGTGGAAGTGCACTTTACGCCAACATGGCTGCACAACCCCTTTAAGAATGACTTGCTACAACGTTATATAGAAGATGAAAGCTATGCTTCGTTTAATAATACGAGGGAGGTGGGAGAAGGAAGGTTTTGCGTACCTACATGGGAATTAAATGTAGTGTCACAATTGATACATATGCAACATCATCTGTTTCAAGAGGGTATTGGGCTGAGGCAGATAATGGACTTTTATTACCTGTTGCAAGTGGAGCGTGGGGTGCTGGCTGATAATAGGCATATTACCATGATGGAACGATTGGGGCTGATGAAATTGGCCTCTGGGATAATGTGGATTCTGCAAGAATGTCTTGGTATTGACAATAGTTATCTGTTGACAAAACCTGACAAGAAACTGGGAATGTTTATATTGAAAGAAATATTCTGTGGTGGAAACTTTGGTAAATACCATAAAGATTATACGTTGAGCAATATATTTGTAATACGTGTATATCAAAGAATACAAAGGTCATGGAAATTCTTTAAGATTAACCCACAAGAAGCGATATATATACCTTGGTTTAAAGCATGGCATTATTTCAAAAGGATACAATGGAAAAACATATAACTTCAACGCCAACTTGAGAATACAAAAATGTTCTTGAGTTGGCGTCGTTGTTTATATAATACATTAGTGCAAAATTTAATTCCTGTTTGCTCTCTACAATATATGGGAGAGCATATTTTTTCTTTATTGGAAAGGTTTTGGGGACTAATTTTGAGGGTTGTAGTATAAATGCTGACAAAATACAAGAATTTATCAGACAAACTTTTGGGTAGTCCAATTATAGTTAGTAAATTAGCAGAGAAAAAACATAATAATTACTACTATGCGTAAACATATTATTTTCATTTTTGCACTTTACCTAGTATCATTTATTCTTTCTGGATGCTCTAACGAATTGGAAGATGTTGGTTATTCGGATGGAGAAAAGAAAACTGTATCCATAGAAACCAGGGCATTTATAGGCGAGGAAAGTATTGAATACCCAATCTGTATCTATGCATTCAGAACTTCTGATGGCAAAATGATAAGTCGTATTACTGCAGAAAATGAAGAACAGGATTTGGAATTAGAACTCTCAGAAGGTAGCTACAAACTTGTTGCAATGTCTGGATATGGTGATTTAGAACTACCAGAAACACCAACGCTGCAATCAAGTATTGGCTTGCCTGATGAAGGAAAACTTTCTAACGCACTACAGATTGGACGTGCTAACCTCAGGGTGGAGAAACAGAATGCAAACGTTGAAATACTGATGGAGTATCAAGTGGTACACCTCAACCTCGCACTTAATGATATTCCAGAAGATGTAACTAAGGTAAGTGCTACATTCTCTACTATGTATAAAGAGCTTACATTTGACGGAGAACTAAATGGCAATAATACCATTACTCTAGACCTTAGCAAGGATGATACACAGGACGGAATTTGGACTGCCCCCGAAACATATATTATACCAGGCAAAAGCACACAACTAACTCTTTCTATAAGTATGACTAATGCATCTACGACGAATACATGGGGATATACTCATGAAAGCAACTTGGAGGCAGGTACACCATACGCTATGGCTGGTAGTTATAAGGGTAAATTCACTATAAATGGTAGTATTAGTGGAGCTGGATGGAAAGAGACTGTGCCTATCGACTTTACCTTTGGACCAGGCTCAGGGGAAGACAATACTGACCCCGACAATGGAAATCAGCCTGATGAACCAGAAGGAGGAGAAGACCCTGAAGAAAATCCCGAAGATGGTACTGAAGAAGGTACTGAAGAAGATGTTTATATCGTTTCCGAGTTACCAAAAGTCAAAAAGACTTGGAATGGTCACTTTGTTGCTGCTAAACCTTATGCTGATGCTACAAGTGCAGAACTACTATTGATGAGTTTGGAGGAATGGGAAACAACAACTGATAACGCCAATAATATTGCTGCAAACTATGTAGAGGGCGATATTTCGAATTGGAGAATGGCTACAGAAGACGAAATGCAAACCATTTCTACAACCGTAGGCCATGCTAGCAATATCAGTGATATAAATACACTATTAAGAAATAATCAAGGAGATTTACTAACTTCAAATGGTGCATATCTATGTGCTAATCTTGAAAAGTTCGTAAATATGGGAACTAGTGGTTTATTTAATACTACTGAAACAGGAACCTACCGTCTTCGTCTTGTAAAAACCATAAGAGTAAAACTTGCAGAATGATGCTGATATGAAAAAGATATTGATATTATTAATATATACATTGATATTCTCCGCTTGCGAGAAGGTCTCATTTGCTGATATGGAGCTTTCTGGTGAGCAAAGCAAGATACAGATTCTCACACGTGCGGCTGGGGATGTAAGTATATCCTATCCTCTTACATTTTATGCATTTAACATATCAACACAAAAGTTGGTTGCACATTCCGTAGTCAACTCTGTAGAGGAGGTTCCCGAATTATACCTCTCTGCAGGAACATATCACCTTGTTGCTGTTGCAGGTATTGAAGATTGCGAGGTGCCAGAGAATCCTTCTATGAGTTCCTTGATTACATTGCCTACTAATTTATATCTAAATAAACCTCTACAGATGGGTAGTGTAGATATCACCGTTGCACAAAACACCACAGCAACGATGACGATATATAATCAAGTTGCTGCCATTAACATGACACTTACAGATATTCCTGAAGATGTAACTGCATGTAAGGTGAGTTTTTCCATGTTGCATAACTCAATTTCTTATGCCAATAAATTAAGTGGAGAAGCTATTGCGGAGATTAATCTTAACAAGCAAACAGACGGAACATGGACATCGCCAATAATTTATACCCTGCCCAGTTGCAATGAACAATTCACCATAAGTATCTGTTCTACCGCTGATGATAATTCTCAAGTATATGGTTATATTCACAACGCTCAATTAGCTACCAATACACCTTATAATATAATGGGTAGTTATAAAAGTGGTTTTGCAGTGAATGGTGTTTTAAACTTGGCTGGTTGGAATGCTCCACAAGAGATTAACTTCACCTTTGGAGCTGAAAACAATGAAAACTCTGATGACTCTAATGATGATGAAAATGATGATACAGAGGAAGACAGAGACGAGTATGTTGTTAATAGTATACCTAAGGTAGGAACAATATGGAATAATCATTTTGTAGCTACTGTACTGGATGCTACCACATCTGAAGCAGAACTAATACTACTTAGCACTACGGAATGGGATGGAGTTACGAGTGCCACACATGCAGAAACACCTCATATGGCTGCTAATTTCGCTGCAAGTTATACAGAAGATGGCATGACTAATTGGAGTATACCTACTCGTGACGAGGCTAAACTAATGCGTACAGCTATCGGCTTAGACATGTTAGAGTCTATTAATGCCGTACTCAAGGCTAACAATATCCCTCAGTTGAACATTGGAGAAAGCGACAAGGGGGAAAGTATCAGATACCTATGCGACGATGCTACATTTACATTCGTTTGGGATGGTACTAGTGTCAGTAAATGTGGGACTAAGCGTACATATAATCTCCGTCTAGTAAAACGAGTAAAGGTTGTTGTCAAATAACACGCTAGCCTATTGCTCTGATATTAGGATATGGAGTGTTCTTTCCTTATTGGCTAAACTAGCCACTATATTGTACACACAAGAATAAATGAAAAAAAGAGAGAGGACCCTGCTTCACAGCAGAGTCCTCTTATATATTTGTTTGGAATTTGTTTCTTGGAAAATGTGTGTTTGAATTTGTTTGATTATGCCTCTGCAGGAGCCTCTGTGGTTTCTGTTTCAGCAGTCTCTGCAGCCTCAGCCTCAGCCTTTGCGGCAGCTTCGGCAGCCTTCTTGTCAGCTACCTTCTGAGCGATTGCTTCAGCGGTTTTCTTCTCAGCCTCTAGTCTTTCAGCAGCAGCAGCCTTCTTAGCAGCAGCTTCCTTGGCAGCGAATGCCTCTAGACCCTTCTGCTTGTCAGCCTTCCAAGCTTCAAACTTAGCCTGAGCTGCAGCCTCATCAAATGCACCCTTCTTAACGCCACCACGCAAGTGCTTCATGAGGTAAACACCCTCGTCAGAAAGAATGTTGCGTACTGTGTCGGTAGGCTGTGCACCGTTCTCTACCCAGAACAAGGCGCGATCGAATTTCAAATCTACAGTGGCAGGATTGGTGTTGGGGTTGTAAGTACCAATCTTTTCTGTAAACTTACCATCACGTGGTGCTCTTACATCAGCAATCACGATGCTATAAAAAGCATAGCTCTTACGTCCGTGACGCTGTAAACGAATTTTTGTTGCCATAATTTTGTTTTAATTAATGGTTTTATAGGTTTGAAATATGCAATTATCACGTAATTGCGGGTGCAAATTTACGCTTTTTTACTGAATTACAGCATATAACAGGACAACAAAATTCAGTTTGGTGCTTATTTTTCTTCTTTTTAAGAAGTATTAGTGTTGTTTTTTAAACAAAAAAAGCTTAGAAAGTATCAGTAGAACGTAATTTCCTGTATCACTTGTGCTTTGACAAAGTCGTTCATCTTTTTAGCAATCTCAGTGCGCATCATCAATAAATTCTGCCTCAGTGCAGGGCTTTTTATTTGTACTCGCATGACATTGCCATAGATATTTATATCTCCAGTGTATTTTGCTACAGCAGTTCCCATCACCTCAGCCCATCCCTTTATCATCCTGTGTTGCAACAAGGGAGTTTCTAGTCCTTCACTTCTCAACCATGCATCCAAAAGATTTGTGATAGGTGTAGTTTTATGTCTTTCCATAAAAGCAATAGAGTATTTTCGAATCGTTACTAATATACGAACAATGGTATCTAGTTATAATTCATTAAAGGAACCATTTTCACAGAGAAATAGTTTGTAGTCCTGCGAAGTAAGGCTCAATATTTTATCAAGATGTTCCCTATTGGTATCCGTAATGAACGTTTGCCCGAAAGAATCTCCGCTTACTAAGGCAACAATGCGCTCTACACGCTGAGCATCCAATCTGTCGAAAATATCATCCAGCAAGAGAATTGGACGTGTACCACTACCTGTGTGATGCAAGAATTCATACTGTGCCAACTTCAGAGCCACCAGCATAGTTTTATTTTGTCCTTGACTACCTTCCCGTTTGATGGGATAACCATTGATAAGCATCTCCAAATCATCACGATGAATACCATGTAAGGAATAGCCAACAGCCAAATCCTTATGTCTATCTCGCAGAATTACATCCAACAACGCTCCACGCTGACAATGACTTGTATAAGAAAGAGATACTTGCTCGTGTTCCTGAGCGATGAGATTGTAATAACGCTGAAATATGGGAATGAATTCTTCTATATACTTTTGACGGCGCTGAAAGATAAATTCACCCTCCTTGGCCATTTGCTCTTCCCATAGCGAAAGTATCTCCGTATCGCAAGGCGGTTCCATCTTGAGGAGAGCATTTCGCTGAAGCAGAGCCTTGTTGTATCTTGTCAATGAGTCTAGATATGGCAAATCCATCTGAGAAATTACCACATCCATAAAACGCCTCCTCTCCTCACTACCACCAGCAATGAGCATACCATCCGAAGGTGACACTAACACTATAGGTATCAAACCTATGTGCTCTGCCAAACGCTTGTACGGCTTGCCTTGACGGCGCATTATCTTCTTCTGGCCTCGCTTGAGAGAGCATTGTATCTCTTCTAGAGTATCATCCTCTCGCTCGTACTGTCCCTTGAGCATAAAGAACTCCTGCTCGTGTCTGATACATAGAGAATCCTGCGTCACTCCCACACTCTTACAGAGCGAGAGAAAACGTATCGCATCAAGAAGATTAGTCTTACCCTCGCCATTACAACCGATAACACAATTCAAACCTGGCGAGAAGTCCAGCTCTGCCTCTGCAATGTTTTTATAGTTGAGAATAGATAGATGTTTTAGCCTCATAATGTTCGCAAAATTATGTAAATTTGGCATGATTACCAAAATATTGAGATATTAATTTCATTATATTAAGAAAAAAGACTACCTTTGCACCTCGAATTTGACTTTTTGAAAAATAATAAATAAAGAACATATAAACAGTTATGACAAAGAAAGTAAAGACTGCTCCAGTCAATGAAATTGACGAGACAATCGCAGTAAGCCGTAGCTTTATCGAGAGAAATTTCAAGATGTTGGTTGGCACCATCGGTGGCGCACTTCTTGCAGTAATTTTGTGCTTGCTCGTGTATCAGTACTACATCGTGCCCCGCAACGCTGAGGCTGCAGACAAGATTGCTGTTGCAGAACAGATTTTCCTCACAGGCGACTATGAGACAGCCCTAAACGGCAATGGTACCGATGCAGGTTTCCTTCAGGTAATTGAAGAGTTTGGTTCTACTCCCAGTGGAAATTTGGCAAACCTCTATGCTGGTTTGTGCTATGCTCACACCGACAAGTACGAGGAGGCTGTAAAGCACCTAGAGGCATACAGCGCTTGTGGCGACATCATGATTAGCAACGCTGCACTTGGCACATTGGGCAACTGCTACGCACAGTTAGGACAGAACGACAAGGCTGCTGCTACATTGGTAAAGGCTGCTAAGAAGGCAAACAACACTACTCTATCTCCCATCTACTATTTGCAGGCTGGACAGATTTTCGAAAGCCTAGGCAAGAATGCAGAAGCTTTGGATTGCTACGAGACAATCAAGGCAAACTATCCTCAGAGCATCTATAGCGGCGAGATTGTTAAGTACATCGAGCGCCTAAAGTAATTTCTCACCATAAAAGAATAACATTATTTCATTATGGCTAGCGCATTACATAATCTAAGCAGTTACGACCCAACCACAGTACCCGACGGTAGCGAATACAAAATCGCCATCATCGTGAGCGAGTGGAACGAAGAAGTAACTGGTGCCTTGCTAGAAGGAGCATACAACACTCTTCTCAAGCATGGAGTTAAGCAAGAGAACATCGTGGTTAAGACAGTACCAGGAAGCTTCGAACTAGTCTATGCCTCCGCACGTCTAAACAACACTCTTGACTACGATGCTATCATAGCAATCGGTTGTGTAATACGTGGAGATACACCTCATTTCGATTATATTTGCCAAGGCACCACACAGGGTTTGTCAGAAATCAACTCAGAAGGTTTAACCCCTGTGATTTACGGTTTGCTCACATGCGAAAATATGCAACAAGCGCTAGACAGATGTGGAGGAGCCCTTGGAAACAAAGGTGACGAGTGTGCAATCACTGCACTAAAGATGATTGCAAATTATACCGACGAAGAAAACTAATCTAAGCAATACATCGTTCGTACAACACTCTCGTTTGCACCGATACACTAAGTCGAAAAGTAGTAAACAAAATATTTAGATAGCGTACTTTCTAGCAAGGTACGCTATCTTTTTTGTATGAACCTAGAAAAATTGCATTATGAGCATTATGATGATAACAATGCTATAAATGAGTTTTAAGCCTGTGGTGAGAAGGAAGGCAATAAAAGACAAGGAAGCTACTCTTAAGGCTTTAGAGAAATCTGGTGAATGAAACAATTCTCCTATCAAAGCACCTAGGAATGGGGCAACAATCAAACCCCATGGCATAAAGAAGAGTCCTAGGAACAAACCTATGGTAGCTCCCTTTACTCCTGCCTTGGTTCCGCCGCCTATCTTTGTCAGAATGATAGGAGCAACGTAATCCAACACAGTCAATAAGAGCATCAATATACCAGTAACCCATAGTTGAGTAGTAGAAACATCATATCCACCAACAATCCACATTAATAACAATGCGGCAAAACTAATGGGAGGACCAGGCAAAACTGGTAGCACGCCTCCGAGCAAACCGACTACGGCAAGTATAATGATAGAAAGAATGATAAGTATTTCCATAGTGTAGAGATTAAGTTTGAATAGATAAATTGAGTTTGAATAGATAATATAAACAAAAAAAATACATCTTCCTTACTAATGAATAGTATGAAAAATGTATCTATTGTTGTAGCGACTACGGGAATCGAACCCGTGTTCCATGCGTGAGAGGCATGTGTCCTAACCCCTAGACGAAATCGCCATTTGTCTTATTTGCGGTGCAAAGA
>JAZLBF010000028.1:0-85892 GCA_045613565.1 Bacteroidaceae bacterium
TCAGACCAGATGTTTGCCGCCAGCTTCCTTCAGATTCCACCTCACGATGGACACCCTTGCCTTGGGCTATGCGATTCCCGCTATTAGGGCTCGCTCGGGACTTGCACCCGGTAGCTAATGCTCATGCTGAGCGTACAAAAACAATCCGCAACACTCTCAATGGGGTGCTGCGGACTGTGTTGATTATAATCAGAATTTAAATCTTTATCTTCACGCTCTTGTTGCCAATCTTGACAATGGCGATAGTACCACTTTGTAGACCAGTATTGATGGTAGTTGTACTCTCTGTGGCAACGGTGCGTGCTACCTCTGTATCACTAACAGTATAAACCGTAATCTCAGTACCATTGGTTACACCACTAATATTCAATGTGCCACCATTACCCTGAATCAATACAGGTGTAGCCTCTATGTTGATAATAACGTTCTCGTCATTTACCTCGCCATTCTCTATCCATACTAGTGCCACGTTGATGGTGTCAGAGTTGTCATAACCAGACTTAGTAGCATAAACCTCTATGTTGTAGGTAGCACTAAATTCAATCTCTGCATCGTAATAAGTAGTAATATCATCCGACATAACCTTGGTGATAAACTCCGCCTCCTCTGTCTCGCAAGACAGCGATAGTTTACCATCCACATATGTCACTACAGGTGTTGAGCATTTGGGAGTTTCTGGTTCTTCTGGTTGTTCTGGTTCCCCACCAGAAAGTCCCATTATCTTGCCAAAACCACTCCAAGGCGTTTTTGCCTTATAACTATCAATAGAACCATCAGGAACATGAAGAGTAGCATATTCTGGATAAGAACCATCAAAAGCATCGCTCTCCGTAGAGGGCACATTCTCTGCATAGCAATAGACATCAAGCAACTTTGGGCAATTGGCAAAGCTTTTTAAACCTATAATCTTTACTCCACTACCTATAGTAACCGAGGTCAAACCAGAGCAAACAGAGAAAGCTAAATTCCCAATGCTCGTCACACTATTAGGTATAGTCACAGATGTCAAACCAGAGCAACCATAGAAAGCCTCCTCCCCAATGCTCGTCACACTATTAGGGATAGTCACCGAGGTCAAACCAGAGCAACCTTCGAAAGCATAATCCCCAATGCTCGTCACATCATTAGGGATTACCAAATCCTTAACTTCTTCTCCATTCAAATATAAGTGTTGAGCATAAGATAAAGGATTAGCGCGAAAGTTGGCAAACTCAATATTGCACCATGCAGCAATATCTGAAATATGAACCGAGGTCAAACCAGAGCAAACAGAGAAAGCACCCTCCCCTATGCTCGCCACACTATTAGGGATAGTCACCGAGGTCATACTAGAGCACCAATAGAAAGCATACTCCCCTATGCTCGTCACACTATAAGTAGTGCCCTCATGCTCCACTGACTCTGGGATTACAATTTCACCAGAATACCTACCACTCCTCTTTGCTATAACAGTAGCCTCATTAATTTCTGCTACAAGGTCATAGTTGATTCCATTAATCTCAACCCTTTCTGCCAACATAGGCAAAGACAAGAGCACCGCCAGAGATAGGAACAACGCCCGTAAAGAGTTGTGTAAATATAGTTTCATGATTTATATAAATTTTGATTATAATTTCAATAACACCTTTTCGATAAAGTCCTTCTTTTACTGCCGCTGCAGTGCCTAGAATTAGTGCAAATATACAAAATATTAATAAGATTGTTTTAATACCCCCCAATTTTCTCCCCCATCCCAATAAATTTATATATTATCTATGCCTTTTGAAACTCATTGAGCAGTACCTAGGGGAGCCCTAACAGAGTACAAAAAACACAATCCGCAACACTCTCAATGGGTGCTGCGGACTGTGTTTGATGTTTACCTTCAGTGTTAAATTTCGTTGTTGTTATTAGTTGAGGGCAACAATCTTACCAAAATTACTCCAAGGCGCTGTCTTTTTATAACTCTCAATGGAAGCTGCAGGAACATGAAGAGTAGCATTTTCTGGATATGAACCACTAAAAACATAGCTCTCCGTAGTGGGTACCTTCTCTGCATAGCAATAGACATCAAGGAGTTCGGAGCAATAGGCGAAAGCCTCCTCCCTTATGCTGGTCACACTATTAGGAATAGTCACCGAGGTCAAACCAGAGCAATAACGGAAAGCACCCCCCTCTATGCTCGTCACACTATTAGGGATAGTCACCGAGGTCAAACCAGAGCAACCTTCGAAAGCACCAAACCCTATGCTCGTCACACTATTAGGGATAGTCACCGAGGTCAAACCCCAGCAACCACGGAAAGCCCAATCCCCTATGCTCGTCACACTATTAGGTATAGTCACCGAGGTCAAACCAGAGCAATTAACGAAAGCCTCCCGCCCAATGCTCGTCACACTATTAGGTATTGTCACCGAGGTCAAACCAGAGCCCGAGGTCAAACCAGAGCAACCAGCGAATGCACTCTCCCCAATGCTCGTCACACTGTTAGGAATAGTCGTCTCGCTACATCCTGCAATCAAGGTATTTGTTTGGGTTTCTATAATCGCATTACAATTGTCTCTCGAATCATATCTTGAGTTGTCTTCAGCAACTACAATGGAAGTCAAACCATAGCAACTAGAGAAAGCATTACCCCCTATGCTCGTCACACTATTTGGGATACTAACCGAGGTCAAACGCCAGCAACCACTGAAAGCAGTACGTTCTATGCTCGTCACACTATTGGGGATAGTCACCGAGGTCAAGCCAGAGCAACCACAGAAAGCCCCATCCCCTATGCTCTTCACACTATTAGGTATTGTCACCGAGGTCAAACCAGAGCAACCATAGAAAGCATCATACCCAATACTCGTCACACTATTAGGTAATGCAATATATTTTAAGGTATGTTTTTGATAAAACGCTTCTACTATAGCCGTAACCTCGGAAGCAAACTCAATAGTACCATACCCTTTGGTGGATGAATATGTATTAGAAACAATCTTTGTGCCACCGAATACATCCTCGTTTTCAAAACGAACTATTCTATTATCACTGGTGATATAATAAATTATGTTGTTTGGAATATTGCTAGGCATGCCATAGGGATACTCTAGATTATCCTCCTTGCTACATGATGTAAGATTCACATTCAACATGATGCCTAATAGTAGCATCGTCAACAATCTAAAAATCTTCATTTCGCTAAATTCTATTTTCCGCCTCCCAATCCCCAGAGAAAGCCATTGTAGTATAAAATAAGGTGGGGAACTATATTGATAATTTCAATAACACCTTTTTTCAATAAAGTCATTCATTTACTGTCGCTGCAGTGCCGAACGATACCGCAAAGATATTAAAACTATTTTAATTCTGCCCTACGAACACAAAAAAAACAGCCTCCTCCACAAATATACAGGGAATAAATAGTAACCAAAAGCTTCGCGCGTAGAACCCACAGAGAAGTATCCAATGCTTTCGCAAACACTGCGCCAGCCGTCGTAGCGGAGCTTGCGACAAATTCTGTGGGTTCAAACACACTCGCATAAGAAACATCAATAGAAGAAAATCTGAGTATTCGGGGGATTCTGTGTGAAATATAATCTTCTAATATATATATATTCGATTAGAGATTAGACATTAGCGTTTAACGAATTTTGCGATTAAGCGAGAGCAGAGCCAAGCTTGTTTGAGCTATGCCGAGCGTGAGCAAAATCGACGAAGTCAATAGAGATTAGCGAAAGTGTTTTAAATTAACAACGAGAATACACGCGAAATTATACTCGTTTTCTTTAACCAGTCCTCTGTTTGGGACTATGTCACAGCTTCGCACAACACAGGACACGAACCTAGACACGTAGTAAAGCTTGATGAGCTTTAGCTTGATGAGCGTATGGGAACAATAATATAACGGCAAACTCTAACGGCGAGGCCGTCTGACATCTGGGCGGATAAAAGCGAATGTTAATCTTCTCACTAAAGAGTTAAAGAAAAATGGGTGTACCGCGGTGGTACACCCATTAATTGTATAATATATAGAGTAGAATTATTTCTCTACTACTGATACCTTGGCGGCTA
Source organism: Bacteroidaceae bacterium (assembly GCA_045613565.1). Lineage (GTDB taxonomy): Bacteria > Bacteroidota > Bacteroidia > Bacteroidales > Bacteroidaceae > Physcousia. The sequence goes on from JAZLBF010000028.1 coordinate 4,039, forward strand.
GAGACTTACACTTGTCACGAAGTGCGTCCTGATTAGCATCTACGGAATCCCAACATACTACTACACCCATACGGCGACCTACATGCGCTACGGGTTTACCGAAGATACGTAGGTAGGTTTGAGGTTCTGCACATACATGCTCCATACCTACATAGTTGGGAGTCTCGGTTTCTACACCTGAAAGTATCACAGCACTGCATCCTTGGCGCTCTTGAGTAACCTCTGGGATGGGTAAACCGAGCACGGCACGACAATGCAGTTCGAACTCGCTTAGATTCTGAGTACCTGCAAGAGTGACCATGCCTGTGTCATGTGGACGTGGAGAGAGCTCGCTGAAGATAACACCATCCTGCTCGCTAACGAAGAATTCTACACCCCAGATACCTGCACCAGTAAGTGCCTCGGTAACTTTTGCCGCCATCTGTTGTGCTGCCTCTAGGTGCTCTGGCTTCATAGCACGTGGCTGGAAGCTCTCTTGGTAGTCACCACCCTTCTGTACGTGGCCGATGGGAGGACAGAAGAGAGTGGGTCCATTTTGCTGAGTAACAGTGAGGAGTGTGATTTCGTAGTCGAAGGGAATAAACTGCTCAACGATAACTTCCATAATATCACCACGTGAACCTTCGCATGCACAATCCCATGCTGCTTGTAGCTCGTCTGCACTATCTACCTTGCTCTGACCATGTCCGCTAGAAGACATCAGGGGCTTGATGATGCAGGGGAAACCTATCACCTGAGCAGCTGACTGAAGCTCGTCAAAGGTGGTAGCATACTGATAATTGGCGGTGCGTAGACCTAGCTCTGTATGTGCCAATTCGCGAATAGCCTTGCGATTCATTGTATAGTTGACAGCACGTGCACTGGGTACTACCTGGATGCCTTGCTTTTCACACTCGTAGAGCATTTCCGTACGGATAGCTTCGATTTCGGGTACGATGATATCGGGCTTGACCTCATTGACAACCTGCATCAATTGTTCGCCATCAAGCATATTGAATACACGACGCTCATCGGCAACCTGCATGGCTGGTGCATTGTTGTACTTGTCGCAAGCGACTACGTACTGACCTTTTCTCTGACAAGCAATAACGAATTCCTTGCCTAGTTCGCCAGAACCTAAAAGCAAAATCTTTTTCATATCTATAGTGAATATGTTGCTAGTAAATGAGTAATAATAAATGACTATTAACTAAGGCCTTCTATCTCGCCATCAACGATGTCAATCTTCTCTGCTTGAGGCACCTTGGGCAAGCCTGGCATACGTAGGATTTCACCTGCAATGAGAACGATGAATTCACTACCCTTATTGATAACTACATCGCGGATAGCAATACTGAATCCTTCGGGTACACCGTAAGCCTTTTGGTCGGCAGAGAAGGAGTATTGGGTTTTGGCTATACAGATGGGATAATGACTAAGACCTAGTTCTTCTACCTTCTGTAGCATCTTCTTAGCAGCAGGGGTAAATGTAGCACCCTTACCACCATAAACCTTGCGTACAACCTCTTGAGCCTTCTCTTCGATGCTTTGTTCATCTGAATAAGCATAAACTAGTGGTTGACTAGGAGTTGCATCAATGGTATTTACCACTAGGTTGGCCAACTCTTCTGCGCCTGCACCACCCTCGTTGAAAGCATTGTTGACGGCGAAACCAATACCCATCTCAGCACAATGCTGACGGCAGAATTCGATTTCTTCGTCAGTATCAGCAGCATAGCGATTGAAGCATACGACTACTGTCTGACCAAAGTTCTGAAGATTCTTGATGTGACGATCTAGATTCTTAACACCCTCTTTCAGACCCTCAATATTGGGTTCCTTGATAGCCTCTACGGGTACACCGCCATGCATCTTCAAACCTTGTGTGGTAGCAACTAGGATGGTCAATGCTGGCTGAAGACCTGACTTGCGGCACTTGATGTCGTAGAATTTCTCTGCACCAAGGTCGGCACCAAAACCAGCCTCTGTGATTACATAGGGTGCAAGGCTCATTGCTGTGCGAGTGGCAATAACAGAGTTGCAACCATGAGCAATATTAGCAAAAGGTCCACCATGTACTACTGCAGGAGTACCTTCAGTGGTTTGTACAAGGTTGGGCTTGATAGCATCGCGAAGAAGTACACAAATAGCACCTGCCACGCCAAGATCCTTAACGGTGAAAGGCTTGCCATCAATGGTGGTACCAAGAAGTATATTCTCTATGCGACGACGTAGGTCGGCTTCATCCTGAGCAAGACAAAGGATGGCCATAATCTCTGATGCAGGGGTGATATCGAATCCACTCTCGCCAGTGACACCATTGGTCTTTGCACCAAGACCTGTGACGATGTAACGAAGATTACGGTCATTGACATCAAGTACTCGTTTCCATAGGATTTCACGCATAGCAAAACCCTCAGCTTGATGCTGATAGATATAATTGTCTAGCAGAGCTGCAATCATATTGTGAGCAGAGGTGATAGCATGGAAGTCGCCAGTAAAGTGCAAGTTAATCTTGTCCATAGGCAACACCTGAGCATAGCCACCACCAGCAGCACCTCCCTTCATACCAAAGCAGGGACCTAGAGAGGGTTCGCGCAAGGCAACAATGGCCTTCTTGCCAATGCGATTCATGCCTAGAGCAAGACCTACGCTGACGGTAGTCTTACCGATACCAGCCTTGGTGGGAGTAATAGCAGTAACCAAGATAAGACGGCTCTGCTTGATTTTCTCATCATCGATGAGAGAGAGAGGTAGCTTGGCAATATATCTGCCATAGGGCTCAATTACCTCTTGGTTGATACCCAATCCCTGAGCAATATCCGCTATGGGTTTCAGAGGGGTTTCGCGTGCAATTTCAATGTCGCTTTTCATAAATAATATGATGTTTTATTTGTTATTGTCTGTTCTTCGTTGTACTTTGTCTGTCTCTGCTGGTTGAAAGAAAACTGTATCCTTCAATGCATCAGGCAGATATTGTTGCTGGACATAATGGCCAGGGTAATCGTGTGGATACTTGTAACCATCATGGTATCCTAGCTCAGCCATCAGTTGAGTTGGTGCATTACGGAGATGCAAGGGTACGGGCTGATTACCTGTGTGCCTAACCGTTTGCAGAGCCGTATTGATAGCATTGTAGGCACTATTGCTCTTAGGCGATGTGGCAAGGTATATCGTTGCTTCAGCCAAGGGGATACGACCTTCTGGCCATCCTATCTTCTGCACAGCTTCAAAGGCTGCATTGGCCAGGAGCATAGCGTTAGGATTGGCCAAACCAATATCCTCGGAAGCCGAAATAATCAGTCGCCTAGCAATGAAGGCAGGGTCTTCGCCACCCTCAATCATTCTTGCCAACCAATATATAGCTGCATCGGGGTCGCTACCTCGTATACTCTTGATGAATGCTGAGATGATGTCATAATGCATCTCACCATCCTTGTCATAAGCTAGAGGGTTCTGTTGCAAGCGTTCAGCCACTAGATCGTCCGTAATGGTGAGTAGTTCTTTACCCTGTACACTTTCGGAAAGAAGCTCAAGAATATTGAGTAATTTCCTTGCATCGCCACCACTATATCTGAGCAAGGCATCTGTCTCTGCAAGATCTATATTTTGTTTCTTCAAGACACTATCCTTTGCAAGAACCTTGTGGCAAAGCGAAAGTAAATCGTCCTTTGTGAGAGGATTGAGAGTATACACTTGACAACGGCTCAAGAGAGGACGTATTACTTCGAAGGATGGATTCTCTGTAGTTGCACCGATGAGAGTGAAAACACCTTGCTCTACGGCACCAAGGAGAGAATCTTGCTGACTCTTGCTGAAACGATGTATCTCATCAATAAAGAGTATCGGGCGAGAATTATTGAAAAAAGTTGCACCACGTGCCTTATCAATAACTTCTCTAACGTCCTTCACACCACTTGTCACGGCAGAAAGTGTAAAGAATGGCACATCCAGAGTACTAGCAATGATTGTGGCGAGAGTAGTTTTTCCCACACCAGGAGGTCCCCAAAGGATAAAACTAGAGATGCGTCCACTAGTAATCATACGTCGCAAAATACCATTGGGGCCAACAAGATGCTGCTGGCCTATATAATCCTCCAAAGTATGGGGACGCATTCTTTCTGCTAATGGTTGCATAACGCTCGCAAAGTTAGCAATATTAACAGAAATATTGATATTTTTGGCTAGCAAAAAGTATTAGGCACTAAATTTAGTAATACGAATGTGTCAGATTTGACTTTTTTCGTTAACTTTGTACCTAAGAAAATACAATTTGCGATGATAAGATTATCCATATTAATACCTGTTTACAATTGGGATTGCACTAAATTGGTGAACGATTTATTGGAGCAATTGCCCGAGGACGCAGAAATCATTATTGGCAATGACAAGAGCACGGATGCAGAGGTGATAGCAGCTCTACAGAGAATCTCATGCTTGAAACAATGCCGCGTGTATGAGCCAACGGAAAATATTGGTCGTTCACGAATAATAAATAGAATATTCGATTTGTCACATGGAGAGTGGCTTTTATTTGTAGATTGCGACACAGAGGTTACCTCACCCTACTTTGTAAAGAATTATCTTGACGCCATAAACGATGTGCAAGCAGATGCATATTGCGGTGGTATGAGAAATACAGAGAAGTGTCCTAAGGGATGTGAATTAAGATGGACATACGAGCATAAAGTTGCTCAAAAACTAACGAAAGAATACAGAAACATGCATCCCTATGAATCACTCACTACACAGAACTTCATGATTAGCAGAGATGCCTTTGTACATGTAGGTGGATTCTTAGAGGAAATAACAAAGTATGGCTATGAGGATGTAATCCTTATTCAACAACTAAAGCAATTAGAAAAGAAGATTCATCACATAGAAAATAGGCTAATCCATCTGGACATAGACTCCAATAAGAAATTCTTATCTAAGACACGCGAAGCATTGCGCACATTGCATTCCCTACCCGAGTCAATGTGGCCAAAAATCAAGATTACCAACCTCTATCACACACTCAGGAAGTACAAATTGCATCGTGTTGTGGCATTGATGCACGTCTTTTTCCTCCCCATCACCAGACGTATACTTTGTTCTAGATTTGTTAGCATCAAACTCCTTCAAATATACAAAATAGGTTATTTTTGTGGATTATAACAGTTTTTTTAGTCAACAAGAATATAATCTGCGCACTATACACATTATATATAAAAAGTTATTTGTAACTTTGGCACCCGAAAATAAAATAAGAACTTTAGAAGATAAATGACAACTACTGAAACACAAGAGGCTCCCGTGAAGAGCCTTAACTTCATCGAGAAACAAATAGTAGAAGACCTTGCGGCTGGTAAGAACGGTGGCCGCCTACAAACACGTTTCCCACCCGAACCCAATGGTTACTTGCACATCGGTCATGCCAAGGCCATCGCCATGGATTTTGGTGTAGCAGAAAAGTTTGGTGGTGTATGTAATCTACGTATGGACGATACCAACCCCCAGAAGGAAGACATGGAATATGTACGTGCCATTGAGCGCGACATCCAGTGGCTTGGTTACAAGTGGGGCAAGGTATGCTATGCTAGCGATTATTTCCAGGACCTATGGGATTTTGCAGAGTGGTGTATCATGAACGACCGTGCCTACATCGATGAGCAAAGTTCAGAAGAGATAGCTGCCCAAAAGGGTACACCCACTGAAGCTGGTACTAACAGTCCCTATCGTAATCGCCCTGCGGAAGAGAGCCTAAGACTATTTCGCGAGATGAATTCGGGCAACGTAGAACCCGGAAAGATGATTTTGCGTGCAAAAATCGATATGGCAAGTCCCAATATGCATTTCCGCGATCCAATCATGTATCGTGTGCTTAATATGCCCCATTGGCGTACTGGCAACAAGTGGAATGCATATCCCATGTACGACTTCACCCATGGTCAGAGCGATTATCTAGAGGGTGTGACACACTCTATCTGCACATTGGAGTTTGTTCCCCATCGTGAGCTATACGATCTATTCGTTACTTGGATTAAGGAATGGAAGGGTGACGAGGGAGATATCCAGGACAATCGTCCTCGCCAGTTCGAGTTCAATAAGCTAAACCTCAACTACACACTGATGTCAAAGCGCAATCTGCTCATTTTGACTCAGGAAAATGTGGTTAATGGTTGGGATGACCCACGTATGCCTACTATCTGTGGTATTCGCCGCCGTGGTTATAGTCCTCAGGCTATTCTTAATTTCATCGACAAGATTGGTTATACAACCTTTGACGCTCTGAACGATATCAAGCTAATGGAGGCAGCTTGTCGTGAAGACCTAAATACTCGTGCCCTACGTGTAAGTGCCGTAGTAGATCCAGTAAAGTTGATTATCGACAATTATCCCGAAGGTCAGGTGGAGGAGATGGTTGCTATCAACAATCCTGAGGATGAGAATTCTGGCACACACATCATCCGATTCTCACGCGAGCTTTACATCGAGCGCGAGGACTTCATGGAAGATGGCGGCAAGAAGTTCATGCGCCTAGGTCCCGGTAAGGAGGTTCGTTTGAAGAATGCATACATCATCAAGTGTGACGATGATGCCACCAAGTGTATCGAAAAAGACGCAGAAAGCAACATCGTATGCATCCACGCAACCTACGACCCAGAGAGCAAGAGCGGTATGCCTGGTGCCGATCGTAAGATTAAGGGTAAGACTCTGCATTGGGTAAGTTGTGAGCACAGCATTCCTTGCGAAGTACGCGACTACAGTTGCTTGTGGACATGCGAAAATCCTCGCGATGCTATCAAGCAGTATGAGAAGGAAAACGGAGTACGCGGCATCGATGCTATGCGTCCTTTCCTAAATCCCGACTCATTGCGCGTAAACAAGAATGCATTTATCGAAGAGTGGGCTGCTACCCTACCCCATTATTCTTATTTGCAATTCCAGCGTATTGGATATTACAACGTAGATATAGACTCTACACCCGAGCATCCCGTGTTCAATAAGACAGTAGGACTAAGAGATACCAAGTAATCTCTACATCTCTGCCCAATAGTGAGTATATGCAACCAGAGGAAGAAGATTATTTTCAATCGGAAGATTTCCTTGACATTCTGAAACGCTACACCGATGCCATGGATAGCGGTGATACGCCATACATGGATAGTGACGAACTAATTGATGTAGCCGACTACTATATGTCTAAAGGCAAGTATCAGCAGGCTATCAATGCCACTGAGCTTGCCTTAGAGTTGCATCCCAGTGCCGAAGACCCTCTTGCCATGATGGCAGACATTATGTTTGAAGCACGCAGATGGGAAGATGCTATTGTTTGGCTCAACAAGGTGCTTGACAACAATCCCTTCGATGTACAAGCATGGCTCAACATCACAGATGCTCATCTCCAAGTAGAACACTTTGCCGAAGGACTTGATTCTGCCGAGTACACCTTGGCTATACAGCCAGAAAACAAGCAGGCTCTCTTTCAAAAGGCTTATGCTCTCTCACGCCAAGAGAGGTATCAAGAGGCTGACGATGTCTTTACACAATATCTAGACAAGTGCCCTGACGACGAGTTGGCTCTCTATCATTCAGCCTTCAATCTCTGTTTTCTCGAAAGGTATCAGGATGCTAACGACAGACTTATCCTTGCAGAGGAACTGAGTGATGGATTAAGTCCTGAGCATCTGAACATCTGCTTACAACGCTCTTACACAGAAGCAAGGATTGGTAATATGCAGGAGGCTCTTGATGCTCTTGAGCGCTCGAAAGGTTTTAATGACCCAAACACAAGGGTAGATTACGACTTGCTTTCGGGACACATCTATCTGCTCTTCCATGATAAAGCAGAGGCAATAAAATGCTTTTCAAATGCTCTCAGTAAATCGCAAGACTATCTGAATACTATGCGCACCATTGCTCAGGTATTCATGGATTGTCAGAACTTCAGCGATGCCTCTCAGATATTCTACCAAATGGAGGAAATGATTAAAAATCCGGAATATGATGAAATCAGAGCAGATGTAGTGAAGGTAATATGTCCAGCACAAGCATATTGTTATTATCAAACTGGTCATCGTGCTGAGTTTTTCCACTATCTGAACATGGCGATTGCTATAAACCCAAAGGATACGCAATTCTTCTTCAAAGATGTATTCCCCGTTGGAGTGCAACCAGAAGAATATCCTTATTACACTAACAACATATTTCCAGAATAAATCCCTAAAGACTTCGGGCAAGCATAACCTCAAAGACTTTAGGGATTTATTATATTTAGACCTCACTAATAGGGGTTAAAATCTAAATACTAACGTTTTTGTCAGTTCTAGGAGCTAATAAAAATATAATATTATTGAGCTTTATCATCAAGATAACTATCCTTGAAACCTAGGAAGTAAAGCACGCCGTCAAGACCAATGGTGTTGATAGATTGGCGAGCATTAGCTACTACTCTAGGCTTTGCGTGGAAAGCAATACCCAAACCTGCAGCTGCTAGCATTGGTAGGTCATTTGCTCCATCTCCCACGGCAATAGTTTGCTCCATGTCAACTTTTTCCACCTGAGCAATCAAGCGAAGCAATTCGGCCTTTCTTCTTCCATCAACAACTTCGCCAAGGTAATTACCCGTGAGATGTCCAGTTTCGTCTACTTCCAATTCATTGGCATAAACATAGTCAAGACCATATTTCTTGCGGATATACTCTCCGAAATAGGTAAAACCACCAGAGAGAATTGCTATCTTGTAACCATAACTCTTGAGTACGTACATCAGTCGATCTACACCCTCGGTGAATGGTAAATTCTCAGCTATGTCTTGCATCACACTAACATCAAGTCCCTTGAGCAATTGGCAACGACGAGCAAAGGATTCCTTGAAATCCAATTCTCCGCGCATAGCTTGCTCAGTGATAGCAGCCACTTGATCGTAGACACCATGGCGGCGTGCAAGTTCATCAATTACCTCTGCCTGAATCAAGGTACTATCCATATCGAAGCAGATGAGTCGACGCATACGTCGGTACATATTATCGCGCTGGAAAGAGCAATCGATGGCCATTTCGCTAGAGAGGCGAAGCAAATCGGCTTGCATCTCTTCACGATCGTGAGGAGTGCCACGGAGTGAGAATTGGATACATGCACGTGTCTTTTCGGCTGGACGCTGAATGCTCTGACGACCAGAAAGTCGTTGCACTGCATCGATGTTCAACCCCTGACGAACAATCAAGTCTGTCACGGCACCTATCTGGCGAGCTTCTAGACGACGTCCAAGGATGGTGAGGATGTATCTATTCTTACCCTGTCGAGAAACCCATGCTTCATATTCTTCAATGGTGACAGGACTAAACTTGATATTGAAACCAAGATCGCTAGTCTTGAAGAGAAGTTCTTTCATTACACGACCACCACGCTCTTCGTCTACACGAATGAGAATACCCAAACTAAGCGTAGAATGTATTACGGCTTGACCAATATCCTGAATGTGAACATCATGTCCAGAAAGGATTTCCATGATTTCAGCAATAAGTCCGGGGCGGTCAACTCCAGTGATGCGAACGAGCATCAGTTCTTCCATGGTTGAATTGTTTACGGCATCCATAACTTAGTAAATGTTTACACCTATATAATAAAATAGGTAGATGTTTTGAACGACAATAAATTAATTCGCTATATTAATTTAAGGTTGCTTCTCGTTGTGTTATTCCTCAACCTTTGCTGGCTGGATGAAAATGAGAGAAGACTTGTATTCGGGATTGCTAGAGTGCTCAGCTTCAATGATGATAGTGCGCTCCTTATCGGTTTTGTTGGCAGAAACGTAAACCGCGTGATTCAGTTCCACAATTGCATAACCATTCTTGTCATACTTTACCACCCCATCTCTGAGGAACGATACCGCATCTGAGGTAGAAGACATCTTGTACGAATGGCTAGAAGCAACCATATAGGTGATTTCTCCGCCTTCCGCACTGATGACACCATCAGAAGGATTGACATATCCCATATCAATGTACTGAAATCTTACTTCTTCCTTGGTGCATGAAGAGAAAGCCATCATCATTAGTGGCAATAGTAGAAGGAAAAACTTTTTCATATTACTTATAGTATTATTTGTTTAGTTTTGGATTAATGTTTCTTTACGAGGTTGGTATATCAGAAGATTAGTACCATTCGATGTTAGAACTGTATGAACTCTGCTTTCTCCATCTGAGCACGTCGCGCAATGCAGAGGCATCAGCTTGGAAGTTAAAGTTGAAACTACGATACGGAGTAATCACCATAGAGCAAGACATTGAGAAGCAATGCAGGTCTCGGCTAAGCGATGCCGTGGTCATAGAGAGTCGTTTATAGTTGAAGTCATAACCAGAAGAGAAGGTAATGTTCCATCCTTCAGAGATACGCAGATTACCAGAGAAGTTAAGCGTATGAGTAAACTTAAATGGATAACGCATATTCTTCTCGTTAATCTTGGCAGAGGTGTTTTCTCTCATTATTACACCATAGCTGACATTGAAACTCCATGGCAATTGGAATTTGAGATATCCATCCTCGTCAACACGATTACCTTGATCGCGCTTAGCACCCCTTTCACCCTTGCGTCTTTCGGGGTCTACGTTTTGCATCTCTGGGTCTACCTCTTCCTCCTCCTCATCATCAGCTTCGTCACTATCCTTGCTTGAAGTGATGAGACCAAGCAGGCGCTCACGAATCTTCTTGAACGTCTGATTGTTGAACGTATAAGAAAGGTTTTGTGACATACCCTGGAAACGACCAAATCTACCATAGCTCCACTCTGTCTTATCACCTACCACCACATTGCCATTCTTGTCAAATTCATATGCATAGGTGGCAAACACGGCGTTCAAACTAAAAGTATAACTCTTGCTGAGTTTCAATCTTAAACGTGTGCTCAGGTCACTCCATGGGCGTGATTTAGCAGCCATATTATAACTGAGTGATGCACCCAATTCGTCTATCAAACTAATCTTTCTATAACCAGTAGTATCCTTCTTGGAGTAAACTTTCATCTCCACATTGTTAGACACATCCATGGAAATACTACCAGACATACCCCTTGATGGTGTGCCATACATACCATTGGCAAAGTGGGAATATATCACTGGATCGCCAAGCGGAGTACCATTGACATCCGTTCTCTGATAACTACCATAATACCCATATCTATCACTACCAAAGTCGGGCGTATAAGAGAAACTTATACTAGGCGTAAAGACATGGCGAATGGCTTGTATCTTCTTACCACCAGCCCATGGCAAGGGTGTGTAGAAACCATATAATTTAGTATTTACAGAAAGGCTTGTATTGTAGTTGTACACATTGTAGAAGCCCATCACAGTATCGCGTACCACCTTCTGTCTATCCTGGTCCCAATCCTGATATACCTTCTGCATATACATACGGTCGGTAAAGTTGAACGAAGCCGTAAGGTTGATATGGTTGAACAACTGGAAGGTAGCAGAAATAGGTACTTGGTGACGCATACCATTGCGCCAATCCTTAATCAGATTACTCTTAAAAAGCTTATAGTCCTTGGTGCTGATACTATTTTGGAAGGTACCAGTGTATGACAAAGCAATCTTCTCGTACCAACGCTCCTTACCCACGGCATGCTTGCGCTTCAAGGGGTACAATCGCGCTAGAGTAATGTTCAACGTAGGCAAGGTAACGGACACCATACTATCGCGCAAACTCTGAGATAGATTGAATGTACCCGAGAGGGTTAAACCTATATCGCTGAACGTCTTACTATAACTCACGGAGCTAGTACGTGTACTCTGCGTGTAGCTCTCTGGCTCATAGCGTGAGGTTAGATTATTCTTGTCGTACGATGTAGAAGCATAGTTCACACTAGCCGAGAAACTCTGTGAGGGATTAGCTTTAGAGTCCTGACGGTGTGTCCATGTTAGTTTAAAGTCCGAGACACTGGGTTCGGATTTTTCATCGTAAACTGTCTTTTGGAAACTTAGGTAGAGGCTTCCCGAAAACTTATAGCGTTTCCTATAGTTCATTGAACCTGATATGCCCCAGGAACCCTTGGTATAAATATCGCCAACCACTTTTAGGTCGAGATAATCATTTATAGCAAAGTAATAACCACCCTCACGAAGATAGAAACCACGCGATGTTTCATCACCATAAGATGGCACAATGAAACCGCTCTGATAACTATGTGTAAAGGGGAAGAAACCATAGGGTACAGCCAATGGGAGAGGTACATCCGCTACCACCAAATATGCAGGACCAAAAACCACATTCTCCCCTGGGCGAACCTTTGCACGGCTCATCTTCAAGTAGAAATGAGGATGCTGAGCATCACATGTAGTATATTTACCACCATTGATATACAAGAGACCAGAGCTATCGCGCTTACTCTCATTGGTGGTCATAAAACCTTCACCCTGCTTGGTATACACATTGGTGATAAAGGCCTTGCGTGTCTTAAAGTTATAAGAAATTTTATCAGGCTCATACTCCTCATTACCCTGACGGAAGATGGGTTTACCATTGACACTACCAGTACTATCCTCACGACCAGCAGCATGAACCAGGCTACTGTCCAGTGATATAGTAATCTTGTCAGCAAGGAGCTCTAGATTCTGATATTGCACCTGACTGCTACCATATAGATTAGCTCTACTATCAAACATGTCAAATGTGATACTGTCCGATGCTGTATAAACTACGGGTGCATCAAGCGAATTCTTACTTCGCGGAGTAGTATCCACCTTAGCCGTATCCTTTACAAAGTCTGCCGAATCGGCGTAGATAGTATAACCCTTCATATTGGATAGAGCCATTGCCTTGCGGATGGAATCGTTTAGCAATGCAGAGTCCATCTTCAACACCGAGTCATTATCCAATCTTAGAGAATCTGCTGAGGTATGATAATACGCTAAGTTGGCAGGTCTGATACTACCTGCCAATAACATAAATGATGTGGTGATAAAGAGTATAATGAATGTCTTTAATCTCAATGCTTGGGCGTATATTATTCTACGCGACAAAGGTACAACTTTTCCTCAATATACACAACATCTATAATTGCTAATTGAGTCTTTTGTTGTATGAAACTCCCTTATCAACGTAGATTTATTCAAAAAGTTCCACCCATCTGTCCCATCTTTCCAGATTAGCATCAGGAAAACGCGAAAGCATCTCACGCACCTGTGCCACGCTCTTTGTTCGCTCGGGGTGACTTTTTGAGAAGAATTTATCAGCATAGCACACTATCTGCTCCTCTAGAGTTTCTGGCGAGAAATCATCGGCTGGCAATGGCAACCCCTGCTTCTCTATGGTTTCCCTTGTAAGCCCTGTACCAGTGTGTCTCTCTGCTACACGAGCATAATCCATCATACCCTCATTGCGTAGCATCTCTGCTCCTAACATACCATGACAGATGTATGGATGAATTCCATGGCAATTAATACCAGGAGCATCAGTTTTGCAGATGCCAATATCGTGAAGCATTGCGGCTTGGAATACAAACTCTCTGTCCACCTCTAGCTCGGGATGCTTGTCCAAAACCTCCATTGCTTTCTGTGCTACTTGGCGTGAATGTACTAGGAGCAATTCCATCAATGCGGGTTGGTCAGCATAGTACTTTTCAATTATCTCTTCTGCCTTCATGATATAGTTTTTTACCGTTCTTAATATATAGACCATTATGAGGATGACGAGTGCGACGACCACTCAAATCATACCATTCGTCATGATTATTCTTTTTATTTATATCAACACCAATAACTTGCTCTATATCTGTTTGTTCATGTGGTACAGTAAAGTTTACCACACATATAGGTTTACTCCAATTACCCACGTTGAGTTTATAGCTCTTTCCTGGTGTAAGACGATGAAAATTCAACGTATCTATCACCGATGTTTGAGCATCAAGATTCAGTATTCTATAGTCTATAGAGGACGACTTGTCTTCTCCCTCTTCATATAAACGGCAATATACTATTTTGCCCGAAGTACCTTCGTTAGCGGTGTTGGTGGTTTGCAAATGAACAGATGCCCTACCCTTCTCTGTAAACTCCACCAAGAGCTCCTTGATACTAATCTCATCTACCTGCGGAGAATGTATCTGTACCTCCTTTGCAAAGGGAAATTCTTCTCCATCAAAGGTCAGTCTCACCACAGCCTCTCCCATATGCATATTGTAACGACCTGCCACCATCTGGGTACGAGTTTCGTAAGGCATTAGCTTTACTGACGATAGGCATACCTCCTGACATTGCTCCACGATATTAGTATCACTGGGTAGGTTAAGTATCAGTTCGTATGTATGATACAAAGTATCTGCCGTCAGATTGGTCAGAGTAACATCTGTCAAGACATAATCCCTTGCGGTAATATCCCTGCGGAAGGTAATATCTTCCACCCTAACGGCATGTGCAAAGTCCTCCAACGTATCAGGCAAAAGCACATCGGTTACACTATCTGGGTGGAGCAAAAGCATATATTCATTGGCATGATAGCCGAACATCCTACCCCAATCCGTCTCATCCCAATGTGGTTGTTTTTGACACAATTGTTCCAATGTAAAATATCCATTATCTCCCTCGCCTTCACCCCAATTACAATGGTAGAGGCCATCTTCGTTGACACCATCTATATTGAAGGCATGACCGCTGAGCATATTGTTATATCCCACGTATGCCACAGGTCTACCAGCCATCAGCTCATTTTGCAAGATGCGATGCCAGGAGTCAAAGCTATACATACTTCTATCAAGCACATGCACCGTTTTGTAACCAAAAACTTGTCTGAGTGGTTCTTCCGCTCGCCATAGCCCTGCTGCACTAGATGTAGGACCATAATTCATTCTCACCATCATACCACACCATAGGCTCAAGTCGGCCACATCATCCCAATCTATCTTGCTTCCAGCAGGTACCGTACTGATGGCATAATGCTCAGTCTCCCAGCCGGGCAAACTATCCATCAAGCACTCTGGATAGCGATAATAGCTGAGCAATTGTTCCAATGCGGTAGCCACGCACCCCACCAGACAAGGCTCCGAACTAATGGAGTCTCCATAGTTGTAATAAGGGCACGAACGATTGTATGGCGCCGTTTGCACGCGAATGGTTTGCAAGAGAGGTTCCACAGCACAACTTGGTCTCACCTGTCCCATGGCAAAACCTACGCTAAACAATATAATAAGGAGAAAAAATGCACGTTTCATATCACAAAGGTAAACAAAAATATCATATTTAGACTGTTAATACATAAAAAAGACGTAATTTTGCTCCATGAACAAAACTATTTCATCAATCATAAAGGAAGTAAAGATCGTTACCTTCTCGCCAACGGGCACTTCAAGGAAAGTTGCAGAAGCCATAACCCAAGGCATTGATATAGAAAATATTTCCTTGATAGACATTACCAGAGAAGAGGACACCGAAGTGACATTCAGCGAAGAGGATCTCGTCATCTTTGCCATGCCCGTGTATGGTGGTCATGTAGCACCTATCGCATTGAAAAGGCTTCAAGAGATACGCGGTAAAGGCACATTGGCCGTAGGCGTGGTGGTGTATGGCAATCGTCATTACGAGAAGGCTCTAGACGAACTAGCCGCCTTCCTTGCAGAGAAAAACTTTATCGTCATAGCTGCTGGTACATTCATCGGCGAGCACTCCTACTCTACCCCAGAGACTCCCATCGCCGTTGGTCGCCCAGATGCCGACGACCTTCAGTTTGCAAAGGATTTTGGCAAGAAAATATCGGACAAACTTTCTAGCGATGAATTCGACCAAGCGGTGGACACATACTTCTTCGAAGAACCCTTGCAAGACCCCAATGTGATGAACAAGTTTAAGTCTACCATACAAGAGTGGATCAAGCAGGGTGTGCACATGCCTAAATGCCCCTCGCTAGACATTTCGCTTTGTCAGGATTGCAAGATGTGCGTGCATCTTTGTCCCACCAATGCCATTGACCCACTTACCATGGACACAGATATGCAGAGGTGTATCAAGTGCTGCGCTTGCGTGAAAGGCTGCGTCTTCCATGCCAGATATATGCCTACTCCCTTTGCTCCTCTCATCTCTGAAAACTTCTCTACACGAAAGGAAAATAAAATACTATTGTAAGAATTCTCTTTTGGTGCCATAAAAATGTATTTCCAAGAGCTGTGGAAATGCAAATTATACCCCCCAAAAAACGCATTTCCAACATCATGGAGGTGCGTTTCTTGTAAAAAACTTAATTTTTCAAGCATCAGAATTCCTTTTTTTGACATTATTTTTATAACTTTGTTACGCTGATGACGAAAAATGGACTAGTTTCATCACTCGATTCAGTACAAAAACAATAGTGAAAAACTAATTATAAACCTTTAAACATACTTAACACTATGAGCAAGTATCCTAAAATTGGTATTCGTCCAACCATCGATGGACGTCAGGGTGGTGTTCGTGAAAGTCTTGAAGAAAAGACAATGAACTTGGCAAAAGCTGTTGCTGAATTGATTTCTGCTAACGTAAAGCATGCTGATGGTACACCCGTTGAATGCGTTATTGCTGACGGCACTATCGGTCGTGTAGCTGAAACTGCTGCTTGTCAGGCTAAGTTTGAGCGTGAAGGCGTAGGCGCAACTATCTCTGTAACTTCTTGCTGGTGCTACGGTTCAGAAACTATGGATATGCACCCACACTGGCCAAAGGCTGTTTGGGGCTTCAATGGTACTGAGCGCCCAGGTGCTGTATATTTGGCAGCTGTTTTGGCAGGTCATGCACAGAAGGGTTTGCCCGCATTTGGCATCTATGGTCACGACGTACAAGATATTACCGACAACAGCATCCCCGAGGATGTAGCTGAGAAGATTCTTCGTTGGGCACGTGCCGCTTTGGCAGTTGCTACTATGCGTGGCGAGAGCTATCTATCAGTAGGTAGCCAGTGTATGGGTATCGCAGGTAGTATCGTTGACCAGAACTTCTTCCAGGAATATCTTGGCATGCGCAATGAAAGCGTTGACGAGACAGAGATTCTTCGTCGTATGGAAGAGGGTATATACGACCACGAGGAGTACGAGAAGGCAATGGCTTGGACAGAGAAATATTGCAAGGTGAACGAAGGTTGGGACAAGAACCGTCCAGAGAAGCAGAAGGACCGCGCAGGTAAGGATTCTGACTGGGAGTTCGTTGTTAAGATGACTCTTATCGTTCGCGACTTGATGCTTGGTAATCCTAAGCTCCGCGAAATGGGATTCCTTGAGGAGGCAATTGGTCACAATGCTATCGCTGCTGGTTTCCAGGGTCAGCGTCAGTGGACTGACTGGAAGCCAAATGGTGACTTCACCGAGGCTCTAATGTGCTCTACATTTGACTGGAATGGTATCCGTGAGGCTTACGTAGTAGCTACTGAGAATGATGCTTGCAACGCTGTAGCTATGCTATTTGGCAAGTTGTTGACCGGTTGTGGCCAGATGTTCTCTGACGTACGTACATACTGGAGCCCCGAGGCTGTTAAGCGCGTTACTGGTAAGGAACTTACTGGTTTGGCAGCTGGCGGTATGATTCATTTGATCAACTCTGGTGCAACTACTCTTGATGCTACTGGTGCTAGTACCAATGCTCAGGGTGAGGCTTGCATGAAGCCCACATGGGAAATGACAGAGGCTGACGTTGAGGCTTGTTTGAAGAACACCAACTGGATGCCTGCTGACCGTGACTACTTCCGTGGCGGTGGTTTCTCTTCTAACTTCTTGTCTAAGGGTGGCATGCCTGTAACAATGTCTCGTTTGAACCTAATCAAGGGCCTAGGTCCTGTTCTACAGATTGCAGAAGGTTGGACAGCTGACGTTGATCCCGAAATCCACGATGTATTGAACATGCGTACCGACCCAACATGGCCAACAACATGGTTCGTTCCTCGTCTAGACGAGACAAAGGCTCCCTTCAAGGATGTATATTCTGTAATGAACTATTGGGGTGCTAACCACGGTGCTATCAGCTATGGTCACATCGGTGCTGACTTGATTACATTGTGCTCTATGTTGCGCATCCCCGTTTGCATGCACAACGTACCCGAGGAGAATATCTTCCGTCCTGCTTCTTGGAATGCATTTGGCATGGACAAGGAAGGTGCTGACTACAGAGCTTGTCAGAACTATGGTCCTATCTACAAGTAATATCGTAGCATAACATTTACATTGGGGAGGTAGAGAATACAGACTTCGCATCAACCGAGATTTGTATTTCCTACACTCCCCTTTTAGCTCTTTTCAACCTAAATTTCCATAAACAACACATTTTTATTATATATAGTATATGATTAATCGTTTTATACTTAACGAGGTTTCATACTTCGGCCCTGGCGCACGCGAAGTTTTACCAAAAGAAATCGAACGTCTTGGTTTTAAGAAGGCTTTCGTTGCTACCGACAAGGATTTGATTAAGTTTGGCGTTGCTGACAAGGTGCTAAAGGTTCTTGAAGGCGCAAATATTCCATACGAAGTTTTCAGCGAAATTAAGCCCAACCCCACCGTTGCTAATGTTAATGCAGGTGTGGCTGCATTTGCTAAATCAGGTGCCGACTTTATTATTGCCATTGGTGGCGGTTCTTCTATGGACACAGCTAAGGCAGTTGGTATCATCACCAACAATCCCGAATTTGCTGACGTAGTTTCTCTTGAAGGCGTAGCTGATACCAAGAAGAAGTCAGTACCCATCATCGCACTTCCCACAACAGCTGGTACAGCTGCTGAGGTGACTATCAACTATGTTATCACCGACGAGGAGAACGAAAAGAAGATGGTATGTGTTGATCCCAACGATATTCCCATTATGGCCATCGTTGATGCTGAGTTGATGTACACTCTACCACGTAGCTTGACTGCTGCAACTGGTATGGATGCTCTTACTCATGCCATCGAGGGTTTGATCACCAAGGGTGCTTGGGAGATGAGCGATATGTTCGAATTGAAAGCTATCGAAATGATTGCTCGCTACCTAGAGGTTGCTGTAAACGAACCACAGAATGCAGAGGCTCGTAATGGCATGGCTGTTGCTCAGTACATTGCTGGTATGGCATTCTCTAATGTAGGTTTGGGTGTTGTACACGGTATGGCTCACCCCTTGGGTGCTATCTTCGACATTCCTCATGGTGTAGCTAATGCTTTGTTGTTACCCACAGTGATGGAATTCAATATGCCTGCTGCTATTGACAAGTACGTTCAGATTGCCAAGGCAATGAATGTTTACTCTGCTACAATGACTAGCGAGGAGAATGCTCAGGCTGCCGTTGATGCCGTTCGCAACCTTGCTATCCGCGTAGGTATTCCTCAGCACCTCACCGATTTGGGTATCAAGGCTGAAGACCTTGACAAGCTTGCTACCGCAGCAGCTGCCGATGTATGCACTCCTGGCAACCCAAGATATGTCAACAAGGACATTATCCTAGGTCTATACGAAAAGGTTTTGTAATGCCCCTAGGTCATAAATCATCAAACATTATTCATAATACACTTTTTCAGAAAAGATATGATTACTAATCTCCATATTGAAGAATTTATCAAGCAGGCTCATCGCGTTGGCGATGCAGGATTGACCGTTTGTAGCAGTGGTAACCTTTCATGGCGTATCGGTGACGAAGCTCTCGTTTCTGGTACTGGTTCATGGGTTCCTACCATTCAGAAGGAAAAGGTTTCTCAGTGTGTAGTTGCTACTGGCGAGGTTCTTAATGGCGTTAAGCCCTCAATGGAAAGCGGTTTCCATCTAGGTGTTTTGCGCGAGCGTCCCGATGTTAATGTAGTACTTCACTTCCAGTCACCTTATGCAACTGCTGTTTCTTGCATGAAGAAGAAGCCTGAGAACTACAATGTTACTGCTGAGGTTCCATGCCACGTTGGTCGCGAAATCCCCGTTATCCCCTACTTGCGTCCCGGTTCTCCCGAATTGGCACAGGCAGTAGTAGAAGCTATGAAGGACCACAACTCTATCCTACTTACCAATCATGGTCAGGTAGTTTGTGGTAAGGATTTTGACCAAGCTTTCGAGCGCGCTATGTTCTTTGAAATGGCATGCCGTATTATTGTTCAGACAGGTGGTGACTACTCTGTTCTTACTCCCGAGGAAATCCAGGACTTGGACATCTACGTATTGGGTAAGAAGACTCCTCTACAGCAGTAATATCTATCTACACTAATAGTTAATATACAAGGATGGAAATGCCTTTATTTTAGTAAATTACCATTGGGCATTTCTATCCTTATTCACTTTAAATCGTATTATCATGAACAAAGTATATCTTGCCGCTGACTTTGGTGGAGGTAGCGGACGAGTAATTGCTGGTTGGCTAGAGGATGGACAACTCAAGATGGAGGAAGTGCATCGCTTTGGCAATAGACAAGTACGCCTTGGCGACCACGTCTATTGGGACTTCCCTGCATTGTTCGAAGACATGAAGGCTGGCCTCAAGAAGGCTGCTGCCAAGGGCTATCAGGTGGAGAGTATCGGCGTTGACACTTGGGGTGTGGATTTCGGTCTCATTGACCGCGATGGCCAGTTGATAGGCAACCCCGTATGTTATCGCGATGCACGCACCGCTGGCATGGTAGAGGAAATGTTTAAGACTCTCAACCCCACTGACCACTATGCTACCACTGGCATTCAGGTGATGGAGATTAACACCCTACCCCAATTGCTCAGTATCAAGGGTACAGCACAATTGGAATCTGCACAGCATTTGCTCTTCATGCCCGACCTATTCAGTTACTTCCTTACCGGTAATGCAACTAACGAGTATTGCATCGCATCTACATCTGAATTGCTTGATGCCAAGAAGAGAGAATGGTCATGGGAGACCATCAAAGCGCTAGGTTTGCCCGAGCACATCTTTGGCAAGATTGTAATGCCTGGTACCGTTCGTGGCACATTGCGTGCTGACATTGCCGAGGAGACAGGCCTAGGCGAGGTCAAGGTAGTAGCCGTTGGTTCACACGACACAGCATCTGCCGTAGCAGCCGTTCCTGCCGTAGAAGGCGAAGGCACCATGGCATTCCTAAGTTCTGGTACATGGTCATTGCTTGGCGTGGAGTTGCCAGAACCTATCCTTACCGAGGAAGCGCGTAAGGCAGAATTCACCAACGAAGGTGGTGTAGGTGGCAGAATACGTTTCTTGCAGAATATCACTGGTCTTTGGATACTACAGCGCCTCATGGCTGAGTGGAAAGAGCGTGGCGAAGAACAGTCTTTCGGTCAGCTTCTTCCCGAGGCAGAGAAGGCTTGCATAGATAGCATTATCCCCGTGGCAGATGCTGCATTCATGAATCCTCCTTCAATGGAAAAGGCTATTTGCGAATATTGTCAGCAAAGTGGTCAGCAAGTACCTGCTACCAAGGGAGAGTTGACTCGTTGTCTACTTCAATCTTTGGCAACAAAATACAAGGAAGCTATCTCTGGTGTGAACAATCTATTGCCCGAGCCTCTCAAGCGCTTGCACATCATCGGTGGCGGTTCGCAGAACGAATTGCTCAATCAGCTTACAGCTAATGCCCTAGGTGTTCCCGTATGGGCAGGCCCCGTAGAAGCTACCGCGATGGGTAATATTCTCGTTCAGGCTATGGCAGCTGGCGAAGTAGCTGATTTGGCATCTTTGCGCCAGGTAGTTCGCAATAGTGTTACTCCCAAGATTTTTGAACCTAAGTAATCCCCATTCCTAAACACTAATACATTATGGAAGAACCCAAGAATGGTTATCCCGTACAGCAATATACGGGTCCCGTTAAGAGATATTGCCAAACTCTAGACCTTCGCGACAATCCCGAATTGATAGCAGAGTATCGCAAGCGTCATAGCAAAGAGCACGCTTGGAAAGAAATCATTGCCGGCATACGCGAAGTAGGTATCCTAGAAATGGAAATCTACATTCTAGGCACTCGCCTATTTATGATAGTAGAAACTCCCCTCGACTTTGAGTGGGAAACAGCCATGGCACGCCTCTCTACTCTACCACGTCAGGCTGAGTGGGAAGATTATATGGCTGAATTCCAACTTGTCAAAGCAGGCATGTCATCAGCAGAGAAATGGCAATTGATGGAACGTGTTTTCTATCTATACTAACCTTAAAACTATTAATTCATATCATGCAAAGTAAATTAGTAGAAAAGAAATATTTAGCTACATTTATCATCATCACCTCGCTCTTCGCTCTATGGGGCTTTGCCAATGATATCACCAACCCAATGGTGGCAGCCTTTCAGACGGTGATGGAGCTATCAGCCTTTCAGGCATCATGGGTACAGTGTGCCTTCTATGGTGGTTATGCCACAATGGCCATCCCTGCTGCACTATTCATCAGAAAGTATAGTTACAAGAGTGGTATCCTTCTAGGTCTAGCACTTTATGCTGTGGGTGCATTTCTCTTCATCCCTGCAGCATCAATGCAGAACTTCCTCTTCTTCTGCTTGTCGCTTTACATTCTAACCTTTGGCCTTGCATTCCTTGAAACTACAGCAAATCCCTTCATCCTATCACTAGGTTCGAAGGAAACCTCTACCCGCAGATTGAACCTCGCACAAGCCTTCAATCCTATGGGCTCTCTATCTGGTATGGCTGTAGCATCATTGGTAGTATTGCCAGCACTATGGTCGGACCGTCGTAATGCAGCAGGCGAAACCTTCTTCCACACCCTTAGCGAAGCAGAAAAGGCTACTATTCGTCTGCACGACCTTGAGGTCATCCGCAATCCCTATGTAATCCTAGGCCTAGTTGTTGTGGTAATGTTCATTATTATCTTGCTGAAGAAGATGCCACAAACAGCAGCTAGCGAAAAGCAGGACCCCGCAAGCCACACTCTCAAGCGCCTATGGAACAATAGCGTATATCGCGAAGGTGTGCTTACCCAGGTCTTCTACGTAGCTGCACAGATTATGGTATGGACCTTTATCATCCAGTATGCTGATAATCTAGGTATCAACAAGGCAACAGCGCAGAATTACAACATCTTTGCCATGGGCATGTTCCTCTGTAGCCGTTTCATCAGTACCTTCTTAATGAAGTATGTCAATTCACGTGTCCTATTGGCCGTCTTTGGTCTAGGTGCCATCGTATGCACCTTAGGCACCATCCTCATCGTAGGCATGCCTGGTTTGTACTGTTTGGTAGGAATCTCTGCCTTCATGTCATTGATGTTCCCCACAATCTATGGTATAGCATTGGAGAATGTGGATAGCAAGGATACATCGCTTGGTGCAGCCTTCTTGGTAATGGCCATTGTAGGTGGAGCTGTAATGCCCCCATTGCAGGGTTTAATTATAGACATGGGTAGCGTTTACGGTCATCCCGCCGTTAACGTATCCTTCGTACTACCCCTTATCTGCTTCACTGCAATCACCATATACGGCATCCGTTCAGCTCGTAAGATGTAGTAGTAATTTTCATCAATCTATAAAACATATCCCCTGGTGCCTTTCACAGACATCAGGGGATATTTTATAGTATATATTATGAAGGTTAATCGTTCACAAAATAGTCAATCACATACTTGCTACAATATCGGCCGTCAATTCCAGTACATAGGTATTCATCCTCCTTATTTACTATGATTTCCTTGCCATCATATAGGATGTGGTGAGCCAGAATAAAGTAGGGGCAGGACTCTATCTCATAGTCAGACTTGACCAACTGTACCTTCTTGATGTCAAAATCTTCATCATCCTCCAAATTTATGATGTAGCTGAAGCGGTCGCCACCATGCGTCTCTCGCAAGTGTACCTCTACAGGTAATGGATGGTCACCTTCTTCAGAAAAGAGATCGTGGAAATAATCACTTACCTTGACATACTTACCCTTCTTCTTAATGAGATTTTTATCCTCATTATCATCTACATAGAGTGCATCAACAGTATGCCAACCAAGAGTCATATAGAAAGTATCGTAGAACTCCTCTTCAGTAGATGCATACTCACATATCTGTATGGTTCCTTCAATAGTAACTTTAACCTGTTTCATTTCTCCGAACTATCTTTAATATTATCTATAATATACAAAAAATAGTTAATCATCTTAATCTATTTGTATACCATAAATCCCCAAATGTGTTTTATGGTTTCAATAATACACGCTCTAGGTGTGGATGTGTATTTTACAAATGTCAAGATAGAGCACTCGGGGTGAGGAAACATAAATGTAATTTAGCAAAAGTATTAGCATCTGGTGGCGGAATGCTCTTGAGGTTGTTCAAAAGGTATCGCTCACAGTGCAGAGATGATTTTGACGTAGTTCAACGCATATCTCCCGGTAGATGAAAATGATTTGAGATAGTTCAATACATATCCCTCAGGGGGTGAAAATGGGCTTGAAATTGTTCAAAAATTAGCCCGCACACTGTCGGAATGCCGTTGAACTACTTCAATGGCACTTTGACTGTGCGAGGGGGTGTCATTGAAAAACTGCACAAAACACCTCTTTTGTGCATTTTTATGCTTATATTTCTAGAATTTAGCGTAGACATTGGATTTATTAAGAGGAATCCTGGATTTTCAAAGATCCCTAAAGTTCATAAATTATTCTCTAGATATTCTATAGTTACTAGATAATCTAGTAGCTAATTAAGAATTAGATGTTCTACGGATATCAGTTAGAAAATAATTATTAAAATCTATTGCATATCTAAAAAAAGCAGTAACTTTGCGTAGTGTATAACTGAGGTGCCGTAAAGATGGGCATATTGGAATAAAACTCGGTAATACTATACACACTCATAAATTAAATTAGCACAGAAATGAACTCAATAAATAGCATCCAGGATATAAATAAATTCCTTGGCGCAGAAACTCTATACAATCAGGTTACGGTGGCTGACCTGGCACATGCAAATGTTTCATTCTTCCACACAAGGATGTACAACATGTATGCCGTGATACTGATGGAAAATTATTGTGGAGAGGTGGTAAGGGATAATCAAGTTATCTCGTATTCTGAGCGTTCGCTGATAACAATACGCCCTGGACAGACCCTTGGTGTGATACTGGATTATGATGTCAAGCCCAAGGGAGTGATTCTTGCCTTTAAGGCTGAACTTTTGGAGAAGACAGGACTAGGTAGAGATTTCTACATGTTCTCATACTTTAATATGAACTACAAAGATGCTATTGCGCTCAACGAAATAGAATACAAAGTAATACGTAATTGCTATACCAATCTACATGCCGAATTACATACTCCCAAGGACCATCTATCTGGACAAATGATTAGATTGGGTATCGGTACGCTGCTGAGTTATGTCAAAAGATATTTCGAGCAACAGCATATAGACCTAGTCAAACGTACCGAAACTATATCGGGCAGATTGGATGCTCTATTGGACAAATACCTTGGTAGTGGACAACCTGCACAGCAGGGATTGCCAACGGTGAAATGGTGTGCAACACAGTTGGATATGACGCCAAGCAGTTTTGCAGAACTAGTTAAGAGAGACCTACACGTTACAGCACAAGAGTATATCAAGAGCAAGATGATAACACATGCTCAGGTACTGCTCAGACAAACCAATATGACAATAAATGAGATTGCAGAGGAACTAGGATTCAAGTACCCCAATCATTTTACTAGAATGTTTCACTCTGCCACTGGCTATACTCCACTGAAGTACAGGAAAGGCAATTAAGCGAAGAGTAAGGAGAGATAGATTTAGAACAGGGTGTACATTATAGAAAGGCCCAGGGCTACGAATATCACATGTATATCCTTTACCTTATAGCCACTGGATGTATAAGCACTGCTATAATACTTTACTCTGCTGGTACTCAAACGCTTAACAGCGTGATACAGTGCTATATACACCAAAATACCCACAAGGACACCAAGGCCTGCACCTGCCAAAACATCCAAGGGGAAATGCATACCTAGATAGATACGGCTATAACCAACTGCTATTGCCCACAATATCAAAAGCATAGACAACAAATAGTGGCGGAAAACAAAGCCAAAGAAGACTGCTATAGCCATGGTATTGGCAGCATGTGAACTGACAAAACCATAGGAGCCACCACGTCCAGAGATACACCTTATCTGAAACATGATATCAGGGTCGTGAGTAGGACGAAAGCGTGCCACCAATGGCTTAATCAACGAAGAACTAATCTGGTCGGCAAAGACTACACACAATACAGCTCCGAGAATAACCAAGGCTACTTCACGAGGGGGACGGTCCTTGATGATAACTAACAACACTACGAGGATAAGGAAACTCCAGGTCCATGTGTCGCTAAGCTTTAGCATCACATTGTCTAGAATGAGATTGTGAGCCTGGTTAATCTGTAGTAATAACTCTGTATCAAATGCAGGGAAATTCATCTGTTGGTATATGTGTGTATGTGTATACTTGTGATATTTCTATATCTAAGGCAGGTGATTTTTAGATTGCCTCGTAGGTGTACTTCTCAATCCATCCTACTTTGCCATCAGCAATCTGTACCTCACCCCATTCGCGCATACTATTGTCCTTAATCTCAACACGTGTGCCTTCGTGTATGACAAACAATTCTGTGCCTGATTTGGTGGGGGTACTCTTCACTGTCACCGCTGGTTCCATGATAATACCTGCTGTATGAGTATTATTATAGTTTCTCAAACTATATGCCAGAGTATTGAAAAGACAGCATAGAACAAGGAAGAAAATACAACCGAAGAAACCTATCTTGCGCAAGACAATGGCAGAGCTATAAAGATACAAAGCTATCATCAACAGGGAGAGCACAAAGACTGCGATTGCCCAGTATGCCCATTCGGATACGGAACAATTGTGCATCATACTCTTCCACAATGAAACAAAAAACATTTCGTGCTTGGGAATAATACGGTCTATGGTCTTGCCGCGAGCCATACTGAGATTGAATCTGATATCAGAATCAGAGGGGTCTAGCAACTGTGCTCTTTCAAACCATAATACTGCTTTGGCCATCATATCTTGACGATAATATGTGCATCCAAGATTGTAATATACGGTAGCACTTTCGCCCAGATTAGCCAGTTCCAGATACAACGCCTCTGCCATGGCAAAATCTTCTGCTGCAAAAGCAGAATCAGCCTTCAACTTGATTTCCTCTGCAGAAACATTACTTTCCTCTACAGAAAGCGAATCTGTATTTGCCCACGCGCTCATGGGCAAAAGGGAAAGACAGAGTAGTAATAGATTGATATATATTGATTTCATCATGTCTAATGAATTAATATTAAATTAATGGAGCATTATTATACTAGGTAGATACTCAAGATTATAGACTCTTGTTCAAATCGTTGATAGCCTGGCTAGCAGACTCATATATCTTGTCCATAGTGGCTTGAGGGTCGCCAGGAGCAAAGCGTGCAAACTCGCAAGATTCAAGCACAGACATATATTCTGCTATCAACTTTTCGTCCACACCACGAGTAGAGAGTGATTCTCTAACATTGTCCTTGGTAAGGTGTGTTGTGGGAATGTTAAGCTTGTTGGCAACATATCCTAGCAATGCTCTCAGTACCTCCTCATAGAAGGCTCCTGCATTTTGCTCGTTAAGTAGTTTGCGAGCCACCTTTAGTCTCTTGGTAGCTTCCTTGCCAGCGCGCTTACCACGCTTACGAACAAGGTCGGCATTAGCCTTGGCGTGGCGATGGAAAATAGCCAATACAATGAAGAATACTGCAAGCAATCCTAGATAGATGCCGATATATCTCCATGTGCCAAAGAAACCATCCACATGTTCGCGAACATTGGCCTCGGAAGTCTTAATATAATGTATATCAGAAGACAATACGCGCACATCTTCCTTCTCCGACACACTAGTAGCTGTGCTCACCACCTTACCCTTGGCCACAGCCATGTGGAAAGAGTCTGTCTTTAGAGTAACATACTTTTCTGTCTCAGGATTGAAATACACAAACTCTGCTGGTGCGATGGAATACTTACCACCATGACGGGGTACTACTACGTAATCATACACCACATTGCCTTTAGCTCCGCTTGCAGTATTGTTGGTCTTATCAGTTTCCTTAGGATTATAAATTTCAAAATCCTTGGGGAAATCCACCACAGGAGCCTTCACCAACTTCATGTTACCCTGACCAGAAACTACGAGCTGAAGAGCAGCAGCATCATTGGCATTCAGTTGCTCTGGAGAGAGAGTACCAGTCATACTGAATTTACCTACAGCACCAGAGAAATTGGCAGGACGAGGTTGAGGCAAGGGTCTAACGTCTACATCCAATTTGGGAGTACGAATCTTCTTTGATACAATCTGTGTGAGCGAACCACCGCCGAAGAAGATGTCAAAGGGGTCTGCACTCTGATTGGCAACCTCAATCTCTGCATCGAAGGTTACGCTAGGGATGGTAAGTTTGCCGTCCTTTTGAGGATAAAGCAAGTATTGACGCCATACAGCAGTGCCATAGTTGCGACCATTATAGTGCTCATACTTTAGTGACAATTGTGCCTTGCTGTTAAGTTCCTGACAATGGAAACCATCTAGCTCGGGCATTTCACCAATTAGTTGGCGAATATTGACCAAGGTGTACAACTTATATGTAAGAAGCACGGCTTCTTGTTCAAAAACCTTGGTTTTGCTCACTGTAGCAGTGATGAAAAGGTCTTTGTCAGACACACGCTTGTCTGATGAAGAGGATTGGCATGAAGAAGATGATGACGATGAGGAAGATTGTCCAGAAGACTGATTGGGAGTAGAGGCAGGAAGGATGGTTATATTTGCCACTCCACTACGTATAGTCTTGCCTTTGACAATCACGCTAGCTGCAGGAAGTTGGTAATCGCCTTCTTTCTTGGCCAAAAGTACATAGGTGAATGTCAGAGAACTAGAATGGGTAGTCTTACCATTTATCATCTGGAAAGAACTTTGGCTGCTGGTAGAAGGACCATACAGGAGGTCAAAGCCAGAGAAATTTCCCACCTGAATATCATCCACATCCTGGGTATCAACTTTATAACTAATGTTAATACGCTGACCTACTTCGCACACCTCTGGTGCCTTCAACGTCACAGTTTGGGCTAATGCTGTAGCAAAAGCTACAACAAAAAGATGTAATACTATTAAAAACCTCTTCACGATATCTAATTATATTATTTTACGAAATAAATTCTACAAGAAGTAATTACCACTGTTTCAGTAATCTGCGGCGTGGAGCATCTTGTTGCTGACGCTGGATTTTCTCCTGTGTCTCCTTCTCGTTTCTCATAGCAGCCTGTAGGATACGTTCAGCATTCTCCTTGGACATGTTGGCTTTATCTTCCTTCTGCTGAGATTGCTGGTCTTGCTGATTCTTCTCCTCTTGCTTTTTATCTTGATTTTGTTGCTGATTCTGCTTTTCGTCTTGTTTGTCTTGCTGTTGCTCTTTATCCTTTTGGTCTTGCTGATTTTCACCCTCGCCATCACCCTGCTGATTCTTTAGGTGCCACTTGGCAAGAATATAATTGTAGCGTGTCTCATGATTAGAGGGGTCATTGCGCAATGACTCTTTGTAGCACTCAACAGCCTCGGCATACTTCTGTCCTACGTGAAGCAGAACACCCATATTGTGATAAATGTCAGAAAGTCTTTTCTTGTCTGTCTCAAACTTTGCAGCTGTCTGAAACTCTTTCATTGCCTCTTGAGCATTGTTTTGTCTAATCAGAGCAGTACCTAAATTATAATGAGCTATGGCCAACGTGGTGTCCATCTCTATTGCCTTTTTGTACTGAACAATAGCCTTTTCAGAATCATCATTGCCGCCTAATGTATCCAACATCAAACGATTGCCTCTTCTGATATAGTCACGTGCAGTTTGTGCTTGAACACTAACAATGCAACAGCACAATGTCATAAGCAGAACTACAAATCTATTCATAACTTTATCCTCGTATCGTATTATTCGTATTACTTCTTTTTGGTGAAAAATGAAAATCTCTGCAATATATGATTCTCACGCTCCATAATGATAAGGTCTAACAACAGGAAGAGCAGTGAAAGCAAGAGGAAGCTTTGAAACTGTTCATCGAATTCAGAGTAAACAGATGTCTCCATCTCTGATTTGCTAAGATTCTGCACATATTTGTCAAGCTTTTCCTGAGCTGAATGACTATTGTCCACATAGATGTAATTACCATTACCAGCATTGGCTATCTCGCGACACATATCCTCGTTGAGACGAGACATCACAGTATTACCCTCGTTGTCTATGATATACTGGTTAGTACCAGGAATGGGAATTGGAGCACCAGCGGGGTCACCAATACCAAGAACATACACGTGCATTCCCATTGATGCCGCAGTACGAGCTGCCTCCACTGCCCCACCCTCGTTGTCTTCACCATCGGTGATTACGAAGATAGCACGAGATACACCTTCCTGGCTAGTAAAACTTCTGGTGGCTAGGTTGATAGCAGCAGCAATGTCAGTACCCTGCATCTCTATCAATGAGGGAGATATTGTCTCCAAAAACATCTTGGCAGAAACATAATCACTGGTGATAGGCAATTGGACATAAGCCTGTCCTGCATATACTATCATACCTATCTTGTCATCATGCATATTGTCCACAAGATTAGACACCATCATCTTAGCCTTCTCCAAACGATTGGGACGAACATCTTCAGCCAACATACTGTTACTGATATCCATGGCAATGATAGCTTCAATACCACTACGTTTGCGTGTGTCTACTCGGGTACCATATTGTGGACGTGCTAGTGCTATAATCAAGAACAACAAAGAAGTCTGCAACAACCAGAATTTTACCTCTGGTCTTATGCGAGAAACGTCCTTCATCATTGATTTAAGCAAGGCTGGGTCGCCATACTTTCTGAGATTACGTCTTTTCTTATATGTCCATACATAGTGTGCTATGGCCAACACTACCAATAGCAACAATAGATATAGATATTCTGGACTTCCAAATCTAAACATAATTGTATCTGAGATTTAAGGGATTCTCTTCAAAATAGTTGCCTTCAGCAAAGTAGCCAAAGCCAAGGCGATGAAGGCTATTACAGCAAATAATTGATATGACTCATAACGCTTTGAGTACTTGCGAACATTCATCTTGGTTTTCTCAAGCTTGTCAATCTCTTCATATACCAGGAAGAGTTTTTCGGTGTTCGTTGCTCTATATGTCTGTGCATCAGTCTTCTCTGCTATCTGAGTCAAGGTATTGGTATCAATCTCAACGGGTACATTGATGTACTCACGTCTGCCACCCACCATCATAGGATAAGGAGCAGTACCATTGGTACCTACAGCAACAGTATATACTCGGATACCAAAACTCTTGGCTATATCAGCCGCCATACCTGGAGAGATATCACCTCTATTGTTTGTACCATCAGTAAGCAAAATGATAACCTTACTCTTAGCCTTTGAATCCTTCAGACGAGTAACAGCATTGGCGATACCCATACCTATGGCAGTACCATCCTCCAAAGTTCCTCGCATAGCCATATTACAATCAATACCATTCAGCAGGTTGAGCAAGGCTGCATGGTCAGATGTCATAGGACACTGAGTGTAAGCTTCACCGGCAAAAATAGTAAGACCGATATTGTCATTCTCGCGTCTCTTGATGAATTCAAGAGCCACATTTCTGGCTGCTTGTACGCGATTAGGTTTCAGGTCTTCTGCAAGCATACTTGTTGATACGTCCATACATAGCATGATGTCAATACCTTCAACGCTAGTATTACTCCACGAATTGGATGTTTGGGGACGAGCCAATGCTAGTACTAAAGCCGAAAATGCAACGCATGTCAATACAAAAGGTACGTGTACCAACCATATTCTCCATGTACGCTTGGCACGTACGAAGCTAGCAATGGTATTTACTCCCATTGAAGGAGATTGCTTCTTGTGCTTTAATATATACCACAATATCAATGGTATAAGCAATATGACTAGGAATAGATATATCGGATTGTGAAACTGCATCGTGATATTGTCAATTTAAAATTTATTGCTCAAAGAGATGTTTTTTATCACATTAAAACAATGTATTGTATCAGACAAACATATCATACAGACGTGTTATTGCTGCTACAACGATAACGATGATAGCGACAACGGCCAAAGCTACAAGAACCTGCATGATTCTTACCTGAGTTTGTCTGTTCTTGTCGGTTTCCTTAATCACCTCTGGCTCAGGTTTTGCATTGGGGTCTTCTTCTATCTTTGTTTCATTTACATACTGAAGAGCAGCCATCAGATTGGCATCATTCTCGTTGATAGGAGTGCTCCATTTTGCGAACTTAACCAAGTCGGCAGTCTTAAAGATTTCTCTAAGTTCTGCTATGCTTGTTTCGTCACTCTCTTGCATAAGTCGTTCGATAATCTCAGTACTGGTCATCTCCATTGCAGAGAATGAATAGCGCTCTTGGATGTAAGTACGCAAAGCATCAGTAAGCAATGTATAATACTCCTTGCTATCTTCCTTTGCCCAGGTACGCTCCTGCTTAATGCGTTCAATCTCGTTGATAGCCACCTGATGTGCAGGCAATTTCTTCTTACGACGGATAATCTTGAAGATAGGTTTGCCTTTCTTAATCAAATGATACATCAAGGTGATAAAGCCTGATAGCAGCAATATCGCTAACAGAGCATAAAACAATTCTTCCCAATCCTGCCAAGAGAAAGGCAGTTCCTGTACATCTCTGGGTGGAAAGAAAGCATCAGCATGAAGCGTGTCTACATCAAGAGTGTAAACCTTGAAAGCCAACGACTTAGACTCATATATTGAAGTATCTACTTTAACTTGTAAAGGAGGCAAATAATAAAATGCAGAATCCCATGCTGTGATTACATATCTCTGAGTAATTTGCAGATTATTACCATCGTTCAACTCTACTGTGTCAGGCTTGTCTATCTCCACAATCTCCACATTGGGAACTATCTCCATACCTTTTTTGAATGGAGGCAATTGTAGACGCTGATTAGAAGGTAGAGTAACTTGCAACTCCAAACCATCTTGCTCGCCTACATAGAAGTTGACGCTATCCAAGCATGCCACCACAGACACTTGTGCATTACTATTAAGCATGCACGAAAAAGCAATGGCAATTGCAGCTATGACTCTAGCAAATATATGCTTCATACTATTAATATACCCTGTTTTAGCTCGCACCGCTGAGCTAAGTTCAAATTATTCTAATGTATTGTTGTTCTTACGATGTATGCAATTATGCTCTTTGACGGAACAATCCCATCAGAGCTGTTACATAGTCGTGGTCAGTTCTAACACTTACGTTGTCCACACCGCTTCGAGTAAAGGTATCGTTCAGTTTGCTTTGCATGGTTCTCCACCATGCTGCATGCTGATTGCGTACCTTCTTGCTACTGGTGTCTATCAGCATCTCGTGTCCTGTCTCGGCATCACGAATCTGCATCAAACCAACATCGGGCAATTCTGCTGCTCTACGGTCGTACACTTGTATGGCTACTACATCATGCTTACGATTGGCGATAGTGAGTGCTTGACGGAAATCCTTCTCGTCAATAAAGTCACTCAGCAGAAATGCTGTACATCTACGCTTGATAACTGATGTAAGATACTCTACAGCCATGCCTACATCTGTCCTATCGCTCTCTGGCTTAAATTCCAATAGCTCGCGAATAATATATAATATGTGTTTGCGTCCTTTCTTGGGAGGAATAAACTTTTCTATCCTGTCTGAAAAGAAAATAACACCTATCTTATCATTGTTTTGAATGGCCGAGAAGGCAAGTGTAGCAGCTATCTCTGTTTGTAATCTGCGCTTTGTCTGCACACAGGTACCAAACTCAAGGCTACCACTTACATCGACACAAAGCATCACGGTGAGTTCGCGTTCTTCCTCGAAAACCTTTACGAATGGCTTATTGAATCTAGCGGTCACATTCCATTCAATATCACGAATATCGTCTCCATATTGATATTCGCGCACCTCTGCAAAGGCCATACCTCTACCCTTAAAAGCAGAATGGTATTCGCCAGCAAAGATGTTGTTAGACAGGCCTCTAGTTTTGATTTCAATTTGCCTAACTCGTTTGAGCAATTCACTTGTTTCCATCCTTGTAACTCACAAGTTATTACGAGGTCAGATATAATTAGGGTACCTCTACCTTATTGATAATCTTGCTTACAATCTCTTCAGCAGTAATATTATTTGCCTCTGCCTCATAAGAAAGACCTACACGATGACGCAAAACATCGTGAGCTACGGCACGAACATCCTCAGGGATTACGTATCCACGACGCTTGATGAATGCATAAGCTCTTGCCGCCAATGCAAGATTGATACTAGCACGAGGACTTGCACCAAATTCGATATAATCCTTAATGTCCTTGAGGTTGTACTTCTCAGGATAACGAGTAGCGAATACAATATCAGCAATGTATTGTTCAATCTTCTCGTCAAGATATACCTGGCGAACAACGGCACGAGCTTCCATAATCTCAGCAGTTGTCATCAAAGGCTTAACTACAAGTGCTTCACCCTTGATATTCTGGCGTACGATAAGTTTTTCCTCCTCTAGCTTGGGGTAGTCAATTATTACCTTCAGCATGAAACGGTCAACCTGTGCCTCGGGCAATGGATAGGTACCTTCCTGCTCAATGGGGTTCTGAGTTGCAAGTACTAGGAAAGGCTTGGGCAACTGGAATGTTTCCTTACCGATAGTTACCTGGCGCTCCTGCATAGCTTCCAACAATGCACTCTGTACCTTTGCTGGAGCACGGTTAATCTCATCAGCAAGAACGAAATTAGCAAATACAGGACCCTTTTCCACCTGGAAGGCTTCCTCTTTCTGAGAGTAAATCATTGTACCAATCACGTCGGCAGGCAACAAGTCAGGAGTAAACTGAATACGACTAAACTGTGCGTCTACCAATGATGCCAAAGTCTTAATTGCTTGTGTCTTAGCCAAACCTGGCACACCCTCAAGCAACACATGGCCATCACTAAGAAGGCCAATCAACAAAGACTCTACCAAATGTTTTTGGCCAACAATAACTTGAGCCATACCAGCTTGCAAGTTGGTAACAAACGCGCTTTGGCGTTCAATTTGCTCATTTAGAGCACGAATATCAAAGGATTCCATATCAAACTATATATACTAATTATTTATTTCGACTGCAAAGTTAGTAAGTTTAGCTCATATACCCAAACCTGAAATCTTAAAGAATGTTAAAATATCGTTATCAATGCAAGATTTCTATTCTTTCCATGCCTCAAAATGTCATTTACATAGTGATGCAACTGATTTTTGGCCATCTTTATAATTAGAAACTTATATATTAAATAGGTGAAAAAGCATGGAAATAGCTCTCCCGCATCGGGAGAGGACTTCCGACATCTTTGAAGCCAAATTTTGTGTCGCGAAAAAGGCTTCAGAAGGCTTGAAAATCCATTTTGGAGTACAAAAATACATTTCCAAAGCCTAGAAAATGCAATATCATTCACAAAACGCAGATAAGAATAATCGAAAAGTGATAGTAAAACAGAAAAAAGTAGCCAATTTGTAAAGTAATCCGTCGAAAAATGATTATATTTGCAATCGTTTATATAAAATCTACGATAAAAAAGTAAACAAATAGTATATGAAAATAACTGTTTTGCAGCGTGATATAGTATGGGCTAACCCCGAAGCCAACCGCGAGCGTTGCAGCATTGCAATTGATAGAAATCCTGGTGCTGACCTTTACGTGCTACCCGAAATGTTCTCTACAGGCTTTTGCACACATCCAGAGGGTATAGCAGAAAGTATGGAAAGCGACACCCTACAATGGATGAAGGACAAGGCTAGTGCAACTGGTGCTGCTATTGCTGGTAGTGTGGCGGTGACCGATGGAGAGAAGTATTACAATCGTTTTTACTTTGTGAAACCTGATGGTTCGGTGGCACATTATGACAAGAAGCACCTTTTCACATATGGTGGCGAGCACCATCGCTTTACAGCTGGAGACAGAAGAGTGATAGTGGAGCATTGTGGCGTGCGTATCCTTCTGGAGATTTGTTACGACTTGCGCTTCCCTGTATGGGCTCGAAACAGAGGTGATTACGATATGATTTTATACGTTGCTAGTTGGCCTACCCCTCGTGTATCCGCATGGAGTGCATTGCTAGTGGCACGTGCTATTGAAAACCAATGCTATGTGGCTGGTGTCAACCGTGTAGGCAACGACCCTGCTTGTGAATACTGCGGTGGCACCGTCATTATCGACCCATACGGAAAAACTATTGCAGAATGTCCAATGGGACAAGAGAGCGAAGCATCTGCAGAGATTGACATGGAGGCCTTGCTTGCATTCAGAGAGAAATTCCCTGTGCTGAACGACAGAGACCTTCAACTTGATTAAAGGGTGTCTAAATGGTTTTGAAATACTAAAGAAGAAAAGAATATTAAACATATGATAATTAGAAAATTACTTTTGGGTGACGAAGCTGTGGCACTGGGTGCTATAGATGCAGGTATAAGCGGCGTGTATGCTTATCCTGGCACACCCT
This sequence comes from Bacteroidaceae bacterium, assembly GCA_045613565.1. Lineage (GTDB taxonomy): Bacteria > Bacteroidota > Bacteroidia > Bacteroidales > Bacteroidaceae > Physcousia. Next base: position 40,459 of record JAZLBF010000028.1, read on the forward strand.
CAACTGAGATAACTGAATTTATTCAAGCCAATGCGCCTGAGGTGAGAAGCAGATGGTGTAGCAATGAGAAAACAGCCATGGAGGCTGCCTTAGGTATGTCTTATGCTGGCAAGCGAGCTCTAGTATGCATGAAGCATGTGGGTATGAATGTAGCTGCCGATGCATTTGTCAATTCTGCCATTACTGGTGTGAATGGTGGCCTTGTGGTTCTTGCTGCTGACGACCCCTCAATGCACTCTTCACAGAACGAACAAGACTCTCGTTTCTATGGCAAATTTGCTATGATTCCTATCCTCGAGCCATCTAATCAGCAAGAGGCTTACGATATGATGGCATACGCTTTTGAGCTATCGGAAGAGAAGAAATTACCCGTATTGATGCGTATTGTTACACGCTTGGCTCATTCACGCGCCGGTGTTGCTATTGGTCAGCGTAAGGCAGAAAATCCTCTTTCTCCCGACAATGAGCGCACACATTGGGTTTTGCTTCCTGGCAATGCTAGAAGACAATATGCAGGACTTGTTGAAAAACAGGAATCATTGATAGAATCATCCGAAAACTCTCCTTACAACAAGAGCATTCCTGGCGGAGAGAAAGCAAAGTTGGGTGTAATAGCATGTGGTATAGCATACAATTATGTAATGGAAAACAATCCACAGGCACAAAACATCCCTGTGCTCAAGGTGTCTCAATATCCTCTACCAGAAAAGGCTATCAAGGAGATGGCATCAATGTGTGATGCATTGCTGGTAGCAGAAGATGGTCAACCATTGGTGGAGGAACAGGTAAAGGCAATCCTAGGCGGAGAATATCAGATTCTGGGTCGTCTCACTGGAGAATTGCCTCGCATGGGAGAATTGACTCCTGACTCAGTAAGCGAAGCATTAGGAGTGAAATTGGAAAAGCCTTTTGCCAATGCTCAAAACGTAATGCCACGTCCCCCTGCACTCTGTCAAGGTTGTGGTCATCGTGATGTGTACAACGCATTGAACGAGGTGGCAAAGGAATATGCTGATGCTCGTATCTTTGGTGACATCGGTTGCTACACACTTGGTGCCTTGCCACCATTCCGCGCTATAGACAGTTGTGTGGACATGGGTGCTTCCATCACTATGGCCAAGGGAGCTGCTGACGCTGGTGTACACCCTGCAATAGCGGTAATTGGCGACTCTACATTCACTCACTCTGGTATGACAGGACTTTTGGATGCCGTAAATGACAATGCAAATATCACCGTTGTCATTTCTGACAATCTAACCACAGCTATGACTGGCGGACAAGACTCTGCAGGTACCAACAAGTTTGAGGCAATATGCCTGGCACTTGGTGTAGAGCCAGAGCATGTTCACGTAGTAGTACCTCTACCCAAGAACATGGAAGAGATTACAAGAATCATACGTCAGGAGATTGATTACAAGGGTGTATCCGTGATTATCCCTCGTCGTGAGTGCATACAGACATTAGGACGTAAACTAAGACAAAAGAAAAGCCAGCAATGAAAAAAGATATTATACTAGCAGGTGTGGGTGGACAAGGTATCCTCACCATAGCCACCATCATTGGTGATGCAGCTACGGCGGCAGGATTAAATCTCAAACAGGCAGAAGTGCATGGCATGAGCCAGCGCGGTGGTGACGTTCAGTCAAATCTACGACTTTCTACAGACACCATTTACTCAGACCTTATTAAAGAAGGTGCTGCCGACATGATTATTTCTATGGAGCCTATGGAGGCAATGCGCTATCTCTCCTATCTTAACAAGGAGGGATGGATTATTACCTCTTCAAATACCTTCAAGAATATCCCCAATTACCCCGAGGAGGAACAACTGAACGAAGAGCTCAACTCTCTCTCCAACGTAATGACACTAGCCATAGAGGATGTTGCCAAGGAAAATAGTATGCCTAAGAGTGCCAATGTAATACTATTAGGTATGGCGGCAAAGTATATTGGCATCATTACACCTGAGCAATTGCGCGAAAGTGTGGCTCGAGTTTTTGCTTCCAAGGGTGAAGCAATAGTAGAGATGAATCTCAAGGCTTTCGACCTAGGATTAAGTAGCACCAACAAATAACTGCGTAATGAAGATTTTTAGTGAAGAACTGGTAGCTAAGGCGGCAGACGTATGCCACGTTGCCGACCTCTCGCGTGCTACTATTGGCGAGGTGTTGCTGGTGGCACAATATTTGGAAAAAGAAACTGGCATACCATTCATCCGTATGGATCAGGGTTCTCCTGGTTTGCCAGTCAACAAATATGGCGTAGAGGCAGAAAAGGCAGCTTTGGATAGAGGTGTTGGCTCGCAATACCCAGCTGCAGCTGGTATACCAGAATTGAAGGAGGCTGCTTCTCTCTTTGTAAAAGCCTTTCTCAATGTAGATATTTCTCCACGTGCTTGTGTACCCACGGTGGGTAGTGTAGCTGGTTCTTTTGGCTCATTTATAGCTTGCACCCAGCGCATCCCTGGCAAGAACAAGGTTCTATTTATCGATCCTGGTTTCCCCATACAGAAGTCTCAATTAAGAGTAATCGGTGCCGAATGGGTTGAGTTTGATATTTACCAATATCGTGGAGAGGCCTTAAGAGGTAAATTAGAGGAAATGCTTAAGGCTGGAGATATTGCTGCCATCGTTTATTCAAATCCTAATAATCCTGCATGGATTTGCCTTGAGGATGAAGAATTGGCTATAATTGGCGAACTTGCTACCAAGTACGATGTGATAGTGATGGAAGACTTGGCATACTTCTGCATGGATTATCGTCAGGACATGGGTCATCCCTTCCAACCACCCTATCCGCCAACTGTGGCTAAATACACTGACAACTATATACTGATGCTATCCTCTTCGAAGATATTCAGTTATGCTGGTCAGCGCATGGCTCTTACATGTATCAGCGACAAACTCTTCGACCGTCACTACCCTGCCCTATCAGAGAGATACAAGGATGCTGGAGTCTTTGGTCAAACACTGATTGCATCAATTCTATACATGATTACATCTGGCTGTACAGCATCCACTCAGTATGCCTATGCCGAGATGCTCAGACTCTCCACCGAGGGTAAAATTAATTTCGTGGAGGACACTAGAGAATATGCCATTCGTGCAGAGAAGATGAAGAAAATCTTTACCGACAATGGTTTTCATATCGTCTATGAGCATGACGTAACTCAAGAGGTTGGTGATGGTTTCTTCTTTACAATAGGATACGGTGACATGACTGGTGGAGAGTTGCTCAAAGAACTTCTCTACTATGGTGTAAGCAGTATCAACCTAGCCACAACGGGTAGTCAGCAGCAGGGTGTGCGTGCGTGCACCTCCAGAATGCGTGAAGAACTATATCCCGTGATGGAAGAACGCATGATAGCTTTTCACCAAGACCATCAAAAATAGCAAATTAGATAAAAACAACACATATACACTAGTATCATGATTTGGAATCCCAATAAGGAATGCATGAGCCGTGACGAAATGCATGCCTTACAAAGTAAACGACTACAGAAACTGGTAAATTATGTCTACCATAATGTACCATTCTACAGAAATAAGATGCAGGAGATGGATATCTCGCCAGATGATATTCGTAGTATCGACGATATAGTAAAACTCCCCTTCACCACCAAGCAGGATTTGAGAGATAATTACCCCTATGGCCTGCAGGCAGCACCTCCTTCAGAGATTGTGCGCGTACATGCTTCTAGCGGTACAACTGGTAATCCCACCATCGTTGGCTACACTAGAAAAGACCTCTCCGTATGGTCAGAAGTAATGGCTAGATGCCTGACAGCCTTTGGTGTGAAGCGCGAAGACACATTCTCCGTTGCCTATGGCTATGGTCTGTTTACCGGTGGCTTGGGAGCACATTATGGAGTAGAAAATCTAGGTGCTACAGTTATCCCCACATCTACTGGTAACACAGAGAAGCACATCAGACTTATCCGCGACCTTAACATCAGCGGTATTGCATGTACACCTTCATATGCTCTATATCTGGCAGAATCACTAGACAAGATGGGGCTAAGCAAAGAAGATATTGGACTTCGTATTGGTGCTTTTGGTGCTGAACCTTGGACAGAAAACATGCGCAAGGAGATTGAAGAGCGACTAGGATTGAAGGGATACAATATATATGGCCTTAGCGAGATAATGGGTCCTGGTGTTTCTTATGAATGTCAGGAGCAACATGGTTCTCACATCTGCGAAGACCACTTCTATCCCGAGATTATCAATCCTGACACCCTAGAGCAATTGCCTCGTGGACAGCAGGGAGAACTTGTATTCACAACACTTACCAAGGAAGGCATGCCACTATTGAGATACCGCACCAAAGATCTCTGCACTCTCATGGAAGGCAAATGTCCATGTGGTCGTACAGCAGTACGTATGAGTAGAATCGTTGGTAGAAGCGACGATATGCTCATCATACGTGGTATCAATGTATTCCCATCTCAGGTGGAGAGCGTCATACTGGAAATGCCCGAATTCGAACCACAATACATGCTTGTTGTTGATAGAGTTAACAATCTAGATACTCTACAAGTACAAGTGGAAGTACGCAGAGATTACTTCAGCGACGACATCGGTAGCATGCTAGCCATGAAGAAACGTCTAGCAGACAAACTCAAGAGTGTAATTACCATCAGCGCAGATGTAAAACTCATGGAGCCCAATAGCATCGAGCGCAGTCAGGGTAAGGGTAAACATGTTATAGACAAACGCAAATATTAATATTATGACTATAAAGCAAGTATCAGTTTTTCTAGAAAACAAAACTGGAAGAATTAATCATGTGACCAAAATATTGGCAGCAAACAATATCAATATGCATGCCTTCAGTATGGCAGAAACAACTGAGTTTGGCATATTGCGCCTGATAGTCTCTGATGTAGAAAAATCAGTTGAGGTTTTGCGCAACGCCAACTTTGCCGTTATGCTCACAGACGTAGTATGTATTGCCTGCCCCGATGTAGCCGGTTCCCTTGCCAGCATCCTTGACCATTTGGCCGAGCACGACATCTTCATCGAGTACATGTATGCATTTGCCAAGGGCGAAAAAGCAAACGTAGTTATTCGTCCCAACAATATCGAAAATTGCATCAATGCACTAAAAGAAATAGAAGAATAGCAATACTATCCACTCAAAACAAGAATACAACAATATACAAATACATCCCGCCTAAGTGAGAGCACTTGAGCGGGATGTATTTTGTAACGATTCTATAACAAACTTGGAACTCGAATTCAAACAGTCAACTACCTACTGAAGCTGAGTGCCTGACCATGGATAGAAGTATCTACTTTGGTGCCGTCCCATACGCGGTGACCATTGACCCAAGTGGAAAGGATGTGCCAATGAAGAGTATCTCCTTCGCGTGGGGACCATCCGCACTTGCTGAGAATGGCATCTGTGGTAATAGTATAGGGCTCTTCGTTGCGAGAAACAAGAACCAAGTCGGCTTGCATACCTTCTGCAATATAGCCTCTGCCCTCTATACCAAAGAGTGTGGCTGGATTATGACACATTAGTTGAACTAATTGTTCTATGGTTAGTACGCCTTCGTCTACCAGCTCGAGCATACTAGGGAGAGAGAATTGTACCATAGGCATACCACTTACTGCTGTACGTGCCCCACCCTCTTTCTCAGTCAAGAGATGAGGAGCGTGGTCAGTACCAATACAAGTGATTGTACCATCAGCAATAGCACGACGAAGTGCCTGACGGTCGGCATCTGTTTTGATGGCAGGGTTGCACTTAATACGTCCACCTAAACGGAAATAGTCTGCATCACAATATAGTAGGTGTGCCACACAAGCCTCGCCCGTAATATTGTTTCCAAGGAGAGAAAGTTCTTTTTCTGTGGAAATATGAGCAATATGGAGACGAGCAGAAGTGGCATGTGCTAATTCAGCAGCTAGGGCAGAACTTTGCCAACAAGCTTCAGCATCGCGGATGATAGGATGCTGCTCGATGGATGGGTCGTCGCCATACTTGTCTTGAGCCTCCTTCATATTAGCATTGATGCGCGAGGTATCTTCGCAATGTGTCATAATGAGTTTAGGAGAGGAAGAAAAAAGTTGTTCGAGCATCTCACGCTTGTCCACTAGCATATTTCCTGTGCTGCTGCCCATAAAGAGTTTTACTCCAGGGTATTCTTTTAGGGGCATAGCAAGAATTTCATCCAAATTATTGTTTGTTGCGCCGATGAAGAAAGCATAGTTAACATGCATACTCTCCTTGGCCAATTCCATTCGTTGGCGCCAAGTTTCCACAGTAGTTGTCTGTGGCACCACATTGGGCATATCCAATACCGATGTGACACCACCTGCTGCTGCAGCCATGCTCTCTGTGTGCATATCTGCCTTAGCAGTCATACCCGGCTCACGAAAGTGCACATGGTCGTCAATTACGCCAGGCAGAAGATATTGTCCTTGTGCATCAATTATCTCTGCTCCTTCAGTCGAAACTACTTCAGAAGATTCAAATACTATCTTTTCTATCTTACCCTCGTTAATCAATAAGGAGCCGACGCGCGACTCCCCATTGTTTACTATCATTGCATTTTTGATAATAGTTTTCATGCTTTTCTTCTCTTGAAATTTGTCATTCGCAATTTCATCACTCCAAAGAGAGCCTCACTAAAGATGCCACCCGACATCTTACTAGTACCTAATTCTCGATTGACAAAGATTACAGGAACTTCCTTAATCTTAAAACCAAGGCGAAGTGCGGTGTATTTCATCTCTATCTGGAAAGCATATCCCTTGAATCGTACATCGTCAAGCGACATAGTTTCGAGCACCTTGCGTGTCCAGCATACAAAGCCAGCAGTAGTGTCTCTCAAGGAGATGCCTAGAATGGTACGTACGTAGGCTGATGCATAGTATGACATAAGTACTCGACCTATAGGCCAATTGACTACATTCACACCAGTAATATATCGGCTTCCCACTGACACGTCATATCCTTCGTCGTGACATGCTGCATAAAGACGAGGAAGGTCGGCAGGTGCATGGGAAAAATCGGCATCCATCTCAAATATGTATTCGTAACCATGCTCCAATGCCCACTTAAAGCCACAAATATAGGCTGTACCTAAACCCAATTTGCCAGAACGCTCAACTAGATGCACCCTACCTTTGAATTCGTCGGCCATAAGACGCTTAACAATGTCGGCTGTACCATCAGGACTACCATCATCGATGACCAATACTTCAAACTCTTTCTCTAGTGAGGTCACAGCACGTATGATGGCCTCTATGTTCTCTTTTTCGTTGTAAGTAGGGATTATTATTACACTATCGCTCATGATATTATGATTTATTACCTCACAAAGGTACACTTTTTCCGATTTATCACAAACATTTTTCTAGGAATTTAGCTAAATTTGCACTCAATATATGGAAATCCAAAAACTACAATCAATAGTTGGCCGCTCTGCCAAGGTAAAAGCACTGGCAAGTTTGCTCATCAACGATAGTGTGAAGGAGGTAAAATTGGAAGGTCTTGTGGCTAGTGCAGCACCTATGTATTTTGCCTCCTTGACGGAGAAGTGTGCAGAGGCATTGACACGCCCATATCTATTCATTCTCGATGATGAAGAACAAGCTGGTTATTTTTACCACGATTTGACTCAGATATTAGGCAATCAGGGGGTAAACTTTCTACCTAGTAGCTATCGTCGTGCCGTTAAATATGGTCAGCGAGACGCCGGCAACGAAATATTGCGCACAGATGCACTCTCGGCTATGCAAGCAGGTAGTAGTCTCTTCGTTGTGACCTATCCTGAAGCATTGGCAGAAATGGTGGTGAGTAAAAAGCAACTTCAGGAGCATAGTATTGCCTTGAAAGTAGGTGGTATGCAGGACATCAAGGATTTGCAAAAACAACTATTGGATTTGGGATTCCGTCGCACGGATTATGTCTATGAGCCAGGGCAGTATGCAGTTCGTGGTTCATTAGTAGATGTCTATAGTTTCTCTTGCGAACATCCTTATCGTATAGACTTCTTTGGCGACGAGATAGACAGCATACGTACCTTTGATGTGCAGAGTCAATTGTCCGTCAGCCGACTTTCAGAAGCTCGCATAGTGCCCGAACTTGCTACTAGCAACACGGGCAACAAAATATGCCTTTTGGATTTTATTCCAGATGGTACTAGATTGGTGATGCACGACAGATTGTTTGTGTGCGAAGAGATTGAGCGAGTGTGGAATGAAGGATTCTCACTCGCAGCAAAAATTGTAGACAGGGAAGAAAACTCTTCCGAATACTCCTCACTTGAGAAGGAACATATTTTAGTCAATCCTGAGGATTTCAAAAAGAAAATTATAGCCTTTAAAAGTATACTCCTGACCACATCCGCTACAGGGCAAGCCAACCTTGCCTTTAACATGAGTCCTCAGCCTGTCTTTCACAAGAATTTTAATCTTCTAACACGAGAACTGCTCAACTATCAACACGAGGGTTACGACATTTATATCCTAGCCGATAGCACCAAACAAACAGACCGTTTGGAGAGTATCTTCTCAGATATGCAGTTGGGTATCAAATTCACTCCCATAGACAAAACCCTGCATGCTGGATTTATAGACAGAGAGCAAAAGCGCGTACTCTTTACCGACCATCAAATCTTTGACCGTTTTCATAAGTACAATCTCAATTCAGAACATGCTCGCAAGGGCAAGATGGCTCTAACTCTGAAGGAGATTCAACAATTCCAATTGGGCGACTATGTGGTGCATATCGACCACGGTGTTGGTCGATTCGGAGGTCTAATCACTATCCCAGAGGGTGACCGCATGATAGAAAAGATACGTATTAATTATGAAAATGGTGGCGTAATATATGTATCTATCCACGCTCTACACAAGGTCTCTAAATATAAGGGACAAGATGGAGTGGCCCCAAAGGTAAACAAACTAGGCGGACGTGCATGGGAGAATCTTAAGGAGCGCACCAAGAACAAAATTAAAGATATCGCTCGCGACTTAATACGTCTCTACAGCAAGCGTAGACAAGAGAGCGGTTTCCAATTCTCTCCTGACACGTATATGCAAACAGAATTGGAGGCTTCCTTCCTTTATGAAGACACCCCCGACCAATTGCGTGCCACACAAGAAGTCAAGGCTGACATGGAGCGCCAGCGCCCAATGGATCGTTTGGTGTGCGGAGATGTGGGTTTTGGTAAAACAGAGGTAGCCATACGCGCCGCCTTCAAAGCCGCCACCGATGGCAAGCAAGTTGCAGTATTGGTGCCCACCACCGTGCTAGCATATCAGCACTTTCGCACCTTCTCGGCGCGCCTCAAGGATATGCCTGTACGCGTGGATTATCTCTCGCGTGCTCGCTCTGCCAAGGAAACAAGAGAATTGTTGGCCGACTTAAAAGATGGCAAGATAAATATCCTCATTGGTACCCATCGTCTCATAGGCAAATCTGTTAAATTTCAAGACCTTGGACTTCTCATCATCGACGAAGAGCAGAAATTTGGTGTTTCTACCAAAGAGAAACTGCGCCAGATGAAAACCAACGTGGATACACTCACTCTCACGGCCACACCCATACCACGCACCTTACAATTCTCACTAATGGGTGCTCGCGACCTTAGTGTCATCCAAACTCCCCCACCCAATCGCTATCCCATACAGACACAAGTGTGCACCTTCTCCAGCGATGTCATAGCAGAAGCTGTAGAATTTGAGATGAGTCGCAATGGCCAAGTATATATTGTGTCTAATAGAATCTCTTCTCTGCCAGAACTTGAGGCTATCGTGCGCAAATATGTACCCGATGCAAGAGTTGTCACTGGCCATGGCCAGATGTCACCCGAAAAACTTGAGGAAATCATCCTTGGCTTTGTGAACCACGATTATGATGTACTCATCTCCACTACCATCATCGAAAGTGGTATAGATATCCCTAATGCCAATACCATCATAGTATGTTCAGCGCAAAACTTTGGCCTCTCTGATTTGCATCAGATGCGTGGTCGTGTGGGACGTAGTAATCGCAAAGCCTTCTGCTATCTTCTAGCACCTCCTTTGTCTGGACTTAATCCCGAGGCACGCCGTCGTCTACAAGCCATAGAAACCTTCTCGGATCTGGGTAGCGGTATACATATAGCTATGCAAGACCTTGACATACGAGGAGCTGGCAACCTTCTAGGTGCAGAGCAAAGTGGCTTCATTGCGGACCTTGGTTATGAAACATATCAGAAGATTCTCTCGGAAGCTGTCAAAGAGCTACGCAACGAGGAATTCCAAGATCTCTATGCAGAAGAAAGTCAAGAGAGCAAAGACTCGCACCAGGCATCAGAATTCGTAGATGAATGTCTTCTTGAAACAGACCTTGACGTGCGTTTGCCAGAAAGTTATGTACCCACAAGTAGTGAGCGTATGCTACTCTATCGCGAGATAGGACAGATGGAGCAAGACCATCAGATAGAGGCATTCCGCACTCGCCTCATCGACCGCTTCGGCCCTCTACCACAAGAAGCAGAAGACCTTTGCCTTATGGTAAAACTACGCCGTCTAGGCAAGGAACTTGGTGGCGAACGACTAACATTAAAAAACAAGGACCTACGACTCTATTTCGTACAATCCGAACAGAGTCCATATTATCAAGGTAAAGCCTTTGGCCAGATAGTGGCATATTGTACCGTAAACCTAGCTAATTGCCAACTCACCGCTCGCAATGGTCACAAATTCATGAACATCACAAATGTACCCTCTATCTCCAAAGCCATATCCATCCTCGAAAACATCACGCAAATTAATATATAATGTTATGTGTACCCGCCTGCCTATACTTTATTCATAAATATCAATGACGTTTAACATCTGATGTATAGGACATACGGCAGACTACTTTATCGCTTAAAACCTTAAGATAAGAAATTAAACTAATTATTTAAATATGTAATAAGAGTCCGCAGACATATTATAGGATTAGAAAATTATGCTGAGATTTCATCTTTTTATTACATATAACTTCCTTATCTACATAGGAGGTGGCACTAATCTACTCAAATTACAACATTCCTCCGTTGATGGAGATGACATTGCCGGTGATGTATCCTGCTAGGGGGGAGCAGAGAAAGGCTACGCATTCTGCTACTTCCTCGGGGGTGCCTAGGCGATTGGCTGGGATGCTCTTTTTGAGAGTGGCTTCGTCTAGGCCTTCTAGCATGTCCGTCTTGATATATCCGGGTGCTATGGCATTGCAGGTGATGTTCTTACGGGCTACTTCCTTGGCCAAGGCCTTGGTGGCGGAGATTAGTCCTCCCTTGGCTGCTGAATAGTTGGTTTGCCCTGGTAGGCCTATGATACCACTGAGGCTGGCGATATTGATGATACGGCCATGCTTGTGGTATTGCATGGGGATAAGGAGGGGTTGGGTGACATTGAAGAAGCCATTGAGGCTAGTGTTGAGCACTTGCAACCACTCCTCCTGGGGCATGAGAGCCATGAGATTGTCCTGGCGGATGCCTGCATTGTTGACAAGAACGGAGATGTATTCTCCCTCGTGAGCTTGTTGCCATGTCTCTATGGCGTGGCGCGAGGCTTGGGCATCGGCGACATCAAACTGGATGATTTCACCATTGCCTCCAGCCTCTTGCACGAGGGATAGTGTGTGGAGTGCAGCCTCGTGATTAGTGGCATAGTTGATGAGGACATGATATCCCATCTGCGCTAGGCGCAAGCATATTGCTCTACCTATGCCGCGGCTGCCTCCTGTGACTAGTGCGTAGTTCATCTTGTGGGAATAAATGAGGGATTAGAATGATGCCTCAAACTCGAAGCGTATACCCCACTTTTGTGTATCGGGTCTATTGTATGTGAGACGATGGTAATAGTCTACACTGAAGAACTTGAAGATATTATGAATACCTACATTAACCTCCACATAAGGCTTCCAGCTGTTCATAATCTGAGTGAGAGGCTGGTATTGCTGTGTACCATCGGGAGCTGTTACCCATTCGCCAGGCAGATTGTAGAGGAAGTTGTAACCTGGATCTGCCATCTTGCTGGCTTCGTCGGGATAACGGCTGGTATCCTGGAAGCGAAGAGGATTGTTCTTGTCGGTGAGATAACCCCACATGAGGTTGAAACCGAGGGCTTCACGCCACTTGAGCTTCTTGAGCAATGGGATACGATTGAAGAGCTTGCCATTGAGGTCCCAACGGTACATCATCATGAAGGTGCGGTCGTTGAGGAACTCTAAGTTGCGCACAAGTGAGAAGGTATTGTCTGAACGTACATAACTGAGGTTGGCACGAGGTATACACAACAACTGGAAGGGAACGGTGTTCCACTGGAATGTGGCGCAATGGAAAGCATCGATGCTACCCCATGACTTGAGCCAGAAGCGCTTCTTGAGGGTAAACTCGGAGTAGTTGTAGTTGTAATCACAACCGAGGAAGCCCTTCAAACCAACGATGTGCGAGAAGCCATAGATAGGTGCTTCGCGGTTGGCAAGGAAACGGTTGTTCTTGGTATTGATATACTTTACACCTGGCTGATACTCTACACCAAGTTGGATTTCGCTATAGGTAATTTTGTTGGATCTCATTACCTCGCTGAGGGGTACGTAGGTGTTGGTATTGTTGAGGACATTTGCCTGAATCTTCTTGGCATCGTCCCACTCGCGTACGGTATTGTAATAGAGGTCGCCAGTACCGGTGTTGGTTTCACGCACGAAGGCTGCATTGAGGCGAAGACCATTATTGAACTCCCAGTCGTACTTGAACTTGTAACGCTCGAAATAAGAATGGAAACGGGTAGTATTCCATGTGATAGACATAAAGGCATTGTCCTTGTCGAACTGAAGGAACTTGTCGGCAGGGCTATGGATATCGTTAGCATAAGATACAGACAGAGTGCGTATGGGGTAAGCGATGACTTCCTTTTCCTTCTCATTGAAAGAATAGGTAAGTTCTATTTCTCCCTTGGGTTTGCGGTCTTTGAAACCATACTTAACGAAGCCCTTTAGGAACCAATGCTTACTGAGAGCACCAGTGGTTTGAACACCTAATTTGACGTGGAAGCCCTCGGTATAGTTGCTACCAAGAATAGAGGTGAAGGGACCGATGACAAACTTACTGGGCTTGTTGGGATCAACACTAGTTTCGAGATGATTGTCCAATACCACACGCATACCATAAATCATGGCCTTTATGGCAGGTTGGTCAACGAAACGTCTCTTCATCACCGTCACATTTGCCTGAGCATAGGTGAGGGTATCGGGACGTGCCTCTGCCCAATAGTCGTTGGAACGATCCTTGGCTCCCTTTTCATATCTTTCTTCACCCATAAACTCGATCTCTTTATCGGGGATGGGGTCGAAGCACCAATCAGAGTATGTAACATTGTAGTCAACAAGAATCTTACTAATATAAGATGTAAGCTTGAGCTGCATGATCATACGGTTCTTGCTACAAATCTGTTCGCCAGTGGGGAGAGAGATGTACTCCTGGTCGATGTCCATCTTCTCAACGAAATTGATACCGCTGGCCACGGGTACACCGAACTTGGCACGGCGCACGCGATAGGTGCTATCTGCTAGGATATAGAGGTATCCGCTGAAGGCAAAGTCCTGAGGATTGGAGGGAGAGAATGCCACCTTGATGCACTTGTCTCCATCGAGGTCTACGGTATCACCCAAAGCATAGTGATAGAGACGGATGGCTGCATTGCCACCGATGGGGCTAATGAAGTTGTGCTCTAGGAGAACCATCTCGTCCTTGTAGATGTCCACATCCTTGAGGTTGTTCTTAAACTTGGTTTCGAAGAATTCACCAGCTGCTACTACATCGAGAAGACTCTCTGAGTGATGACCATGCACCACGGTTTTGCTCTTCTCATCGCTCTTGCGGTAGAGCTCTGTGGTGCTCTTTTCCTCAATAGAAATAGGTACAATGGTCTTGCCTGTCTCGGGGAATTTCTCGGCATAATTGAGCAGGAAGGACTTACCCTTGAGATTCTCATCTTGCTCTAGTGTCTCGGCAGAGAACTCGTTGAGAGCCAACATGGTGCGTGCATACTTCTTGAAGGAAGCATAGTCATTGGAGCGCATGTCTCGCGTCTTCTTGGCGGCGATAACCTTTTGCATCAATTCTACGGCAGGATTGTTCTTACGAGAATACTTCTTCTTCTCTGCCTTTACTACAACTTCATTCATCTCTAGCGATGATGGTTTCATGCTGATATTGATGGTACGAACGCGAGTGACTTCTACCTCGTAATTCTTGAAGCCGAAGCAATGAAATACCAACGTACCCTTGCGGAAACGTATGCGATACTGACCATCCTCACCTACTCGCACCTTGGCGGCGGGATTTTCTTTAAACCATACGGTAGCACCTACCAATGGCATACCATCGTCCTCGGCAATAACCTTACCAGTCAGATACTGAGCATAGGCTGGAATAAGGAAAAACAATGTAAGAATGAACAAAATACTACGCTTTGTCATAAATCTTTATCTGTGTTATTTTCTTATTAATTTCTATAGTAGTATGGGCAGCCGTCATGGTCACTCCATGTACGCCATGAAGCATCAGGTTTTGCCCTGTCAAGAATAAGTTGGGGATGGGGGTCTTGGGAGAAAGGATGGTCATCATGGGAGTGGCGTAATCCTTTCTGTATCCAAAGGCACTTCCATCGGGAGAATGATTGTAATTGTAGTAGGTCAAGGGGGTACTACTCCAACTCTTCAGCACCATCTTCTTAAACCCAGGTATGGCTTGCTCTGCTATGTCAAGACATTGCAGAGCGATGGTGTTTTTAATCTCCTTGTAAGCCTTGGGTCGACGAAGAATGCTGGCCTTCTTGAACTGCTCCACCGTCTCCCAAAGCATGGGTGTGAGAATATCTAGGTTAACGACATGCTCTCCCTCGGAAGGTATTCGAGCACTGATCATTATACCCTTTACATTGAGGTCTTTGCCTACGGCCACATCCCAACAATCGCCTGAAGGGATGACGTACTTGTTATGATTGAAATACTTCAGGGCTCCACGTCTCATCTGAAGATGAAGGGTGAAGATGCCGTGTGTGTTTGGCAAAGATGTGATGCGCTGGCGGAAAACTGGTTTCAACGCCTTTTCTTCCATCATGCTACATGTGGCCGAGGGATGGATATCGCTGACATATACCTTTCCTTCGTAGATGGTGCCATCGGAGCATGTGGCGCTCACGATTTGTCCATCCTTTACGTTGAGCGAGATGACCTCCTTGTCGGTAATGACTTCGCCACCATAGGAGTGTATCTGATGAATCAGGTAATGCACCAACATATTGCCATGGCCATGCAGACGCCAAGAGCTTTCGATGTATGGTGTGGTGCCATGAACAAGGCTAAAGAGAGGCAATGTCTCCTTGCGGAGCTCCATCTTGCACATGGCAGGTGCGGAGAGCACTTGGATGAGCAGAGGGTCAGAGAAGAGAGAGATGAGTGTCTCCCAAGCCGAGGTTTGTTGTAGCCATCCCTCGTCGGCACTGGTAAGTATTTCGTGCCATGCGTCCAATCCCTCTTCTTCGTGGGGGAAATATGCCTTCATCGCATTGATGAATTGCATCATGCCTTGAGGCCAAGAGAATACTTTCGAACCAAGATGTATCTCCTCAAAGCATGACATATCGAGGCGCTTCCAGGGTAGGTGTATCAACCCAAGATTGGTGAACGCATCGTACAAGGGTCCCTTTTCGTCCAAACCACCAACGTAATGCATACCGGTATCAAACATCTCCTTGCCACGACGGAAGCTTTGCATACAGCCACCTGCTTGGTGCTGACGCTCCAAGACGATGACACGCATGCCTTCCCTGGCCATGGAGAGAGCTACCTCAAGTCCTCCAAGACCACTTCCTATGACTATGATATCTGCCTTTTGCATTAACTGTTTTGTATTTCCAACTGACCTTTCAGTTCCATGTACTGACGCTTATTATCAGCGATTGTGGCTTGCAAGGAGTATCCGCCTTCATTAGCCACAAGTTTGATTAGAACATCTACGCTAGGACACACGGAGGGAGATGCTACATTGGTGAGCCTGCATTGCTTGATGGAGGAATAATGCAATTCCTCTCCTGTGAGGTGCATGGCACACTCCTTGATAGTCTCCATGTTGCACACTCCTGGACACACGGGGTTGCCAGGGAAATGACCCTGATAGAGGGTACACTCTGGCAAGAGGGAGAGATGAAACTTGGCACTCAGGGAGTCAGTTTTCTCAACCGACACAACCTTGTAATACTTGTTTTCTAATAGCATCGCCTCTATGAAGAATTAGTTGACTTCCGGAAGAAAGATTTTCATCTGTGTCTCTGCTATAAGTTCATCTCCGCAACGTGTGGATGCACTAACCATCGTGACACCGCCTATGGTAAGCCCCATGGCGATGGATGTATGTAGAGTATCATTCAATCGAGGACGACGATGGATGTGAAAATGCTTCACCTCGCCAATATAGCCAACGGGAGGACATGAGGCTCCATCAAGCATTGCACGATAACCAGCAAATGCGGAGGCACTCTGAGCCATGTGCTCTATGACACCCGTTTCTGTCAACGTCTTGTCAGGGAGAAGAAAGTAATTGTCCTCTCTGATAGTCAACTGACATAGGCATTCGTCGCCATCTACCCTTACCAACTCGTCCACCATAATGATAGGCGAGCGCTGGGGTATTAGTTCCTCGATTTTAGAGATGACTCTCGATGTAGTCATACAAATCGTTGAATGTCTTTATAGTTGGCAAGTCGGCAACGGGAATCTTCACTCTGAAGGTAAACTGAACAACGGCAACCAAGTCAACGAGGCTTAGGCTATCCAATTGCAAAGTATCATAGATAGGTGCTTCGGGAGTGATTAGATCCTTCTCTACCTCAAACTCTTCTGAAAGAGTGATAACTACTTTCTCAATGATTTCTTCTCTTGTCATAACTCAAATATTTTTGTCGGTTCTGTTTATTGTTTCTATTGTTAATTCAATATTTCTGTTCATTCTCCTTGGGTCATAGGAGGCTCAAATATTCTTTACGATGATGGTGCTATTTGTTCCTCCAAAACCGAAACTATTGCTCATGAAGGTGTCAAAATGTATTTCCTTCGTTTCGGAAATGATATTTAGGCAAGCGGTTTCCTCGTCTGGCTCTTCGAAATTGATATTTCCAGCCAAAAACCCATTTTTCATCATCAGTAAGCTATAAATGCACTCCGTAGCTCCTGCTGCCCACATCTCATGACCCGTTTGCGACTTGGTGGAGGTGACAGGTACGGCATAGTCACCAAAGATTTGCTTGATGGCCAATGCCTCACGACCATCACCAGCGCGTGTACTTGTGGCATGAGCATTGATATAACCGATGTCCTGAAGGTTGATACCGGCATTGCGAATGGCTAGCTCCAAGGAGCGTGCAGGTCCTGCAATGTTGGGTGTGGAGATATGGTCGCCATTTCCACTGAAACCCCACCCTATCACTTCGGCCAAGATTGGTGCACCGCGCTTGATAGCATGCTCGTAGCTCTCAAGAATGATAGTTGCTGCTCCTCCACTTGGCACCAAGCCATCACGATTCTTATCAAAGGGACGACTTGCCTTGGTGGGTTCATCTTCTCGGGTAGAAAAAGATTGGATGGCATCAAAACTGGCCACGCCATACATATTCGTCTCCTGAGCACCACCAGTGATGATGCAATCGGCCAAACCATTCTTGATAAGGAGATACGCATTGCCAATGGCTATGGATGAACTAGCACATGCGGCACTACTGGTGAGATTGATGCCTCGCAAATGGAAAAGGCATGCAAGGTTCATGGTGATAGTGCTATTCATGCTCTGAAATATTGCACCTCCTCCGCAAGCACTTGTATCCTTGAACTCTCTGAAGCGGTCAAGCGACACCATTGTTGCCTCGGCCACACTATCATTGCCATAGATGATACCTATCTCATGGCTATCAATATAGTCTTGCTCCAGGCGAGCGTGCTCCAAAGCATCCTTCGTGGCCATATAGGCATATTGTGCTTCCTCTGGCATGAATTGGCGCATCTGTCTAGACACCAATTTCTTGAGGTCGGGCTTGGGGACATCTCCGCAGAGAGCACTTCTGAATCCCATATCCTTTCTCTCTTGCGAGAAGACAATACCACTCTTGCCATCGTACAGGCTTTGGCGCACATCGTCAAGCGTTTGGCCAAGACATGACCAAATACCTACACCTGTTATGACAACTCTTTGCTCCATCTGCGTTTTGTTTTCTTGAGGATTAGTGATATTGACTGATTTGTGATTACCTGAGAAAGGCGTTTGAGGTTTATATCTTCTTAGAGAAACATCTTCTTCGTTTGATTACCTCAGGGCTAAATGGTTTCCATTGGCTTAGCTCCTTGATGTTATCCTCTAGCTGAGGCCCCGTCTCGGCATACTTGTATCCCTTCTGATTGTAGATGGGTATCAGGTCTTCGAAAAGCAAAGCATTCACGCCAAGTCCTTGCATATCTGGCCTTACGGCAATGAGCATCAGATTGACGGTATCTTCGTGCTTCAACTTCAAAGCCTTTAGCATATACCACCATCCCAGTGGGAAGAAGTTGCCTTTGGATTTCCTCAGAGCATTGGCCATGCTAGCCATAGTAACGGCGGCGGCTACAATTTCTCCTTTTTCGTTTTCCACAATGGGGATTAAGTCCATGTCTGCCATCGGTAGGTACATCTTCAGAAAGAAATCCACCTGCCTTGGTGTGAAAGAACTATATCCAAACAGGGGAGCATAGGCTTCGTTCATAAGGTCGAAGACTCGCTGACCTTCACCTTTGTAGGCTTCCTTTTGAGTGATTTTCTTTACCCTGAGATTGTACATTTCCTTGACCAACTTGGACACTCTCGCATACCTAGCTGGTACTTCCTCGGGCACCGTTAATCTTACCTGCACCCAATCAACTTCCTTCTTATACCCATGAGCCTCCATGTGCTTGGGATAATAGGGATAGTTGTAAATGTCTATCATTGAACCTGGGCGGTCAAAGTCTTCAACGAGCATTCCTTCCTTGTCAAAATCCGTTATACCCAAAGGTCCTTGGATTTCGTCCATTCCTCGTTCACGACCCCATTCAACAACGGTATCGAGGAGCTTCGCGCTCACTTCCATATCGTCGATAAAGTCGATATAACCGAATCTGACCACGTTATTTTTCCACTTAGCATTTGCTCTCTTGTTGATGATGCCAACGATACGGCCCACCGTCTTGCCCTCCTTCTGAGCTATAAATGCCTGTACTTCTGTAAACGACAAACCATGATTCTTGTCAGGATTAAAGCTATTACGAACATCTGTGGCCAATTCAGGAACGAATTGTTCATTCCCTGAATATAAGTCTAAGGGGAATCTCACGAATTCATCCAAATCGTGCTTCGTACTAACTTTTTTAATGCTGACGATACTCATTATTTGTGATAAAAAGAAATTCTCAGGAATCTCTCGTTAATTTTAACGTGCGCAAAGGTACGAAAAAACGGAGGAATTTCAAAAGAAATTAACACCTTAAATCACCATCGTACACAATTCCAGGAAAGATAGAACAATTATCTCCCATTGCCGACAGATAGGGATAGAGCTTAAATTTACCTAATTTTAGCGATTGCACAATTGAAAATATAGTCATACCTTTGCAAACGAAAAATAAAGACAACAAACACATGGAAATTAGAAGACACATATTACCTTATTTTATAATAGCAGCAAACCTATCAGTTCTGGCGCAAACTACACGCTCCATCCACGAAGACGACAAGACCATCAACATGGAGGAGGTGGTAATCAATCATAGTGGTGTAAACAGGGTGAAACGCCAACCATACAATGCCATTGCTATTGATACCAAAGCGCTAGAGTCTTCGTCAAAATCTCTTAGCGATGCTCTCAACAAGGCTCCTGGTGTCAAACTAAGGGAAAATGGTGGCATAGGTTCTGATATGCAAATCCTCTTGGATGGGTACTCTGGCAAGCATGTCAAAATATTCATCGATGGCGTGCCTCAGGAAGGTATTGGTAGTTCCTTCGGATTAAACAATCTACCCATCAGTTTTGCCGAGCGCATAGAGATCTACAAGGGTGTTGTACCCATCAATTTTGGTACAGATGCCATTGGTGGTGTCATAAATATCGTTAGCAACAAATACAGAAAACCCTTCTGGGCAGAGGCTTCTTATTCCTTTGGTTCTTTCAATACACATCGCACAAATGTAAACCTTGGTCAGAACTTCAACAACGGCATTAGATGGGAGCTAACGGCTTTTCAAAATTATTCAGATAACGATTACTCTATCTATGCACCCGTGGAGGATTTTGAAACAGGTAGGATTGACCGTAATAAGTTGGAGAAGGTAGAAAGATTTCACGACAGATTTCACAACGAGGCAGTAATAGCTCAAATTGGAGTTTACGAAAAAGAATGGGCTGACAAACTTAATCTCAAACTTAGCTATTCTCAGAATTACAAGGATATCCAAACTGGCGTTCGCCAAGATATCGTCTATGGCGAGAAGGCAAGAAAGTCTCACTCTCTAATCTCTGGCATTGAGTATCAAAAGAGGAATTTCATCATCAACAAGTTGGATTTAAGCACAAATCTTAACTACAATCACAATACTACAACCAACATAGACACATCCGAATACAAGTACAATTGGTACGGAGAGAAAATTAAACTAAATACTCCAGGTGAGCAATCTCTGCAACATAGTAAAGCATTTAATAATAATTGGAATAATACTATTAACTTAAACTATAGGTTTGCACGAATTCACACCCTCACCCTCAACAATATCATCAACGATTACTATCGTCACAATACCTCGCTCCTTGCCAAGGAAGTGGCAAAGGACTTTATCAACAAGCGAACACTGAAAAACATACTAGGTCTTCAGTATAGAGTTTTCCCTAGCGAGAAGTACAACCTAGTTGCTTTCGGCAAGTGGTATCATCTGTATGTCAGTGGTCCTATTGCCGAAGATGCTAATAGCACCAAGTTTGTCAAGCACACTCATAGCTCCGACTCATGGGGATATGGTATGGCTGCAACATATTTCCCTTTGGAAGGTTTACAGGCGAAATTATCTTACGAAAAGGCAGTTCGCCTTCCTACTCTTGAAGAGAGTTTTGGAGATGAAGACCTGGAGATGGGTAACATTGCTATCAAACCAGAAAGTAGTCATAACATCAACCTGAATCTTCACTATAACTTCACTATTCAGAAGCACTACTTGTCACTTGAGGGAGCATACATTCTACGCTTTACCAATGACTATATCCAGCGCAATATCGTTGACCTCTCTGGTGGAAAACAAGCTGCTTCCTATATCAACTACGGCAAGGTTCTCACCAAGGGTTGGAACATCTCTGCTCGATATAATTATAGCAACTGGTTGAGCATTGGTGGCAACTTCACCAGAAGTGATGTCACAGACAACATGAAGACCGTTCTCGGTAGTAGTATGCCAAACATTTCTTATGGCGAACGCATGCCCAACCTACCCTATTGCTTTGCTGATGGTGACATTTCACTCACATGGAATAACTGTTTGAAGAGAGGCAATTCACTTCGTTTTGAGTACGAAACCATGTATCTTCATAGCTATTCATTCTATCCTAATCATCTGGGTAGCGACAATACAGACTATCTCATCCCTTCTCAGTTTTCTCACAATCTGATGCTAACATATTCAATGCAGAAAGGCAAATATCGTCTATCTCTTGAATGCAAAAATCTAACCAACGAAAAGCTTTATGACAACTTCAGATTGCAGAAACCAGGCAGAGCCTTTTATGGCAAAATATTAGTACGAATATAAACCAATTAACTTTACATAGATATGAAAACAACTCTTACAAATTACATGGCACTTATAGGTCTTTTAGGCCTTGTATTTACCTCTTGTGACAACTCGCTAACTAATAATGAAGCCCCCACTAACAACGGAAACATCTCCAATAAGCACGATTATGCTATCGCAACATCAGTATCAGCATCGGGCAATACCACAAACATCCTTCTCAGCGCACCCAACCTTGCCGAGGGTTCTGTTTCTGCCAAGGACAATGGCCTTGTCAACGATGGTGCCTCTCAGTGGGTATTCTTCAAGGACAAGTACCTCTATGCTCTCACCTACAATCAGGGCAATGCCTCTACCACACGTTCTTATATACGTACCTCTAGCGGAAACATTGTTGCTCGTAGTGGCGAATACTCCATGAAGCGATACTCCACCTATGGCATCTTCGACAAGTACATCATTACCGCTTCCACTGGTGATGCTTCCCTTGACAAGGCCGATGCTAATGGTTATCTACCCAAAACTCTACTCATATCATATCTGGATGCCGAGAAGGAGACATACCATAGCAATGATACCGAGCGCGAGGAATATTCTGCTGAAAACTTCCTTGGCAATGGCGAGTGGGTAACCTTATCAGGCATTGAGGAGCGCGATGGACAACTCTTCTCTGCTCCCATACCCATGGGGCTTAGCCAATATGGTGCTGCCATAGATGGTGGCAAATGGATTAAGCCTGGCAATGAAGACTTAGTAAAGACAGAGAATGGTGGCTCTAATAGTAGTAGTTATAAGAAGGGTGAACTACAATGGACGCAATACCCAAACGAGTGCTACGTGGCCATCTTCGCCGACGAGAGTATGACAGAAAAGAAGCTCATCCGTACAGACAAAATCAGTTATGCCACAGGCAGAAATAAGTCGCGCTACTATCAAACTATTTTCAAGGATGAACAAGGCAATGTATATGTCTTCTCACCCAGTTATTCCAAGAGTATGACCGACGAGCGCCAGCGCACTACCCTACCTGCCGGAGTAGTTAGAATTCCTGCTGGACAAAATGATTTCGACTCATATTATTGCAACATAGAGGCACTCTCTGGAGGTCTTTCCTTCCAACGTATGTGGTACATTGGCAACAATAATTTCCTAATGCTCATGTACGACCGTCCACTATCGGAGAAAGGCTTCATTGCCAACCAATTGGCAATTTTCAATTCTGCTGAGAAAACTCTCAAGTGGGTAGACGGTCTTCCTGGCAAGGAAAATATCACCAGCTTTGGTACTCAGGTTCACTATGAAGCTGGCGTTGCATACATTGCCATCACCACCAACAATGATTATGCCTCCGTCTATGTCATCCGTCCTGACAGCACTCCCATTGCCATCAAGGGTTTGCAAACCGATGTAACACAGATTAACGCCATAGGCAAACTCTTGGCAAACAACTAACTACCTATTCACCCTCTAAGAAACTATTATGTACAAACTATTCAAAAAGATACACCTCTGGCTAGCACTTCCCTTCGGCATCATTATCAGCATCATTTGTATCACAGGCGGTATACTAGCTCTGGAGAAACCTATCACAAATCTCATCCTTAGCAATAGGCAAGAGATTATATCCCAAGAGCCTACTAAAGAACATCCACAGGAGCACACCCTACAGATGCAAGCCTCTCCCAAAGAAGGCGCACATGCCGTTAAGGGAAAGAAGCAACGCCTGCCCTTCTTTCGCACCGTGATGCGCATACACAGATGGTTGCTAGATGCACCAGCCAAGCGTGGCGACAAGACCATAGGTAAGATCATCGTAGGCGTAAGCACCATAGCCTTTGCCATTACTCTCATCTCAGGACTCTTCATTTGGTGGCCACGCAATGCCAAGGTGTTGCGCAACAGACTCACGGTTAAGTGCAATAAGGGGTGGCGACGACTATTTCTTGACCTGCATGTCAGCCTCGGTTTCTGGTCAATGCTCCTCCTACTCCTGATGGCACTAACTGGCCTCACATGGTCCTTCGGATGGTACAGAGAAGGCTTCTACTCACTCTTTGGCACCGATGCCGAAGTACGCCGCTTAGTCACCTCGCTTCACACTGGTTCTTGGGGAGGCCTATTCAGCCAGATACTCTACTTCATCGTAGCCATAATAGGTGGCACCCTTCCCCTCACCGGCTACTATCTATGGTGGAAGAGAACCCACAAGTAATACACATTATATATATGTATAGCAAGAGAGCACCACGTTGATGGCGTGGTGCTCTCAAAACTTTAATCTCTAGTCAAGAGTCAAGAGAGAATCTTTAGTTGCTCTACGCCAATCGCTATTGACTTCGTCGATTTTGCTCTCTATTGACTTCGTCTTCCTCCTTCTCATAAGGCATAGTATGCTAGCATCATCTGCTCTTATTTCGTGCGTCGGTTCGGCATAGCTCAAACAAGCTTGGCTCTGCTCTCGCTTAATCGCAAAATTCGCTCAACGCTCGTCGTTAATGCCTACCCCACTGAGGCCAGAAAAGATAACGAGAGAACTGCAAAACTCCTTTGAAGAAACCCTTAAAACTCATAACTCAACAGTTTCCTATAAACTACACATTATTAGCTATAAACTATCAGCTATAAACTATAAACTATAACCTACATCATTCCTTCACCAACACCCCGAAAGACAATCAACTGTCAGAACTGTTAGATAACGGAAACCACCAAAATCAAAAAATCCAGCCGAAGCAGGACTATAGTAATAAATTGGAGAATTTAAAAGTTCTCCATAAAAGTCTTCTGAGCTGAAAACAAATCATTCACACTCTGAAAAAGGAATTGACTTTGTAAATCAAAATGAGGTTTATTGGCCGACATCTTCGAATTTGAGCCAAAGTTAAGTCGTACCCTATAGTATTGCACCAACTCCCCCTCGGCCTCATTATCAGCAGCAAACAGGTAAACATATTCACAACCAACCATCGACATCACCTGGCCAATCGCATCCACAACTTTTGTCCAGAAAAGCGTTTCACCCATCTTCTTATCTACAGGCAGCCCTAATGATTTCCAATATGAATCGGCAACTGTATTCTTCCCCAAAAACTTAATCTCTATAGCTGGATGCACCTCGCTCACACGATTCAAATCTTTATCAACCTCCAATTCTTCGTCTGCCTTAATGGATTGCTGCTTTGAAGTCAACTCCATCACATCATCAATAGTCAACCCTTCACGCTGCATTCTGTCGGCAATCAACATTATCTCATTCCTTTTCTGCTCATCAGAAAGTTGAGAGTTATTCATGCAACTCTTTATTTCATCAAAAAATCTGCTCCCCGAAAGCATCTTTGCCGGATTGACTCTCTCAAACAGTTCTCCACACCTCAAAGAAAAGAAAAGCATCGGCAAGCCATTAGGTGCCAGCACAACAAAAGAAGCAAGATAACCATTCAGATCATCCTGTAAATACTTATTCGAGACAAAAAGGTCTATAATATTATCGTCTTCAGTGCCATTAACCATAGGCCCCTTCATAGCACGTAACACAGAAGGCTCTATCTCTCTAGCGCGTCTTACCTCAAATGATGCAAACAAGTTTGCTTGCTCTTGTGTCAATGCCATTACTACTCCTGCAGTTTTGGGGCGATGTTATCAAAATAGAATCTGCGTACCTTCATACGCTCTGCATCCTTAACAATATCATTCGTATCAATAAGGACATCACAATGGTCATCTACCCCATAACCCACACGGGCATTCTTCCAAGAACTTTCTCCATGAGTGAGCATACTCAACGTCCATGAGTCTTTTACGGCATAATTTTTAAAGACATAATCAAAAGCAACCTTATAAGGTGCGATTTCTTGCTCTGTAGGAAATTGATTCAGAGAATTTGACCTATAACTATTACGAACCTCCACAATAACAGGACCATATTTCCATGCTGCAAATTGAGTATCAAACAACGGAGAACCAGTCTGAATGATAGCCTCTCTCTGAGCAAAGTACAACAGTTTATGCAACTTCATCTCATCAATAGTCTCCTTCGTCTCGTCTTGATATCTTTTAAAGATATAAGAAGCCACTTTTATCACATCCATCATAAGACACTCTATTATTTGGTTATGCAAATTTATATTTTCCAACTGCAAAATTACTCATTTCCACAAACCTAAACAAATTTCCCGTAGGAATTATTCAAAAATAGCACCTAAAACCTCACCCCCCTAAACAATCAAACGCCAAGTAGCACTTCACTACCTGACGCTTGCATTCGTTTTATATAAAGTTTCCTGTTAACAGTTAACAGTCAATCGCTTCCTTGATGCAATCCACGATGTAGTGAACATCCTCGTCGGTCACGTAGGGACCAGCAGGTAAGCAGAAGCCAACCTTGAAGAGTTCCTCCTCTACCCCATTGGTATAAACGGAAGCATCAACGTATACAGGTTGCTTATGCATAGGCTTCCATAGAGGGCGGCACTCCACCTTCTTGTTGAGCATGAACACACGCAGAGCCTCCACATTGTCATTAGGCTGACACTCTGTTGTAGCGCTCTCCACCTGCTTGATTACACCAGCAGCACCACCCACTGCACTCTTGATAACCTCCTTGTAGGCATTCTCCTGACCAACAATCTTTACCTCTGGATCAAGAGTAGCAGCGCACAACCAGAAGTTACTATTGTAGCGAGCATCAGCAGGATTGTCATGCAATGTCACACCAGGCACATCCTTCAGCAGTTCGCGATACAACTGTTGTACATGCTTGTGGTGCGCAATATGAGCATCCAGCACAGTCATCTGTCCGCGACCGATACCAGCACACACATTACTCATGCGGTAGTTGTATCCAATAGCCGTATGCTCATAGTATGGATAAGCATCACGCGCCTGAGTAGCGTACCACATCACCTCGTTCGCATTCTCCCTAGACGATGTAACTACAACCTTTCCGTTTTCAGTTTTCACATTTCCGTTACATATCAACGCACCACCACCCGAAGTAGTAATCATCTTATTACCATTGAATGAAAGCACACCAAAGCGACCGAAGGTACCCAGCACCTGTCCGTTGAAACGAGAACCCATACCCTCGGCTGCATCCTCAATGACAGGGATGTTATACTTTTCTGCTATCGCCATTATCTTCTCGCAGTCATAAGGCATACCATAGAGAGCTACAGGAACGATAGCCTTGGGATACTTACCAGTCTTCTCCTTGCGATCCAATATCGCTTGCTCCAACAAAGCAGGATCCATATTCCATGTATCACGCTCACTACCAACAAAAACAGGCTTAGCACCGAGGTAAGTGATAGGATGCGAAGAAGCACAGAAGGTGAAGCTCTGCACCAAAACCTCATCACCAGCCTTCACACCACAGGCAATGAGAGCCAGATGCACAGCAGCAGTACCAGCAGACAGGCACACTACGGTACGGTCCAGAGGTTCGCTACCGTCCGTCTTGCTATTAGCCATCTTAGCAAGGTCCTGCTCAAAGGCAGTCACATTAGGACCCATAGGCACCACCCAGTTGGTATCAAACGCCTCCTTCACATATTTCTGTTCCATACCGTCCTCGCTCATATGAGCCAGACACAGATAAATCATCTTTCTTTCTTCCATAATGGTATTGTATTTAATTGTTTATCTAAATTAATCCTATCAAAATTGCTATTGCTAAACATTCATCGATCATTTATATCTCTAGCAGGAATACCCACAACGGTGGTATTATCTGGAACGTCCTTTACTACTACTGCACCAGCACCTATCATACAATTAGCACCAATTTTTATATATTGTTTAATTACTGCTCCGGCACCAATCCAACTACATTCACCAATTTCTACACCACCAGCAACAGTAGCATGTGGAGCTATATGCACGAAATTACCTATTTTGCAATCATGGTCTACCGATGCTCCTGTATTGATTATACAGTGTTTTCCAACATGAGCACATGTTTGTATGATTGCACCCTGCATCACTACAGTTCCATCTTCGATAGAAGCACGGGGAGAAACAATTGCAGATGGATGAACAGCTGTAACATACCTTCTTACATTAAGTTTATCTACAATCAGTTTTCTAATTTGGCAATTTCCTATAGCAATAATTGCTTCATCATACGAACACTTATTGCGATGCACTTCATATCCCAACATTTCCTGTGTAGAAGGATTATCATCTACAATATAATCAATCTTGATATCCAAAGATTCCAAGATATCAGCAATCACCTTGCCGTGGCCACTAGCACCATACAAAATCATATGTACAAAAATTAATTGTTACCATTAAATGCCTCTATTGTAGCATGTCCTTCCTGCGAGATATCAGCACGCATCAATACCTTCTTAATGGTAATCAATATAACCTTAATGTCGGTCAACAGAGAAACATTATCCACATACCATACATCCAATTCAAACTTCTTAGTCCATGAGATGGCATTACGTCCATGACACTGTGCCCATCCTGTTATTCCAGGACGCACTTCATGACGGCGTGCTTGTTCTTTGCTATAAAGCGGTAGATACTGTACTAGCAAAGGTCTTGGGCCAATCAAAGCCATATCACCCTTTAGAACATTAATCAACTGTGGCAATTCATCAATAGAAGTCGAACGAACAAATTTACCAACCTTTGTTAATCTGTCAGCATCAGGCAAAAGATTACCATCTGCATCACGTTCATCAGTCATAGTCTTGAACTTCATTACCTTGAATATCTTAGCATTCTTGCCTGGGCGTTCCTGATAGAATATAGCGCCAGCACCTTTATTAGCAATAGTCAACCAAATGTAGATTATCAACAAGAATGGCCATATAACTAATAAAGCCATCAGCACAATGGTAAAATCAATTACACGTTTAAAACAATTTTTGTACATAGTCTCGTTTTTATATTGTTATTTATATTGTTATTTATATTGTTATTTGTATTTTAATCCAGTTAAAAGGCTCCACCCATATTGCCACAGTCTAAAAGGAATATCCCATATCATTTCGTGAGGATAGCGAACAAGGAATTTCCAATTACGTTTCATGGAGTTCCATACACGAGGTAAAAGCCTATGATGATTCTTGCGGTCTATGCGTGCGTCGTATTTGCCAAAGTTTCCTGATTGCATGATTTCTGACAACAAGAAACGACCTTCAACCTCATCAGGTTCTACTAACAAGTATTTGTTTTCTAATCCAAATACTTCTTGTTGTACCCACATCATAGCACGAGTGAAGCGGAGCATACCTAACTCCTTAAGTATCCTAATTGTATGCACCTTTTCTTCATCTGTTGATGGCTGACGCAATACATAATAGTAATCCAATACTTGACGCAGACCTATACCTTCACCAAACAGGTGACCATATATGTGCAGAAGAATGTACACCCTGTTAAATCCATCTGTTGGTACACTGATATCCCCCACACCTTCTGGTAAACTTATCTCATGCTTGAATTGCTCATCTGCATTGTCCTTAAAGTAATGCTGTAATCTTCTATTAGCCAGCGGTGCAAACAAATGCCCTGGAGTAGTATGCACCTCTACCTCAACATCCTTATGCAAAGGATAGTGGATATGTATGTAAGTCAATCCCTCTAACCTACCCTTTTGACGCGCAAAATCATATATCCTATCACGTCCACCACTCAACCAAATATCGATGTCACCAGAAGTACGTAACAGCGGATTAGGGTACAATGTAGCTACCCCCTGTCCCTTTAAGATACAACACTCAAAACCATTCTGATGGAAGAACTCCATTGTCTCAACGGCACGCTTATTCAGCAAACGATTAGACTGCACTATTCGCTCCTTCATCATATACCATTGTAGCAACACATCCTTGGGTGGACGTTGCTCCTCTGGTAGTCGTTCTATAGCAGGATACAACACACCCACCAGCGTCTGACTCACAGCCATCTGGTAAAGCGCACTCCATTGCTCCTGAGTTGGAGCATTATCTAGAGAGATGTTATGCCCTAATGCTATACGTAGCAGTTGAAAGAATAGGTTATGTGTCAAAATTGAAAATTAAATTACAATTAATTCGAAAATAAGTTTTTATAAAATTCAACCCAAGCTCTTGTCACATATTCATTATCAAATTCTTCCTCTACTCGTTCTCTACCCTTTTTACCATGTGATATGCGTAACTTGGCATCATTATAATATCTCTTCATGCACTCATAGAGACTATCTGCATCACCAACTTTACATCGAAGTCCTGTTTCCCCCTCTACAGAAGCATCAACAACTCCATAAGCATCACTTGTGATAACGGGCAATCCGAGAGCCTGTGCCTCTAGTACACTCACTCCGAAACCCTCTCGCCAGGTTGGCAAGACAAACACATCACCAGCCTGCAATGCATTAAACGGAGTTCTTGTCAATCCTGGAAAGAAATAGTTTTGCCCTCTTTTAATATTCGGAAAATCAATAACCTTCTTATCATATCCTTCTTCATCCATTCCATAGAATAGAAGCACGGCTTTAGGGCACTCAACCACCAGTTCGTTAAAGGCCTCATATAGTTCTCCTATTCCCTTATCATGATTCAGGCGACCAAGGAAAATATAAACAACCTTATCATCAGAAATTCCCAAACGTATTCTTTCCTCTCTACGCACCTCTTCTGATATTACATATCGGTCTAGTTTAATACCTGCTATTGATCCATTTGCTGGTACCGAGCTATTCTTCTCTGATAGGATACCATTTTTGATAAGATATTGTCGTTGTCCCTCACCATCTACGAGCAAGTTTGTATCCAGCAAAGCTATCATCTTATCCATCATCTTGAGCAGCATACGCATTGCTCCCTTACGCGTAGCCCATACCTGCCCTGTAAATATATGCACACGATGAGGCACTCCTGCCAACCATCCTCCTAAAGCAGTTAGTAGCCCTGCTTTAGGTGTCACTGAATGTACACATTCAAACTTTTCCTTCTTAAATAATTTTCTTAGTGCAAACAAACCTTTTAGATCACCAATCAAATTAATATTTCTCAGAATAGGAGCATTATGACAGATAATCCCTTTTTCACTAAACGACATCTTACTTTCTTCGTCGGGGAAGTTACAAATCAGATGAACCTCATAGAGCGACTGTAGCGCAGCTATATGGTCCATAAGAAAAGCTGTCGCAGTTATTGGTACAGCGACAATGAAGGCTATTTTTTTTCTATTCATTGTTGGTCAAAAGTTATTTGGAACCAAGGGTACGTTTCATTCCCTCTTGGAATGAAACAACTACATAATTCTTTCCGGGTATTTTGCTAAGTTCTGGAGAATAAGAGATACCTCCATAAGCTTTGTTCACTAAGGGCACAAAACTAAAGACTTTGAGTATTGATCCTAGCAAGTATGATTCTCTATATTTCTTTCCAATACCATTGCATATTACTTCTAATAGTCTATTTGCATTTGGTATTTCTTCATCTTGAGGACAAAATGTTCCGCTCAACTTATTTTCTAGAATAAGTCGAACACATTCACATAGATTGTCAATATAAATAAAGCTTTGTTTTGCGTCATTAAAAGCCTTAGGTATAAGAGGTAAATTAGTCGCAATACTTTTGAATCCTGTAATATATCCTCCTCTGCAGTCTTTTCCATAAACACTTGGAGGACGTACTATCGCCATAAAGAAGTTTACATCTTGCAAATCTTTGAGTCCTTCTTCAGCCATGAGTTTACTCTTCCCGTACATAGAATTTCCCTCTTTTATGGTTGGAGTATGCTCGTCGATTATGCTTCCCTTGAGTGACTTCCTAGCATCATATACCCCCATGGTGCTGAAGAAAATATATCCCTTAACACCTTGTGCTTTTGCCATATTTGCAATTGCAATAGGCATATCACAATTCACCGATTTATAAAGTCCCCAATCCTTACAATTAGGTTGGTGTACAATGCCAGCTACATGTATAATTACATCAAAGCTACTGTAATTATAGGTTTTCCATTTTGAACTAAGTACATCTAATTGATATACTTCGTGTCCATATGCTTTTAACCATTCATCTATATGATTACCAATATAGCTGTTTTTACCAATTATTAATATTTTCATTATTTCTTAAATTAATCAAAAAACTTTTTCTACGAGGAACAGAAGAATAAAGTTATTTGTCATTGAATGTTTCCTTTGTTTTTTTGCTTTTTCTATAGCGAATCATTGATCTTGAATTCAGCAGGAACTTCGATGTTTGCACACAATATAAGTGCGTATAAATGAATCTGCCGCCTAAGAAATAAATTTTGCAATTGGGCCTAAAAAGGTTCTACAAAACCAATTGTTTTTTATGGTATAACGAAAATCGTTGCCAAAAATGCATTGTGCTAATCTAATCATATTATATTTAATGACTGCATGAATCCAGATTCTCTTAAAATCTTTATCCGTTCCTCCATAACATTCTACAAAGAGTCGATAGTCTTCTTTCTTCTTATATATAGGATCTGCAGTAGTAGCACCCATCCGGAACTTTGTCAACTCTTTATCTATATGAACAAATTTAGCTCCATTTTGATAGAACCGACATAAAAGGTTTGTATCCATGTTATAACGAAAGCGTAAATCATAGCCTCCCCATTTTTCGTAAGCATCTTTTCTTATAAAGCGACTTGGGTGTGCTACTCCATATTGTAACTTTAATTTGCTAAAATCTATATCTGGCTTTGAAATACATGTATTATTATTATTATCATCCCAAAAAAGAACATTACCACTATACACATCAATATTTGTGTCATATGCATCAGCGATGCTTTGTAATGCCCCAGGAAGTAGTATGTCATCTGAATTAATGATACCTACGATTTCACCTGTGGCGTGTTGAATACCCTTATTAAAAGCATCACTAATGCCTTTATCCGGTTCAGAGATGACAACACTTATTTTATCGCGATACTTTTCTACGATGTCAAGAGTTTTATCTTTTGAACCACCATCAATAATTAAATATTCTA
The DNA here is from genome assembly GCA_045613565.1 of Bacteroidaceae bacterium. GTDB lineage: Bacteria > Bacteroidota > Bacteroidia > Bacteroidales > Bacteroidaceae > Physcousia. The sequence goes on from JAZLBF010000028.1 coordinate 73,265, forward strand.
AATTGGGATATTCTTGAGAAACGATGCTCTGTATAGTTTCTTCTATCGTTTTCTCACTATTGTAAGAAATCGTAATGATTGAAATTTTGGGATAATATTTAGATTTGTCCATAATACAATAAATATAGATGAAGCATATTAATAAAATTAGGTTCAATACTGAGAATTATAATTTTAAAATTGATCAAATATTGATCAAATAATAAACATACTAAAGAAAATTATACAACATATATATAGTAGTGTACGAGTTGTCTGATTAACATTTATGTTCTCCAGAATTAATGATATAAGCGGTATTAAAAATAATGTATAATAATAACTAATTCGTAAAACTGCATTTCCAACCGCAACTAATGGTAATAGCAAAATTGAGCCAAACACCCCAGCTATAATAAGTTTTGAATTTGCAACATTCCTTATTCTATCAAAAAAAACATAAGCAAGGAAAGCAGAACATGTCAAATATAAAATATAATTAATCGGTAATTTCGAGTCGTTATCCACATAGTTCTCATATACACTTCCTGATGCCAGATATGAAAGCACATACTGAGAATTAAAAATAAATATTGGAGAAGCGCAAATACATAATAACAGCCATTTCTTTGATATATTAAATTTGGGTAAAAAATATAAAGGAACAGCCAATATAGCTGAACTATGAATAGTAAAAGCTAATGCTAATAAAATAAAATATTTTTTCCATTCTGAGGATAAAATATATCTTACTCCCCATAATACTATACCTAGAGTAATAGCTTGACGCATAAAGCAATTTACAATATTTGAATAAAGAACAAAATAAATAAGAAACGATAATACAATACCCCAATAAGATTTTACATAACGATATATTAAAGTACCAAACGGTATTATAAATATAATTGCTGTTAAGAACATGTAAAATCTAAAATCATCTACAAATAATTGTGTAAATTTTACAAATAACGGGAAGCCCAAATCTCTTTCTTCATAATCGACCGTATAAAATGTAAACCCCCTTAATAAATCACCCCAAGACATCAGAGAATAGACTCTATACGATGAAGCATACACTGGTGTATCATTCCATAGTGGAAGCTTATCGATATCCCTAAACCCTGATTGAAGCGTTGCCAAGCAGCATAATAGAGATATTAAAAATTTTCTATTTTTATCTTTATACATAGTTAGTATTTCTAATCGCACGGTATTAAACACCGGACAATATTTCTTTATATAAATTTATATATTTCTCATATTGATTTGCACTATTATACTTATTGAGAACTTTTACAACACATGGATTAATCGAAATTTTGTCTTTAAAATGTAAAAAATCCCTAAATAATTGCGACATGGATACAATATCACCTTTAGGAACAACCCCTCCTACACTACTTATTTTCACACAACCAACCTCTATCACATTTTCATCGTCTAATATAGGTTCAACACTTCCACCAGTATCAAATGTAATAACAGGTGTACCACAAGCCAAAGCTTCAAGATTTGTTGTAGGAAAATTATCCTCAAGTGTTGTATTTATAAAAACATCCGCAGCTGAGTATATTTCGGCTAATCTATCCACGTCATTAGTGTATGGGATACCAATACATTTTAACTTGGGTAAAAGTGATTGTTGCTCAACATTGATACCCAATATAACTAAACATTCATCTTCGTTAAGCATTGATGGTAACTTCAGTAGATAATCGCTCCCCTTTCTCTTAGCCAGTCCTCCAGCAACAGCAAGGATCATCTTTTTATCAGAGATACCCAATTGTTCCTTAACATTACTTAAACGAGGTCTAAATATATTTGTATTTATTCCATTGTTAATAACTTTTACTGGATAATCTCTTAAATAAGATTCTCTCGTTAAATCCGCTAACCACTGAGATGGAGTTACTAGAATAAGATTTCTCACTCCATTGAATGTTCTTTTTTTGAGAGTATAATTTGAATGTGATCTTGCTGTTATCCACGTTTGAGGATAATCCTTTTTGCATTGACAATTATAGCAAAAGGTTTTCCACTTATTACAATTTGAATAATCAAAATAGGCACACCAACCAGTAAAAGACCAACAATCATGAAGAGTCCAGATAACAGAAATATCTTTATTTTTGATATACTCAAAAAGCATTCCGCAATGAATATAAAAACCATGAAGATTGTGGAGATGTATTATATCTGGATTAATGCTATCTATATAAGTTAACAATCTTTTCGTTGCAGCAATATTATAGAAACCGTGCCTCGCAAATAGTCGACTTTGCAGTTGACTAATTTTCAATTCAAAATTTGACTGTAAGAGCAACGTGTTTTGAGAATGTCCTTCTAAACAATTTATACCATATGCAACATAATTATCTATATTATGCTGAAACATGATTTGGCTTAAGTCAAAAGCTATTCTACCTGTACTTCCTCCATGTTTATAGGTAGAGTTTATTTGTAGTACTTTCATAAATAACAACTAATAAGCACAACTATTTTTTAATAACTGTTTTTATAACGCAATAAAATTCATAGGATAATTTATAGCATCCTAAACAAGACAAAATTAAAAACCATCTATAATAAGATGTAACTTTTAATCTATCTTTTATACATCCTATGTATTTACCACAATATTTTCTAAACTCATTTGATGTAAATATATTACCTAAAAATGCCCTATGCACAATCAAGTATCCCATATAGGCTTTAGCAAATGTATAAGCTTTTGATTCCTTCAGTGTTTCACAAAACTTTTCATATAACATTACATCATAAAGATATGAACCGTAAGAATAATTCTTGCAAATAGAATTATTATTTATAATCAAATCATAATGATAATACGCTTTAGGTAAATATGAAACTCTGATAGAGTTCACTAACAAACATGCATGATAAAACAAATCTTCGCATAGAGATAAATTCAAATCAAATTTAACACCATATTTACAGTAACAAGCTCGTTTAATGAGTTTGTTCCAGCAACTGCCATGCAACTGCTGGAATAGTTCATTTAAAACTGTTTCATGATCAAGAGCAGTTGGTTGTTGCTTTTGATAAATTTGCCTTTTTTCTGTGTTTATATAAAAGTCACAAATCACTATGTCTGCATCATCCTCCTTTGCCTTTTTATATAAATCCTCTAACATATTAGGTTCTACCCAATCATCTGGGTCTGCATGGATGGAGTATTCTCCTTGGGCATTGTCTATACCGCACTGACGAGCAGAACTTACACCACCATTTTCCTTATGAAAGACACGAACACGAAAGTCCTTTTTGGCATACTCATCACATATCTCACCAGAACGGTCGGGACTACCGTCATCTATGAGTAGGACTTCAAAGTCTGTGAAAGTCTGGGCAAGGATGCTATCTACACAACGATGCAGATACATTTCTGCTTTATATACGGGGACAATAATAGATATTTTCGGAGATTGTGTATTCATTTCTAATGTTGCTATAATGTTAATTCAATGCTATTTCCAACCATTTCTCACATCTCTCTCGTTCTCTATTGAGCAATTGGTTTACCTCAGTCCAATTTATTGACGGTTTTTCAGGATTCACAGAAGTAACAACTCGGTCCTTGAGATTAAACAGATTTAATAAGGAATCGAAACGACTGTTGCCACGTTGCTCATTAAGGAACACAAAGAAGTCTTTATTGTAATTGATGGAGAATGCGGTACCATGGAAGGAATCTGTGATAACATTGGCGGCATCGCGGAAATAAGATAACCAAAGTTCTATAGAATCTGCATCCGATATGTCTGCGTCTGCACTCTTGATGAAATATGGCAATCCCTTTGCTTTAGCAAATGACTTGATTTCTGTAACCTTTTGCTCTGTCATATCCAATATGTAAGCAAAGACGAAAGGTTCACGAGGTTCTATGTCCTTACACAATTCATTGTAATCATTCGCTGTAAGCAGAAGTGTGGGGTCGAGCACATGAGTCGCTTCAACATCTAAATGCTCCTTACACAACTCTACTCCGGATGCTTCACGCACAGAGATAGCATCAAATTGATTTGCTAATCGTGCACATTCTGCTTCTTGCTCAGGAGTATATTCCCATTGGTCTGTACCAAAAGATGCAGCGTATGCCACACGCTTAGCGTCCATACCTTCCGCCAATTGCAAGTACATATCGTAGATTTTGCCATTGTACATAGGACGCCAAGTTTGATCGCTACCCACCAATAGCGCATTGAATCCATAAGACTGCAATATAGACTTACTGGGATATTTCACACGTGGTTGGGTCAATTGAATGTATTTCAGTGCAAAGCGGCGCAACGGATTTTCCAGACGTCGCACTTTTGTAGGAGTTAATGGGTATTTACACTTTCTTCCCAAACATTTTAGTATAGTTACCTTTGTAACTACCACAAACCAATCCCACCAAGTAAACCTTAGATAATCTACGGTCCAAGGTTCATGCCCTAAGCGCTTCAAGACAACCTGCATGGCATAATTCTGTAAAATGCCACCATAATTACTTTTCAGCGGTTGGGTAAAAATTCCTATCTTCATGTTAATCTTCGAATAAATCGTTTAATCCATTGTTTAGTATCCTTGCTCAACACCTTACTAAGCAAGGTCCTCACTTTTATTTTTAATCTTCTTCTCATAGGTACGCGACAGAGTACTTGAATTCGTTGATGAAAGTTTGTTGTGCCTGGCGCAAAGAAACGAGAACGGTTTGTTGGGATACGACATGAATGCACTAAAGCGGGATTCTTTGCACAGAGATCCTCGTAAGGTGCTTCATGCAACTCTGCGGTTGTAGTATGCAACGCTTGTTTACCTTTCTCCGTATTTACGATAAGCGCAGAAACTCCGCGGTCGTCATCCAATTCGGGCATGAGTGATTGAATACCCCAATAATCTCCTAAAGTTATATCCGCTCCGCTCTTGCCCGATTTAGCAGGGCAGGCAAAGCAACTCGGTCTCACATAGAGTCCACTCAAGAAACCACGCATAAAAGCATTGTCATTTCCTAATATGGTGTACATATTTGAAGAGACATTATCCTTAATACTATACTTCAACTGAAAACTATAGGATTTCCAGCCTGATGATTTGTCTCTGAAGTTTATCTGTTGAATATGTATATTTTCATTTTCAGCAAGCGCATCTATTGTTTGAATTTTATCTAAAGAAGGTTGCAAGAAACTACACTTACCAACATTTGCTTTTTTTGCCTTTTGAAGGACTTCAGACATATACCATCTAAAGACACCTGGAGAAGGACAACTGTGACAGAAAATATCTACTGCCAATAAATTGTCGTACTCTCTCCTTAGGAACTTTCTTAAACCAGCAATTTGACAAGGTGTACCAGAGAATAACACCTTACGACCTTGATTGAGAAATTCCCTTGCTTCTCGATAGGTATCGCCAATCGTACTTTGCACATACTTGCTACCACGAAATGCAGCTATACCTTCAATCGTATCAGTCCAAGCATGAATGACGTTCCAATCCTTGTCAAACCGTGCACCGAAGACTACGCCGCCTTCGTTGATGATCTTCTCGGCTAGTAAGGTAAAGATACCACCCGAAGAACTTTGACGACGGATTTCCTCATCCCGATTCTTAGCTGCATACACCTTCAAGGGCTTGCGTGGTTCACTCTGATTGATGATAGGGCATACCTTTTCACATAAGCCACAATCGGTGCAAGCATCCTTATCCACTACTGGATAAAGAAAGCCCTCTTCATCGGTCTGCATTGTGATGCAGTGCTTGCCACATACCGAAACACATGCATGACAACCACAACAATCTTTTTTATCTCTAATCTCAATCATAGTTTAATCTTATGGATAATACTCTTCGCTGGATTCACAAATAGGTCGCGTTCCGACTGATTCATGCTAAATAGGAAAAATAACGGTATATATATAACTAGGAATAGAGTTACTGCACCACCTAAAGACAAGTAACTATCCAAAACGACGTTGCGAAGCATAAATATAGCCCCTATACCCATAGCAATTGGGACGACAGACATCTTAAGAATCTCACACCAAAAAGCTAAAATATCTAATCCTTGCTTCTTATGGTAGTATACATTCATTATTAAGCCTTGACCTAACAGCAAGGCTCCTGCAATAGAAATAGCACAACCAAGACCTCCATATTGCTTAGCCAAAACTATTTGGAATGCCAAACTAACCGAAGCTATACCAATATAAACCAATGAACGGAACCTCATCTGATTACGAGCTTGCAGGATAGTTATTCCTAAGTTCTGAAGCATTGGAATAGACAAACTGATGAAGAATAATAACGTTATGATATAAGCGCTATCATAGTCTGTTCCTGCCCACAAGTTAATAAAGTCACGCCCAAAAACAATGAATCCAGTAAGAATGAGAGCAATCACTATATATTGAATACGACCAGTGCGAATAAAGAGGTCTGATATTTGTTTTCGATTATCATTACGAGCGACCATACTCGTCACCTTGGGTAAAAAGACGCCTGCAATTGCAGTAGAGAACTGCATATAGATTCCTTCAAGTTGTATCGCTACGGCAAAAACCGCGACAGCAGCGGTTCCCACAAATGCACCCAATACTAACTGCCCCGTACTCCAATAGATACGATCCATAATAACATTCAAGAATATCCAGAATGAATAAACTGCGACTTCCTTAAGGAAACCCCACTGAAAATTGCGGAAGAATATCTTAATTTCAAGCTTATACTTACAATATAAGAAATTGATTATAAGTGTCAATAAATTAAATACGGTTTGGAGTAATACCATCTCTACAGCCTTATAACCCATCTCCAACAAACAAATCATTATCACCGTATTGAGTATGATACGCACTATATTTACCACCTTGGGAAAAACAAAGCGTTCATAAGCCGTTATAATAGAGCCAAAGATGCTCATCGGAAAGGTTACGCCAAGATTGAAAATAAGAAAAAGCATCATTATACGAGCCTTATCCAATTCATCTAGAGTCATGGTTCCTCCAAAAAGTGTTTCAACATTAAAATAAAGGCCAAAACCTAAAACAAAAGCTATCACTCCAATAATTATATAGAGAAATAGAAACATACCGAACATCTCATATTGTTCGGTTGTCTTGCCCTCAGCACGGAACTTTGCGGTGTATCGAATAATAGCATTTCCCAACCCTAAGTCTAATACTGTAAGATAAGAAATAACAGAGGCCACAAGAGAATACAATCCATATTCACTCTGTCCCATCATTCGCAACATATAAGGGGTATACAACAATCCCACTAACATATTGAGGATGATAACAACGTAATTCAATGCTGCACCAGCTTTAAGTTGATTCATTTTATATATATTCAATTTCCTTATTTCCAAACTCACATAAAACCAAACAGTGCCCAACAGTGTCAGGCACTGTTCAGTCTAAATTACTTTTCCTGAGTCTTATTCATTCTCTGTCTCTGGTGTCTCAGGTGTTTCTTCTTCACCACCCTCTTCTTCCTTCTTGTTGGCATTGCGTGTGGTGCGTGCCTTGAGGATGGTTTGCATCTCTGCTACGTAGGTGTTGACCTGGTCGATGTAGGGGCCATACTTTTCTTCGCCCATAATCAAGCACATAGCATTAATCTTCTTGACAAAGATACGGTATGCTTCTTCAACCTCCTTGCGTGCTTCCTTAGTGGCGCCAGTGATGGTGTTGGTATCTTCGGCTTGTTTGCTCTCACGCAACACGGTGAATTGTGCATGCTTAAGTTTGAGCTCATCCAACCAAGGGGTGAAGTTTGCAGCAGTTAGTACAGCCTCGCCCAGGGCTTCTACGTCCTGTACCAAGTTGTGAGCCTTGGCATACTCCTCGGTGTAACCAAGTTGGGTGAAGTTACCATAACGCTCAAAGATAGCTAGTATCTTCTCAGCTGCCTCTGCAGCTGCTAGTACTGGGAAGTAAGGCATGATGCGAGCATACTCGAAGGCATGAACAAAGGTTCTGTCGAACTCTTGGTCAGCGTCTAGCTGCTTGGTGGTGAAGGAGTTTTTGCGACTAAGCTCTAACTGTTCATCAAACTTGTTGATTGACTCCTCAAATTCATCCAAAATTACCTTGGCTTCTTCTGAGGGAAGCATAGCACGACCACTACTTAATGTCTTCTTGACATGTCCGAACAACTCCTCGTTGCGTAGGCGGGTTGTTCCTAAATCATTAATCTGCTTCATAATGCTAGATAATTTAATTGGTGAATAAATATTTTTATTTGTCATCCGATGATGACTAGAGTTCTTAATACTTTACGTTATATCTCTTTTTGTGACGACAATAGCACTTTTCTGCCTAGAGACATCGTCGTAGGGGTACGACGGGCAACTTTTCTGCCTAGAGACATCGTCGTAGGGGTACGACAGGCAACTTTTCTGCCTAGAGATATCGTCGTAGGGGTACGACAGCATCACTTTTCTGCCTAGAGACATCGTCGTAGGGGTACGACGGGCAACTTTTCTGCCTAGAGATATCGTCGTAGGGGTACGACGGGGATTCGAGGAGCGAAATCTATTTCTCGTTGAGCGACTAGCGATTAGCGTTGAGCGGATAAGGTCACTAAGGTCTTTAAGGTCTTTAAGGTCGAGGTCGTTAAACGTTAAACGCTAAACGTTAAACGTTAATCGTTTACATGGGGTCGCTAATCGCTCAACGTTAAACGTTAATCGAGTACTTCGTACTTGGAGCATTTACTCTTGTATTCTGGTACTATCTCTTTCATTAGTTTTACTATCGCCATGTCGTCGTGGGTGTAGGATATGTCGCGGAGTCGGTCTTCGTTGGCTACGGCGACTTCGTAGTCGTACTCGCGGACTGAGGCTATCATGATCTTGGGATGATGCGTGGGCTTGGTCTGCTCCTGATCGTTGAGGACTTCTTCGTAGAGCTTCTCTCCATCACGGAGTCCGGTGAACTTGATGTCTATGTTTTGAGCTCCAGAGAGCTTGATCATACGCTTGGCGAGGTCTACGATTCTGACGGGAGCTCCCATGTCGAAGACGAAGATTTCACCACCCTTGCCGGCAGTACCTGCCTCGAGAACCAATTTGCATGCTTCGGGGATAAGCATGAAGAAACGGATGATATCGGGATGGGTAACGGTGATGGGACCGCCTTTCTTTAATTGTTCCTTGAAAATGGGGATTACGCTACCGTTGCTGCCAAGTACATTGCCGAAGCGGGTGGTGACGAACTGGGTGATACCCTGAACCTTGCCCTCGACGATGGCTTTGTTGAGCGACTGACAGTATATCTCGCAGATACGCTTGGAACATCCCATGACGTTGGTGGGATTAACGGCCTTGTCGGTAGATATCATGACGAACTTTTTGGTTTCGTACTTGACAGCGAGGTCTGCTATCACGCGTGTACCGTATATATTGTTCTGTACAGCGATGCCTGGATTGTCCTCCATCATGGGGACATGTTTGTAGGCTGCAGCATGGAATACGTAGTCGGGGCGATGTGTGGCAAAGATTTGTTCCATGTGCTCCTTGTTGGCAATGCTGCTGACGATGGTATGGCTCTTGATATTAGGGAACTGGCGTGCCATCATCAGACGGATGTCGTGCATGGGAGTCTCTGCCTGGTCGATGAGGACGAGGGATGAGGGATGATAGATGGCTATCTGACGTACCATCTCGGAACCGATAGAGCCGGCAGCACCGGTGATGAGGATGACCTTGTCCTGGAGGAGCGCACCAATGGCATTCATGTCCACTTCTATCTTCTCGCGAGGAAGGAGGTCTTCGATGTCTACTTCCTTAAGATTCTGATGTGTAAGCTCTGTCTTACCATCCCACTCTTCTGCAGCAGGCATCATCATGATGCGGATACCGGCAACAAGGAATTCGTCTACCATCTCTGTGTTTTGGCGGAAGATTTCGCTCTTGAGGGGAGAAACGAGAAGGGTTTGCACTCCCAGTTCCTTCATTTGCTGGGCTATACCCTTGTGATTGAGATATACACGTTTGCCAAGCAGAGTGGTATCTTTCATCTCGGCACCATCAGAGATAAAGGCTATAAGGCTGTATTTCTTTGTATTGTATGATAGAATGCTCTTTGCCAAAGAGATACCACCAGCTTTGGTACCATATATGGCAACGGGAGTGGCTGCATCTGTCTTGAAATTGTCAAAGAGACGCTTGACAGTGACACGAACCATCCACATGAGCATGGTGGTAACAATAAAGGTGATGACAATACCGTAGGGGCCAGGCAAAGAAATGAAGGGATAAGCCGATGTAATGCCCCATACCAAGATGTTAAGTACGGCTGCAACGATGGTAGCCAGGGCTATTCTCTGCAAATCGATGAAGGAAGAATAACGTATGATACCCCTGTTGGTCCTAAACACCAGGAAGGAGATGATATAAAGAAGTGCACTGACAGTAATGCCACATACTATAGATAGTGCTGATTCGCTAGTATGATTGATACTGGAGTCAATAAATTGCCCCAAAAGACAAGCGAAGAGTACAATTAGGGTGTCCAGGAATAGGACGCCCCAGTGTGGAAGGGTGTTTCTGGAAAAATACCACTCGCTGGCTGTGTGTAAGTACTTCATATTTTATCTGGTTTACAATTAAGAAATATTTTTATCTTTAGTCGAGAGTCTTTAGTCCTTTATCTGTCATTTCTACTCTAGTTCTTTGTTTAACAACGCGAATTGAGACTCGAATTTATACTCGTTTATTTTCCGGGTCCTCTGCTGGGGACTGTGTCGTAGCTTCGCACAACACAGAACGGAACTTATACACGTTTTGATTAACGGTGAGTATTGAGCGCCTAGCGAAGATGAGTAAACTTTTCCGTTTTAAGCCGACATTGTCGTCTTGAATCTGCTCACGCTTGGCATAATTCAAGCGAGCTTGATTCTACTCTCGCTTACTCGCAGATTTCCGATTTCCGATTTCCGCTTTCCGTTTTAAAAGTCGTTCATCACTGTCATCCGCTTCATGAATGCTGAAGGAATATACGTGGTAGCATATGAGATGACTCCGGGGATGCTGACCACTACCCGTGTTTGGGTGTGTATTCTAGCTACACGACCGATGATGCCTTTGAAGGGTCCGTCAGTTACCTGAACTAAGCCACCAGGACGATAGTGTATCTCGTTGTCGCTGACGGAATATGATTGAGGCACGCTTGCCTGAATGATACGTATGAGATTGTCTACTTCGTCTGCCGAAGGAGTGAGAGGTTTTGTAGCATCCACGTTGTCGCATACGAAATGAAGCGACTCAAATTCTGGGTGTCCCATGAGAGAGCGCAGTGTATCGTATGAAGCAAAGACGAACAACAAATCAGGCTGTGATGGAACCTGATGCCACACCTTGCTTTCACCAATAAGGCTGGCACGATACTCCAAGGGAGTGAAGGCCTGAATGCCAAATGTGGAAAGTTGTTGAGCCACAGTAACAGCATTATTTTCTGAACTGCGGAGAACGTACCAACGAGATGCTTCACTGGAAGTCACAAGGGCAGTGTCTTTCCATGAAGCAAGAAGTGTGGATGGTTCTGGATGATATGGCATATGTATTATTATAAAAGGTGGATTTAACGTTATTCTGTCACTAGGTCTCTGTACCAATTGTTGAACATTTCATTGTCCATAGGTGAAGCAGAAATCTGTATTAACTTTTGAAGGGTTCTTTTTTGTTTGCAGAGTCCTTGTACCTTGGTGTCAGAAATAGTGTTAAAAACCAGGGGGAAAGGGCGATCCTTAAGGCGCATTACCATAGTGGTGTTTATATCGTCAGAAATTTGCTCTAACTGAAACGCTGATTTTTCAAACGCTACCCATAACTCGCCTGCATTATAGAGATAGATATGATTCTGATTACCATTCTCTTTCTGAAGGATGTTTTGTATGTTGTTAGCGATTAGAGACTCTATTCGCATCAGATTTTGCATTCCTGTACTTCTGTAACCCATAGTAACAATGTTTTGCGCTTTCTGTAGTTAATAACCTCTAGTTTTGTTCACTAATTCCTTCTATGTAACCAACTATTTTTCCTTTGTCTGGCACATAAAAAAAATGTAGATCTTCTATGAGAAGATATACACCAACAAAATTGCTATTGATTTATAGGGACTTATGGATAAGCGCAAATGAAATTTAGCTAAACATTATATGGTTTGTTTAGCACAATCTAGAAATTTAAGAGAAAAAAGACAAAGCTAAATTTGTGAATATCAATGAATATTAGTACCTTTGCGCTGGAAAATAAATCTTCTCATAGGAGATCGACATTTTGTTTGAGAGGACGGGAAAAGGGAGGAGAGAAGTGGAAAGTAGAAAACGGAAAAGGGAAAACGGAGAACGGAAAGGTATTCTTAACAACACGATTTGACGGATTAAACACGAATTTTCAAAGCTAATGACCCTTCACACGATGGCCTATTAGCGATGAGCGTTTAGCGATTAGCGACGAGCGAAAGATTTCTTTGATTATCAACTGATGAAACATGAAAAGACATGATTTTATTTCCTTGTGGGGTGTTTGTTCTTCGATAGATGTTAATCAAATCTTCGCTTGATTAACGACTGATGGATACTGATGCTGGGGGTGCCGCTACTATCATCTTGTTTCCATCTGTCTTTGTGTCGTTGG